>NZ_JAOQOI010000001.1:0-955000 GCF_025961795.1 Sphingobium sp. B2D3A | reverse complement strand
TACGTTCAGGGCGCTCGGCACGTTCCGGGCGTTCAGCACGCTCGGGCCGCTCTGCCCGTTCCGCACGCTCGCCCTGGTCCTGACGCGGCTCCTGCCGTGCCGGGCGATCCTGACCGTCCCGGTCCCGCCCACGATCCCGGCGCGGGCGCTCGTCCTGATTACGATTGTCCTGCTGACGGAAGTCCTGATGCCGCGGCGCGAACTCGTCGCCATCGTCGCTGCCGTCGATCAGCTCGTCATTGTCGAAGCTGTTGTCCTGATCGCCATCGTCGTTGCGACGGAAGCGGCCCTGCTGCTCCTCCTGCCGCGCACGGTTGTCGGCGAGGACGCGAAAATAGTGATCGGCGAACTGCAGATAATATTCCGCGTTCACCCGATCGCCGGACATTTGGGCGTCGCGCGCCAGATTGCGATATTTTTCGAGAAGCTGAGGCGCATTGCCCCGTGCGCGGCTGTCGATCCGGTTGCCCGAATCGCCGTTACCGCGATTGCCTCCGCCCCCTTGGCGCGGGTTATTCCGACCGCGACGGCGACCGGCCTGACGATTATTGATCAAAGGTTCGTCCCTATGCTCTCGACTAAAACCCGGCGTTCCCGATCAATGGCCCCAAGCGCTATACAACACATCGTTGGCGGAACGGTTTTGACACCGCTCTCGCCCCGCGCTTCGGCCAACGGCTCCAATTCCAGAACGCCGCCAAAACTGTGGGAGCAGACCACTCACGCAAGCGCTTCGCGCGTTTGCAACAGTGGTCCTGAAACTGGCAGATAGTCGTTCCCGTGCATCAAACCAAGCGAAAATCGTTGGGAGCCGTGAAAAAGCGCAGCCCTATGCCCTGGTGAGCACCAGCGCCCGCGCCCGCCCGGCCAGATCGCGGCGCACCGCGACATGGAAGCCGGCTTCCCGAAACAGTGCGCCGGCCGTCTCCTCTTGGTCGAAACCGATCTCGAAGATCGCTGCGCCCCCTGCGGCGAGGCGGTCGCCCGTCTGCGCGGCAAGCCGCCGATAATCGTCCAGCCCGTCGGCTCCCGCGAACAGGGCGCTGGCTGGCTCATGATCGCGCACCTGCCGGGGCAGCATGGCGGACGTGCTGATATAAGGCGGGTTGCAGAGGATAAGATTGAAGCGCTCGTCGATCCCCTCGGCCCAGTCCCCCGCGCGGATCTCCGCCCGCGCCTCCATCCCGCAAAGCCGGACATTCGCCCGTGCGATCTCGATCGCGGCCGCACAGGCGTCGATGCCCACACCGCTCGCCTCCCGCCAGACATCCAGCGCCGCCAGAAGCAGCGCACCCGAGCCGGTGCCGAGATCAAGAATGCGACCCGGCGCCCGCCTCCCCTCGAACTGCGCGATCGCTGCCTCGATCAGGGTCTCGCTGTCCGGTCGCGGCACGAGCACGCCCGGCGCGACCTTCAGGGTCAGCGTCCAGAAATCCCGCGTGCCGGTAATGTAGGCGATCGGCTCATGCGCCAGCCGCCGGGCGAGCAGCGCATCGGCGCCCTCGGGGCAGGAGAGCCGGGGCAGGGCGAGGATCATCTCCTCGCGGCTCATCGCCAGCGCGTGCGCGGCAAGCAGTTCAGCATCGAGCCGGGGCGTATCGCTGACCCCGCCCAGAGCGGTCGTGGCGGCCCGCAGCCAATCGCCCAGCCCGCTCACAAGCTCGTGCTCCTGCGAAGGCAGGAGCCCAGGGCAAAGCAGCCCCCCGCTCCCGGCTTCATGGTCGACACACCCCCGCCGCTCACGCCGCCATGTCGAGCTGTGCCAGCCGCGCGGCCTCATCCTCAGCGATCAGCGCGGCGATCACCTCGTCCAGCCCGGGGCCTTCGAGAATTTCCGGCAGGCGATGCAGGGTCAGGTTGATGCGGTGATCGGTCACGCGGCCCTGCGGGAAATTATAGGTGCGGATACGCTCCGAGCGGTCGCCCGAGCCGACCATCGCCTTGCGGGCGCCGGCATGTTCGGCCTGCGTCCGCTCGCGCTCGGCTTCATAGAGGCGTGTGCGCAGCACCTTCATGGCCTTCGCCTTGTTCTTGTGCTGGGACTTCTCGTCCTGCTGCGTCACGACGAGACCGGTCGGCAGATGGGTGATGCGCACGGCGCTGTCGGTCGTGTTCACATGCTGCCCGCCCGAGCCGGACGAGCGATAGACGTCGATCCGCAGGTCCGTCGCCTCATTGATCTGCACGTCGACATCCTCGGCCTCGGGCAGCACGGCCACGGTCGCCGCCGAGGTGTGGATGCGCCCGCCGCTCTCCGTTACCGGCACGCGCTGTACGCGATGGACGCCGCTCTCGAACTTCATGCGCGCGAACACGCCAGTGCCGGTCACGCTGGCGATCACTTCCTTGAAGCCGCCCGCCTCGGACGCGCTGGCCGAGATGATCTCGACCCGCCAGCCCTGCGTCTCGGCATAGCGCTGATACATGCGGAACAGATCGCCGGCGAACAGCGCAGCCTCATCGCCGCCGGTGCCGGCGCGAATCTCCAGCATCGCCGGGCGGGCATCCGCCGCATCCTTGGGGAGCAGCGCCACGGCCAGCGCATGTTCGGCCTGCGGGAGCCGCGCGCGCAGGCTCTCCAGTTCCTCCTGCGCCATCGCCTTCATTTCGGGATCGGCAAGCATCGCCTCCAGCTCGCCCTGCTCGGCGCGCAAATCCACCACCGCTCGCGCGGCCTGCACCACCGGCTCCAACTCGGCATAATCCTTGGACAGCCGCACGAACTCCGCCGGATCAAGATCCGGCCGCGCCATCTGCGCCTGCACCTCATCCTGCCGCCGGAGGATCGCAGCGATGCGATCGGGGGAGATGGTGGTCATGCCTGCGCCCTGCCCCCGTCATGCTGAACTTGTTTCAGCATCCATGGCACGGCAATGATGGGGGCATGCGACGTCGCAATCCGTGCACCTATATTCTCGCCAGCCAGAAACGCGGAACCTTGTATGTCGGCGTGACGTCCGATCTCCCCGCCCGCATTGGGCAGCACCGGTCCGCCGAGTGTCCGGGTTTCACCTCGCGCTACCGCGTTTACCGCCTCGTCCATGCCGAGTTCTTCGAGACCATGGACGGGGCGATCAGCCGCGAAAAGCAACTCAAGCGCTGGCATCGCGCCTGGAAGATCAACCTCATTGAAGCGAACAATCCCGACTGGGCCGACCTCGCCGTGACGTGGGGACTGGCCGAGCCGCTGCTCCATGGACCCTGAAACAAGTTCAGGGTGACGGGAGAAAGGAGCAGTGCAACCAATCATCCGATGGACCTGATCATCGCTTCGGCACGCGCTGCTGTATCGCTGCCGTCTCCGCGCACATTGAGATAAATCGCACCGTCGCGCGTCCCGAGGGATATAAGGGCATGCGCGTCGATCTTCGCCGCCTTGTCAAAGCGTTTGCGAGCCGAGCCCGTCGCTACGAGGTCAGCGGAGTGTCCAGCCTGGCGCAAAGCCGTGAGGCCGCGCATGGCCAGGCTCAGCAGACCATCATCCTCCAGAGCGATGACGGCATCCAGCTTCTGCGAGCCACTGTCACCCAGCAGCATCCCCAGCCGCTCAATCCCCGCCGCCCAACCGACCGCCGGGGTCGCCGGCCCGCCCAGCGTCTCGATCAGCCCGTCATAGCGTCCACCGCCGAGCACCGTCCCCTGCGCGCCCAGCCGATCCGTGACGAACTCGAACGCGGTGTGCCGATAATAATCCAGCCCGCGCACCAGCCGGGCATTGCGGGTCCACGCCACGCCGGCCGCCTTCAGCCCGTCGGTCACCTTCTCGAAGAAGGCCTGCGCCTCCTCGGTCAGATAGGCGTCGATATCCGGCGCGTCCGCCACGACCGCCTGATCGCGCGGGTCCTTGCTGTCGAGGATGCGCATCGGGTTCTTTTCGAGCCGGGTCAGACTGTCTTCGCTCAGGCTCGCCTTGTGCCCCTCGAAATGCGCAACCAGCGCCGCGCGCCACGCATCGCGGCTCGCGGCATCGCCCAACGTGTTGAGCGTCAGCGTCACGCCCTCGCTGATGCCCAGCTCCTTGAGCAACTGATCGGCGAAGATCAGCAGTTCGGCATCGGCCAGCGGCTCGGCCGCGCCGATGATCTCGGCATCGATCTGGTGGAACTGGCGATAGCGTCCCTTTTGCGGCCGCTCATAGCGGAACAGCGGCCCGTGCGTCGCAACCTTGAGCGGCGCATATTGCTGCCAGCCCTCGGTGATATAGGCCCGCGCGATGCCGGCGGTGAACTCCGGGCGCAGCGTGAGCGAATCCCCGCCGCGATCCTCGAAGCTGTACATCTCCTTGGAGACGACATCGGTGGTTTCGCCCAGCGAGCGGGAGAAGACCGCCGTTTGCTCGAATACCGGCACCTCGATCCGCCGGAAGCCATAGAGCTTGCGGACTTTCTCGAATGTTTCGACCACATGTGCGAAGCGGTCCGCGCTGTCGCCGATCATATCCTGAGTGCCGCGAACGGGCCGGGGTGTCTCGATTTTCGCCATGGCCGCGCCTCTAGCGGGAATCGCGCTTTAAGGAAACCGGCTTGCAAGGGCAGCTTGTTCTCTTTATGTTCCTTCGTGAGCTTGAGGAGACGATGATGAGCGACAGCTTCGAAGGCGGTTGTCAATGCGGCGCGGTGCGTTACCGGGCAACAGGAACGCCCGAGCATGTGGCGCTCTGCCATTGCGCGGACTGCCGCAAATCGTCCGGCGCGCCGATGGTGCTCTGGGCCGCCTTTGCCGAGAAAGCGGTGACGGTGCTGAATGGCAATGTCAGCGATTATCATTCCTCCCCGTCCGTGACCCGGAGCTTCTGCCCCGTCTGCGGCACGGGCGTGTTCTTCACAAATCCGGAGGCGCTGCCCGGGCTGATCGACATCCAGGCCGCCACGTTCGACGATCCCGAGGCGCTGCCGCCGCAAGTGCAGATCCAGACCGCCGAGCGGCCGCACTGGATGACCACGCTCGATGCCCTGCCGAGCTTCGAGCGCTTTCCCGGCGAATAAGGTTCGCCCCGTCCGTTTCCTCCGAAGCGCGCGACGAGGCTGAGGGTTTGACACGGATCAACGCCGCCCCTGTCGAAAGCGGCCATTCACTCGACTTGTTGAGAGATCAATCAAGGAGAGTCGGATGGCCCACTACCCCAATACGCCCGGCATGACAGGCGTGCTGCGCCCGTTGCGCATCGAAGGCGACATTCTGGATATGGAAGTCGAGGGAGAAATCCCCGCGCAACTCAATGGCACCTTCCATCGCGTCCACCCCGATGCGCAATTCCCGCCGATGTTCGAGAACGATCAGTTCTTCAATGGCGACGGCATGGTCAGCCTGTTCCACTTTCATGATGGCAAGGTCGATTTCCGCCAGCGCTACGCCCAGACCGACAAGTGGAAGGCCGAGCGGGCCGCCGGCAAGTCGCTGTTCGGCATGTATCGCAATCCGCTGACCGATGACGAGAGCGTCAAGGGCATGATCCGCGGCACGGCCAACACCAACGTCATGGTCCACGCTGGCAAGCTCTATGCAATGAAGGAGGACAGCCCCTGCCTCATCATGGATCCGCTCAGCCTGGAAACCGAGGGCTACACGAATTTTGACGGCAAGATCAAAAACCAGACCTTCTCCGGCCACGGCAAGATCGACCCCGTCACCGGCAATTTCTGCAACCATGGCTATGCCGCGACCGGCGTGCTGACCGACGATGTCAGCTATTTCGAGATCGACCCGCAGGGCAATGTGCTGTTCGAGACCTTCTTCAAGGTCCCTTATTATTGCATGATGCACGACTTCGGCCTGACGCAGGATTACGTAATCTTCCACATCGTGCCGATCACCGGCAATTGGGATCGGCTGAAGGCCGGCAAGCCGCATTTCGGCTTCGACAAGACGCTCCCGGTCTACCTCGGCGTGCTGAAGCGCGGCGCTAACGGCTCCGACATTCGCTGGTTCAAGCGCGACAACTGTTTCGCCAGCCATGTCATGAACGCCTATCAGGATGGCACCAAGATTCACTTCGACACCTGCGAGGCGAAAGGGAACAGCTTCCCCTTCTTCCCGGATATCCATGACGACAGCTTCGATCCGGTCGCGGCGCGCCCCTTCCTGACCCGCTGGACGGTCGACCTGGCCTCCAACGGTGAAGAATTCGCGAGCATCGAGAAGCTCACCGACTGGATCGACGAATTTCCCCGCATCGACGAGCGCTTCGTCGGCCAGCCCTATCGCCACGGCTGGGGCCTGGTGATGGACCCGGACATGCCGATGGACTTCCTCCGTGGTCGCGCCAGCGGCTTCAAGATGAACAAGATCGGCCATTGGGATCTCGTCGCACGCACCGAGGATTGCTGGTGGGCGGGTCCGGAATCGATCATCCAGGAGCCCTGCTTCGTGCCGCGCTCGGCCGATGCGCCGGAGGGCGATGGCTACATCATCGCGCTCGTGGACAATCTCATCACCAACTATTCCGACCTGGTGGTGCTCGACGCGCTCAACCTGCCCGCGGGGCCGATCGCCCGCGCCAAGCTGCCCATTCGCATCCGCTCCGGCCTGCATGGCAATTGGGCAGACGCCAGCAAGCTGCCGCGCGCAGCCTGAGGGCCGAGCATAGGATATAGACCGAGGGGGTGGACGCCTTGCCACCCCCTTGTCATGCTGGTCGCATCTATTTTCCCGGAGTGCCATGATGCGCCGTTGCCTTCTGCCTGCCCTTCTTCTGCTGACCCTGCCCGCAAGCGCACTTTTCGCGCAGGATGCCGCCGCGCCGCCCCTGCGCTCCGCTCCCGCTGCGCTGCCGATCCTGAGCACCGTGCCGCAAGCGCGGGACATCGCCTGGACCAGCGGCACGCTCAAGCTGGAGGTGGATGCGACCGATGTGGACCGGCGCATCATCACCATCCGCGAGACCATCCCCATGTCGACCGGTGGTCCGCTGACCCTGCTCCTGCCGGAATGGCTGCCGGGCCACCACGCCCCACGCGGGCAGATCGAGAAGATCGCGGGCCTGAGCTTCACCACGGCGGCCGGCCGGCCGTTGCGCTGGAAGCGCGACCCGCTCAACGTCTACGCCTTTCACCTCTCCGTGCCGGACGGGGCAGGCGCCGTGATCGCCAATTTCCAGTTTCTGGCGCCCACCGCGGGCAATCAGGGCCGGATCGTGATGACGGACTCGCTGCTCAACCTGCAGTGGGACAGCGTCTCGCTTTATCCGGCCGGCTTCTACACCCGCCGCATCCCGATTCAGGCCAGCGTGACGCTACCGGAAGGCTGGAGCGCGGCGACTGCGCTGGCCAGTGAGCGCGACGGCAAGACGGTCCGCTACGAGGAGACCGATTACGAAACGTTGGTCGATTCGCCGATCTTCGCAGGGCTCCACAGCCGCGAGATCGCGCTGGCGCCGGACGTGCGGCTGAGCGTCTTTGCCGATACGCCGGAAGAGCTCAAAGCCACCGAGCCGCAGATCAACCTGCATCGCCGCCTTGTCGATGAGGCGGTCGCGCTGTTCGGCGCGCGCCATTATGATCGCTATAATTTCCTGCTCTCCATCTCGGACAAGCTGGGCGGCATCGGCCTGGAGCATCACCGGCTCAGCGAAAATGGCGTCTCGCTGGGCTACTTCACGCAATGGGAGGCTGCGCTGGGCGACCGCGACCTGCTCGCGCACGAATTCACCCATAGCTGGAACGGCAAATATCGCCGCCCGGAGATGCTCTGGACGCCCGATTTCGCCACCCCCATGCAGGATGACCTGCTCTGGGTGTATGAAGGCCAGACCCAGTTCTGGGGCTATGTGCTCTCCGCCCGCGCGGGACTGCTGAGCAAGGCCGAGACGCTCGATGCGCTGGCCGCCATCGCGGCGCGGCTCGACGCGACCAAAGGCCGCACCTGGCGCCCGGTGATCGACACCACCTACGATCCGATCATCGCGGCCCGCCGCCCCAAGGCTTGGACGAGCTGGCAGCGCCCGGAAGACTATTATAATGAAGGCTTGATGATCTGGCTGGAAGTGGATGCCATCATCCGCCGCGAAACCGCCGGCGCGCGCGGCATCGATGATTTCGCCAAGGCCTTCTTCGGCGTGAACGATCGCGACTGGGGCGTGCTGACCTACAATCGTCAGGATGTCATCGACACGCTGAACGGCGTCGTTGCTTATGATTGGGACGGGCTACTGCGCGAGCGGATAGAGCAGACCAATAGCGAGGTCACCAAGGCCGGGTTCGACCTAGGCGGCTACAAGCTGACCTACGGCCTTATCACCAACTCCACGATTCGGGCCGCCGAGACCGTGGGCAAATATGTCGACCAGAGCTTCGGCCCCGGGCTGATCGTCGGGGAAGATGGTGTCGTGCGCTCCGTCATCTGGGATAGCCCCGCCTTCAAGGCAGCCATCGCGGTCGGCGATTCGATCACGGCGGTTGGCGACACCGAGTTTTCCGCCGATGTCTTCCGCGAGGGGGTCCGGGCAACGGCCCAAAAACATCCGCTCGTCCTGACCCTGAGGCGGGACAAAAGATATCGCACGATCACGCTCGATTATTCCGGCGGCCTGCGCTATCCGCGCCTCGAAAAATCACAAGAGGGTTCAACCAGTCTCGACCGACTGCTGACAGCGCGGACCGGCGAGACTTCCGTCAATTAACCTGTGGGTGCGAAAAACCATGAACATCGATATGATTCCTGTCGGCAGCAATCCGCCGGAAAGCCTCAATGTCGTCATCGAAGTGCCGACCGGTGGCGAGCCGGTGAAATATGAGTTCGACAAGGCATCGGGCGCCCTGTTCGTCGATCGCATCCTCCACACGCCGATGCGCTACCCCGCAAATTACGGTTTCGTTCCGCACACGCTCTCGCCCGATGGCGATCCGCTCGATGCGCTGGTCGTGGCCCGCTCGCCCTTCATCCCGGGCTCGGTGGTGCGCGCCCGCCCCATCGCCGTCCTCAACCTAGAGGATGAGCATGGCGGTGACGAAAAGCTGCTCTGCGTCCCCGACGACGCGACCTTCCCTTATTACGCCAATGTGACCGAGAAGGAGCATCTTCCCGACATCGTGTTCAAGCAGGTCGAGCACTTCTTCACGCACTATAAGGATCTCGAGGCCGAGAAGTGGGTGCGTGTCGGCACATGGGGCAACAGCGCGGAAGCCCGCCAGATCACGCTGGAAGCCATTGAGCGCTACCAGCAGAACAAGGCCGCGAAGAGCGCCGCCTGATCGTTTGGCCCGCTGCACGGGCCCCGCAGATACAAAAAGAGGCTCCCAGCGCACCGCCGGGAGCCTCTTTTTTATGAGATTATGTCGGAATGAGTTCAGCTCGCGGTCTTCACCTTCTCATAGGGAACGAACTTGCCCAGGCTGACGAACCCGCGCGGGAAGTGCCCGGCGCGATCCACCAGCTGTACGATATCGACATCGCACAGCTGCGAGCTGCTCGTCTTGGTGACGAGAATATCGTCATCGTCGAGAGACGAGGCGCCGCTCACCGGCCGGTTGACGTAGAGCTTGCCGCCGACCTCATAGATGATCGCCGTCTTGTCGATGATCTGCGTCGAGCGCACGCTGCTCAGGCTGATGCACCGGACCGGTTCTCCCGCGGTGCGCCCTTCCAGCGCCTTGGCGAGCTTGGCGTCAGCCTTGGCCTGCGCCTCTGCTGCGCGAGTCGATTGGGCAGCGGCGGGCACCGTAGCGACCATCGCGACCCCGATAATGCCTGTGAACAGGCGAGACATGAAACGCATCCTGCGTCCTTTCCGGTTTCCCATTTCCCGCGCCCGATTACCGCTCTACCCCCTTCTGCCTGAATGGGCCATGAGCGCCCCTTTCCGCACGGTGAAAAAACAGCATTTCGCTTCCGTTCGTCGCCCCCTTTTCCTATAGGCTGGGGCATGACGGACAATAGCAATACGACCCCCGCTCAGAACGCAAATGATTATGGTGCCGACAGCATCAAGGTGCTGAAGGGCCTGGATGCCGTGCGCAAGCGCCCCGGCATGTACATCGGCGATACCGATGACGGCTCCGGCCTGCACCACATGGTCTTCGAGGTGAGCGACAACGCCATTGACGAGGCGCTGGCCGGACATTGCGATCTGGTGCTGATCGAGCTGAACCCGGACGGCTCCGTTTCGGTCGAGGATAATGGTCGCGGCATCCCGACGGACATTCACCGCGAGGAAGGCGTTTCGGCGGCCGAGGTCATCATGACCCAGCTCCACGCCGGCGGAAAGTTCGAGAACACCTCCGACGACAATGCCTATAAGGTGTCCGGCGGTCTGCACGGCGTCGGCGTCTCGGTGGTCAATGCGCTGTCCGAGTGGCTGGAGCTGACCGTGTGGCGCGAGGGCAAGGAGCACTGGATGCGCTTCCGCTATGGTGATGCGGAAGGCCCGCTCGTGGTGCGCGGCGATGCGCCCGTGGTCGACGGCAAGCCCAAAAAGGGCACGCGCGTCACCTTCCTCGCCTCAACCGACACGTTCAAGAACGTCACCGAGTTCGATTTCGACAAGCTGGAGCATCGCTATCGCGAACTGGCTTTCCTCAACTCCGGCGTGCGCATCCTGCTGCGCGACAAGCGCCATGAAGAGGTGAAGGAGCACGACCTGTTCTACGAGGGCGGCATCGCGGCCTTCGTGAAATATCTCGATCGCAACAAGAACGCGCTGATGCCCGACCCCATCGCCATCTCGGCGGACCGGGACGGCATCGGCATCGATGTCGCGCTGGAGTGGAACGACAGCTATTATGAGAACGTCCTCTGCTTTACCAACAACATCCCGCAGCGGGACGGCGGCACCCATCTGGCCGCCTTCCGCGCCGCGCTGACGCGCACGCTCAACAGCTATGGCGACAAGTCCGGCCTGCTCAAGAAAGAGAAGGTCAGCCTTACCGGTGAGGACATGCGCGAGGGGCTGACCGCCATCGTTTCGGTCAAGCTGCCCGATCCCAAGTTCAGCAGCCAGACCAAGGACAAGCTGGTCTCCTCCGAGGTGCGCCAGCCGCTTGAAAGCCTGATGGCCGACAAGATGCAGGAGTGGCTGGAGGAAAATCCCGGCCACGCCAAGTCGATCATCCAGAAGGTGGTCGATGCCGCCGCCGCGCGCGAGGCCGCCAAGAAGGCCCGCGAACTGACGCGCCGCAAGGGCGTGATGGACATCGCCTCCCTGCCCGGCAAGCTCGCCGACTGTCAGGAGCGCGATCCTGCCAAATCCGAGCTGTTCCTCGTCGAGGGCGATTCGGCCGGTGGCTCGGCCAAGCAGGGCCGCGACCGGCATTTCCAGGCGATCTTGCCCCTGCGCGGCAAGATCCTCAATGTCGAGCGGGCCCGGTTCGACCGGATGCTGGCCTCGCGCGAGATCGGCACGCTCATCCAGGCGATGGGCACCGGCATTCGCGACGACTTCAATCTGGAGAAGCTGCGCTACCACAAGATCGTCATCATGACGGACGCTGACGTGGACGGCGCCCACATCCGCACGCTGCTGCTGACCTTCTTCTATCGGCAGATGCCGCAGATCATCGAGGCCGGCCATCTCTACATCGCCCAGCCGCCGCTCTACAAAGCCACGCGCGGGCGCAGCGAGGTCTATCTCAAGGACGAAGCCGCGCTCGACCAGTATTTGGTCGACAATGGCGTCGACACGCTGGTGCTGGAGACGGAAACCGGCACCCGCTCAGGCCAAGATTTGCGCGACCTCATCGACCATGCCCGGCGCAGCCGCGCGCTGATGCGCTATGTGCCGCGTCGCTATGACGGTGCGATCGTCGAGGCGCTGGCGCTGGCCGGCGCGCTGGCCTTCGATCTCTCCGACGATGCCCGCGCGCAGGCGCTCGCCCGCGCGGCGGAATGGCTGGACCGCACCGACGAGGAAGGCCGCTGGACCGGCCGCCTCTCGGCCGAGGGCGGCTATCATCTCGAGCGGCTGGTGCGCGGCGTGACCGATCACCACATCATCGAGCCGGCCTTCCTCAATTCCGCCGAAGCCCGCAAGCTGGACACGCTGACCAAGGAGCAGGCGAGCCTCTACGCCAGCCCAAGCCATCTGCTCGCCGCACGCGCGGCCGCCGCGCAGGCGCAGGCCGAGAGCGAGACGGAAGACAGCGACGGCGAAGAGACCGCCCTGCCCGCCGCCACGCAGGCGCGCGGCGTGCGGATCACCCGCCCGTCCGAGCTGCTCGACGCGGTGCTGGCCGCCGGCCGCAAGGGCCTCTCGATCCAGCGCTACAAGGGCCTTGGCGAGATGAACGCCGACCAGCTGTGGGAAACCACGCTCGACCCAAATGTGCGCTCGATGCTCCGCGTGGAGATCGAGCAGGCGGACGTCGCCGACGAAATCTTCACCCGCCTGATGGGCGACATCGTCGAGCCACGCCGCGAGTTCATCCAGGACAACGCCCTCAACGTCGCCAATCTCGACGTTTGAGGGATCCTCACTAACCAGCTTGGAATGAGGCACCCTCGGTCCGCTCGATATCGAGTCGGCTGAGGGCACCCATCAATGCGCCGCGCCCGGATCGACGGCCCTTTTCGGCCGGGGCGCAAACCATACCGCTGCGGCAGCGAACACGAAGGCGGCCGCGGACAGCAGGAACATGTGGTTGATCGCCACCGTCAGGCTTTCCTGCTGGACGGTCTGCTCGATCATCCCGCGCACCTGATCGAGCGAGAAGCCGGCGCCTTGCAGCGCCTCGCGCGTCGCCTCGCTGTTCATGGCGCCGACCATCTCGCTGCGCGCCGTCACAGCACTATTGGCCCACATGGTCGTCGCGACGGAGGTGCCGATGGCGCCGGCCATCGTGCGCAGGAAGCTCATCACGCCTGCGGCCGACGCGGTCTCGTCCGGGTCTACCGCCGAGAGCGCAATCGTGGTGAGCGGAATGAAGAAGAAGGGCATCCCAATGCCTTGCATCAGCTGCGGAAAGGCCAGCGTCCAGAAGTCCGCACCCGACGTCCAGTGTGCGCGCAGCAGCGACGTGAGCCCGAGCCACAGGATGCCGAATGTCACCAAAATGCGCGGATCGACCTTGTTGGTGAGCTTGCCGACGATGGGCGACATGATGACGGCAGCCACGCCCATGAAGGCGGTCACATAGCCCGCATCGGTGGCGGTATAGCCAAGGTCGGTCTGCAGCCATTGCGGGATGAGCACCACCGCCGAGAACATCGTCCCGAAGGCGAGCGACAGGCTGAGCACCGCTGCGGAAAAGCCGCGATGCCGGAACACCCGCAGATTGACGATGGGCTGCGCCTCGGTCAGCTCCCAGGCGAGGAACAGCGCGAAGCCGATCAGCGCGATGATCGCCAGGATCACGATCTTGCTGTCCCCGAACCAATCATGCTCGCGGCCGATGTCGAGGATGATCTGCAGCGCGCCGATCCACAGGATCAGCAGTGCCAGCCCGATCGTGTCGACACGCATCTTCTCGGTCCTGGTCTCCGCGTGGCGCAGGAAGCGAGTCGCGCCATAAGCGCAGAGCGCGGCGACCGGAATATTGATGAAGAAAATCCAGTGCCAGGACCAGCTATCGCTGATGGTTCCCCCCAGGATAGGGCCGAGAATCGGCGCGATCACGGTGGTCATCGCCCACAAGCCCATCGCCTGCCCGCGCAGATGCTTGGGGAAGATGCGCATCAGCAGGGTCTGGCTGAGCGGCATCAGCGGCCCGCCGCACAACCCCTGCCCGATGCGGAAGGCGACCAGCATCCCGAGGCTGCTCGAAAGGCCGCAGAGCACCGAGAAGATGCCAAAGCCAATCATGCCGAAGGTGAAGGTGCGCACGGTGCCGAAACGCCCCGCAAGCCAGCCGGTCAGCGGCACGCAGATCGCTTCCGCCACCGCATAGGACGTAATGATCCATGTGCCCTGCGAGGCCGAGATGCCGAGCGAGCCGGCGATGTGCGCCACCGAGACATTGGCGATCGTCGTGTCCAGCACGATCATGAAATTGCTGAGCGCGAGCACCGCGCCGGCAATCACCAGCGCAGCGCCCGAGAGCGGCGTGAAATCATCCGCTTTGCTGGCCATGCCTGTGCCCTTCCTATCCGGTCGCACTCAATGCGCCGATGTATCGACCTCGGCGGTCATCGAGAGCCCGACCCGCAGCGGATGCGCGGCCAGCTCCTTGGCGTCGAGCGCGACGCGCACTGGCAGGCGCTGCACCACCTTGATCCAGTTGCCCGTCGCATTCTGGGCGGGGATCAGCGCGAAGGCCGATCCGGTGCCACCCGAAAAGCCGACGACACGGCCATGATATTCGACGCTGCCGCCATAGAGATCGGACACCAGTGTGACGGGCTGGCCCGGCTTCACCTTGGTGAGCTGGCTCTCCTTGAAATTGGCATCGACATAGACCTGACCGACCGGAACCACGCGCATCACCGTCGCGCCGGGCGCGATGCGCTGGCCGACCTGCACGGTCCGGTTGGCGATGACGCCATCGATGGGTGCGCGGATGACGGTTCGCTCAAGATCGAGCTCGGCCTGCCGCACTTTCGCCTTTGCGGCGAGCACATCCGGATTGGTCTCCACGGTGCTGCCCTGAATCAACGCATCATTGGCGGCGAGATTGCCCGCGGCAACCCCGCGCGACGCGCTGGCCTGCGCCATGGCGGCCTTGGCCTGCTCCAGCGCCGCGCGCGCGCTGGCCAGCGCATTGGTCGCCGCCGTCAGTTCATCACCGGAGACCGCACCGTTGGCCGAGAGCGCCTTGCGCCGGCTATAATCCACCTGCGCCTTCTCGAACGAGGCCTGCGCCGCGACGAGTTGGGCCTGCGTGCTGCGAATGTCCGCGCCCCGGGCCAGAACCTGATCGGACAGCGCGTTACTGGTCGCGCTCGCCTGCCCGAACTGGCGGCGCGCCTTGGCCAGCTCGGCCTGTGCGGTGGCGAGGGCAATCTGCGCATCGCGATCGTCGAGCCGGACAAGGATATCGCCCGCCTTCACGCTGTCCGTGTCCGTCTTGAGCACGGCGGCGACTTGCCCGCCGACCATGGGGGTGATCTGCGCGGTATCCGCGCCGACATAGGCATTGTCGGTCTCGACATAATGGCTGCCGATGGCGGCATACCATCCGCCATAGCCGATGCCCGCGAGCAGAACCGCGCCGGCAATGGCGAGCAAGGCCGTCTTGCGCCGACTGCGGGAGGGCGCAGCGTCCGACGTTTGCGTTGCAGTAGCCGCGGGGAAGTGAGGGTCAGCTTCAGCCATGGGTAGCATCCTTGGTGGGCATCATGTGGGCAGCCGTGCCCGTATCGGTAAATCCGCCGCCGAGCGCACGGACGAGTGCGACGTCGAGCGTGAAGGCCCGCGCCTGAAGATCAGCCACGATGCGCTTGGCCTGCAGCGCACGGTCCTGCGCGGTCAGCACATCGAGAAAGGTGGAGAGCCCACCCTCGTAACGCTGCGTGGCAATCGCATAAGCCGCTTCGAAATCCGCGAGCGACTTGCGCGATTGGTCGAGCTGAACGGCAAGCGCGCGCTGGCTGACGACGGCATCTGCGACGGCGCGATAGGCGTCGGTCACTGTCCGGTCGTAGCTCGCCACGGCCTCGTCATAGCCGGCGCGGGCGCCTTTATATTGCCCTTGCAGCGCGCCGCCGCGAAAGATCGGCAGGGTGATCGCCGGACCGACACTGCCATAGTCGGAGCCGCTCTTGAACAGGTTGGACAGCCCGAGCGACTGAAAGCCGAAGATCGCGGACAGGTTGATAGCCGGATAGAAATCGGCACGGGCAACCTTGATGCGGCTCGCCTCGGCCTCCACCCGCACACGCGCGGCGGCAATGTCGGGCCGGCGACCGACCAGATCGGTGGTGACATTCTCGGGAATGCCCCGCGCCGCGATGGTCACCGCCGGCGGCATGATCGCCAGACCGCGATCGGGGCCGGCGCCGAGCAGGGCCGCCAGCCGGTTGCGAGCCAGTCCGATCTGCTCATCCGTCGCGGCGAGATCGCTGCGGGCGGCGGGCACGGCGGCGCTGGCCTGCTTGAGCTCTGCCTGAGTATCGAGGCCGGAGGTCACGCGATCGCTCACCAGGCCCTGCGTCTTCTCGCGCACCTCCAGCGCCGTCTGCAGCACCGCTCGCTGCGCGTACAGCCGCGCCAGATCGGCATAGGCATCCGCGACATTTGTGGAGAGCATCAGCGCTGCCTGCTGATAATCGAGCTGCGCCGCCTCGGCATCCGAGCGGGCAGCGGCATAGGCCGCGCGATTGCGACCCCAGAGGTCAAGATCGAAGCCGAGCGCGGCGTGGACATTGCCCGAGCTGTTCCAGCCCTGCGGCACGAAGGCCGGCGGAATGCCGTTATTATAGCTTTGCTTGGCAGCGGAGCCGCCGGCCGACACATCGAGCGAGGGTGAGCGGGCTGCGCCGGACTGCTGGGCGATCGCCTCGGCTCGGCGGACGCGCGCTAACGCGACCGCGAGATCCGGCGATCCGGCCAGCGCCTCCTGAATCAGCCCGTCAAGTTGCGGGTCGCCATAGCTGGTCCACCAATCCGCCTTGACCCAAGGCGCGCCCGGGGCGGTGGGAGTCAGGCTCTGGCTCGCCGCGTAATGATCGGCCGGCGCGATCGCCGGTGCCGGTCCCATATGGGGGACGGCCGCGCAGCCGGGGAGAGCCAGCATCGCGAGCAGGGCACCAGCGCGTCGAGACAGGAAAGTCGTGGCCATGAGTCGAAAACCGTACTGTTGGGTACAGTCAGCGCTCTGATCCTCATCGACGGGGTTGTCAACAGAAAACTGTACTGTATAGTACGGTTATGGAGCAGGATACCGAAACACTCCCCGTCACCCGCCGGGAAAGCCGCAAGCAGGACCGTCGGCAGGCCATTGTCGACGCTGCGCGCACCTCGTTTCTGGAGCATGGTTATGCCGGCACGTCGATGTCCGGCCTGCTCAAGACGCTTGGCGGCTCCAAAGCGACGTTGTGGGGCTATTTCCGATCCAAGGAAGACCTGTTCGCGGCAGTCGTTGAGGAAGTCAGCCTGCAGTTTCGCGCCGAGATTCAGGATGTGCTGGCAACGAAAGCCGATCTTGAGTGCACCCTCATCGCCTTCTGTCGCGCCTTCCTGCGCAAGATCACGTCGCCGGACGGCCAGGCCACCTGGCGGCTGGTCGTTGCGGAGAGTGGGCGCTTTCCCGAGGTCGGCAAGATTTTCCACGAGCGGGCTGCGCGGCCCGTCCAAGGCGCATTGCAGGCTTTCTTTGCCCGGCAGGTCGCCAGCGGCGCGCTGATCGAGGAAGACCCCGCAGTCATGGTGGAAGCCCTGATGGGCCTTTGCATCGGCCAGCACATGCGGGCGATCTGGGGATTCGAGCGACTGAACGACGCCGAGATTGACGTCTATGCACTCCGCTTCACGCACATCTTCATGCGGGCCTACGCGCGGGGCACCTGAGATCCGGGCGGCGCATCGTCGCCCCCGCGCGACCCGCCGCCTCATTGTCTCCAACACATCCTCTCCTATGTGCAGAAGACAGGAGAAATTCGATGCGCATCGGGACAGTCAGGGAAATCAAGAACCACGAATATCGTGTCGGCCTCACCCCGGAGAGCGTGCGGGAACTGGTGGCGCATGGCCATGAAGTCTGGGTCGAACAGGCCGCCGGTTTGGGCATCGGCAGCAGCGATGAGGATTATCGCGCCGCCGGTGCGATCATTCAGCCTGATGCGCGGACGGTGTTCGGGCAGTGCGAGATGGTCGTCAAGGTCAAGGAGCCGCAGGCAGAGGAGCGCGCGATGCTTTGGCCCGGGCAGATCCTCTACACCTATCTCCATCTCGCCCCCGATGCCGCCCAGACTGCCGATTTGGTTCGCTCCGGCGTGACGGCCATCGCCTATGAAACGGTGACCGGGCCCAACGGCACGCTGCCCTTGCTCAAACCGATGAGCCAGGTGGCCGGGCGGATGAGCATACAGGCCGGCGCGACCGCGCTTGAGAAGGCGCATGGCGGGCGCGGCGTTCTGCTCGGCGGCGTGCCGGGCGTCCTGCCGGCCAAGGTGGTCATTCTCGGGGGCGGCGTGGTCGGCTTCAATGCCGCGCAGATGGCCACAGGATTGGGCGCCGACGTGACGATTCTCGACCGCAACCCGGATGTTCTGGAGCGTCTCGGCACCCACTTCGAGGGGCGCGCGAAGACCCGCTTCTCGGGCCGCGCGGCGCTTGCGGAAAGCCTTGTCGATGCGGATCTGGTGATCGGCGCGGTGCTGGTACCCGGCGCCACTGCGCCAAAGCTGGTCTCACGCGACATGCTCTCGTCCATGAAGAGCGGCGCAGTGCTCGTCGATGTCGCGATCGATCAGGGCGGCTGTTTCGAGACCAGCCGGCCCACCACCCATGCCGAGCCGACCTTCATCGTGGACGGCATCGTGCATTATTGCGTCGCCAACATGCCCGGTGCCGTCGCGCGGACGAGCACCTACGCGCTAAACAACGTCACCCTGCCCCATGCGCTCAGCATCGCCGATCTCGGCTGGCGCGCCGCGCTTGCCCGTGATCCGCATCTGGCCAATGGCCTCAATGTCCATGCCGGCAAGGTCACCTGCCCCGCCGTCGCGGAGGCGCTGGGTTATGAGGTGGAGCCGGTGAAGGCCGTGCTCGGGCTCTAGATCCCGGAAACGCTCGGCCCCTCGCCAAAGGGCATCAACGGGTTGACGGCCAGCACATCGGCCAGCGGTCTGCCATCGCTGAGCCGCCGGAACAGCGCATAGGCAATCCAGCGCGCACGACCATCGACATTCGGCGCGCCGCGCCCTGCCAGATGATCGCTGATCCGCACGGTGCGCGTCTCCAGCGAGATGCGCGTCAGCCCGGTCCGGTTCTCCACCCCGACATGAGCGTGCTGCGCCGAAAAGGCGATGATCTCGCCCGGCGCGATCAGCACCGGCATGCCCTGGGCGGCATCGATGGGGACGAGCGGGCGCGGCGCCATGCGCCCGCGATCGGCCGAGGCACTGCCGGTGCGCCGCCGGGCCATCGCTTCGGCGAGATCGAAATCGACGCTGTCATTGGGGATCGGCCGGTCGAACAATTCGGGCAGAAACGCGAAGGTCCGCCCGCTTGTGATCGGCCAGACCGGCGCCCACCAGTTGACCTGCGCCGCCAGATTGGTGCCCCAACTATCGCGATGGAAGCCGACCGTCGCGGTACTGCGCGCGTTGTGCGGCTGGTTATCCGCCGGCACGGGCGGCTGGAAGCGCAGCAGCAGCCGGTCCCGCGCCAAATCCTCGGCCTGCAATCCCACCGCCTCGAACAGCGCGCGCCATAAGTGCTTGGCTTGCGCGTCATTGGAGAAGGCGCGCTGCACGGCGTCCAGCGTTTCCGCCAGCGCCACCCTGTCCAGCGCCTCGTGAATGCGCTCCGGATCGTGGGGGGCGAGGTGCTGCTCCGCGAAGGCGCGGGCATGATCCGCCAGAGCGCGCATTGCCGGAAGCACCCCGAAGCGGACGATATCGCCGCGATAGAGCTGGTCATGCAGCGCATCGACCGATACCGCCGGGGCCGCGTAGATATCCGCCGCAGCGGCCATGCTCAGTCCCGCACCTGCCGGCCCTCGATGGGATAGGCCGGATCGGTATAGCCATGGGTGGAGGCATAACCGGGAGCCACCAACGCGTCGGCAAAGGCCTCGTCCTCGGGGCCCATCGGCACGCTCAGCGCATCGAGATAGGCATCCCACTGCGCCTCGGTGCGCGGACCGGCAATCGCGGCGCTGACGAAGCGGTTGCGCAGCACCCAGGCCAAAGCGAAGGCGACGGTGCTCACGCCCTTGGCGGCGGCATGGGCATTCACCGCCTCAGCAATGGCCAGCGATTCGGTGCGCCACTCGGTCTGCTTGAGACGGACATCGCCCCGCGCGGCGCGAGAGTCCGCCGGCGGCGGCCCGTCACCGGCATATTTGCCGCTCAGCACGCCCCGGGCCAACGGGCTGTAGGGCACCACGCCCAGGCCATAATGGCCGGCGGCGGGCATCTGCTCCACCTCAACGAGGCGATCGACCATATTATAGAGCGGCTGACTGGCGATCGGCCGATCCATGCCGATGGCGTCCGCCGCGCGGCAGATCTCGGCAATGCGCCAGCCGCGAAAGTTCGACACGCCATAATAACGCAGCTTCCCCTGCGCGATTAGATCGTCGATCGCCCGCAGGCCTTCCTCGAAGGGTGCGTGAGGATCGGCCTTATGGAAATAAAGGAGGTCGATATAATCGGTGCCCAGCCGCTTGAGGCTCGCCTCGACATCCTGCACGATCCATTTGCGCGACTGCCCGCCCTCATTCGGCCCCTTCCCGAAGGCATGGCCGAATTTGGTGGCGACGACCCAATGATGCCGATGGTCGCGGATCGCCCGGCCCACCACTTCCTCCGACTGGCCGCCATTATAGCCATCGGCGGTGTCGAGAAAATTGATGCCTTGATCCCGCGCCTTGTGGATGATCCGCGTTGCCGTGGGCTCGTCCGTCGCGCCGCCGAACATCATGGTCCCAAGGCAAAGCGGCGACACCTTGAGGGCGCTGCGTCCTAGATAGCGATAGTCCATAGTCCCTCTCCTCTCCCTCTAACACGATCGTGCGATTGGCAATCGCTACCATGCTAAGCAATCGCCGTCAGCCTTGAGGACAGCGCATCCATTCAAATTTCCATCTTCGGCCATTAGCCTCCGCTCGATGATGCCCGGCAAGGGCGCATAGAACAGGGAGAGTGCGATGCGTGATGCAATTATAGCTGCAGGCCTACTGGCCATGGCCGGACTGAGCGGGCCGAGCCTCGCGGAGACGCCAAAAGCGCCGCTCACCGTCGAGCAACGGCTGCAGCGGGTGGAGGATGAGCTGGCGATCCGGCGCATCATCGTCGATTATGCCGCCACGCAGGATGCCCGCGACTATGCGGCCTATGCGAATCTGTTTGCCACCGATGGCGAATGGGCGAACGGCAAGGCCGTCCACAAGGGGCGCGCGACAATCCGCCAGCTGCTCGTCAACCTCTACGGCACGCCGCCCGCGGGCTTCGTGAACAACGAGAACTATCACCTCACGTCCAACATCCAGATCGACATCGACGGTGACCGGGCGACCGCGCACTCGCGCCACCTGCTCATCTGGCGCGGCCCGAATGGCGAGCCGGTCCCGGCGCTCGCGGGCCGTTATGAGGACGAATTCATCCGCGAGAATGGCGAATGGAAGATCCGGCGCCGCGTCGATTATCCGGTGATGCCGACGGCCGAGGAATGGATGAAGGTCGTCCGCGCGCGTCAGGCCGCGCAATGATCGCGTTGCGCCCCATCGCCGCGATCGCGCTGCTCGCCGGCGCCGCTCTCCCCGCCAGCGCCCAGCGCGACGAGACAGCTGATCGCGCCGCCATCCACGCCCTGCTCGTCGCTTATGGCAGCACGCTCGACGCGCGCGACTTCGCGGGGTTCGGGCGACTGTTCGGTAAGGATGGCATCTATGCTGCCGGCGGTAGCGCAGAAGCGCGGGGGCCGGCCGCCGGCGAGATGATGCGTAAGGTCTTCGCCGGCAATGCCATGGGCTTTGCAGAGCCGAATTATCACCTGTTCTTCAACGAGGTCGTGACCTTCACCGGCTCGGACAGCGCCAGGGCGACGTCCATGTCCCTCTACGTCGTGCCGGATGAGCGGAACCGGCCCACGCCCATGCTCATGGCCGCCTATGAGGACGATCTGGTGCGGGAGGACGGCCGCTGGGTCTTCGCACGCCGGTCTGTGAAGGGGCTCATGCCTGCACGCCGACCTTAGCGAAGATTGGGCGGCCCAGGAGGAAGCTGCTGTTCCTCGCGGAAAAGCAAATGTTCATCGCAATCCTATTGTCAATATAACCGATTGAGTTAAGTTTACGCCTCCGACCCGGCAAAACAGGAGGAACGGCCGATGTCCACACCCACGCCCCATTCCGCTGCCCAGAGCGGGGACGATCCCCATGGCAGCGCGCTTTCTCTGATTCGGCAGCATCTTGACCGCCTCAAATTCGGCGCCGTGCATCTGACTGTGCACGAAGGCCGCCTCGTCCAGATCGAGGTGACCGAGAAGACCAGGCTGACCGCCTAACCCTTTCCGACGGGCCGCCTGGCCGCCCGCGCGATAACAGACCCATAGCATGATGCTGACCGGACCACTGGAGGCATCCCTTTTTTCAAACAAGGGGATTTCACCATGGTCAACAGACCGCTTCTTTCGCTGAGCGCGCTCGCCGCAGCTCTTCTCTTTCATGGCACCGCACAAGCGGACGAAACCGCAGGCGCAGCGCCCGCGACCGGCTCCCACAGCACGGCCGCCCCGCATGAAGACCGCAGCGCCCCGCAGGATATCGTGGTGACGGCGCGCCGGCGCTCCGAAACCTCGCAGGAAATCCCCATTGCCGTCTCCGTGGTCGGCGGCGCCCAGCTCGACAGCACCGGCGCCTTCAATGTCGGCCGTCTCCAGCAGCTTGCGCCCACGCTGCAATTCTATTCCTCGAACCCGCGCAACACGGCCGTGAACATCCGCGGCATCGGCGTGCCCTTCGGCCTCACCAGCGACGGCTTCGAGCAGGGGGTCGGTATTTATGTCGATGACGTCTATTATTCGCGCGTGGCCTCGGCCACCTTCGACTTTCTCGACGTTGCGCAGATTGAAGTGCTGCGCGGGCCGCAGGGCACGCTTTACGGCAAGAACACAACCGCCGGCGCGATCAATATCACCACCAACCAGCCGACCTTCGATTTTGAGGGCAAAGCGGAGGTCAGCGTGGGCAGCCTGAACTTCAAGCAGGCCAAGGCCGCCATTTCCGGCCCGCTCTCGGATACACTGGCCGCGCGTATCGCCGTCTCCAGCACCAGCCGGCGCGGCACGATCTATAATGTCACGACCGACCGGTGGATTCAGAGCCAGGACAATATCGGCCTGCGCGGGCAGTTGCTCTGGAAGCCCACCGATACCTTCAGCGCCACCCTTGTTGGCGACTATAGCGAGCAGGATGCAGCCTGCTGCGGCTCGGTGTTCGTGCGCACGGGCGCCACCCAGCGCCCGCTCAATCGCCAGTTCGCCGCCTTGGCTGCCGCGCAGAACTACACGCCACCCAGCCTCAATGGCTTTGACCGCCTGACCGATCTCGATGCCAGCCTCAATGCCGGCAACGTCATCGGCGGCGTCGCCCTGCGGTTGAAATGGGATGTCGGCCCCGGCACGCTGACTTCCGTGACTGCCTGGCGCAGCTGGAACTGGAAGCCGGAGAACGACCGCGATTTCACGGGCCTGCCGATCGTCACGCTCTCCCAGAACCCCTCCCAGCAGGATCAGTACACGCAGGAACTGCGCTACAATTACAGCGGCAAGCAGTTCGATTTCGTCCTCGGCGCCTTTGCGTTCAACCAGCGGATCGACACGCAGGGGACCGAGCAGCATGGTTCGGCATCCAGCCGCTGGACGCTGAACCCGACCAGTGCGCTCGCCAGCAACCCGGCGGTGCTGAACGGGCTGACCGCGCGCAACACGCAATATCTCAAGAGCACCAGCCTGGCGCTGTTCGGCCAGCTCGCGTGGAAGGCCACCGACGCGCTGACCATCCAGCCAGGCCTGCGCCTCAACTATGACAAGAAGGAAGGCTTCTACCAGCGCCGCGTCTTCGATGGGCAGGGTGTGGAAATCTTCGCGACGGACACGGGCACTGTGCGTGCGGCGCAGCTCGGTGTCTTTACCCCGCAGCTCAGCGCGCCGGAGGCCAGCGACTGGAACTTCAGCTACGACCTCACAGTGAGCTACCGCGTCGCCCCGGACATCCTGACCTATGCGACCTATGCCAAGACCTTCAAGACGGTCGGCATCAACCAGAACGGCCTGCCCACCGATGCCGCCGGCAATCCGATCCTCGCCGCCGGGCAGATCCGGCCCGAGCAGGTCCAGCATTTCGAGGCCGGCATCAAGGCGCAGTTCTGGGATCGCCGCGCGACGCTCAACCTCTCGGCCTTCCGCACGGACATCAAGGACTATCAGGCCACGGTGAACAACGGCCAGTTCGGGGTGCTGCGCGGTTACCTCGCCAATGCCGACAAGGTCCGCTCGCAAGGCGTGGAGGTCGACTTCTCGGTGCGCCCGAGCCAGCGCTTCAATGCCTATGTGAATGGCGCCTACACGGACGCGACCTATCGGCGCTTCGTCGACGCGCCCTGCCCGCCGGAGCTTTCTGGCGGCACGGCGGCCGGGAGCAATGCGCCGAGCGTGCCGGGCACGCCCGGTGGCTTCAGCCCGGCCAATTGCGACATCTCCGGCCAGCGCCTGCCGGGCGTCTCCAAGTGGGCGCTCTCCTTCGGCGCGGAAGGCAATGTGCCGGCAACGCTGCTGGGCCAGACCGGCGAGGTGTATCTCGGCTACGACGGCAGCTATCGTTCCAACTTCTCGTCCAACGCCTCGCCCTCGGCCTATACCTGGATCGATGGCTACAGCCTGTCGAACGTCCGGCTGGGCTTCCGGACGGATACCGGCCTCGACATCTTCGGATGGGTGCGGAATGCTTTTAACGAGAACTATTACGAGCAGCTGTTCGTCGGCCCCGGCAATACCGGCCTGATCGCCGGCCTGCCCGGCGACCCGCGCACCTGGGGCGCGACGGTGAAGGTCTCGTTCTAGTCACGCGGCGGGGGAGGGCTGACCATGCCCTTCCCCGTTCGTGTCGAGCGAAGTCGAGACACACCCAGCGCATTCCCCCGTGTCTCGACTTCGCTCGACACGAACGGGGTGTTGGAACGGACGCTTTTAGAGGGAGTGCAACCTCGCCCTCAAATCCCCGCCAGCTGCGCCCCAGTCGACCAATTACCGTGCAACCCCTGCCGGATACGCACCGGTAGCTTAGCCCGGGCGATCGGCCCTTCATCGACATGCTGGGCATCGAAGAAGCACAGCTCCGAATAATTGGTCACGTGATTGTCGACCAGCGCGATGACATAGCCATCGCCTTCCGGCGCATCCGCCGATTTCGGAACGAAGCAGGGCTCCTGGATGCCACATTGCGGCCCGGGCCACCAGCTCTTGGTGCTCCCGGTCGCCAGATCGATATGAGCCAGGCTGTTGATCATGCCGACGAACGGCCCGCCCGGCCCTTCATAGGGTTTCTCGCGATCCATCACGAGCATCCAGCCATGGCGATAAGCCTGCGTGGCGTAGCGGTCATCGATCCGGGGGAACTCGTCGGCGAGATTGGTCAGCTTCTCGATGCTCTCGAACTCGTCACTGTTGGACGCCATGTCGACGCTCCAGCGGCTGAGATAGCCGAGCCCCGCAATCGGGTCGAACGGCGCGCCGTGAATATCCGGGAAGAAGGGGAAGCTGTTGTTGGCGGCGACCGGATGATCGAAGTAGATCCGCGTGCCCTCGTTGAACGCATTCATCACATGCCCCACGAAGCAGTTGGACGGCGCCTTGAACCAGCGCATATCCGCTGCCGTGGCGCCGGCCTGCCGGGGTAGCACGGCAAGCCAGACCGGCTGGGTGGTATCGAACCCGAAATAGGGCAGGCGCTTTTCCAGCCGCTCCATACTGGTGAGCAGCGGCATGACCGAGAAGACCGCATAATCTTCCGTCACGCCGAAATCGTGCATCATGCACAGATATTTGTTCTGGAAGGGAATCTCGAACAGCAGCTCACCGGTTGGCGAGATTTCCATATAGCTCATGTCATGGGTCATCGGCCCTTTGGACATGTAGGAGAAGGCGCACATATTGCCGGTGGCCGGGTCGATCTTCGGATGGGCGCAGAAGGTCTTGCTGTCGATCCGCCCGCCGAAGTCGGTGTAGCCATGGGTCTCCAGCGTGTTCGGGTCCATGAGCAGGCAGGGGCTGTCCTCCTTCATGGCGTAGAGCTTGCCGGCATGGACCAGCACATTGGTGTTGGCGGTGCCGCGAATCTGCCCTTCGACGCTCGGATCGTCGGTCAGGTGATTGCGGTACATGCCGAACAGCGACTTGCCGGCCTTGTTCTCCAGCTTCCACTTGTCGGTCTGCGCATAACGCTGGCGGAAATCGACCTTGCCATCCTTGACCCGGAACATGCTGACCATGCCGTCGCCATTGAAGAACTGGTCGTCCTCGAATTTGGGTGCGAACTGATTGTCCGGGTGGACGCGGTGGAAGGCGCCATCCAGATCAGCGGGGACTTCCCCCTCGATCTCGACGTCGTGAATGTCGCCCTGCAAACGGAGCGGGCGAAGTGTACCGGTGAAACCGAACGTGTTGGGGAAATGGGCCATGCGTCGCTCTCCTCGATTCTCTCTCTCGCGCCTGATCTACCGGCCCGCGCGTCTGCAGAAATTGATCGAGCGCAATCCACGCCTGGATCATCTCGTCGCCTGATTGGATAGGCTGGCAACCGCCCCCTCGCAGCCCTGTTTTTGCGAAACAGCCCGTTAACCAGGCGCCGCTAGTGTCGCAGCGCGCATCGTCGCGCGGACGGGGAACCTGCAATCATGCGGCATGTGATCGCTTTTGGCTCGGTAGTGGCGCTGCTGACGCTGGCCGGCTGCGGGGGTGGCGGCGGCGCGCTCAATTCGACGCCCACACCCTCACCCGCCCCGGCTCCCACACCGACCCCAACTCCGGCCCCGGCACCCACGCCCGCGCCGACACCCAGCACGGTCAATTACGACACCAGCGAATACCGCAATTCCTCCGGCCTGCCTTATCATGGCGCGATCACTGCCTATCAGGCGGGCGCCAGCGGCGCGGGTGTGACGGTCGGCGTGGTGGACAGCGGCCTGTCGGATCCGACCGGCGAGTTCACCGGCCGGATCAGCGCCGCCTCCGCCGACTTTGCCGGCAACAGCAGCTACACGGATGTGGAGGGCCATGGCACGGCAGTCTCGGCGGTGCTGGCCGCCGGACGCAACAACCGGCGCGTGATGGGCATGGCCTGGGGCGCGACCGTGATGGCGCTGCGGACCGACGACCAGTCCGACTGCGATGCCGATGGCTGCAAGCACAGCACCACGGCCATTGCCAACGCCATCGACCATGCCAGGATCAATGGCGCACGGATCATCAACGTCTCGCTCGGGGGCGGCGCGGCTCCCAATTATCTGCTGCAGGCGGTGAAGCGCGCCACCCAGGCCGGCATCATCATTGTCATTTCCGCCGGCAATAACGAGGACGGCCAGCCCATGATGGCCGCGCCGGACGAGCTGGCGCAATCCTTTGCCAACCCGGCCTACAGCAACGGCCTCGTCATCATCGCGCCATCGGTAAACAGCAATGATACGGTGAGCAGCTTCTCGGCCGGTGTGGCCGGCTTCGAGAGCGTGAGCATCGCCGCGCTCGGCAGTCGCGTCCTGTCCTTCGACCACGCCGGCACCGACTATCTCTACTCCGGCACGTCGTTTGCAGCGCCGCAGGTGGCCGGCGCCGCTGCGCTGCTGGCGGATGCCTTCCCCAATCTCACCAGCGCGCAGATCGTTGCGCTGCTCAAGAACAGCGCGCGCGATGTCGGCGCGCCGGGCGCGGATGCGCGCTATGGCGTGGGCATATTGGATATTGCCAAGGCCTTCCAGCCTGTCGGCGCGCTCAGCATGGCCGGCACACAGATCGCGCTCTCACCCCTTTCGACCAGCATACTGTCCGCACCGATGGGCGACGCCGCGCCTGCCGCGCTGGCTGCGGTTGCGCTGGACGATTATCAGCGCGCCTATCGGGTGGACCTGACCCCGCGCTTCGCTCGCCCTGCACCGCGCCGGGAGTTCGCCGCCGCGCTCGACACCGCCCAGCGCCATCTCAACCTCGGGACGCCGGCGCTCAGCCTTTCGCTCAATCTCCGCCCGACGGTCGAGGCCGCCACCACCCGCGACCCCTTCGCGTTCCGTCAGTCGGACGAGGCCCGCACCCGGCTGCTCTCCGGTACGCTGAGCGCGCAGATCGCGCCCCACGCGCGCGTGATGTTTGGCCTGCGGACGGGCATCGCCGCCCTGGAACAACGCCTCGCCGACCGTGCCGGCCCCAGCTTCCTGATGGCGGATCATGGCTTCGATGCCGATCAGGCCGATCGGCAGGCGCAAGCCGCCCTCACCGTCTCGCAGCAGCTGTCACCGGCGCTGACCATCATCGGCGGGTTCGAGCGGGGCGATATGCAACGTGCCGCTCTCGCGGATGCCGAGCAGTGGCGCGCCACGCCCTATCATGCGGCGTCGCTCTCGTTCGATTATCAGCGCGGGGCGATCGGCCTCACTGCCGGGATGACGATGCTGGACGAGCAGGCCACGCTGCTCGGCGCCCGCTTCTCCGCCAATTTCGGCGCGCAGTCGGCGCGCAGCCTGTTTACGCGGTTGGGTGCGCGCGCCGACCTGCCGGGCGCCGTCCGCCTCTCGGCCAACTGGCAGCGCGGCTGGACCCGCGCCGCGGCCGGCGGAGCCTTGCGCGAAGGCGGATCGCTGGTCAGCCAAAGCTGGTCGGCCGATCTGGCCCGTGGCGATCTCTTCGCGCCCGGCGATCTGCTGGGTCTGCGCATCTCCCAGCCGCTGCGCGTCATCGCCAGCCGCTTCACGCTGATCGTACCGCAGACCTGGGACTGGGAGCAGGAAATGGCGACCGACGCGCGCGTACCGCTCAACCTTGTGCCGCGCGGCCGCCAGCGCGATTATGAGCTGAGCTATGGGCGCGGCATCGGCCCCGGCTGGCTGGGCGCCAACCTCTTCCTGCGCGAGCAGGGCAGCAACATCGCGGCCATACCCGATGAACTGGGCATCGCCCTGCGTTGGTCGGTAGGGTTCTGAGGCTCGACTGCTGCCGAATGGCGGGCTAGCCAAACCGAGAGCCTACCTATTCCCGTCATTCCCGCGCACGCGGGAATCCAGAACCCAGCCGAACTGCGATTGCGCCCCTGGATTCCCGCGTGCGCGGGAATGACGAGAGGGGAGAACTGCCCGCCTTCAGACGGTGAAGCTTTCGCCGCAGCCGCAGGCGCCCTTGGCGTTGGGATTGTTGAACACGAAGCCGGCGGTGAAATCGTCTTCCACCCAGTCCATGGTCGAGCCGATGAGGTAGAGCACCGAGGCGGCATCGATGAAGAACAGGCCGCCGGGCGTCTCGATGCGCTCATCGAACGGCGCGACCTCGCTCACATAGTCGACGGAATAGGCCAGCCCCGAGCAGCCCCGGCGCGGCGTGGAGAGCTTGACGCCCATCGTGCCCTCAGGCGCCTTGGCCATCAGGTCCGCGACGCGCTGCTCGGCGGCCGGCGTCAGCGTAACGGCGGCAGGCAGAGGGCGCTTGGTGGTGGTCGTGGTCATCAGTCTCACTCTCACTCAATGTCCGTGCAGTCTTCAAAAGAAGAACCCTTCGACAAGCTCAGGGCGAACGGACAAGAATTGTTCCCAACTCGCCAAAAGGTCTCCTTTTGGCGAAGCGTTACAGCATCCCCAGTTCCAGCTTGGCTTCATCGCTCATCTTCTGCGGGTCCCACGGTGGGTCCCAGACGAGATTGACGTCCACCAGCCCGACGCCGGGCACCGATCCCACGCGCATTTCCACTTCGCCCGGCATCGATTCTGCGACCGGGCAATGCGGCGTCGTCAGCGTCATGGTCACGGCGACATGATTGTCCTCGCCCACCTCGACCCCGTAGATCAGCCCGAGATCGTAGATGTTCACGGGGATTTCCGGATCGAAGATGCTCTTGAGCGCATCGATCACCGCATCATAGGTCGCGCCGCCCGGCTCACCGGCGGGCGCATCGCTGGGCTTCTGGGCGAGAAAGCCCTCCAGATAGTCGCGCTTGCGGGCGACCTTGTCCGAGGCGTTTTCCGCAACGCCGGAAGCATCCTCCACCACATCGCTCACGCGAGCGCGCGGCGGCGGAGCGACGCCTTCGACTTCCTCGGTCCTGATTCTGCTCTCGTCATTCATCCGAATATCGTCCTGACCCGATCGAGGCCACGCAGCAGCGCCTCGATATCGCTTTCATCATTGTAAATCCCGAAGCTGGCCCTCGCCGTCGCCTCGACGCCAAGATGCGCCATGAGCGGCTGTGCGCAGTGATGGCCCGCGCGGATCGCCACGCCGCTCTCATCCAAGATAGTGCCGATGTCGTGGGGATGAACCCCCTCCATCACGAAAGACACGATTCCCGCCGCATCCTCAGGCCCGAGCAGGCGGATGGTGTTGATGCCGCGCAACGCCTCGCGCGTGCGGGCGACCAGTGCATCCTCATGGGCAGCCATGCGATCGAGCCCGATCGCCTCGACATAATCGATTGCCGCCGCCAGCCCGATCGTCTCGATGATCGCGGGCGTGCCTGCCTCGAACCGCGCCGGGGGCGGTGCATAAGTGGTGCGCGCGAAGGTCACCTTGTCGATCATTGCGCCGCCGCCATGATAAGGCGGCATGGCCTCGAGGATTGCGCCCCGCGCCCACAGCACGCCGATGCCGGTTGGGCCGTACAACTTGTGGCCGGAGAAGAGATAGAAATCGCATCCCAGCGCCTGCACATCGATGGCGAGACGCGGTGCGGCCTGACAGCCATCGACCAGCAGCAGCGCCCCGGCGCCATGGGCAATCTCCGCCGCGCGCCGCACGTCCAGCACGCTGCCGAGCACATTGGAGACATGCGCAAGTGCCACGAGCTTGTGCTCCGGGCGGAGCATCGCCGCCATGGCATCCAGATCGATGCGACCATCCGGCGTCAGCGGCACGACGTCGATTTGCGCACCGGTCCGCTGCGCAATGAGCTGCCAGGGCACGATATTGCTGTGATGCTCGAGCGTCGAGAGCAGGATGCGGTCGCCGGCCTTGAGATTGGCGCCGCCCCAACTCTGCGCGACGAGATTGATCCCCTCGGTCGCGCCGCGCACGAACACGATCTCATTCTCGCTCGGCGCGTTGATGAACTCCGCCACGCGACGGCGCGCGGCCTCGAAGGCCAGCGTCATATCCGCCGAGCGGGCGTAAACGCCGCGATGGACCGTGGCATAGTCTGCGCCCATTGCCCGCACCGTGGCGTCGATCACCGCCTGCGGCTTCTGTGCCGTGGCGGCGGTATCGAGATAGTGCCAGGGCTTGCCGTCAGCGGTGACGAGGCCGGGGAAATCGGTGCGGCGGCTGTGGAGCGCGTTCATGGTTGCGGCGGAGGGTGTCTCGACTTCGCTCGACACGAACGGGGTCTTGGTCGTCATCACGCCGATAACTCCAAATAGAGCGCGCGAGCGCGAACCCGAGGCCGGAATAACCCGATCACGCCCACCCTCCCGTTCGTGTCGAGCGAAGTCGAGACACACCCAGCACTGTCCCTTCCCGTGCTCCTGCGAAGGCAGGAGCCCAGGGCGGCAAGGGCAGCCGGTTGCGCCCTAGGCTCCTGCCTTCGCAGGAGCACGGGGATGGCAGAGGTCAGCGAACCATTCAGAAGAGCAGCACGCCCCATCATCCCAGCGCCTCCAGCCTAGCCCGCGCCACGGTCGCGAACCGCTCGCGCTCGGCCTCGTCGGCCATGTCGTCGAACAGCCCGGCGATGAAGGCTTCGAGCAACAGCGCCTTGGCGCTTGTCGGATCGATCCCGCGCGAAGCCATGTAGAACAGGGCAGCGGCATCAAGCTGGCCGATGCTGGCGCCATGGGCGCACTTCACGTCATCGGCGAAGATCTCCAGCTCCGGCTTGGCATTGGCCGTGGCGGTACGGCCGAGCAGCATCGCCTTGAAGCTCTGCGCGGCATCGGTCTTCTGTGCATCGCGCGCGACGCGGATCTGCCCGAGATAATTGGTCGTCGCCTTGCCCGCCGCGATCGCCCGCACGGTCTGTGCACTGGTCGCTTCCGGCTCAGCATGGTTGAGCGTGGTCACCAGTTCGATGGTCTGCGCGGCGCCACCGATCAACGCCGCCTTCAGCTCGAAATGCGCATGGCGCGCCATCGTCACGTCGAAGGTGACCCGCCCCAGCGTGCCGCCGCTGTTCAGCAGATGGACGTTGAGCGTCCCGCCCGCGCCGATCTCGACCAAATGATCGCGCACGATGCTCTCGCCGTCCGCGCCATCCTGCAGCAGCGCCAGCGTGCGCACTTCGCCGGGCGCGACGACGATCCGCTCGGGGGCGCCCACGGGCCAGACCTGCGCCGCGGCATCGAGGTCGCTATAGCGCCAGGCCTCGTTGCGGCGCGTGGGGAGCGTTGCCGATGCCATCATGCGCCGCCTCTCGCCCGCTCGGTCGACAGATACTCGCGAATGCGCGCGACCAACGAGGGCCGGGCCTTGTCCACACAGGCACGCACCTCGTCCTGCGTCGCCTTGCCCTTGCGCACGCATTGCGTGGTGGCCTTGCACAGCGCCGCGTCGAGCTTGCGCACGCCGGTCGATTCACTCAATCCGCAATGATATTTGCCCGCCGCGTCCCGGGTGACGCCCACCTGGACGCCGCGCAGGCGCTGCGCGATGACGGTGATCTCGTCGGCGGGCGTGGCCTCGCTCGGCACTGGCGGCGCGACAACCGGGCTCTGCGCGAGCATCAAGGCAGCAATCAAAATCATGCGGCGACCACCTCGGCATAGCCGTCCTTCTCCAGCGCCAGCGCCAGTTCCGGTCCGCCCGATTTCACGATGCGGCCGGCGGCGAGCACGTGCACGAAGTCCGGCTGCACATAATCGAGCAGGCGCTGATAATGGGTGATGAGCAGCACGGCCTTGTCCGGCGCGCGCATGATCGCGTTGATCCCTGCGCCCACGGTCTTGAGCGCATCGATATCGAGGCCGGAATCGGTCTCGTCGAGAATCGCCAGCTTGGGGTCCAATATGCCCATATGGACCATCTCGGCGCGCTTCTTCTCGCCGCCGGAAAAGCCCACATTCACCGGGCGCTTGAGCATCTCCATGTCCATGCCGAGCAGCGCCGCCTTCTCGCGCGCCAGCCGCAGGAAATCGGCGGCGGACAGCGGCTCTTCACCGCGGACGCGGCGCTGGCTGTTCAGCGCCTCGCGCAGGAACTGGACATTGGAAACGCCAGGAATCTCGACCGGATATTGGAAGCCGAGGAACAAGCCGGCTGCGGCGCGCTCATGCGGCTCCATGTCGAGCAGATCGGCACCGTTGAACGAGACGCTGCCCTGCGTGGCTTCATAACCGGGCCGACCGCCAAGCGTATAGGCCAGCGTGGACTTGCCCGCGCCGTTCGGCCCCATGATCGCGTGGATCTCGCCCGCATTGATCGAGAGGCTAAGGCCCTTGAGGATGGCCTTGCCGTCGATTTCGGTGTGGAGATTGTCGATGGTCAGCATCAGCGCGCGCCTTCCTGCTCGTGCTGGCGGATGAGCGTGCGGGCCGTCCAGAAGGCCATGTCGCGCACGTCGCCGGGGGCGGGAAACAGCGTGTCGATGTGCCGCTTGATCGGCATATAGGGCCACCAGTCGGCGCCCGGCTCCGGCGCGCCCTTTTCCAGCAAGCCAACGACGAACTCGCTCACCGGCCCCATGCGCGCGAGATTGGGCGCCTTGGCCTTGTGGAACGCCTTGTCCGTCCGCAGCCGCTCGGTGAACGTCGCATCGCCCTTGGCCAGCGCCTCGCGGCACTGCGCCTGATAGGCATCGAGATCGCCGAAATCCTGGACGGCACGCGGCTGAAGCTCGCCCTCTTCCAGTTCGTAATCCTCGGTCAGGATGCGGATCGCCGCCGTCCACGACTGGCCATTGCCGACATCTTCCGCGAAATCGGCGAGGGCATCCTGGATATCGTCTTCGTCGCTCAAAAGTCTCGTTCCTGTAAAAGCCCGCTCAGGGAGAGGGAGTTTAATGTTCATCGCTCCGGACTTGATCCGGGGTCCAGCTGCCGTTCGGCGCCGTGCCGTAAGAAGCGGGATGCCGGATCAGGTCCTGCATGACGTGGGAGGACAGGGCAGAGGTCACCCCACCGAACCTTCCAACGAAATCCCGAGCAGCTTCTGTGCTTCCACCGCGAATTCCATCGGCAGTTGCTGGAGCACATCCTTCGCGAAGCCGTTGACGATCAGGCTCACCGCCGCTTCCTGATCCAGCCCGCGCTGCAGGGCGTAGAAGAGCTGATCGTCGCTGATCTTGCTCGTCGTCGCCTCATGCTCGACGATGGCGCTCGGGTTCTTCACCTCGATATAGGGCACGGTGTGGGCGCCGCACTGGTCACCCAGCAGCAGCGAATCGCACTGGGTGAAGTTGCGCGCGCCTTCCGCATTGGCGCTCATCCGCACAAGGCCGCGATAGGTGCCGTTGGACTTGCCGGCGCTGATGCCCTTGGAGACGATCGTCGAACGGGTGTTCTTGCCGTTGTGGATCATCTTGGTGCCGGTATCGGCCTGCTGGCGATTGTTGGTCACCGCCACCGAGTAGAACTCGCCGACGCTGTTCTCGCCGTTCAGCACGCAGCTGGGATATTTCCACGTGATCGCGCTGCCGGTTTCCACCTGCGTCCAGCTCACCTTGCTGTTGCGCCCCTGGCAGAGCGCGCGCTTGGTGACGAAATTGTAGATGCCGCCCTTGCCCTCAGCATCGCCGGGATACCAGTTCTGCACGGTCGAATATTTGATCTCGGCATCATCGAGCGCGACCAGCTCGACCACTGCAGCGTGGAGCTGGTTCTCGTCGCGCTGCGGGGCGGTGCAGCCTTCCAGATAGGAGACATAGCTGCCCTTGTCCGCGACGATCAGCGTGCGCTCGAACTGGCCGGTATTCTCGGCATTGATCCGGAAATAGGTGGAGAGCTCCATCGGGCAGCGGACGCCCTCCGGAATGTAGACAAAGGTGCCATCCGAGAAGACCGCGCAGTTCAATGTGGCGAAGTAGTTGTCATGCATCGGCACGACCTTGCCCAGCCACTTCTTCACCAGCTCGGGGAACTCGCGGATCGCCTCGCTGATCGAGCGGAAGATGACGCCGGCTTCCTCCAGTTCCTTGCGGAAGGTGGTCGCAACGGAAACGCTGTCGAACACAGCATCCACAGCAACCCGGCGCGCGCCCGCGACATTGGCGAGCACCTTCTGCTCCTCGATGGGGATGCCGAGCTTCTCGTAAGTCCGGCGGATTTCCGGATCGAGCTCGTCCAGGCTGCCCAGTTCGACCTTTTTTTTGGGCGCCGCATAATAATAGGCGTCCTGATAATCGATCGGCGGCACGTTGAGCTTCGCCCAATCCGGCGAGTCCATCGTCAGCCAATGGCGATAGGCCTTGAGGCGCCACTCCAGCATCCATTCCGGCTCGTTCTTCTTGGCCGAGATGAAGCGGACAGTGTCCTCGCTCAGGCCCTTGGGCGCGAACTCCTGCTCGATGTCCGAACTGAAGCCCCACTCATAGTCGCTCACCTTCTTGGCGGCGGCGAGCGCATCTTCATTCTTGGGGCGGGTATCGACCGGGGCAGTCATTGCACGGACTCCATGGCGGTTGCGCTTGCAGGGCCAGTCAGGCCCGGAGGCGAGAAAGCCGCAACCGGCAGCGTTTCAGGGGAAGCGATGAGATGGGCCAGCGTGACATGCGCCAGCGCATCGCGGACCAGCGCGTTGACGCCGATCCAGTGCGGGCGGATGTCACAGGGCTGCGAGAGGGCGCAGCATTCCGCCCCGTGCGGCTCGAGGCAGCCAGTGAGCGCGATCGGGCCATCCACCGCCTCGATGATGTCGGCCAGCGTGATCGCCGCTGCCGGGCGCGCCAGCTTGATGCCGCCGCCGCTGCCGCGCGTCGCCTTGATCAGTCCGGCCCGTCCGAGCAGGCTCGCAAGCTTCTGTCCCGTCGGCACCGGAATGCCGGCCTTGACCGAGAGGCTCGCCGCATTCGCACGCGCGCCACCGCACTGCGAGGCGGCGGTCCGCATCATCAGCACGGCATAATCGGCAAGGCTCGACAGGCGCATGTTTGCAAACGACTCTCAAATCGGAGTAAATCGGTCTGATTGCGCAAATGGGCCCACGCTCGGCGGAAATCAAGCCCGAAAGCAGAGCAATTCGCAGCGCGGGCGCTTCTGTTACGCCATCACGGGCGGGCAGGCGACAGCGGCTGGCGAGTCAGCTGATCTGACTCAGCTTGGCGATCCCGTCCTTCAGCTCCGCGCGCTTCATTGAGAGACGAATCACGATGCTGGCCCGCTCGCGCAGCTCCGTGGGCGTGAGACCCGTGAAATGCTTGATCTCGCGAATGAAATGCGATTGGTCATAGAAGGCATCGCCACTCACTTCCGCCCACTCCAGATCTTCGCGCGCGAGAACCTGGGCACAGCGCAGCGCGCGATACTTGCGCGCCAGATATTTGGGCGGCGCGCCATATAGGCGATTGCACCAGCGCGCCAGCTGGCGCGCGGAGAGGCCCGTCGTCTCCTGCAGCACCTCGACCCGGGGCGACTGCTCGTCTGCCAGCCAGCGATCCACGACCTCGATGAATCTGCGCTCCGCATCCGGGACGGGATGAAGGTGATCGCGGATGAAAGCCCAGAAGATATCTTCCGCGCTGCCGGGATCATCGATCCTCCGCAGCGCCGAGAGCATGTCGGTCCAGCCCGGGCCGAACCGGGCAGCGAGATCGACGACATCATCGGATGCCGCATCCGCATCGCCCGCCCGCAGCGCCGCCCAGCCCAGCGGTAGAACGGAAACGCCGAACACCTGCAGCGGCCCGTGCACATCGAAATGCGTCGCCGCGCTGGTCGCGCCGAGCAGGCAGCATTCAGGGGTCTCCGCCCGGTGCCCGTCCACGAACCGATAGGCGCCCGAACCGGCGAGCATGAAGCGAATTTGCGCGAAGTCCGCACGGGTATGGTCCGCCACGCGCGGCTGGTCCGCCGTGAACAAGTACATTGCGCCAAAATAATGTGCCAGATCGACAGGCGGAACGAAGTAGCTGAGCGCTACCATGTCCGCAGTATCGGCAACGGAGAATCTGTGACGCACGCGCGACCCTGACCACTCTCCAGGGAAAGACGAGCCGAAATGTTCGATCGGAACTGGCAGTTCGGCAGGGCCAAGGCCACGCCATCGCGTGCTCCACCCTGACCGACCTTTCGCACAAATCGCTGATGCGGCAAATAAAAAAGCGGCCCGGCAGGCAATATCACCCGCCAGACCGCTAAAGTTCAAGGTCTCTGAGCCAAATGACCAAGAGCCCTTCGGGTCGCAGTCTCGCCGTAACGCGATTCGTTCAGCTTGGATTGGACGGAATCGTCATGATAATGCGAATCGTAGCCCGGTGGACATTCCACGCCACGGCTCCGTCGCGCTGCCCTTTGACCGCTTGACCGAGCGCTGGCATAGCGCGCGGCATGTACCAGAAGCTCCGCCCTCTCCTGTTCGCGCTCGACGCGGAGCGCGCCCATGGGCTCGCCCTTGCCGCGCTGCGCCTGCCTTTGCCCTCCGCCCCCAAGCCGGACCCAGTTCTGGCCCAGCGGCTGTTCGGACTGGACTTCGCCAGCCCCGTCGGCCTCGCTGCCGGGTTCGACAAGAATGGCGAGGTGATTGACCGGGTCGGCGCGCTGGGCTTCGGCTTTGGAGAACTGGGGACGCTGACCCCACGCCCACAGGTCGGCAATCCACGCCCGCGCATTTTCCGGCTGGTCGAGGATGGCGGCATCATCAACCGGCTGGGGTTCAACAATGGCGGGCAACCGGCGGCCTGCGCCCGGCTCGGTCGACGCGGCAAGCCACGGGGGCTGATCATCGGCATCAATATCGGCGCCAACAAGGACACCGAGGATCGCATTGCCGATTATGAGGAAGGCGTGCGGGCCATGAGCCCCCATTGCCATTACCTCACCGTCAATGTGTCCTCGCCCAATACCCCCGGCCTGCGCGCCCTGCAGGACCGGGGCGCGCTCGACGCCCTGCTCGGCCGCGTGATGGCCGCGCGTGCAGAGGATGGGCCGCCGATGCTGCTCAAGATCGCACCCGATCTCGAGCCGGCGGACGTCGACGACATCGCGGAACTGGCTTTGCAGCACCGCATCGACGGACTGATCGTAACGAACACCACGATCAGCCGTCCGGCCTCCCTCCGCTCCGCCAATGCCGGGGAATCGGGTGGCCTGTCCGGCGCACCGCTGCATGATATGGCCCTTGGCCGCCTGCGCGATTTCCGCCAGCGCCTCGGCGACCGGCTGCCGTTGATCGGCGCCGGCGGCATCCGTACCGCCGAGCAGGCCTATGCCCGCATCCGCGCCGGCGCCAGCCTCATCCAGCTCTATTCGGCGATGGTCTATGAGGGGCCGTATCTGCCCGCGCGCATCAATGCCGGGCTCGCCGATCTCTTGCGCCGGGATGGGTTCACGTCGATCAGCCAGGCCGTCGGGGTCAACACGCGCTGAGGAATTGCCGGCCTCAACGGATCGACATTGCCTTTGCGCTGTTTTTGCGATGAGGTCGCGCCAGACGAACTGAACGGAATTCGCCCAGCATGGATGCCAGCCCACCGCCCCGCAAGATCGAGGATCACGCCTTTCTCGCGCTGGTCATCCTCATCACGGTCGCCTTCGCGTTCATTCTGGAGCCTTATTTCCAGGCGATCCTGTGGGGCGTGATCATCGCCATCCTGTTCCAGCCGGTGCATCGCGAGATTCGCGACATCATGCCGCGCTGGCCCAGCGCCGCTGCCGGCCTGACGTTGCTGCTCATCATCGCACTGGTGATCGTACCGGCGCTGCTGCTCACCATCGCGCTGATTCAGGAAGCGAGCGTGTTCTACGCGCGCATCCAGTCCGGCGAGATCAACTTCGCGCAATTGTTCGATGACCTGCGCGCCAGCATGCCCGCTTGGTCCGAAAGCTGGCTCCAGCGTTACGGGCTGGACAATTTCAGTGCGGCGCAAGAGCGGCTGCGCGACGCGGCGGCAGACATCTTCCAGTTCGTGGCGGCGCAGGCGGTCAACATCGGCCAGAGCGCGTTCAGCCTGTTCATCGCGTTCACGGTGATGCTCTATCTCACCTATTTCCTGCTCCGCGATGGCGAGCGGCTGCTCGAGAGCGTGATCAAGCGCATGCCGCTGCGCGATGGGCCGCGTCGCGAACTGCTCCGCCAGTTCGTGTTAGTGATCCGCGCGACCGTGAAGGGCAGCATCATTGTCGCCATTGTGCAGGGCTTCATCGGCGGCGTCGTGTTCTGGCTGCTGGGCGTGGAAGGCGCCTTGCTCTGGGGCGTGATGATGGGCTTCTTCTCGCTGCTGCCCGCCGTGGGCACTGGCATCGTCTGGGTGCCAGTCGCGGTCTATCTCCTGGTCAGCGGCGCGCTGGTCGAGGCGCTCATCCTCATCTTCTGCGGCATCTTCGTCATCGGCATGGTGGACAATCTATTGCGGCCGATCCTTGTCGGGCGGGATACGAGGATGCCGGACTATCTGGTGCTCATCACCACGCTGGGCGGGCTGCAACTGTTCGGCTTCAGCGGGCTAGTGATCGGTCCGGTCATCGCTGCCCTGTTCATCGCCACCTGGAACATCGTGGCCGGGATGCGCGGGCAGGATGAGGCCGCGCTCCCCATCACGGAGCCAGACGACCTGCCGGATGCCGCTTCCGTCCCGGTCGGCGAGGTGGAAGCGCGCTTGCGCACGGATACGGCAGGCACGCAGAAGCCGGCTTCGTCGCCACAAGGCGGTTGACGCTGTCCCGGATCAGGGCTAATGGCCCGGCCTTCGCGCGCCTGCGGCTTCCGCCTGGCGAGTCGGGCCGCGCGCCCAAAAACAGTTTCGAGTTCGAGGAATTTCATGGCCAATACGCCGCAGGCAAAGAAGCGCATTCGTCGCAACGCACGTCGCGCCGAGATCAACGGTAGCCGCATGAGCCGCATCCGCACCCTCGTGAAGAAGGTGGAAGCAGCGGTCGCAGCGGGTGACAAGTCGGCGGCGCAGGCAGCCCTTTCCGCCGCGCAGCCCGAGCTGTCGCGTGGCGTGGCCCGTGGCGTGCTCCACAAGAACACCGCCTCGCGCAAGTTCAGCCGCCTGACCAAGAGCGTCGCCGGCCTGGCCTGAGCGCTCTCGCGGATTTCGAGACAAGAACGGCGTCGGATTTTCCGGCGCCTTTTTTGTTGTCCGGACGAGCGGCTGGCCCCGCCCGTCCCTCATGATCAGCCGCGCCTCTCGCGCGCCCGTCAGTCCTGCCCGGCGATCTTGATCTTCTTCCCAAGCAGCGTGCGCACATAGATGCGCTGGACCATCACGAAGACCACCACCGTCAGCGGCGCAGCCAGCAGCATGCCCATGAAGCCGAACAGAAGCCCGGCCGCCACTACCGCGAAGAGCAGCACGGCGGGCGGCACGTCCACGGCCTGTTTCTGAATCATTGGCTGCAGGAAATTGCCCTGCAACTGCTGGATGACGAGGAACACCAGGGTGGTCCACAGGGCAGTCATCGGCGACACGGTAAAGGCCAGCAACACGGCCGGCACGCCCGCGATGATCGGGCCGATCATCGGGATCACATCCAGCAGGCCCGCAATGATGCCAAGGCCGCCTGCTGCGGGCACGCCCAACGCCGCAAGCCCGGCCCAGGTCAACGCCGCCACGACCACCGACGAGACAGCCTGTCCCATCATCCAGCCTCGCAAGCCGCGCACCGCATCATCGAGTGCCTCGCCGAGCGGGGATTCGGCCCGCTGGGGCATCAGCAAGATGAGGCCGCGCCGATAGACGGCGGGATCGCTGGCGATGAAGATGGCGCCGACGAACAGCAGCACCAGATTGGCGATGCCGTTGCCCGCCGTGAGCGCATAACCGCCGGCCTGAGACAGAAGGTTGGAAAGGTCGCCCTGACCCTGCTCGATCAGGTCGCGGGTGGCGTCGCCGAGGCCAAACCGCTCCAGCAGCGCCTGCACCTGATCGATGGCGGGCGGGATGCTGTCCCGGATGGTGTCGAACTCACCCACGATCTGCGTGCCGAACAGCGTGAAGGCGCCGGTGATGACCGCCAGCAGCGTCACCACCGCAAGCGCCAGCCCCAGTCCGCGCGGCAGCCCGGGGATGCGGCAGATGACGCGGGTTATGGCATCGAGAATGGCCGCCAGCACCAAAGCCGCAAAGACCAGCAGCAGCAGGCCGGACATTTTGACGAACAGCCACGCCGTGCCCACGACCGCCAGAATGATCACGGTCGCCATGGCGATTCGCGCGCCCGGACCTTGCCGTTCGCGCGGCGCCGGATCCGCCTCGCGGTGCTGAACTGTCATGACATCCCCCTTATCGTTCACCGCCAGCTTAATGCTTGGTGGTGCCTGTGCAATGTACCGTTGGGCTCCCGCTCACCAGCCGAAGCGTGACGCGCCGCTTGCCAAAGGGCCGGCCGAAACGGTCTGCAGGCGCCGGTAACGTGCTTCGATCAGGCTGAACATGCCAAAGCCGAGCAAGCCGATGGCAATCAGAATGTCCCAGGGATTGGTCAGCCAGGCGAGCGCGTCCGACATGCCGCCGGCCTCGCTTGCCTGAGAATCCAGCCCCGCAGAGATCAGAAAGCCGCCGGTAATCAAAAACACTGCCCCGCGCGCGGCATAGCCCAACCGTCCGGTCCACTGCGCCCAGGCCTTGCGCGCGACCTGCGGTTCCAGATGCTTAAGATAGCTGCCCTTGGCGGCCTTGACGAGCTGGTACAGTCCCGTACCGATCAGGATCAGGCCGCCGATGATGAGCAGGATAAAGCCACCGGGCAGTTGGAGGGCGCTCTGTGCGCCTTCCTCCGTCCCGCCGCCCGAGCCACCGGAGGTGCCCTGCATCAACCGGATCGCCTGCCACGCCAGAAACAGGTGGATCAGGCCGCTCGCCGCCGCGCCGACGCGGCTGATCTTGCCCTTGGTATCATCATCATGCTGCTCGATGTTGAAAGCGGCGTCCGACAGCCGCCAGAGCCCATAGCCGATCAACCCCGCCGCCATCAGGCCAAGGAAAATCATGCCGCCGCCATCGCCGAGATATTCAAGGGCGCCCGACGGATCCTCGGCCCGCCCGGCCCGCAACACGAGAAAGGCAATGACGATGTAAAGCGCGCCACGGGTCGCGAAGCCGGCGCGCGCGAGCATCGTCAGTCTGGCTCCGGCATCCATGTACGCATCTCCCTGTTCACCGACGCTAACGATCAGGGCGCAGCGACGTTCCGCGCCGATGCGTCGATCGGATCAGGTTCGCTCGACCGGGAGAGGTCGCTCATAAGGGAGGCCTTGGACCGTGCAACGGTCAGGCGGTGGTGGCGCGGCTGTCCATGGGTGACACGTCCACCGAATTGAAGGTCTTCTGGGAATGGCCGCCGACGAACACGCCGTCGATGGGCGAGATGTCCGAATAATCCCGGCCCACGCCGACGACGAGATGATCGCCATTGGCGAGCACGCCATTGGTGGGATCGATCCCCACCCAGCCGCGCAGGGGACCGCACCACAAGGCCACCCAGGCGTGCATCGCGTCCGCGCCGACCAGCCGCGCTTGCCCCGGCGGCGGATCGGTCCGCAGATAGCCGCTCACATAAGCCGCCGGCAAACCGGCGGCACGCAGCGCGACGATGAGGATGTGCGCGAAATCCTGGCAGACGCCGCGCCGGATGGAGAAGGCCTCGGCCACCGGCGTATCGGCTTCGGTTGCCTTGGTGTCGTAATGGAAGGTCGCCTGAATGTGCCGGGCCAGCGCCAGTGCCGCGCTCAGGCAGTCCGCATCGGGCGCCAGATGCGGCCGCGCCCAGGCGGCGATCTGCGGCACGAGCGGTAGCAAGCGGGATGGGAAGATATAGGTCACGGGGGACATCGGCCCGACATCCATGACGGCTAGCGCCGCCTGCGCCACCTTCGTCACGCTCATCTGGGCGCCAAGCAGATCCAGCTCGGCCTCGCTCACATCGGCAATGAAGGTGGAGCGCACTTCCAGCGAGGCCACCGGCTTGAGCATCTCGATGCGGGTGAGGTTGAACGGATAGGCCCCGACGCGCTCTTGGCGCACGTCGGGCACTGGATCGACGATGAGGCGATAGTCCCGCACCTGCTGACCCGGCCATGCGATGGGCGCGAGCCGCAGATTGAAATGCGCCAGCCGCACGGCCGGATCATAATCGACGCGGATGATGTGGCTGACCCGATATCTCATCGCCTGTTATACATCCGCCTCATCTATGCCAGCCGCGTCATGCCGGAGGCGCGCGGCGCATCCTCGCCCTTGAGGAAGAAGCGATCATCGATCCGGTCGGAGAGATCGAGCAGCGCCGTCTCGATGACCTCCAGATCGCGCGCCGTGAGCATCTCGGCCGAGGCGGCATGCAGACGGGCAGAGAGCGCCAGAGCGAGTTGTACCGGCGGCTCGGGCATCCCGTCGTCGCGCAGCGTCGGCAAGGCGCGGAGATGATCGAGGATGGCATCGACCTGAAAGGCAAGCGAGCGCGGATTGCCCGGCTCCAGCAGCAGCATGTCGCGCACCGGCGCCAGCGCCAGACCGGAGAGGTAGCGGGTGCGATAGCTGATCTGGCAATCGCACAGATCCAGAAACAGATTGAGATCGTGCCCATTGGCATCGTCGCCGGCAAAGGTGCGCGCCAGCCGGCAAAGGTGGATGGCGCGCTCCAGCCGCCGGCCCAGCTCCAGGAAACGCCAGCCCGCACCGCGCACCATATTCTCGGCAGACAGGCCGGAGAGCGCCGCACAACGATCCAGCAGCCGCGCGACATGGGCCATGAGCTGAGATTCGCGCGCTTCGCTCACCCGGTCGATCTGGCGGCTGAGCAAGCGCCAGAAATCCACCGCCAGCCGCTCGCGCAGGCCCCGGCCAATCGCTTCGGCCGCCTCGAACAGGGATTGGACGCTACCCGGCATCTCCGGATCGCTGAGCGCATGGACGCAGAGCTTGCCGGTGCCTTCACCCAGCTTGTCCTTGCGGGCGCTGCCCCAGGCAACCAGCGTATCGGCCACGCGGCCGAGCGTCGGGCGGTCGAGCGCGGAGGCTGCCTCGCCTTCGATGCTGCCGCCGATCAGCACGCGGATCATCCGCAGCACCATTTCGCCACGCTCCAGATAGCGCGCGAGCCAAAAGAAGTTATCCGCCGCCTTGCTGGGCAGCGTGCCGGCGACGCGGCGAATGGCGACCGGCGCGCCGCTGTCGAGCGTGACCACTGCCGTCTGCGGCTCATCGGCGACAATGCAGACGTCGGCGGACATGTCGCCCTGCCCCATCAGCACCGCCCGCATGTCGTCATGGGCCGCGAGCCGCGCAAACCCGCCCGGCATTGCGCGCCACTGGCCATGCGCATCGCGGGCGAGGAAGGCGCGCAGGATGAACGGGCGCGGCAGCAGCACGCCATCGACCAGCGCCGGCGTGGTGGACAGTTGCACCAGTTCCTGCCCGATATAATCCATCGGGCGCTGCTGCAGCTCGGCGAGGAACGCGGCATTCTCGGCAGGGCTGAGGCGCGAGGCCAGGCGCGCGCGGCCATGGGGGATCGCCGGCACCGGCAAGCCGAAGGCAGAGCCGATGGCCAGCCGGTCCGCCTGCTCGCGGACATGGGCGCGCTCCTTCGCTTGCCCGCACCACCATGTCGCAACATTGGGAATGCGCAGCGGCTCGCCGAGCAACTTGCGGCAGAGGCGCGGCAGGAACGCGGCGAGCGCTGGCGTCTCCAGCACCCCGGCGCCGGGCCAGTTGGCGATGACAAGGCCGCCGTGGCGCATCGCCTCGAAAATATCCGGCACGCCGATGGTCGAGCGCGAATCGAACGCCAGCGGATCGAGCAGGTCCGTGCCCATCCGCCGCCACAGCCCATCGACCCGCTTCACACCCTCGACGGTGCGGACGTAAAGCTGCCCGTCGCGCACAGTAAGATCCTGCCCCTCGACCAGCAGGATGCCAAGATAGCGCGCAAGGTGTGCTTGCTCGGCATAGCTCTGGTTGTAGCGCCCCTGCGTCAGCAGCGCGATGCGCGGATCGGGCCGGGCGCAGATGGCGGCGAGGCCCTGCCGAAAATCGGAGAAGAAGGGCGCCAGCCGCACGAAATTGACGATGCCGAGCGCATCGTCCGTCGCGCGCGTCATCGCGAGGCGGTTCTCCAGCGCATAGCCCGCGCCGACCGGCGTGCGGACATAATCGGCCAGCACCCGCCATTCGCCATCCGGCCCGCGCGCCAGATCGACCGCGTAGAATTGCAGCCGGTGGCCGCGCGGCGGCGGCAGGCCGCGCATCTGCCGCCAATAATCCGGCGCGCCGGCCACGATCGCCGCCGGCAGTTCGCCACTGGCGACAAGGCTGCACGCGCCATAAAGATCATCGAGCACATGCTCGAGCAGATCGGCCCGCTGCGCCAGACCCGCCTCAATGCCCTGCCATTGCGTCGCGTGGATCAGCATCGGCACGGGACTGAGCGGCCAGACGCGCTCCTCGACCTCACCAGTCAGGCGAAAGGCCATGCCGAGATCGACGACCTGCTGGTCGGCCCGGGCCTGCAGACCGGCGAAGCCGCCCCGCGCGGCGCTGGCAATGGCACCGAACATCGCTTCCCAGCGATGCGCCATGGCAGGATCGCCCTGCGCCGCGAGCATGAGGTCACCGCGCCCAGCTTCCCGCGCATAGCGCGCGAGGGCCTGGCCGATGTCCTCTTCCCCGGCAGTCATGGCAAGCGACGCATTCAAAGGGTCGCGGGCCGTCGCAGATCGAGCGTCAATGGAAATTCCCCCGTTTTCTCGTCCGGCGGCAGCGCCATGGAGCCCGGCGTATGGCCATGATCTTGGAACCGCGCCTTGCGCCGCGCCTCCGCCTCATAGGCATTGACCGGAACGTCGTCATAATTGCGTCCGCCCGGATGCGCCACATGATAGACGCAGCCGCCGAGCGACCGGCCGCTCCACGCGTCGAACACGTCGAACGTCAGGGGCGCATTGACCGGCAGGCGCGGGTGGAGACAGTCCGAGGGAGCCCAGGCCTTGTAGCGCACGCCGCCCACGGCCTCGCCCGCCACGCCAGTGGCTGCCAATGGCACCCGACGCCCGTTGCAGGCGACGACATGCCGCCCCTCGACCAGCCCGGAGACGCGCACCTGCAGCCGCTCGGTCGAACTGTCCACATAGCGCACGGTCCCGCCGATCGCGCCGGTTTCACCCAGCACATGCCAAGGCTCCAGCGCATGGGAAATCTCCAGTTCCAGCCCGCCGGCCCGTACCGCGCCATGGACAGGAAAGCGGAACTGCTTCTGAGCCTCGAACCAGTTGGGATCGAAATCATAGCCGGCCCGGCGGAGGTCGCCGAGCACATCGAGAAAATCCTCCCAGACGAAATGGGGCAGCATGAAGCGATCGTGCAGGCGGGTGCCCCAGCGCACGAGATTGCCCTCCTGCGGCGCACGCCAGAACCAGGCGGTGAGCGCGCGCAGCAGCAATTGCTGGGCCAGGCTCATCCGCGCGTCCGGCGGCATCTCGAAGCCGCGGAACTCGACCAGCCCCAGCCGCCCGGTCGGTCCATCGGGCGAGAACATCTTGTCGATGCAGATCTCGGTGCGGTGCGTATTGCCAGTCACGTCCACCAGCAGGTTGCGGAACAGCCGGTCGACCAGCCAGGGAGGTGGCGTGGCGCCTTCCCCCGGTTTCGGCACCTGCGCCAGCGCCACCTCCAGCTCGTACAGCCCGTCATGCCGCGCCTCGTCGATTCGGGGTGCCTGGCTGGTGGGGCCAATAAACAGACCGGAAAAGAGATAGCTGAGCGAAGGATGGCGCTGCCAGTAGAGCACGAAGCTCTTGAGCAGGTCCGGCCTGCGGATGAACGGTGAATCGGTGAGGCTCGGCCCGCCGAGCACGAGATGATTGCCGCCACCCGTCCCCACCGCGCGCCCATCGACCATGAACTTGTCGGCCGTGAGCTTGAGCGCCCGCGCGACATCGTAGAGCGTTTCGGTCAGTTCGACCGTCTCGCCCCATGTCGCGACCGGCTGCACATTGACCTCGATGACGCCGGGATCGGGCGTGATCTTGAGCACCTGCAGGCGCGGATCGGGCGGCGGGGCGTAGCCTTCAATCCGCACTTCGACGCGCATGGCGCAGGCTGCGGCCTCCACCTGCGCGATCAGCTCCAGATAGTCCTCCAACTCGCGCACCGGCGGCAGGAAGACGGAGAGATAATGCGCCTTGGGTTCAACGGTGATCGCCGTGCGCACCGCGCCCTCGATGATCTCCTGCTCCACCCGCTCCTGCGCAGCCGCGCCGCCGGCCTCCGCGCGGGAGGCAACCATCTGCTCGCGCACATCCGGCCGGCGCGCCCGCTCCGCGCGCTGGACATGATAATCCGCAAGCGGCTCGCGCGGTTCGCTGGTGTCGCGCGGGTGGATATACGGGAAGTCGGCCGGCGGCACGAAGGGCAGCGAGCCCAGCGGCAAGCGATAGCCCAGCGAGCTGTCGCCCGGCACGGCATGGAGCTTGCCCCGGCGCACCGCCCAGACCTCGCTCTGCCAGCGTGGCTTGGTCTGCGCGGCCTGCCAGCGCTGGATGGGCAGGGCATAGCCGACAGGCTCGACCAGCCCCATCGCAAACGCCTTCTTCATCCGCTCGCGCGCCTCGACATCGCTGAGCTTGTTATCGTCGGGCGTCACATTGACGGGCAAATCTTCCGCCTTGCGCGCCCACTCCTGCTCATCCTCATAGACCGGCGCGACATAATCGGGCTGAACCTCAAGGCCTGCGGCGATAGTCGCGAGGAAGCGCGCGGCAAGCGCCGGGGTCGCGAGCGGCTTTCCCTCCGCCTCCTCCCGCGCGATCAGCATCGGGTCGCGCCACACTGGCACGCCATCCTTGCGCCAGTAGACCGCATAGGCCCAGCGCGGCAGGCTCTCGCCGGGATACCATTTGCCCTGACCGTGGTGGAGCATCCCGCCCGGCGCGAATTTCTCCCGCAGCGCCCGCACCAGCTTGTCCGCATAGCCCTGCTTGGTCGGGCCGACGGCGCCGCCGTTCCACTCATCCTCCTGCCCGCCATTCTCGGCGACGAAGGTCGGCTCGCCGCCGGTCGTCAGCCGCACATCCTGCGCGACGAGGTCGGCGTCGACCTGTTCGCCCAGCCCCTGCACGGCGTCCCAGCGCTCATCGGTGAACGGTTTGGTGATCCGCACCGCCTCGGCAATGCGCGAGACGCGCATCTCGAAGCGGAAGTCCACTTCCGCCGGCTCCGCCAGCCCCTCGATGGGCGAAGCCGAGCGATAATGGGGCGATGCACAGAGCGGGATATGCCCCTCCCCGGCGAACATGCCGGAGGTGGCATCCAGCGCGATCCAGCCAGCGCCCGGCACATAGACTTCCGCCCAGGCGTGGAGATCGACCACGTCGCGCGCCACGCCCTTGGGGCCTTCCACTGGCTCGACATCCGCAACGAGCTGGATCGAATAGCCCGAGACGAACCGCGCCGCGAAACCCAGCCGCCGCACCAGCTGCACCAGCAGCCAGGCGCTGTCCCGGCAGGAACCGGTGCCGATCTGCAGGGTCTCTTCCGGGGTCTGCACCCCGGTTTCCATGCGGATGACATAGCCGATGCGCTGTTCGAGCTGGCGATTGATCTCCACCAGAAAATCGATGGTGCGGCCCTGATGGCCCGCATGCTGCGCGACCAGCGCCTCGAACAGTGGCCCCTGCGCCTCCACCTCGAAATAGGCGGCCAGATCCGTTTTCAGCGCCTCGTCATAGGCGAACGGATACTCCTCGGCATAAGGCTCGACGAAGAAATCGAACGGATTGATGACGTCGAGATCGGCGAGCAGATCCACTTCCACCACGAACCGGTCGACCGGATCGGGAAAGACCAGCCGCGCCTGCCAATTGCCGTGCGGGTCCTGCTGCCAGTTGATGAAATGGCCCTCTGGCTCGATCCGCAGCGCATAGTTCGGCACCTTGGTGCGACTGTGCGGCGCGGGTCGAAGCCGGATGATCTGCGGCCCGAGACGGATCGGCCTGCTGTAGTGATAGGCCGTGCGATGATAGACTGCAGCTTTGAGCATCCGCGCAGTGAATGCGAATATTGTGCAATGCGCAATAGACAATGCACGCCCGGTGCGCCAACGGCTCGGCCCGGCCTTTCCAAAACGTTAAGAAACGGCGGTCAGGGATTGCACGAGCAGGACGGCGCGCAAGCCGGGCGCAACAGAGGAAGGCATGGCGGAACAGGATTTCAGGCGGCAGGAGTATATTTCCGGGGCGCTTATCGATTGGGAGCGGCGCGGCGCTGACCATGGCGTCATCCTGACGCTGCATATCGCCGAAAGCGGCATGCGCGGGGGCCACCACCGGGTGTCGACGGCACTCAACGACCGCCAGTTGCGCGCGCTGACCCGCGATCTCATGCGGGCAGCTCGTGCGCGTGGCCTCAGCATCGAATCGCGCACGCCGCTGCGCACGCGAATCTGGCGGCGCCTCAAGTCGATCGTGAACTGAGCGGCGCTCAGCCCGCCCGGTCGATCAGCTTGCGAAATGCGTCGAGGAAGCTGCGGAAAAAATCCTCCGTCTTCTTGTCCGTCAGCCGGCCGTCATCCTCGAACAGCTTGGCCGCATTGCCGACATAGGCCTCGGGCTGCTGGAGGATCGGCGTGTCCTGAAAGACCAGCATCTGGCGCAGATGATGATTGGCGCCGAACCCGCCAAGCGCTCCCGGCGAGACGGTCATGATCGCCGCGGGCTTACCCATCCACACGCTCTGGCCATAGGGCCGCGAGCCAACGTCGATAGCGTTCTTGAGCACGCCCGGCACCGAGCGGTTATATTCGGGCGTGACGAACAGCAACGCGTCGGCCGGGGCGATCTCCTTGCGAAAGCGCGTCCACGCTGCCGGCGGACTGTCGGTCTCCGCATCTTCATCATAATGCGGCAAATCGCCGATCTCGACGATCCGCAGTACCATATCGTCATCGGCGAGGCGTGCCAGCTCCAGGGCGGCCTTGCGGTTATACGAGTCCTTGCGCAGACTGCCCACGATTACCGCGACATCGATCTTCCCGCTCATCACTGACCCTTTCATCTGGTTGCTATCCGGCGCGGCCAAGGCGCAGCCGTCTCACCTTCCTGAACGGCCCGACGAGGCGCGCGTTCCCTGACACCTTCCCTGCAAGCTGCGCCCGCCGACCGGGAATCGCAACCGAACCCTCGCTCAAGCATTTCATCGCCCGGAACAAACAGAAGGAAGACGATCATGAAACAGCGCGGCACATTGATTCTGCTGCTCGGCGCGGCCCTCGCACTCCAGGCTTGCGCGACCGTCAAAGGCGCCGGCAAGGACATCGAATCGGTTGGTCAGGCCGGGCAGGAAGTGATCGACGGCAACTAAGCGAGAGTGACACGGGCGGCCTTGATACGGCCGCCCGATCTTTCAAGAGCCCGCCCGCCGACTGCCAACGTCCCCAGCATCACAATTTGACGGCGGCGTTGCCCCCATCCGCCCACAGCGCCGAGCCAGTCACAAAGCTCGCCATGTCGCTGGCCAAAAATAGCGCCGCCTGCGCGATTTCTTCCGGCTGGGCGATCCGCTTCATGGCATGAAGACTTGCCGCCCAGGCCTGCTGATCGGCATCACCTGCCATCCTGGTCGCTGTCCCGCCCGGCAATAAGGCGTTCGCGCGGATCCTCTGCGCGCCATAATCGGCCGTAATGCCGCGCACGAGGCCAAGCAGCCCTGCCTTCGCCGCCCCATAAGCCGACATGCCCGGCAAGCCTACGCTGTTGCCTACGAAGCTGCCGGTGAAAACAAGTGCGCCGCCGCCTTGATCGAGCATGGCTGGAATCTGCGCCCGGGCACCAAGGAAGGCCGCCGTCAGGTTGACCGCCAGCACCTGCGACCAATCCTCCGGCGTGAGATCTGCCAGCGGCTGCATCGGCCCGACAAGCCCGGCATTGTTGAACGCGATATGCAGCCCCCCGAAGGTCTCACAGGCGACCGCGACGGCTCGGCGGTGCGTCTCCTCATCGCGCACGTCGCCCGCGACGATGGCCGCACGACCACCCTGCGATCTGATGGACTCGGCGAGGCTCTCAAGCGCCGCCTTGCGCCGGGCAACCAGCACGACGGCCGCGCCCTGTTGCGCGAACAGCAGCGCAGCGGCGCGCCCGATCCCCGAACTCGCGCCAGTGATGATGGCGACTTTGCGATCCAGTAATGTCATGATTCAGCTCCATAAGTGGAGCCGATCAGCTAGACGCGCGGCCGGACGGACGCGTCCCGTTTCTTGTGGTCAAACCCCTCCCGCGCGGCTCAGCCCTGCGCGGAAGGCTCGTCCCCATAATACAGCTCGCCGATACGGATTTCCTCACGGCCTTGGGCGACCCGGTGCGCGTTGGTGTCGCGCAGCGAGAAGACGCAGCCGCAATATTCCTGCTGGTAGAAGCGCTCACGCTTGCTGATCTCGATCATCCGGGCCGCGCCACCGCCCTTGCGCCAGTTGAACGTCCAATATTTGATGCCGGGATAATGCGCCGCCGCGCGCTCCCCGCAATCATTAATCTGGTTCATGTTCTTCCAGCGCGAGATGCCAAGCGAGGAGGTGATGACCGGGAAGCCATGCTCATGCGCGTAAAGCGCCGTGCGCTCGAAACGCATGTCGAAGCACATGGTGCAACGCGCGCCGCGCTCGGGCTCATTCTCCATGCCCTTGGCGCGCTTGAACCAGTTCACCGTGTCATAGTCCGCATCCACGAAGGGAATATTATGCTGCTCGGCAAAGCGGATATTCTCCTCCTTGCGCAGCAGATATTCCTCCTTGGGGTGGATGTTCGGATTGTAGAAGAAGATGGTGTAGTCGATGCCGCTCGCGGTCATCGCTTCCATCACCTCGCCCGAGCAGGGCGCGCAACAGCTGTGCAGCAGCACCTTCTTCTCGCCATCGGGCGGCGTGATGACCGGGCGTTCGTAATCGAGGCTATTGGGGTTCGTCATGGCGCGCGCCCATAGCAGATCGCCGGGCGCGCGTCACCCGCTGTGCGGTGGGCGAGCGGACTGATCTATGCCTTAACCCCAATCACGGTTCGGCCTCTCCCCACGCCGTTCGGGCTGAGCTTGTCGAAGCCCCGTTCTTCTACCCTTAAGGCTGAGCAGAGAAGGACAGCCCTTCGACAGGCTCAGGGCGAACGAGGATCATATGTCTCATCATCCGCCCGACCAACCGGCCGTCCTCTAAAAGGTCGAGGTCGTGGCACCGCCATCGATGGTGAGGCTCTGGCCCGTGGTGTAATTCGCAAACTCGCTGCAGAACATCGCCACGAACGCCCCGACATCGTCCGCATTGCCGAAGCGCCCGCTGGCGATCCGCCAGTCCCGCACGAACTCGGCGACCTCATCCTCATAGGTCGTGCCCTTGGCCTTCGCGCGGGCATTGAACTGGTCCTCGACTGTCGCGGTGTGGTGCATGCCCGGCAGCAGGTTGTTGATGACGACATTGTGCTTCGCCACCACCTTGGACACGGCGACGCTGTAGTTCACCAGCGCCGCCCGCGTGCTGCCGGAAAGCGCCCGGATTTCGCCGGGATATTTCGCCGCCACCGTGGCGATATTCACCACCCGGCCCCATCGGCGCTCCACCATGCCATCGAGCACGCGGCGCATGAACTCGATAGGCGAGAGCAGCGAAATCTCGATAGCGCTCTGCCATTGCTCATCGGTAATTGCGCGATAGTCCGGCGTCATCGGCGGCGGGGCGCAGGTGCCGACGAGAATGTCCGGCTCCGGGCAGGCCGCCAGGATGCGCTCGCGCCCCTCGGCGCTGGCATGATCGGCAACGATTGGCACGACCCGCGCGCCGGTCTCGTCGGCAATCTCCTGCGCCGCGCGCATCAGCCGGTCCTCGCCCCGCGCCGAGATGAACACGTCCACGCCCTCGCGGGCCAGCGCCATCGCCGCGCTCTTGCCCATGCCGGCGCTGGCGCCATTGACGATCGCCTTGCGGCCCCTGATGCCCAGATCCATGGCTTGCCTCTCCTGTGTTGTTCGTTCGGCGCCAGCCTAGCGCGCCCGACTAAGTCGCGCCACCGCCCGCTCCCTCCGTCATTCCCGCGAACGCGGGAATCCAGGGGCGCGATGGAAATTCGGCTGGGTTCTAGATTCCCGCGTTCGCGGGAATGACGAACGGAAACGTCGTATCCTCTTATCCCAAAGGCCGCCCACTTGCCGTTTCCGCCGGCATCGCTTGCGTCACGTCCCAATGCTCGACGATCAGCCCTTCCTCGATGCGGAAGATGTTCATGACCGCACTGCCGCCATCCTCCGGCCCCATCCGTCCGATGATCTGCACGGTGGCGTAGTCGCCATCCACCAGCACCCGCCGGACCTGAATCTCCGTGCCCGGCTTGGAGAAGACCGGCTCCAGCCATTTGAGCGCATTTTCGCGGCCATCGGCGATGATCGGGTTGTGCTGGATATAGTCCTCATGGACATATCGCTCAAAGGCCCGGCGGGGATCGCGCTGTTCATAGAGGATCGTCACGAAGTCGATCATCAACGCCCGGTTACGCGCCGTCAGCGCGATATGATCGGCGCTCCCGGCCTGCACCGGATCGACGACCGCGCCCTGCGCGATCGCCCGCTCCACGGGGAACAGCCCTGCAGAGGACTCCGCCATGTTCAGAGCACCGCCCAATAGTTGAACACGGACTTGGTCTTCTGCCGATCCGTCTTGCCGATGAACACGGTCCGGCTGAGCCAGCCATGCGGCCCTTCCGGCGCATCGAACTGCGGGGTCACCCGCATATAATATTCGGAGGGGTCGACCGGCTCATAATTCTGCAGGCGATCCAGCACTTCCTTGGGGCCATGGCGCACGCCGGTGTTGCGCAGCTGGATCAGCGTGCCGTCATCGGCCTCGATCAGGTAACGCGCGTTGAAGTCGCAGGTCTGGTCCGGGCGGATGCTGGGCCAATCGCCGCCGGTGTGGGGCACGATGCGCCCATTGAGGCGCGGACCGGTGATGCGGCCACCGAGCACGCCGACATAGCCGCGCTCCAGCCCGTCCGTGGTCGGGCCGTAACGAAAGCGAGGGCTCAGATCGATCTCGATGGTGAAGACATATTCCAGTTCAGGCGGTTGCATACCGGTTCCTTGCATGTGGGTGTGTGGATGAGGCGGGTGGCGGCGCTCAGGCGAGCGGCGGCGGCTTGGCGTTGACCTTGCCGGAAACGAAATCATCCTCGTCCGTCACCATGCGGACGCCATGGGTCTCGTATCGCAGCATCGAGGTGGCGAGGAAGCCAATGACCGCAAAGGCGGCGAGCGTGAGGAAGCCGGGCGTGATCGCGGCTTCCGTCGCCTGGGGCGAGAGCAGATTGCCGCTGCCGGCTATCAGCGCCAGAATGATGGGTCCGAGCAGCTTTCCGAAGCCGCTGACCATCTGGACGAGGCCGCCGCCCAGCCCGGCGAGGCGGACCGGGAACAGTTCCGTCCCGTAAGGCGAGCTGTTGGAGGCCCCGCCATCGTAGAACAGTGATCCGCACATCAGGCACAGCAGGAACACGGGCACCCCGGCCACGAAATAAGGGTGCAGGAAGGCCGCCGCGCTGATCGTCACCGCCGTTCCGAACAGGCAGATGAGCGCGGAGCGCCAGCGACCGATGAAGTGCGGGGTGACCGTCCACAGCGCCCGGCCGGCGATGCCGGCGATGCTCACGAATACGAAATAGGCAGCCGCCTCGGCCGGCTGGATCTTGAGCAGCATGGTGAGCACCGTTGGCCCCCACAAGGCAACGCCGAAGCCCGCGATGCCGAGTCCCGAACTGGTCGCCACGATCAGCCAGAAGCGACCTGGATACAAGGCGATGTCGCGCAGGCGCGCGCGGCGCACTTCCTTGGGCACGCGCGGCAGCGGGATCTGCTCCTTGGGCAGATCGACATATTTGGCGAGCACATCATGCGCTTCGGTCGCGCGGCCCTGGGAGACCAGCCAGCGGACCGATTCCGGCACCAGGAAGTAGAGTGCGAAGGCGATAACGAGCGGGAAGAAACCGAGCAGGGCGAGGCCGCGCCAGCCGATGGTCGGCAGGAAATTGGCGACCAGCAACGAGGCCAGCAACACCCCGCCGGGCGCGATCAGGCCGCTCGCACTGGCGATCATGGTACGCCAGCGCGTCGGCGCGATCTCGATCAGCAAGGTGATCTGCGTGCCGCCATAGCCCACGCCGACGATGAAGCGCAGGAACGCGAACAGCATCCAGCTCCCGTCCGGCACGAAGGCCGCGCAGCCGGCCGCCAACGAATAGAGCACGATGCCGGAAATCAGCGCCGGCTTGCGCCCGTAACGATCCGCGAACCAGGCGAAGGGCAGCGCGCCCACCAATTGGCCCACGCCCGCCGAGAGCAGCACGATAGAGACCTGGCCGAAGGTGAGGTTCCATTCCGGCCCGATGACGCTGACCAGAAAGCCGATGATGTAGAAATCGAAAAACTCGAACAGGCCCTGCGTCATCAACAGGACGACGAGCAGCCAGTAGCGCGGCTTGAGCCGGGCCGATTCGAAAATGTCGATGCCATCCTGCTCGGGCATGGCCGTCGCTGCGGCAGTCATACGCGACCACCCGCTTCCGAGGCTGGGCAGACAAGGATGCTCATCCTCAGGGCGCGCCTCTCCACATCTCTCGAGAGCGACATCAATCCAGACAGTGAGAATAGGTTATCCATCTCGCTCATGCTCTCATCAGTTGGCCGTGGTGATGCGGGAGTAGACCGGCGTTTCCTGTGGCGCTCCGGCCTGCTGCCGGGCGTATGCCTTGCTCTGCAGATCGATCAGATGGGCATGGATCGCCTGCACGTCGGCGCGCGTCAGCAGATCGTCCCAGCGCGGCATTCCGTTGGGCAGCAGCAGCCCTTCCAGCACGATCTGCTCGAACGCCTGATGCGCGCCCTCGCTCATGCGGGTCAGGCTCGGCAGCGGTGCGCGCGGCATGTTGGAATGGCAGATCGAACAGTTTTTCGAGAAGAGCACCCGCCCCTTCGCCAACCGATCGGCATCGGTACCGGAGATCTGCACGGGCGGGGCCGGGATCGGCCCCTCCGGCGGGACGTCCGGCGGGATCGGCACTGGTCCGCCATCCAGCCGAAAGACCAGGATGCGATTGGCGTTCCCTTTGGCATAGGCGGCGGAATAATCGGGGACCAAGCCCCAGCCGCCCCCGCCCCAGCCGGTCTGCACCGCGATATATTGCATGCCCCTCACCCGGTAGGTCATCGGCGCGGCGAGGATCGAGCGGCCGGTGTCGATCGTGCGCACCACCTTGCCGGTATCGGAATCCAGGATGACCAACTTGCCCGACAGCGTGCCGAAGATGGTGAGGCCGCTCTGCGTCGTGAGTACGCCACTGCGGTCCTGCCAGCCGTCCTCGCGCGGATAGCTCCAGATCGTCCTGCCGGTCACCGGATCGACGGCGCGCACATCGGCCGCCCAGGGCTTGTCCTTCACCCATTGCCATTGCGGCAGATCGGTGATGGTCTTCTGCATATCCTTGGGCAGACCCGGAAGCGCGGCCTCCAGAAAGGGCGTGAAGATCGATTCCGTGCCCGCGTTCAGGGCCAGCTTGCGCCGCGGCATCGTCAGATTGGCGGGCGGCACCATGATGAGATTGCCCATGTCGAGAAAATGGGCGACGTACATCTTGCGCTGCGGATCATAAGCCGCGCCATACCAGTTGCGCGCACCGGGCGGAGCCGGGAAGACCAGCTTGGGGCCGGCGTTGATGTCCGAATATTCGGGCGTCGCGATCGGCTTGCCGGTCTTGAGGTCCCAGCCCGAGGCCCAGCTTGTGCGCACCATCCTGTGCACAGCGAGCGGCTTGCCCGTCTCCCGGTCCAGCATGAAGAAAAAGCCGTTCTTGGGCGTGTGCAGCAGCACGGGGCGCTCGGCGCCGTTCACGGCCATGCGCGTCAGGATCATCGGCTGGACGGAGGTGAAATCCCAGTTGTCGCCCGGCGTTTCCTGAAAATGCCATTTCATCGCACCCGTCCTGCGGTCGAGCGCGACCAGCGAACTCAGGTAGAGATTATCCCCGCCGCCCGGCGAACGGATCGCCTGCGCATAAGGCCCGCCATTGCCGACGCCGATGATGACCTGATCGAATTCGGGATCGTAGGTAATCGCATCCCAGGCCGTGCCGCCGCCGCCGATATCCCAGCGGCTTTTCGGATTCCAGGTCTTGAGCGCCGCCTCCAGCGCCTTGCTTTCCTGCGGCCCCAGCGCGGGATCGCGCGGTATGGTGTAGAAGCGCCAGGCCTCCTTGCCGGTGCGGATGTCGAACGCGATGACATAGCCGCGCGTGTCATATTCCGCGCCGGCATTGCCGATGATGACGAGGTCGCCCGCCACTTCCGGCGCGCCCGTGCTGGTATAGGCCCGATTGCGATCGAGAAAACTGTCGGCCTTCCAGACGACCGCGCCGGTCTTCTGGTCGAGCGCATAGAGCCATCCGTCGAGCGCGGCGACGAACACTTTCCCGTCCGCCACGGCCACGCCGCGATTGGCCTGATCGCAACAGGCGTAGCGATTGACCTGCATGTCGACCTCGGGCGAGAAGGCCCAGAGTTGGCGGCCCGTTGCCGCGTCCAGCGCATAGGCCCGGCCGAGATTGCCAGACGTATACATCACCCCGTCGATGACGACCGGCGTCGCTTCCTGCACGCGGGTGGTGCCGAGATCATAATCCCAGGCGAGGCCGAGCCTACCCACATTGGTCTTGTCGATGTCGGTGAGGCGGGAGTAGCGGCTTTCCGCCCAGTCCCCGCCCGGATTGTCCCAATCGTCGCCCGCACCGAACGGAGGCGGTCCCGCCATGCTGCCGGGCGGCGCGTTCGAGCAGGCCGCCAGCAGGGCAAGGCCCAGCATGGCGCCAAGCAGGCTCGACACACCGGATGGCGGCACGGCAGGACGCCCGGACACTGCTCAACCCATCTGCGTGACGGGGTTCACATATTCGGCGGCGCGGTCCTCCATGCACTCGTTCCAGATCTTGCGGAAGGTGAAGAGCCATTTGCCATCGACGCGGCGCAACTCGTCTTCATAATGGCCGTAGCCGCCGACATAGGGCGTGCGCAGGCGGGTATCGTTGTCGATTTCGAACCAGAAGGAGCGGCTCCAGGCCTTGTCGCCCTCCACTTTCACGGTGATGTTGGTGATGAAGTGGCGCAGCCGCGGCGGGCGAGTCGGCTCCTCGCCCTTGCCGCGCCCCGAGAAGTAGGTGCGCATGCCCTTGCATTCCTCACGGATTGCCTCGCGCCCTCGCACGATGCCACCGGCCCAATCCAGTACGCCTTCCTCGGCGAAGGTGCCGGCGTAGCCATCCGGGTCCTGCCAATCGAGCGCGAACAGATAGCGCGCCTGCAGATCCTCGATTTCCGCGCGGTCGTCAGCGAAACTGGCCATGAACGTTCCTCTCCTCAGGTCTCAAATCTTGTCTTGGGCGCCCGAACTGGGGGTCAGCGCCTAGCGCCGCCAGGGTGTCAGCGCCTTGCGGGTATCGTCCCAATGCTCGACCACCTTGCCATCGGCGATGCGGAACATGTCGAAGGCTTCGCCGGAGTAGGTCTCGCCGGGATTGTGCGGATCGGGCTGCGGCTGGGTCCAGATCACCACCACATAGTCGCCCTGCGCGATGGCCTTCTTCAGCGTCTTCTTGCCGGGCGGGATCATCGCGGGCGGGGGATTGCGGATCAGCGAGATCAGCTCCAGCACCCCCTCGCGGCCCTGCCGCACATTGGGATTATGCTGAATGTAACCCTCATCGATATATTTCATCACCGCATCGGGATCGGCGCGATTGATGACGCCGTCCCACATCGCCAGCACCATCTCGATATTGGCCTGCTCGCGCCTGCGCTCGTGATTGATCCCGAGCCACCAGCTGATCGCGGCGGTCACGCCCACCAGCAGGAGGGCACCCAGCACTAGCGATATCTTCATCCTCTCACCTCTCCCCGACCCATGATCGTCCGATCCGGTGTCGCCAGCCGTCGCACACGCGCCGGACCGAATCGCACCCTCTCCGCGCGGCCCCCTGGTTCAGACCTCTGGCCCGACTCGGCGATCCGCATTTCCCCGCTCAACCGCTCCGCAACGAAATGGGAAACGGCAATTTTTTCTCATTGAACGGAACAAGCTTGCACTGAATGAACAAATTTGCAAGTTTCATCTCACGATTGCTAGACGATTCAGGAAAGAGTCGCGGCAGGAGCTTGGTTCACAGGAGAGGACAATGCTGCATCCCGGCTGCATCCGCGTGTCTCAGCGCGCCTTTCGATCACGGAAGGCGATGCGATGAGCGATCCGTGCTCCACCGCGCGCACAGGCGGCGCGTCACAGCGGCCACACATGGCCTTCTCGCGGCGCGGCCTGCTCGGCGCTGGCGTCGGATTGATCGCCGCGCCCTCGCTCGCCGCCATCGGCACCGTCGGTGAGCGGCCCATTGTTTCGACATCGGCCGGCAAGGTGCAGGGCATCACCGAGGGCGCGGTTTATGCGTTCAAGGGAATTCCCTATGGCGAGCCGACGGGGGGCGCCGCACGTTTCCTCCCGCCTGTCCCACGCAAGCCCTGGAGCGATGTGCGCGACGCCTCGCGCTACGGGCCGCGCTGCCCGCAGCATGGCTTTCTCGGCGGTCCCGACACGCCCACGCATTCCGAAGACTGCCTCGTCGCCAATGTCTGGACCGGCTCGCTGACCGGCAGCAAGCCGGTGATGGTCTGGGTCCATGGCGGCGGCTGGGAAGTCGGTGGCTCGGACGATCCCGTCAGCAATGGCGCCTGGCTGGCGCGCAATCATGACGTCGTGATGGTCTCGATCAACCACCGCCTCAACGTCCATGGCTATCTCAATCTCTCGGAAGCGGGTGATGAGCGCTATGCGCTCTCCGGCAATGCCGGCGCGCTCGACATTGCGCTGGCCCTCGCCTGGGTGCGCGAGAATATTGGCCAGTTCGGTGGCGATGCCGACCGGGTAATGATCTTCGGCCATTCGGGCGGCGGCCGCAAAATCAATGCGATGATGACGATGCCGTCGGCCTCGGGCCTGTTCCACCGCGCCATCTCGCAAAGCGGCCCCGGGATCCGGCTCGACTCGCGAGAAATCTCGCTCGACCGCGCCGACCGCCTGTTGCACAAGCTGGGCATCCGCAAGGGCGGGCTGCGCCGGCTGGCGGACGTGCCGACCCGCACGCTGACCGCCACCGGCATCGAGGTGCGTAACGAGACCGGCCAGTTCCGTCCCTTCGTGGACGGGCTGAGCGTGGTCCAGCACCCGTTCCTGCCGCACGCGCCGCTGCTCAGCGCCGACGTGCCGATGATGCTCGGCACCACGATCGAGGAAACGACGATATTCCTCGGCCATGTGCCTTCCTACGACACGATGAGCGATGCGCGGGTGCTGGAGGAATCGCTGCGGTTCTTCCCGTCTGGCGAGGCGCCCAAGGCCATCGAGACCTGGCGGGGCATGTTCCCAGACCATAGCAACACCCGGCTGTTCGCACGGCTGACCACCGACCGGTCCTATCTGCTCGACGCGACGATCCAGGCCGAAAGCAAGGCCGCGCTCGGGCGGGCACCGGCCTATCTCTATCTGGTCGACTGGCCGACTGACATTGGCAGTCTGCACGGGGTGTCGCCCCATGGCATTGAGCTGGCCTTCACCTTCGGCAATATCGAGGCACATTCCGGCGTCGGCACGGTGACGCCCGAAGCCGATGCCCTGCGTGCCGCCATGTCCGGCGCATGGACGTCCTTCGCCCGGACCGGCCGGCCGGACAATCCGCACATGCCGGTGTGGCTGCCCTACGAAACCTCGCTGCGGGCCACGATGCGCTTCGGCAAGACCGTTCGGCTCGAATCCGATCCGCTGGCCGCGCAGCGCAGCTACATGGCGCGCTTCGGCTCCGAGCAGCTCGGCGAACGCGAACCGCGCCCGCCCGGGCCTTGGATACGCTGATGAGGAGGGGCCGCTAATGAGTAGATCGCTAACGCCCGAGCGCCAGCCGCCCGCGCTCGATTTCGCCTTCGAGATCGAGATCGAGCTGACCAAGCGCTATCGCTACGGCCCCACCTTCTGGGGTGCCGAGCGCGGCTTTGTGGGCGTGGAAAGCGGCATCGTACGCGGCCCGCGCCTGAATGGGATCGTCGTCCCGCACAGCGGCGGCGACTGGCCGACCATCCGCACCGACCACACCGTCAAGTTCGAGGCGCGCTATCTGATCCAGGCGGATGACGGCACGATCATCGAGCTGCAGAACCGCGGCGTGCGGCATGGCAACAAGGATGTGCTGGCCCGGCTCCAGAATTACGAGGCCGTCGACCCGGCGGACTATTATGCCGGCGCCAGCCCGGTGTTCGATGCGCCGGAAGGCCCGCATGACTGGCTCTGCCGCACGATGTTCGTGGGCAAGATCGATCGCCGCGCCGACCGCGCGGTGTTCTCCTACTGGGCGGTGCTGTGATCGCGGCGCGATCCCTCACAGCTTTCAAGACCCTCGCTTTGGCGGGCCTGCTCGGCAGCGCCTCCGTTGCGCTCGCCGCCAATGGAACGCCGGCCTTTGCCGATCGCTGCGCAGCGGCCCGCGCCCTCCTGCCCGCCAACGTGACGCTCACCACACTCGAAACGGTGGCGCCCGCTTCGCACTGGCAGAGTCCCACCTCGCCGACATCGCCGAAAGGCGAAGCGGTGCGAGCGGACTTCTGCCGATTGGCCGGCATGATCGACGGCGACATCGGCTTCGAGCTCTGGCTTCCCCGCGACTGGAATCGGCGCTTCCTCGGCACCGGCGTCGGCGGCGAGGCCGGCTATTATAATTATGCCGATATGGCGCGCGGCGTGGAGCAGGGCTTTGCCGCTGCCTCCAGCGATACCGGCCATCGCCAGGGCGAGCGCTGGATCGACGATGCCCGCAAATCGGAAACCTATGCCCATATCGCCTATCACCGGCTGACACAGGTCTCCAAGGCGATCATCGATGGCTTTTACGGCGCGCCGGCCGCGCACGCCTATTTTCTCGGCTGCTCCGGCGGGGGACGGCAGGGCCTGCGCGAGCTACAGCTCTACCCCGGCGATTATGACGGCGCGCTCATCGGCGCGCCGGGTCTGGACGTGCCCCTGCTCGCCGCCCGGCTGCTGCATGTGCATCTGGCCCAGACGCAGAACGACGGCGTCGCGATCAGCGCGGCGGACTGGGATCTGGTCTCCCGCCGCGCCATTGCGCGCTGCGATAGGGATGACGGGGCGGTCGATGGCATCATCGACGATCCGCGCAGCTGCGCTTTCCGCGTCGAGGAGCTCGCCTGCAAGCCAGGCCAATCCAAAGACTGCCTTGCGCCCGCCGCCGTCAAAACCATCGCGAACATCGTTGCCCCGCTCACCGACAACAGTGGCAAGACCCATGATTTCGGTCTGCTGCCCGGCATCACGGCCCGCCCCGGCGGCCTGCCACCGCTGCCTGTCCAGATGTTCGGCCATGCGCGTCACAGTGCAGGCCGGGGCGACGCCGGCTGGGACCCGGCAAGCTTCGATCTCGCCGCCGATCTCGCGGCCGCCCGCAAAAGCTTTGCAACCATGGATGCCCGCAGCGCCGACATGCGGACCTTCGCGGCGCGCGGGGGCAAGCTGATCCTCTATCATGGCTGGGCCGATGCATCCGTGCAGCCACTCTCCACGCTCGATCTCTTCGCGCGCATGGGCGCAGAGGCGGAGCAGGACCGCGACGCCTTCGCCCGGCTCTACATGGTCCCGGGCATGCAGCACTGCCGGGGCGGGGCCGGCACCGACCGCTTCGGCGGATCGGAAGACCGCAGCGCGACCGGCAAGCCGGAGAGCGATCTGCTCGCGGCGCTGGTGGCATGGGTGGAGCAGGGCACCGCGCCCGGCGCGATCTTCGCCCGGCATGCGGACGCGAACGGGACCGTGACGGCGGTCCGCCCGCTCTGCGCATGGCCCGCACAAGCCTCACGGCCCAAGGCCTCCGACGCCGGTCCAGCCGCCGATCTGCGCTGCGACAGCCATGCGCGGGGAGGCACGTAACGACACTCGCGACACCCTATGGATCGTCGCCTGAGCGACTCTGCCGGAGAGTGCGCGCCAGACACTGAAGAAGGAGGGGAAGAAGGGGGAGCAAGGCCCGATCCGGTTCACGCAATCGCGCAAACACAAGCACGAAGCCAGACCGCAGCGACCGGGCCAGGCCAGTTTTCAGACGACGTAAAATGACAAAATTCTGAGTCCAGACAGCCGATTTTTTCAAAATTCGAGTTGAGGGAGAGAGCCAATGATTTCCGAGTTTCTGAAAGGACGCGCGCGTGGCCATGTCCGCCTCGGTGGCATATCACGCATTACCCTAGCCGCCGCATTGTGCGTGCCCGCCAGCCTGTTCGCCAACGCGGCCGCCGCACAGACGGATGCCGCCCCGCAAGAGGGCGGCAAGACGGAAGACATCATCGTCACCGCCCAGTTCCGCTCGCAGAACGTGCAGTCGACGCCGATCGCCATCACCGCGCTGAGCGCGCAGCAGCTTGAGGCACGCGGCCAGACCAGCATCACCGAGATCGCCACCAAGGCGCCGAACGTGAACCTGCGCGAGAGCAATCCGCAGGGCCCGTCGCTGCAGGCCCATATTCGCGGCATCGGCCAGGCCGACTTCAGCCTCGCCTTCGAGCCGGGCGTGGGCGTGTATGTGAATGACGTCTATTATTCGACGCTCACCGGATCGGTGCTCGATCTGCTCGATCTGGAGCGGGTCGAAGTGCTGCGCGGGCCGCAGGGCACACTGGCGGGCATGAACTCCATCGGTGGCGCCATCAAGCTCTACACCAAGAAGCCCGATGGCAATGACGGCGGCTTCGTGGAAGCGACCGTTGGCAGCCTCAATCGCGTGGACGTGCGCGCTGCCGCCAACTTCACCATCGTGCCGGATCGCCTGTTCGCCCGCATCTCGGGCGTGTCGCGCAATCAGGATGGTTATGTGAAGGTCTATGACTTCGCCTGTACCCATCCGCAACTGGACGCGGTCTACAACATTCCCTCGCAAGCCGATGGCCGCAAGTGCCAGCTCGGCACGGAGGGTGGCAAATCCTATGTCGCGGCGCGCGGCTCGCTGCGCTGGGTGCCGACCGAGGATCTGGAGATCAACATCAGTGGCGATATTACCCGCGACGATTCGGAGGCCGCGCCGCAGACGCTGATCTTTGTCGGCACTGCCAACGCGACAAGCTACACGCCGGGCACGACGGGGCTGAACCTCAGCCGCAACTATCCCATGTATTCCACGGCCCCCACAAACGGCCTCAACCTGTGGAATCCCACGACCGGCACCTCGCCGTTCGTGCCCTATTCGCCCTGGGGCGTCGCGGGGGACAGCTTCACCAAGAGCCCCTACGTCAATTACTCCACCTACTGCGATGCGCAGCCGGTGGATGGCTCCGCGCCCTATTGCTTCAAGTCGCAGAGCCGCGTGAATGGCTGGGGCGTCAGCGGCAACATCGATTACAGCTTCTCTGACAATCTCAAGCTGACCTCGATCACCGCCTATCGCAGCTTCACGGCCAACTGGGTGCAGGATTTCGATGCCACACCGCTCAGCAACGCGCTGATCGATTATGAAGCGACCAACTGGCAGTTCAGCCAGGAACTACGCCTTGCCTCCAGCCTGTTCGACAACAAGGTCGATCTGGTCGTGGGCGGCTTCTACATCAATCGCTTCGGCACTTATCGCGGCACGATCAACCAGGGCCTGCTGATCTTCACCGAATATGACGAAATCCCCGCCACCAACTGGGCGGCCTTCGCCAATGCCTCCTGGCGGATCACCGACAAGCTCGAGCTGAACGGCGGCATCCGCTATTCCGAGGAGGAAAAGACGTTCCGCTTCTTCCGGGGCGGTCGTCCCGGCGTGCAGGCCGGCAACCCGGCGCCCTATTTCCCCTGCACGGTCAATGGCGTGAACTATGGCGTCGTCCACGTTGCGTTCTGCGGACTGAATGGCGCTGAGGGCGATTACAAGGGCAACAATGTCGATTGGCGCGCTGTGCTGCAATATCAGTGGACGCCGGACATCATGACCTATGCAAGCGTCGCCACCGGCTTCAAGGGTGGCGGCATCAATCCCCGTCCTTATACACCGGCGCAGGCGGTTCCGTTCGATCCCGAAAACCTCAAGGCGTATGAAATCGGCTTCAAGTCGCGGTTCTTCGATCGGCGCGCGCAGCTGAACGTCTCGGCATTCGTCAACAAATATTCGGACTTCATCGCGAGCGTCTTCTCCCGCGTGACGACCGCGCCGAATGCGGGCTGCCCGATTTCGCCCAACGACCTGACCTGCTCCTACTTCGTCAACGCGGGCAAGGCGACGCTCAAGGGTCTGGAAGCCGAACTGTCGCTCGAGCCGGTCGACAATCTGCTCATCGATGCATCGGCGGCACTGCTGGACTTCAAATATGACCAACTGTCGGGCTGCTCGCCGGCCCTCACGCCGACGACCTGCACGGCACCGTCGGGCGGCCTGGGCGCCGGCCTGCGGTACGGCATGACGCTGCCCTATGCGCCCAAGCGGCAGATCAGCGTCGGCGCGCAATATAAGTTCGATCTCGGTTCCACCGGTTCGATCACGCCGCGCCTCGACTGGAGCTGGCGCTCACGGCAGCAGACCCTGACGGTGCAGAACAACGTGCTGTCCTATCTGCCCTCCTACGGTCTGCTCAACGGCCGCATCGCCTGGAACTCGGCTGATGACGACTGGCAGCTTGCCCTGCAGGTGACCAACATCACCAACAAGCTGTACTGGACCGGCATCGGCCCCAACAACAACTCGGGCACCGTGGCGGCCAACCCCGGCATGCCGCGCGAGTGGTCGCTGTCGCTCAAGCGCACCTTCTGACGAACCGGCAGGCGGCGGCGGGATGGCCATCACCCTGCCGCCGCCTCGGCCATTTCTCAAATCCCCCGATGAAGCCGGAGAGGCAGCAATGTTGAACAGCAGCAGCAAAGCCCTGATATCCCTCGCGCTCGGTGCGGCGCTGGCCACGGCGGCCCCGGCCACCACCTCCACCAGCAGCGGCTCCGGCCCCTATCGGGTAACGATGACCGACGAGATCGACGGCCTCGATCACCACACCGTCTACCAGCCGGCCAATCTCACCGCGCTCAGGGACAAGAAGCTGCCTATCTTCATCTGGGCGAATGGCGGCTGCGCGGACAAGGGCAATGCCTATCGCTACATGCTCGATCACATTGCCGCGCATGGCTATCTCGTCGTGGCGCTGGGCAAGATCGGTCCCAAGGGCGAGGAGAATAATTTCGGGCGCTGGCCGCGCGAATTCGGCATGCCCGAGACGCCGCCGCCGCTCGATGGCCCCACCGGCACGCTGCCGGACGAGATGAAGGCGGCGATCGACTGGGCAGTGGCGCAGAACAGCAAGGAGGGCAGCCCGCTCAAGGGCCGGCTCGATACCAGCAAGATCGGCGTTTCCGGCCATAGTTGCGGCACGCTGCAGGCGCTGGCGATGTCTTCCACCGATCCGCGCGTCACCACCACGCTGATGCTCAACGGCGGCGTGTGGAACATCGGCACCGGCGGCCTGCCCGGCGCGCCCGAGATCACCAAGAAATCCCTCGAGACGATCCACGGCACCATTGCCTATATTCATGGCGAGAAGGACAGCGCCCTGCCCAACGGCACGGACGACTTCTCGCGCATCAGCGGCATCCCGGCGATGCTCGCGGTGCGCAAGGATGTCGCTCATTCCGGCACCTTCCTGCTCAAAAATGGCGGGGCTTACGGCACGGTGGCGCTGGCCTGGCTGGACTGGCAGCTCAAGGGCGACCCGCGCGCCGCGCGCTGGTTCGTCGGCGCGGACTGCACGCTCTGCACCGATCCGCGCTGGGCGGTCCAACGCAAGAACTTCCCCTGAAGCCGCGCCGCAAATTGGCATTGCGCGCGACCGGGGTCCGGTGATTGCGAATTTACCGCCCACTCCCTAAGAGCCTTCGAAGCTGGGCTGCGCGGAGCGGGCGGGAAACGGCCGGCGCGGCGAGAAGGATGCGTGGTAATGGCAAAGGCCAGTGAAGCTCCCGAAATGACCGGCGCGATCGAGCGCGCGCTGCGGGCGCTCAAGTCGGTCGCCGAACATGGCGAGTTCACCCCGCGCGATCTCGCCGAGGATGTCGGCATCCCGACCAGCACCGCCTATCGCCTGCTCCAGTCTCTCGGCGCGATGAACTTTGTCGAGAAGTCGAGCCATGGCAGCTATCGCGTCGGCCGCGAGCTGGTGCGCCTCTCCTCCATGGTCGCCGCGCAATTCGATTATGGCGCCATTGCAAGGCCGTTCCTCGCCGACCTGTCGGATGCGTTTCAGGAGACCTGTGCCTTCGCGCTCTATTTGCCGAACGAGCATAGCTGTTCGATCATCGAGACAATCAACGCGCTCCACCCGCTCCAATATGTCGTGGAGACCTACAAGACCCGCGCGCTCGTCTGGGGCGCGCTCGGCCGCGCCATGCTGCCCTGGCTGGACGAGGCCGATGTGCGCATCGCGATCGAGCGGCAAGGGCCGCCGCTGGAGGCGGGCACGCCGCCGATGACCTACGAGCTGCTGCAGACCGAGAATGAGCGGGTACGCAAGCAGGGCTGTTTCGTGGCGACCAGCCCCAGCGCGCTCGGTACCAATGGCACGGCGGCGCCGGTATTCAATGCGCGCGGCCAGATCTTCGGCAGCCTTGGCGTCGCCATTCCCGCCGTGCGCTACGATGCCGAGATGCAGCCCAGCTTGAGCGCGGCCGTGATCAAGGCCGCGCGCGGCATGAGCGCGGCGCTCGGCCATGGCGGAAGCCGACAGCGCAAGAGCCTCTGACCGATAGGGACATGGCCGAGAGGCCTCGCCGCGGGGTAGGGTGTGGTCCGCGCGATCACGGCATCGCCGGCCTCGCTGTCCCCCCGCCCCCATCTCAGCAGACAGCAAAAAGCCCCGCCGGTCGTGCCAGCGGGGCCTTTTAAATGCTTGGTCCGGTCAGGCCGGGCTGTGGAAGCCTCAGGCGGCTTCCAGCTCGTCCTCATCGGCGGTCTGCACCGGGCCGCTGTCCTGGCCCTTGGCGCTCTCGTCGCGGTCGACCAGCTCGATGATCGCCATCTGCACGGCGTCCGACGCGCGGATGTCTGCCTTGATGATGCGGGTGTAGCCGCCAGCGCGATCCTTGTAGCGCTCGGCCAGCACGTCGAACAGCTTGGTCAGCTGCGTGTCGTCGAGCAGGCGGGCATGGGCCAGACGACGGTTGGATAGGCCCCCACGCTTGGCGAGCGTGATCAGCTTCTCGACATAGGGGCGCAGTTCCTTGGCCTTGGGCAGCGTGGTCTTAATCTGCTCGTGCTTGATGAGCGCGGCCGCCATGTTGCGGAACATCGCGGTGCGGTGAGCGGAAGTGCGCTGCAGCTTGCGGCCGCCATATCTGTGACGCATGAGTCCAGTCCTTCGTTCGTTATGGGGCCGTGCAAGGCACCCCGTACCAGGCGATGAACAACGGGCACCGCCAAAACCCGGCCTCCTGCAAGAAGGACTTGAAGCGCCGCCCTAAAGCGGGTTGGGGACGAAGAGTCAAGGGAAAGCGTGTCGCACAGCGTCGGGCCGAAGCCGCACTCAAGCGGCTCGGCGACCAAGGTCGCGCGGCGTTTCGGGTCGCCCCCTCAGGGCGCCAGCTTGCCGGCCGGGATCAGCGGTCCATCGCACACGCGCTTGAGCAGGGCAGCCTGCTTCGGTTCCAGCTCCACAAGCAGCGTCAACACGTTGAGCACGTTGATGAGTTCGCTGGTATATTCGTGGAGCCAGTGGTCTGGCTGAATGTCGCCCAGCGGCGAAGGCGGACGCTTGTCGCCGATCTGCGGTCGCTCGCGGTTCTTGCGGCGATAGCTGAACCACTGGCGCAGCACCTGCTTGCCGGAGACTTCATAAGCCCAGACCTGCGGACTCACATTGTCGATGAACCCGCCGCCCACGCGCAGCCGGCGCTTGCCCGCATCATAGTCGAGAGTGTCCGGAAAACCTTCGGGCGTGGGCGGAATACGGCCCTCCTTCGGGACCATCGGCGGATTGACCGCGACGCGCGGCGGCCCAGCCGGGCGTCCCGCATCCGCATCGGCAAAGCGCTCGCCGAATGTATGCAGCCAGATCACCTCGCGCCCCAGCGCCGCCGCCTGCGCGAACAAGGCCGCGTCGGCGGTCATCGGCACACGCAGGCCGGGGCGGATCAGGTCGGCCCTGAACGTCTCGACAAATGCGGGATGAGCAAGGAGCGCGACGACATAGGCAAAGACGTCCGCCGGATCGACTGCCGTACCGTAGGTTTTCGCGAGGATCGCCAGCAGCTGCGGTGAGACATTGCTTTCTGCTGCCGCCGCATCTTTCCAAAGCGCGAAGACACGCCCTCCAAATGAACCTTTATATTGATGAAGGTCGGGGATGAGAGCGGTCACCGAAACTGAAGGTCCCCCGTTGGGGCTATGAGCCATGAGTGCACTTAGAAAAACCTGGTCTCTGCCAAAAGCGTTCCACAAGCTCGGGTTGGCACGGTTGATCAGACGATTGTCCGGAATGATCCACTGCCGATCGAATGACCGAAAGCCGTAATGCATTGGCTGGATAATTTGCAGCTGCTGCTCTGCCTGGGCTTTCGTCGCATTGTGTTTTGTCTCAGCCAAAAGCGCTTCGATAGACCTCAATGCGCCATGATGGCCGGTGAGTCCTTTCGTGCTCGCTTTGCTCACTGTCTTGTCGCCGCCCTCGTGCGGATGAAACAGTTTCGCCCGCTCTTCCGAAGATTTTTCTTCAATAAGCCGCTTCCAACGCGCCTCGAGCGTCTCGGCATCCGGTGCGATGATCCACGTCCGCCCCGGCATCACGCCCGATCCGCAATCGCCGAGCACCGCATCGAGCGCCGCAAAATCGCCCCATCCTCCCGCATGATCCGGCAGGAAGGGCGCGCGCCAGTCCCTGGGGCAGTCGCTCCATCCCTTGCTCTCAAGCGTGAGCGCCTCCAGTTCCTTGAACTTCTCGTCCCGCCGCCCCTTTCGCAGGGCGCGGAAGCGGACCCGTGCGGGCTTCGCCGGATCGTTCGCGGGCGAGCGGGAAGCCAATACGATGCAGACCGGATGCTGCACGCCCTGAAAAATGCGCGTCGCCACTTCCGGCTGATGCCCCTCGGGTGAACAATCGATCACCCAGATCTCGTCGCAGTCACGGCGCAGATCGCTGCGCATCTTCTGGAAGCCAGGGCCATTCAAAAAGCCGGCGACCGTGATGTAGCACACCATGCCGGCAAGCTTTTCCTCGACGGGAGGCTGCCTGTCTCGCCCGCCCGCGCCCTGTTCGAACACCTTCCATGCTGCCCAGCGCCAGAAATAGACATAGAGATTGCGCAGATGCTTGGCGTGGGTGCCGACTTTCCAGCTGGCTGGCGGCACCCAGTCTTGGAACGGGGCCGCGCGATTGCCGCCATTCTCGATCCAGCTGCCTTTGCCTTTGGCTTTCTCCTTATAGGGAGGATTACCGATCACCACAGTGATCGGCTGCTCACGCTTGACCTTGTTGGCGGCCTCCCGTGAGCGGGAGATTTCCCGGTAAATGCCCTGTCCAGATTCGACATCGGCATATGGGTCGCTGAGTGTATCGGTCACGAACAGGCCCGGCGTCCCAATCGCCTCCAGCGCGATCATTTCCGCAAGCAGGCGAAGCTCCGCAACGGCATAGGCGCCGAATTGCAGTTCAAACCCATAGAGGCGTTTGGCCGCCGCGCTGATGGCGTCGGGAATCGCGCCGTCGCCTTCGCTCTTCTCCACGCTTTCGGCAATGGCCCGCAAGATTGCCAGCAGATAGGTGCCCGACCCCATCGCGGGATCGACGACGTGGACCTGCTTGCTGGCCAGACCCTCTGAAACCCCGAACCGCTGGGAGGATCGCAGGGCTTCGTCGCACAGCCGGACCATGGTCTGCACCACCTGCGGCGGGGTGTAATAGGAGCCGGTCAACTTGCGCAGGCGGTTGTCATAGACTTCGAGGAAGTCCTCGTAGAAATACAGCCAGGCTTCCGCATCGCCCTTGGCAATCACGGCCCAGTCGACCACGTCGAGCACGCGCACCATCGTGTCCAGCGAAGGGCCGAGGGAGAGGTCCTGCTCGGTCAACAGGCGCAACGCCGTGCCGATCAACGTGTCCGTCTTGCCCAGCGCTTTCGCGACATCGTCCAGCCCGTCAGCAAGGGTGATCTTCCGGGATTTTGCCATGAGCAGGCCGAAGGTGACGGCCTGCGCATAACCGTCGGCAAATTTCGCATCGTCGGCATCGGGGAAGAGCAGCGCTTTCCAGTCCTCCTTGAGGTCAGACAATCTTGCGTTCTTGACGCCGAGTTGTTCGATCACCTCGTCGCGCAAATAGCGGCAAAGCCGGGCAGCAGTCACCGCCAGTTCCTTTGGACCTCGGGGCGGCAACGGCTGCCAACTCAGAAAATCCTGAATGAGTGGAAGCAAGGACAGAGGCGCCGCAAGCGCAGAACCTGAGGTTTCGATGTCGCCATCGAGCCTGACGATTTCGCCAACCAGTTGGCCGTTCCGCCAGAGCGAAAGGGCATGGCCGTTCATATAGAGAAGGTTGGGTAGCGACTTGAGCTTGTCCCATTGCTCCTTGTCGTGCTTGTCTCTGAACTTGCGTGGATCGGCGCCCTTGTCGGGGGCCTTGACCTCGATGAATCCGATCAGCGCCTTGTTGATCTGAACAGCGAAATCGGGACGGGTACGCAAATCCGAAAGGGATTTCTCACCGATCAGCGCCAGCGCACCCTTAGCAAGACCGCATTCGGCCGACAGAGCCGCGAACAATTGCTCGATGGGATTGCGCAGCTGGTCTTCCGGCTGACCTCCCTGATTGAGCTTGGCCTTGGCTGCTACACCGAATTCACCCACAGCTTTTTTGATGCGTTCAGCTTGCGTCATAGGTCCCCTTGACTAGTATCTTTGCATCAGGGCCACTGGTCCGGCAATCGATGAATGGTGGTTTGCGTGAATGATCTTTTCGACAGCGGCCCCAGACAACTCGGCTTCGACATGGGAGACGCCGGCAAGCCAGTTTCTTACGAACCGGACCGCGATCAGGTTCGCGCGGAACTGACGGAAATTCTGGAGACGGCGCGGTCTGCCAAGGATACAGCGCCTTGGGACGCCCGCACATTCCTTTATCATAAGGTCGTGTTTCCACAGATGGCGCGCTGGCTGCCGGATGACGAACGCGATCAACTGTGCTTCGAGTTCGCTTCTCAGGTTGAACGGATCGAACTGCTGCTGGCTGCCTGAAGGCAGGCCCTTCTCACTAATTCAATGCACGAATAAAAAAGGCCCCGCCTTTCGGCGGAGCCTTTCATGATTTCTCGGGTGTAGCCCGATCAGCCCAGCAGTTCCTGCTCGAGCTTCTTGGCGATCTCTTCGATGTTCTCCGGCGGCCAGCCCGGAATGTCCATCCCGAGGCGCAGGCCCATGCTGGAGAGCACTTCCTTGATCTCGTTGAGGCTCTTGCGGCCGAAGTTCGGCGTGCGGAGCATCTCGGCCTCGGTCTTCTGGACGAGGTCGCCGATGTAGATGATGTTATCGTTCTTGAGGCAGTTGGCGCTGCGCACGCTGAGCTCCAGTTCGTCCACCTTCTTGAGCAGATAGCGGTTGATCTGGTTGGCGTCGCCCTCGCCTTCGTCGGCCGCGGCACCGGCGCCTGCACCCGTGCTCGGGCCGGCGGTCGGCAGCGCGTCCTCGAAGTGGACGAAGAGCTGCAGCTGGTCCTGCAGGATGCGCGCGGCATAGGCCACGGCGTCCTCAGGGCTGACGGTGCCGTCCGTCTCGACCGTCAGGTTGAGCCGGTCATAGTCCAGCTCCTGGCCGATACGGGCGTTCTCGACCTTGTACGCCACCTGGCGCACGGGCGAGTAGAGCGCATCCACCGGGATGAGGCCGATCGGCGCATCGGCCGGGCGGTTGTTCACGGCAGGCACATAGCCCTTTCCGGTGTCGACGGTCAGCTCCATGTTGAAGCTGGCGCCTTCGTCCAGATGGCAGATCACCAGATCGCTGTTCATCACGGCCATGTCGCCGGTCACCACGATGTCACCAGCGGTGACGGTCGTGGGCCCGGTGGCGCTGAGCTGAAGACGGCGGGGGCCTTCGCCCTCCATCTTGAGCGCGATCTGCTTCACGTTGAGCACGATGTCGGTCACGTCTTCGCGCACACCGGCGAGGCTCGAGAATTCGTGAAGCACGTTCTCGATCTTGATCGCGGTGACAGCGGCGCCCTGCAACGAGGAGAGCAACACGCGGCGAAGCGCGTTGCCCAGCGTCAGGCCAAAGCCGCGCTCAAGCGGCTCGGCGACGAAGGTCGCGCGGCGTTTCGGGTCGCCCCCGGCCTTGATCTCGAGGCCATTGGGCTTCTTCAATTCCTGCCAGTTCCGGATGTTGACAGTCATGTATTTCCCCTGGGAGTTGGGCGGAGGACGGTGGAGTGCAGCTGCGATCCGGCCCCGGCCTTAGAAGGAATGGTCGGGCAGGGATGGGGTTTCCGCAAAGAAACCCCCGCCCTGCTCGTCGGGCCGAATCAGACGCGGCGGCGCTTGCTCGGCCGCACGCCATTGTGCGGGATCGGCGTGACGTCACGGATGGACGTGATGGTAAAACCGACGGCCTGCAGCGCGCGCAGAGCCGATTCGCGGCCCGAACCGGGGCCTTTGACTTCCACCTCGAGGGTGCGCACGCCATGCTCGGCAGCCTTGCGGCCGGCGTCTTCGGCGCAGACCTGCGCGGCATAAGGCGTCGACTTGCGGCTGCCCTTGAAGCCCATCATGCCGGCGCTGGACCAGCTGATCGCATTACCCTGCGCATCGGTGATGGTGATCATGGTATTGTTGAAGCTGGCGTTCACATGCGCGACGCCTGCCGAGATATTCTTGCGCTCGCGCCTGCGAAGCCGCTGGGGTTCCCGTGCCATCTGACTAACTTTCCTACTCGAAACTGGTTGAACCGGTGCCTGCGCCTGTTTCGCAATTCCTGCGTCGCACACACCCTGCCATGCCTGTCCGCGCCGGGAGCATCGTCCCTTTGCCGGTCCCCATGTCGATCACCCATCTCGCTTCGGGCGCCGAGTGATCGGCAGGCCCGTGGGAAGAGGCGATCCCATGCGGGACCAGGACCGGAGCGTTTGCACGCTGCCGGGGCGGAGAGCGAAGACCGGATGGTCCGGTGGTCGCGCCTTGCCCCTGCACGTCCCTGCCCTTGCGGGCCTTGCCGGGTCCGGCGCGCCTCCACTGGGGCGAGCCTGCTACGGCGGGGGACGTCTGGTCCGGACTGTTCTGGCGGGTGCGGATGCGATGTTTCAGCGCATGCGCCCGGCGGAACAGAAGAAGCCGGATCGCTCCGGCGCCGGGCGGCTCGCGATGGCATGGCCGCAGCCATGCCAGCATCGCGCCATCCGGCCTTGCGTTACTTCTTCTTGCCGGCGATCGGCTTGGCCTTGCCCTTGCGGGTGCGCGCATTGGTATGCGTGCGCTGGCCACGGACCGGCAGGCCCTTGCGATGACGCAGGCCGCGATAGCAGGCCAGATCCATCAGGCGCTTGATGTTCATCGCGGTTTCGCGACGCAGATCGCCCTCGACCGTCAGGTCGGCGTCGATCGTCTCACGGATCTGCAGCACTTCCGCGTCGGTCAGGTCCTGAACCCGGCGGCTGTGATCGATGCCGAGCTTGTCGGCGATGCCCACGGCGGTCCGGGGACCGATGCCATGGATGTAGGTCAGCGCGATGATCACGCGCTTGTTGGTCGGGATGTTGACCCCCGCAATACGTGCCATATATCCTCCTGCTCCACAGGATGCTCTGGCGGGCATCCTATCTCGTAGCGTTGAACCCGGACGCGCAAAGCACGGCGAGCGCTCGCTCGCGCTGCCGTTGACCTCGTCGCATTGGGAACGGTGGTCGTTACTGCAACGCTCGTGCCCTGTCAACGGCAGGCCGGAACGGACCGCCTCTTTAACAGTATCAAAACCCCTGGCGGGTTCTTATGAGCCTTCCAGCCTCCGCCCTGTCGCCCGTTTCCGAATCAGAGCCCCTTTTTCATGTCCCAAAGCGCTCCCACATCCTCGGTGACCACGCGACTCGTGAAGGGGGCCGGCTGGGTGATGACCTCGCAGGTCATCATCAACGCAGTGTCGTTCGCCTCATCGATCGTGCTGGCGCGCCTGCTGATGCCGGAAGATTTCGGCCTGGTCGCCATTGCATTGGGGGTCAGCGCGGTGGTGACGGCCTTGACCTCCATGCCGCTGTCCGAGGCGCTCATCCAGATCAACGATATCGAGGACGATCACTTCCACAGCGCGTTCACGCTGGGCTTCCTCCGTGCGATGATGCTGACGCTGCTGCTGGCCGGGGCAGCCTGGCCGGTCGCGGCCATGTATGACGACAGTCGCCTCGCGCCGATCATGCTTGCGCTTTCGGGGCAGGCTTTCATCAGCGGCTTCTACAGTGCCCGCTGGCCGATGATCCAGAAGCAGCTCTCCTTTGCGCCGGACGCGATCGCCGGGGTCGTAACGCGCGTGGCGGCCGTCACCGCTTCGGTCGTGATCGCCTATCTGTACCAAACCTATTGGGCGATCGTGATCCCGATCGTGCTGATGCAGTTCCTCAGCGTGGTGGTCACGCATCTCTATGCGCCCTATCTGCCGCGCCTCAGGCTCTCGAAGGTGCGCGAGATCTGGTCCTTCTCGATCTGGATGACCTTCAGTTCCGTGCTGACGACCGTCAACGCGCGCATCGACAGTCTCGTGCTGGGCGGTGTTCTGGGGCAGCGCGAAGTCGGATTTTACAGCTATGCCGATGAGAAGGCGCGGATGCCCACGCGCGAGCTCTCAACGCCGCTCATCCGGCTGCTGTTTCCCGGTCTCACCGCGGTTCGGCATGATCCCGCCCGGCTCGCCGCAGCCTATCAGCGCACGCTGACCGTCATTTTCGCGGTCTGCGTGCCGGCCGGCGCCGGCTTCGGTCTGGTTGCCGACATGTTCGTTCATGTGTTGCTCGGCCCGAAATGGATCGAGATCATCCCGATCATGCAAGTGCTGGCCTTTACCTTCGCGTTCGAGAATCTGGTCACCGCTACCGCGCCGCTCGCGATGGCAATGGGCGCGACCCGCGCGCTGTTCGTTCGCGATCTCATGACCTTTGCATTCCGCGTGCCGCTTATCATCACCGGGCTTCTGCTGTTCGGCATAACGGGGCTGCTCGGGGCGCGCGTGCTGTCCACCCTTGCCTCTGTCCTGCTCAACATGCTGCTCGCCAAGCAGATCGTGCATGTCAGCATCCGCCGTCAGTTTCTCGGCTGCGCGCGCACCTTTGTCGCCGTGGGCGGCATGTGCGCAGGAGTGATCGCCTTCAAGATGGCCTTGCCCACCCATGTCGCGCACAGCGTGTCCGGCCTGCTGGCGACGATTGCGGTGGGCGGGGTGGCTTACATCGCTTGCCATCTGGGGCTATGGATCCTGCGCGGACGGCCTGCAGGACCGGAAACGGATCTGATCGCCATCTTCAGCGGCGTCCTGCGCAAGCTGGGACGGTTCAAAAGGCCCCAGCCAGGACTATCCGAGCAATAAAAGGCAGGCTTAGCCCGCCGAGGCGGTCCCTGCCGTCAATCGCTGCAGCAGCATTTCGAGCTTGGGGCCATCAAGGTGACTCTTGATCGCCACGAAGGCGCGCTCCGCGATGGCCCGGCATTCGTCGGGCCGCTTGAGCAAGTCCGCGACGACGTCCTCCAGGTCCGACAAATCCCAGCGTACCGGCACATAGGTTTCCCCGGCGCGGTAGATGTCGCAGAAGGTTTCCAGATGGCTCATGTCGGGCTTCACCAGCACGGCGCCGGTTAGCACCGCCTCCAGATCGCGCCAGCAAATCTCGCCAAAACCGAACGGGCTGAAGCACAGCTGGGACTGGTCCATCTCGCTCATGAACGCAGCCCGATCGACCCGGCCCTGCCACGCCACCTGATGGCGCGCAGCGAGGGCTCGCACGGCCTGCTCGGCCTCGCGGCGCATGATCACATACCAATGGGTGCGCTCACCCGCGTCGACCCTCCCCTCGGCGTGTAACTGCGCAGGTGCGAGCGCGAAGCGCGCATGAACGTCGAGGGGGCGGGGACCGCTGGGGATCGCCTGACGCTGTTCGAACGCCTTGAGTAGCACCGGCGCGGTCGCAAAAGCCGGCGCCAGCACGAGGCGATCGACGATGTCCGGTCGACAGCGCCAGTTCGGCTCGTCCACAATCAGCCCGGCCTTGGCGCTATAATAGGCCGCCAGATTGGTATGCGCTGCTTGAGGGACACGATAATGATCGCGGTCCAGCATCAGCGATTTCTTGGCATAAAGATCGACATAATCCGCGACCCGGTCGGCAAAGCGGACATCGGTCGGCGCGAACCAGTCGAGATAGGTGATGGGCGCGTGCGGATTGGCGGACCTGACCCGCTCCAATACGCGCTCGAGCTCGCCATCCGGCAACACATAAAAGGATTGGATCAGGATGGCGGACGCGTCCTTGATCAGATGCTCCGCATTTTCCGCCGGATAGGGCACGGCGCGGAACGCATAGCCCTGTCGGTCAAAGCGATCCGCGTCATGATAGAAAGGGTAGATTTGCGGCCAGGCGATCTGGTCATCGGCATAGATGAACAGAATCCGCGTCTGGGCCTGGCGAGGGAAGCGGCGAGCGAGATGAGACCGGATGACAGGCTTGACCGGATCGTAGCGGCGCCTTCCGTCATCCAGAAGGCTTATCGCCCGCGCTTCGATCCCCATCACCATTATCGCTCCGTCCTATTTGCGCCCAGCGCACCAGCCTCGTTTGCGAACGAGGGGAGGATCAGCGATCGAGAATGGTCACAATCGCGTTCGACACCTCATCGATATCCGCCATGCCGTCAACCCGGCTGACGATGTTGCGTTCCTCATAGATTGGCAGGATCGGCGCTGTTTTCGCGCGATACTCGGCCATGCGGGTACGCACCGTTTCCTCATTGTCATCGGGCCGCCGCTTGAACTCGGTGCTCCCGCACCGATCGCAAACGCCCTCGACCTTTGGTGTCTTATACCGATCATGATAGCCTTCACCGCAGCTTGCGCAAGTGAAGCGGCCGGTGATCCGGTCGACCAGTGCATCCTCGTCGACCGCCAGTTCAATGACATGATCGAGCTGACGATTGCGCGCGCCCAGCAGCACATCCAGGCTCTCCGCCTGGGCCGCCGTGCGCGGATAGCCATCGAAGATCACGCCGACATCCGGTGCAAGCTGATCCAGCGCCTCACCGATGATGCCCGAGACGATCTCGTCCGAGACGAGCTCGCCGGCATCCATCACCGCCTTCGCCTTGAGACCCACCGGGGTGCCGGCCTTCACCGCCGCCCGCAGCATGTCGCCGGTCGACAGCTGAACCATACCACGCGCAGCGACCAGACGCTGCGCCTGAGTGCCCTTGCCGGCGCCGGGCGGTCCCAGCAGGATGATGTTCATGTCACTCCCCCAAAATTCACAAGAAGGATAAGCCTGCGGCCGGGTTACCCCGGCCGGCTCAGCGCATCCGGCCTTTCAGACGCGCCTTCTTGATGAGGTCGCGATACTGGTGGGCGATGAGATGGCTCTGGATCTGCGTGACGGTATCCACGGTCACGTTGACGACGATGAGCAGGCTCGTGCCGCCGAGATAGAACGGAATCCCGGCACGGGCGATGGCGAACTCGGGGATCAGGCAGACCAGGGCCAGATAGATGGCACCGATCACCGTGATCCGCGTCAGCACGTAATCGAGATAGTTCTCGGTGTTCTTGCCGGGACGGATGCCCGGAATGAAACCGCCGTTGCGCTTGAGATTCTCCGCCGTCTCTTCCGGGTTGAAGACCACCGCGGTGTAGAAGAAGCAGAAGAAGATGATGCCTGCGCCGTAGAGCGCCATGTAGAGCGGCGTGCCGTGCGACAGATACTGGTTGATCGACAGCACGAAGTCGCCCCACGCACCGGTCGACGCATTGGCACCCGCACCGGAGAACTGCGTGATGGTGAGCGGCAGCAGCAGCAGCGACGAGGCGAAGATCGGCGGGATCACACCGGCAGTGTTGATCTTCAGCGGCAGGTGGCTGCGGTCCGCCTGCATCACGCCCTGCTTGGTCTGGCGCTTGGGATACTGGATCAGCACGCGGCGCTGGGCGCGCTCGACGAAGCAGATGCCCGCGATGAGGCCGAGGCCGACGATGATGATGCCGAGGATGACCAGACCCGAAATCGAACCGGTGCGGCCCGATTCGAAAAGGTTGGTGAGCGTCACCGGCAACTGCGCGACGATGCCAGCCATAATGATCAGCGAGATGCCGTTGCCGATGCCGCGGCTGGTGATCTGCTCACCCAGCCACAGCAGGAACATCGTGCCGCCGATCAGCGAGATGACCGCGCTGATGCGGAACAACATGCCGGGATCGACCACGGCCTGCAGCCCGGATTGCGCGCCATAGGCTTCGAGCCCGACGGCAATGAAATAGCCCTGGATCGCCGTGAGGCCGACCGTGCCATAGCGGGTATACTGATTGAGCTTCTTGCGCCCGGCTTCGCCTTCCTTCTTGATCGCGGCCAGCTTGGGCGAGAGCGACGAGCCGAGCTGCACGACGATGGAGGCAGTAATATAGGGCATGATGCCGAGCGCGATGAGGCTCATGCGCTGCAGGCTGCCGCCGGAGAAGGTATTGAAGATGTCGAGAATGCCGCCCTGCGTCTGTTGATAGAGCTGGGCCAGCACGGTCGGATCGACACCGGGGAGCGGGACGAACGAGAAAAAGCGGAAGACGATGAGCGCGCCCACCGTGAACCAGATCCGCTTCTTGAGCTCTGTAGCCTGGCCGAAGTTAGCGAGGCTCAGATTGGCTGCCATTTGGTCGGCGCGTGATGCCATGATCGCTTGCAATCCCGAAAAATGATGCTCGCCCAGGATTTGGGGGACGAACAGCCTTATCCCTTAGACGTCTGACCGGCGCCTGTCGAATAGCGGTGCCTGACCATATGATGGCATATGCAAGCGACCCCACCCGCCCATATCGGCGGGAGGGGTCGGCTATGCAAGCTCACAGTCAGGCCTGTCTCCTGATCAAGGAGATTATGCGGCCTCGGCCGGTGCAGCCTTGGCGAGAATCTCGACCTTGCCGCCAGCCTTCTCGACCGCCTCGATGGCAGCGCTGGAGGCGCCGGCCACCGCGAAGTTCGCCTTGGTGGTCAGCTCGCCCTTGGCGAGCAGACGCACGCCATGCTTGCCGCCGCGCGAAATGCCGGCCGCGCGCAGCGCCGCCTGGTCGATGGTCGCGGCCGCATCAAGCTTGCCGGCGTCGATCGCCTTCTGGACCATGCCGAGGTTCACGACCGCATAGTCCTTGCGGAAGATGTTGTTGAAGCCGCGCTTCGGCAGACGCATGTGGAGCGGCATCTGGCCGCCCTCGAAACCGTTAATGGCGACGCCCGAACGTGCCTTGGCACCCTTCTGGCCGCGACCGGCAGTCTTACCCTTGCCCGAGCCGATACCACGGCCGACGCGCATCCGGCCCTTGCGGGAGCCGGTATTATCCTTGAGTTCATTCAGCTTCATAGTGCACTCGCTTTCGCTGTTGTCGCGCTGGTGGAAAGTGCGGCCCATAGCCGCCGCACTTTGCTTTGTCACCCCATAGAATCTGTCTCGGCCGATCTCCGTCCTTCGCGTCCTGCACACGGCTCGGCGCTATCGGCGTGACAAGCCTCATGGTTAAGCGGCACCCCGGCATTCACAAATTTTGCAGGTGCGAAGGCTCTAAAAGTCATTCGCTTTAGGGCTTTACATGGTTAACGCTCGTGATCAGTCGCGCCCGAGCGCGCCCGGCTCCATTGACGAGTTGCGCATTATCGCGACCGTTCTCCTCGTTGCCTTCCATGTCGTGGGCCAGACCGACAGCGGCCTGCGAATCGAGGACGGTCATCCCGCGCGGTTCATCGTCGATCTCGGCGCCAGCTTCCGGATGCCGGCCTTCGCCTTTGTCGCCGGCTTCATCTACTGCCTGCGCCCGCCCACGCGAGGCCATATGCGCGACTTTCTGCGCGGCAAGGCGCGGCGGATCGCACTCCCTGGCCTGATCGCTGCCGTCCTGTTTGGAACGGTCGCCTACATGCAAGGCTCGCGGTTCGGCATCCCGCCCGAAGCTCTCTGGGGCTTGGCCATCTTCCCCTATGCCCACTTCTGGTTTTTGCAGGCAATCCTTGCGCTGTTCATCGTCGTCGGCCTGATCGACATCGCGCTCCATCATCGCGGGCAGTGGCCAATGTTCGCCGGCGCCTTGCTGCTTGCCTTGTGGCCCCCGCCCATCCCGACTCTTTTCGCACTGCCCCAAGCGATCCTGCTGGCGCCCTTCTTCATCTTCGGCATGTGCGTCTATCGAAGCTGGGCGTGGATCGCGCAGCATGGGCGGCTGATCGTCCCGCTGGCCGCCGTGGCTGCATTGCTTGCCTTCAGTGGCGCCTTCTATGATTATCTGATGCTCGGCGTCTCTCCGAACACGAGCATTGCCTCATCGCTGCTGCTGGGCATGTCGGTCAGCCTGCTCATTCTGCTGCGCTGGCCACACCACCCCTATGCACGCAAGGTTGGGCAGTTCAGCTTTACCATCTATCTCTATCATGTGTTCGCCACCGCCGCCGCGCGGATGGCGCTCCACACAGTCGGTATCGACGCGCTCGCGATTCATCTGCCGGTCGGAATCCTCGCCGGGCTGGTCGGCCCGGTGGCGTTGCATCTCATTCTGCTCAAGACGCCCGTCGTCGGCCCGCTGGCCCTGGGCATCCGGACCAAGGCGCCCGCGCCCCGCAGCGCTCCGGCCCAGCATGTCAAACCGCGCGCACCTGCATCCGCTCTGGCTCTTCCGGCAGCATCATCCCGCCCGGCCGTCCCGCGCGGTCACTGACCCGCCTTCAACCAGAAACCTTTCGGCAGACCTACAAACGAAAACGGAGCGCGTAACCTTCAAGGCTACGCGCTCCGTTTTCAATGTCGGTCGTAAAAGGCTTCAGCCTTCGACGATTTGCACCATGTGCGGCAGCTTGCGGATCGCGCCGCGCACTTCCGGCGTGTCCTCGAGTTCGACGACACGGTTCATCTTGCCCAGGCCGAGGCCGATCAGGATCTTCTCCTGAGAGGCCGGACGGCGGATCGGGGAACCGATCTGCTTCAGCTTGATCTTCGCCATGTCAGTTACTCCGCAATCGCTTCGGCGTCAGCCGCAGCGACCTCGGCAGAGGCGCCACCGCGACGAAGCAGGTCAGCGACCTTCTTGCCGCGACGCTGAGCGACCGACTTGGGGCTGGTCTGCTCGGTCAGAGCCGCGAACGTCGCCCGGATCATGTTGTACGGGTTCGAGGTGCCGACCGACTTGGTCACCACGTCGGCCACACCAAGGCTCTCGAACACAGCGCGCATCGGACCGCCGGCGATGATGCCGGTGCCTGCCGGCGCGGTACGAACGGTCACCTTGCCGGCGCCGAAGTGCCCGCGACCGTCATGGTGCAGCGTGCGGCCTTCCTTGAGCGGAACGCGAACCATTGCCTTCTTGGCAGCGGCGGTCGCCTTGCTGATCGCCTCGGGAACCTCACGAGCCTTGCCATGGCCGAAGCCGGCACGGCCCTTGCCGTCACCCACGACCACGAGTGCCGCAAAGCCGAAGCGCTTGCCGCCCTTCACGGTCTTCGAGACGCGGTTGATGTGGACGAGCTTCTCGACGAATTCCTCGCCATTGTCGTCCTCACCGCCACGACCGCGACGGTCGTCACGACGGCCACGGCCGCCACGATCCCGATCGCCACCGCTGCGGCCGCCACGGCCACGGCGCTGTTGCTGCTGCGGCTCGGCGGCCACACCCGTCACGTCCTGGGGCGTGGTCTCGGGCGCGAGAACAGCCTCGGGCTGATTGCCCTCACCGGTGGTGTTTTCGTCTGCCATCATCAGAACTCCAGTCCGCCTTCACGAGCGGCATCGGCCAGCGCTTTCACGCGACCATGAAAGAGGAAGCCACCACGATCGAACACGACCTTGGTAACGCCGGCCTTGGCAGCAGCCTCGGCCACGCGCTTGCCGACATCGGCTGCAGCCGATGAGGTGGCGCCGGTCTTGCCACGCACGTCCTTGTCCAGGGTCGACGCTGCGGCCAGGGTCTTGCCCTGCGTGTCGTCGATGACCTGCGCATAGATATGCCGGCCGGAACGGTGCACGGACAGACGGGGCTTGCCACCCGCCCGCGCCTTGATCGCGGTACGCACGCGCCGGGCGCGACGATCGAAGAGAGAGAGTTTCGCCATGGCTTACTTCTTCTTGCCTTCTTTGCGGAAGATAAACTCGCCGCGATACTTGATACCCTTGCCCTTATAGGGCTCCGGCTTGCGCCAGCGACGGATTTCCGCCGCGACCTGGCCGACCTGCTGCTTGTCGATCCCGCTGATTTCCACCGTGGTGTTATCGGGGGTCTTGATTTCGATCCCGGCCGGAACCGGGAAATCGACATCATGGCTGTAGCCGAGCTGCAGCTTCAGGTTCTTGCCCTGGGCCGTGGCACGATAGCCGACGCCGGTGATCTCGAGCACCTTGGTGTAACCCTCGGTCACGCCCGTGACGAGGTTCTGGACCAGCGTGCGCTGCATGCCCCAGAATGCCCGAGCCGCCTTGGTAGCGTTGGCCGGCTTGATCGAAATCGCACCGTCTTCCAGCTCATAGCTGATCTCGTCGCGCATCTGGAGCGCCAGCGTGCCCTTGGGGCCCTTCACGGAAAGCTGACCGTTCTCGATGGTGGCCGTCACCCCGCTGGGGATCGTGACCGGCTTTTTGCCGATGCGGCTCATCAGAACACCTCCGCCAGCACTTCGCCGCCGACATTCTGTGCACGCGCTTCGGCATCCGAAAGCACGCCACGGGGCGTCGAGACGATGGTGATACCGAGGCCATTGCGTACCACCGGAAGCTCCTTGGAGCCCGAATAGACGCGACGGCCAGGCTTGGAAACGCGCGCGACGTGCTTGATCGCCGGCTCGCCTTCAAAATATTTCAGCTCGATGCGCAGGCCATCATGGCCAGCCACCTGCTCTTCGGAATAGCCGCGGATGTAACCCTCGCGCTGAAGCACGTCGAGCACACGCGCACGCAGCTTGGACGCGGGCGAAACCACGCTGTCCTTGCGTGCCCGCTGGCCGTTGCGGATGCGGGTGAGCAGGTCACCCAGGGGATCGGTCAGTGCCATCTCTTAATCCTTACCAGCTCGACTTGGTGACGCCGGGGATCAGGCCCTTGTTGGCCAGATCGCGCAGCTGAACACGGCAAAGCCGGAACTTGCGATAGTAAGCGCGGGGACGACCGGTCAGCTCGCAGCGGTTGCGCACCCGGGTCGGGTTGCCGTTGCGGGGGATCTCGGCCAGCTTGAGACGCGCGATCAGACGCTCGCTGTCATCAAGCGACGTGTCATTCGCCACTGCCTTGAGACGGGCATATTTGCCGGCGTACTTCTTCACCAGCTTCTTGCGCCGTTCGTTCTTGTTGATCGAACTCAGTTTCGCCATGGACTTAAGCTCTCTTCCTTAGAAATTGGATCCGGCCACGCTCACGCAGCCTCTTTTTCCGCCTCGGCGGGGAACGGGAAACCGAAAAGACGCAGCAGTTCGCGCGCTTCTTCGTCCGTGCGGGCCGTGGTGGTCACGATGATGTCCATGCCACGCACCTTGTCGACGCGGTCATAGCTGATCTCGGGGAAGATGATCTGCTCCTTGATGCCGAAGGCATAGTTGCCACGGCCGTCGAAGCTCTTCGGGTTGAGACCACGGAAGTCGCGGATGCGGGGCATCGCGATCGTCACGAGACGATCGAGAAACTCGTACATGCGCTCGCGACGCAGGGTCACCTTCGCACCGATGGGCATGCCTTCACGCAGCTTGAACTGCGCGATCGACTTCTTCGCCTTGGTGATGACCGGCTTCTGGCCGGCAATCAGTTCCATTTCCTCGGCCGCCTGCGTGACCTTCTTCTTGTCCTGGGTCGCCTCGCCCACGCCCATGTTGAGCGTGATCTTCTCGATCCGGGGGATTTCCATGTGGTTCTTGTAACCGAACTTCTCACTCAGCGCCTTGACGATGGTCTCGTCATACAGCTTGCGCGAGCGCGGGATGTACTTGTCAGCCATCAGATGACCTCCCCGGTCTTGACCGCGACGCGGACCTTCTTGCCGTCACGGTCCTCAAAGCGGACGCGCGTGGCCTTGCCGTCGACAGCCAGTGCGACATTGGAAATGTGCAGCGGCGCCGGCTTGCGATCGATGCCGCCCTGCGGATTTGCCTGGTCGGGCTTGCGGTGGCGGGCGTGAACGTTGATGCCGTCGACCAGCACCTTGTCATCCTTGGGCATCACCTGGAGGACGGAACCGGTACGGCCCTTGTCCTTGCCGGCGAGCACGACGACCGTGTCACCCTTCTTGATACGTGCAGCGCTCATCACAGCACCTCGGGAGCAAGCGAAATGATCTTCATGAAGTTCTTCGCGCGCAGCTCGCGGACCACGGGGCCAAAGATACGCGTGCCAATCGGCTCCGCATTCTTGTTGACCAACACGGCCGCATTGCCGTCGAAGCGAATGACGCTGCCGTCGGGACGACGAACGTCCTTGGCGGTGCGCACGATCACGGCGCGGTGAACGTCACCCTTCTTCACGCGGCCACGGGGGGCGGCGTCCTTCACGGAGACGACGATGATGTCGCCAACGCTGGCAAAACGACGCTTCGAGCCGCCGAGCACCTTGATGCACTGGACGCGCTTGGCGCCGCTGTTGTCAGCGACATCAAGATTGGATTGCATCTGGATCATCGATCCGGTTCCTTCTCAATTGGCCTGCCGGGACACAGCCTGTGTCTGGCCCGGTGGTTCCGTTAAATCCTTGAGACCTACTCAGGCTGCTGCGTCTGCAGCGACCTGCTCGGGAGACTTGTGGGTGTCGACCCGCGCGATGACCTTCCAGGTCTTCAGCTTCGAGATCGGCGCCGTCTCCTCGATACGGACGGTCTCACCCTCGTGATACTCATTGGCATCGTCGTGGGCGTGATACTTCTTCGAGCGACGGATGATCTTGCCGTAGAGCGGGTGCTTCACCTTGCGCTCCACCTTGACGACGACCGTCTTGTCACCCTTGTCGGAAACCACCGTTCCCGTCAGCACGCGCTTGGGCATGGGCCTGTTTCCTTCTTACTTCGCGGACGAGCGCGAACGCTCGGCCTGGAGGGTTTTGATCCGCGCGATGTCGCGACGCACTTCGCGCACGCGGCTCGGCTTTTCAAGCTGGTTGGTCGCAGCCTGAAAGCGCAGGTTGAACTGCTCGCGCTTCAGCTCGCCCAGATCGGTCGAAAGCTGATCGTCGCTCTTCGCCTTGAGGTCAGAAATCTTGGTCATGACCATCATGCTCCCAGATGCGAGGTGTCGCCGAGACGCGCCACCACCTTCGTCTTGATCGGCAGCTTCATCGCTGCGCGGCTGAATGCTTCCGCAGCCAGCGGACCGGGCACGCCGTCCAGCTCGAACAGGATGCGGCCGGGCTTTACGCGCGCCGCCCAATATTCGATCGAACCCTTGCCCTTACCCTGACGGACTTCGGCAGGCTTCTTGGACACCGGCACGTCCGGGAAGACGCGGATCCAGAGACGGCCCTGACGACGGATGTGACGCGTGATCGCGCGGCGAGCCGCTTCGATCTGGCGCGCGGTGACCCGCTCCGGTTCCAGAGCCTTGAGGCCGTAGGATCCGAAATTGAGGTCCGTTCCACCCTTGGCATCGCCCTTGATGCGACCCTTGAAGGTCTTGCGGAACTTGGTTTTCTTCGGCTGTAGCATGATGCTTTACCTTGCTCTCAATTCTCAGCGAGCCGGACGCACACCGGAGGTCTGAGCCTCCAGCATGAGACGGTCGGTCGCCATCGGATCGTGGCCGAGGATCTCGCCCTTGAAGATCCAGACCTTGATGCCGCAAACGCCATAGGCCGTGTGGGCCTCGGCTTCTGCATAATCGACGTTCGCACGCAGCGTGTGCAGCGGAACGCGACCTTCGCGATACCACTCGACACGGGCGATCTCCGCGCCGCCCAGACGGCCGCCGCAGGTGATCTTGATGCCCTCGGCGCCGAGACGAAGCGCGCTCTGCACGGCGCGCTTCATGGCGCGACGGAAAGCGATACGACGCTCGAGCTGATCGGCAACACCCTGGGCGACGAGCTTGGAGTCGATTTCCGGCTTGCGGATCTCGACGATGTTCAGGCTCACGTCGCTGGACGTCATCGCGCTCAGCTTCTTGCGCAGCTTCTCGATGTCCGCGCCCTTCTTGCCGATGATGACACCGGGACGGGCTGCATAGATCGACACGCGGCACAGCTTGGCCGGACGCTCGATGACCACCTTGGAGATCGCGGCCTGGGGCAGCGTCTTCATGACATACTTGCGGATCTTGAGATCCTCAAGCAGCAGGCGACCATAGTCCTGACCTTCCGCGAACCAGCGGCTGTCCCAGGTGCGGTTGATCTGCAGGCGCAGACCGATGGGATTGCTCTTGTGACCCATGGATCAGGCCTCCTCTTCCGCAGCTTCACGCACGACGATGCGCACGCGGCTGAAGGGCTTCAGGATGCGGGTGGACTTGCCGCGACCACGCGCATGGAAGCGCTTCATGGTGAACGACTTGCCGACACTCGCCTCGGCGACGACGAGCGCGTCGACGTCGAGATTGTGGTTGTTCTCCGCATTGGCGACCGCGCTGGCGAGCACCTTGCGAACATCGACCGCCATCGCGCGCTTGGAGAAGGCGAGCACGTTCATCGCGTCCTCGACCTTGCGGCCACGGATGAGCGCGGCGACCAGGTTCAGCTTCTGGGCCGAACCGCGGATCTGCGTGCCGACGGCCAGCGCCTCATTGTCCGAGACGCGGCGGGGAGCTTTTGCCTTGCCCATCAGCGCTTGCCCTTCTTGTCAGCGGCGTGGCCGGGGAAGTAGCGCGTCGGCGCGAATTCACCCAGCTTGTGACCGACCATGTCTTCGTTCACCGAAACGGGAACGTGCTTGCGACCATTGTAGACGTTGAACGTCAGGCCAACGAACTGCGGCAGGATGGTGGAGCGGCGCGACCAGGTCTTGATCGGACCGCCACGGCCGTTGTTCTCCTGCGCGGTTTCTGCCTTCTTGAGCAGATGCAGGTCCACGAAGGGACCCTTCCAGACGGAGCGAGCCATCGCTTACCTCTTCTTCTTGGCGTGACGCGACCGGATGATCATCTTGTCGGTCGACTTGTTGTGACGGGTACGAGCACCCTTGGTCGGCTTGCCCCACGGGGTAACCGGATGACGGCCGCCCGAGGTCCGGCCTTCACCACCGCCGTGCGGGTGGTCGACCGGGTTCTTGGCGACGCCGCGGGTGAGCGGGCGACGGCCGAGCCAGCGGCTGCGGCCGGCCTTGGCGAGGTTCTGGTTCTGGTTGTCGGGGTTCGACACCGCACCGATGGTCGCCATGCAGTCCGAGCGGATGTAGCGCTGCTCACCCGAGCCGAGACGGACGATGACCATGCCGCGATCGCGACCGACGAGCTGGGCATAAGTACCCGCGCTGCGTGCGATCTGAGCGCCCTTGCCCGGCTTCATCTCGATGTTGTGGATGATCGTGCCGACCGGCATCTGCCCCAGTTCCATCGCGTTGCCCGGCTTCACGTCGGTCTTCTTGCCTGCGATCACCTTGTCGCCGACAGCCAGACGCTGCGGGGCGATGATGTAAGCCTGCTCGCCATCGGCATAGCTGACCAGCGCAATGAACGCCGTGCGGTTGGGGTCATATTCCAGACGCTCCACCGTCCCTTCGACGTCCCACTTGCGACGCTTGAAGTCGATGATGCGATAGCGCTGCTTGTGACCGCCGGCGATACCGCGCGAGGTCACATGACCCTTGTTGTTGCGGCCACCGGTCTTGCGCTTGCCTTCGGTCAGCGCCTTGACGGGCTTTCCCTTGTGGAGGCCGGACCGGTCGACGAGGATCAGGCCACGCTGGGCCGGGCTCGTCGGGTTATAATGCTTGAGTGCCATTGTTCAGTCCGCCCTCAAATGCCCGTGGTGATGTCGATCGACTGGCCTTCGGCCAGGGTCACGACAGCCTTCTTCACGTCCGAGCGCGTGTAGGGCTTGCCCTTCCAGCGCTTGGTCTTGCCCTTCTGGACGATCGTGTTGACCGACTTGACGCTGACATTGAACAGCGCCTCGACAGCGGCCTTGATCTCGGGCTTCGAAGCGTCACGCGCGACCTTGAACACAACCGCGTTGTGCTCGGAGACCAGCGTCGCCTTTTCGGTGATGTGCGGGGCGACAATCACGTCGTAATGACGCGTGGCCACCGCTGCTGCCTGCTTCTTAGCCATTGAAGCGCGCCTCCAGCTGCTCGACCGCGGCACGGGTCAGCACCAGGCTGTCCGCACGCAGGATATCGTAGACATTGGCACCGATGGCGGGGAGCACATTGACACCGACGAGATTGGACGAGGCCTTGGCGAAGGAGAGGTTGGTCGCCTCGCCGTCGATGAACAGCACCTTGCCGAGGTTGAGCTTGGCGAGCTGACCCGCCAGTTCCTTGGTCTTGCCGTCCTTGACGTCCAGATTGTCCAGAACCGTGAGCGAGCCGCCCTTGGCCTTGGCCGAAAGCGCCATCTTGAGGCCCAGTGCACGCACCTTCTTGTTGAGCGAGTGCCCAAAGGTACGGGCGCGCTGACCGTGCGCCTTACCACCACCGATGAAGATCGGGGCGCGGCGATCGCCGTGACGAGCCGTACCGCCGCCCTTCTGGCGACCGAACTTCTTGCCCGTGCGGGCAACGTCAGAACGCTCGCGCGTCGCCGATGCCGGGGCACGGCGCTTTTCAAGCTGCCAGGTGACGACACGGTGCAGAATGTCCGCGCGCGGCTCGAGGCCGAACACATCGTCATTCAGCTCGACATCGCCGGAGGCCTTGCCGCCGTCCAGAGTGAGAACCTTGATCTTCATGACTTAGCCCTCCTGGCCTTCAGTGGCCTCGGGCGCCGCGACGTCCTGCGCAGGCGTATCGGCCGGAGCCTCGGCGTTATTGTTCGCAGCCGACTTGATGCTGGCCGGGTACGGCACATCAGCCGGACGATCGACCTTCACGGCGTCCTTGACGAGAAGCCAGGCGCCCTTCGAGCCGGGCACGCTGCCCTTCACGAACAGCAGGCCGCGCTCGACGTCCGTGCGGACGATCTCGAGGTTCTGCTGCGTGCGCTGACGGTCGCCCATGTGGCCGGCCATCTTCTTGTTCTTGAACACGCGGCCCGGATCCTGACGGTTACCCGTCGAACCATGGGCACGGTGGCTGATCGACACACCGTGCGTGGCACGCATACCGCCGAAGCCCCAGCGCTTCATGGCGCCGGCAAAGCCCTTGCCCTGCGTCTGACCCGTCACGTCGACGAGCTGACCAGCGATGAAGTGATCGGCAGCGATTTCCGCGCCGACATCGAGCAGGGCGTCCTCGGCCACGCGGAACTCGACGACCTGCGCCTTGGGTTCCACCTGAGCCTTGGCAAAGTGCTCGCGCTGCGGCTTGGCAACATTCTTCGCCTTCGCAACGCCGGCACCCAGCTGCACGGCTACATAGCCGTCCTTATCCATTTCGCGACGGGCAATGACCTGGTTGCCTTCGAGCGCCAGGACGGTGACGGGCACATGGCGGCCATCATCCTGGAACAGGCGGGTCATACCCACTTTCTTCGCGATCACGCCGGTACGCATGATCCAATCCTCCAATAGAGGCCCCTGCATGATGCGGGGGCTTATCCAACGAAAAAACCGCCAGGGCCCTAAGACCCAGGCAGCCAACCCGATTTTGCGATGCGTTCCCCCGTCCGGGCTGGATGCTTCCGGACCCTCGACAAACGAGGCGGAAACGACGGAGGACGCTGCCCGGCCGAAGCCGGCGGTATCCAAATGTCCTGCAAGGCGACCCGAAGGCCGCCCCGCTACGGCCATCAGGCCAGTTTGATCTCGACGTTCACGCCGGCAGCCAGATCGAGCTTCATCAGCGCATCGACGGTCTGCGGGGTCGGCTGCACGATATCAAGCATGCGCTTGTAGGTGCGGACCTCGAACTGTTCACGGCTCTTCTTATCGATGTGCGGCCCACGGTTGACCGTGAACTTCTCGATGCGGGTCGGCAGCGGAATGGGACCGCGAATGAGAGCACCCGTACGACGAGCGGTATCGGCGATGTCGCCGGTCGCCTGATCCAGCACGCGATGATCGAATGCCTTGAGACGAATACGGATATTCTGCGTTTCCATGTCCACTAACCGATGTGAAAGAGCCAAAACAAAACCGCTTCACCCTGATGGCCCCGGTGCCATTCTGGCACTCACGAGCGCGCGCGAAGCGGCGAAAAAAGCAGGCCGCTCGAATCACCTGATCCGAGCGGCTCGCTGCCTATATTACTTCGAGATCGTCGCGACAACCCCAGAACCGACCGTGCGGCCACCTTCGCGAATAGCGAAGCGGAGGCCCGGGTCCATCGCGATCGGCGCGATGAGCTTGACGGCCAGCTTCACGTTGTCGCCAGGCATGACCATCTCGGTGCCCTCGGGGAGGACGACCTCGCCGGTCACGTCCGTCGTGCGGAAGTAGAACTGCGGACGATAGTTGGCGAAGAACGGCGTGTGACGGCCACCTTCGTCCTTCGACAGCACATACACCTCGGCTTCGAACTCGGTGTGCGGCGTGACCGAACCCGGCTTGGCCAGAACCTGACCACGCTCGACTTCTTCACGGCCAACGCCACGGATCAGCGCGCCGATGTTGTCGCCGGCTTCACCCTGATCGAGCAGCTTGCGGAACATTTCCACGCCGGTGACGGTCGTCTTCTTGGTGGGCTTGAGGCCGATGATCTCGACTTCCTCGCCAACCTTCACAACGCCGGTCTCGACGCGGCCGGTCACCACGGTGCCGCGACCCGAGATCGAGAACACGTCTTCGATCGGCATCAGGAACGGACGGTCAACCGGACGGGCCGGCTGCGGGATGTAGGCGTCGACGGCATCCATGAGCGCCTTGATCGAATCCTTGCCGATCGCGTCGTCACGGCCTTCGAGAGCAGCCAGAGCCGAACCCTTGACGATGGGGATATCGTCACCCGGGAAGTCGTAGCTGGAGAGCAGCTCGCGCACTTCCAGCTCGACGAGCTCGAGGAGCTCCTCGTCGTCGACCTGGTCGACCTTGTTCATATACACGACGAGCGCCGGCACGCCGACCTGACGGGCGAGCAGGATGTGCTCGCGGGTCTGCGGCATCGGGCCGTCAGCAGCGTTCACCACGAGGATCGCGCCGTCCATCTGGGCGGCACCGGTGATCATGTTCTTCACATAGTCAGCGTGGCCCGGGCAGTCGACGTGCGCATAGTGACGGGCGCCAGTCTCATACTCGACGTGTGCGGTCGAGATCGTGATGCCGCGCTCGCGCTCCTCGGGAGCCTTGTCGATGTTGGCATAGTCCGTGAACGTGGCGCCACCGGTTTCGGCCAGCACCTTGGTGATGGCGGCGGTCAGCGTGGTCTTGCCATGGTCGACGTGACCGATGGTGCCGATATTGCAGTGCGGCTTGTTCCGCTCGAATTTAGCCTTAGCCATTTCCTACCTCTTTTCGCTCAATAGCTTGGGTTCAACCGCTCGGGGAAGCCTCGCGAAGGCGCCCCCATAACAGCAAATTTACATAAATCCAGATGAAAGTGCCGGCTTAGGCCAGCTTCGCCTTCACCTCGTCCGCAACGTTCTGCGGCACCTCGTCGTAGTGCGAGAACTGCATGGAGTAGTTCGCGCGGCCCTGGGTGAACGAGCGGAGCGAGTTCACATAGCCGAACATGTTGGCCAGCGGGACCATCGCCTCGACAACCTGCGCATTACCGCGGCTGTCGGTGCCCTGGATCTGGCCACGACGCGAGTTCATGTCGCCGATGACGTCACCCAGATATTCCTCAGGCGTCACCACCTCGACCTTCATCACCGGCTCGAGCAGCGTGATGCCGGCCTTCTGCGCGACTTCACGCATCGCACCGCGACCGGTGATTTCGAATGCCAGCGCCGACGAGTCGACGTCGTGATAGGCGCCGTCATACAGGTTGATCTCGAAGTCGATGATCGGGAAGCCGATGAGCGAACCCGTGGCCGCCGTCTCGCGCATGCCCTTCTCGATCGCCGGAATATATTCCTTGGGAATATTACCGCCCTTGATCTCGTCCTTGAAGATGATGCCCGCACCGCGCTCGCCCGGCGTGACCTTCACCTTGATGCGGCCGAACTGGCCGGTGCCGCCCGACTGCTTCTTGTGGGTATAATCGACGTCGACGGCCTTCTTGAGATACTCGCGATAGGCCACCTGCGGCGCACCGACGTTCGCCTCGACCTTGAACTCGCGCTTCATGCGGTCGACGAGGATTTCGAGGTGAAGTTCGCCCATGCCCTTGATGATGGTCTGGCCCGATTCGTGATCGGTCGAAACGCGGAAGGACGGATCCTCGGCGGCCAGGCGGTTGAGCGCGACGCCCATCTTTTCCTGGTCGGCCTTGGTCTTGGGTTCCACGGACAGCTCGATGACCGGCTCGGGGAATTCCATGCGTTCCAGGATGATCGGCTGACGCTCGGCGCACAGCGTGTCACCGGTCGTCGTTTCCTTCATGCCGGCCAGCGCGACGATATCGCCGGCATAAGCCGTATCGATGTCCTCACGGCTGTTCGCATGCATCAGGAGCATACGGCCGATCTTTTCCTTCTTGTCCTTCACGGAGTTCAGATAGGTGCCCTTGCTCAGCGTGCCGGAATAGACGCGCAGGAAGGTGAGCGAGCCGACGAACGGATCGTTCATGATCTTGAACGCGAGACCCGAGAACGGCGCCTCGTCGCTGGTGGCGCGGCTGTCCGGCTCTTCCGTGTCGGGGTTGATGCCCTGCACGTCCTCAATGTCCAGCGGGCTGGGCAGATAGTCGACGACCGCGTCCAGCAGCGCCTGCACGCCCTTGTTCTTGAAGGCCGAGCCGCACAGCACCGGCACGAAGCTCTGGTTCAGCGTGCCCTTGCGGATCAACTTCTTGAGCGTCGCGACGTCGGGCTCGTTACCCTCGAGATAGGCTTCCATCGCGGCATCGTCCTGCTCGACAGCCAGCTCAACCAGCTTCTCGCGATACTCGGCAGCCTTGTCGGCGAGGTCGGCCGGAATTTCTTCATAGAAGAATTCAGCGCCCAGATTCTCATCCTTCCAGATGATCGCGCGGTTGTTCACGAGGTCGACGAGACCCTTGAAGTCCGATTCCGCACCGATGGGCAGATACAGGACGGCCGGGGTCGCGCCCAGGCGATCGATGATCGTCTGCACGCAATAATAGAAATTGGCACCCGTGCGGTCGAGCTTGTTAATGAAGCACATCCGGGGCACGCCATACTTGTCGGCCTGACGCCACACCGTCTCCGACTGCGGCTCCACGCCGGCAACGCCGTCGAACGCGGCAACCGCGCCGTCGAGCACGCGCAGCGAGCGCTCCACCTCGATGGTGAAGTCCACGTGGCCGGGGGTGTCGATGATGTTCAGGCGATGCTCGGGGCCTTTGCCCTCATCGGCCTTCCACAGGCAGGTCGTCGCAGCCGACGTGATCGTGATGCCGCGCTCCTGCTCCTGCTCCATCCAGTCCATCGTGGCGGCGCCGTCATGCACTTCGCCGATCTTGTAGGACTTGCCGGTGTAATAGAGGATGCGCTCGGTCGTCGTCGTCTTGCCGGCGTCGATGTGCGCCATAATGCCGAAATTGCGGTAACGCTCGAGCGGGTGGCTGCGGGCCATGATCTTTACTCCATTGCCCGCGTGCGGCGGGGCTGCGGTCTGAAAGGTTCCTCTCCGTTCGGGTTGGCTCGGCGGGGACCCGTTTCTCCCCTCACGGAAGAACAGCCCTTCGACAGGCCCGAGCGAACGGTGGTGCAGGAAGCCGGGACAGTCCTGTGACTGCCCCGGCTTCCAATATAGTGCTTACCAGCGGTAATGCGAGAAGGCGCGGTTGGCTTCGGCCATCCGGTGCGTGTCTTCACGCTTCTTCACGGCATTGCCACGGTTGTTCGCGGCGTCCAGAAGCTCGCCGGAGAGGCGGGCCGCCATCGTGGTCTCGCTGCGGCTGCGCGCCGCATTGATGAGCCAGCGAATGGCCAGCGCCTGGGCGCGCTCGGGACGGACTTCCACCGGCACCTGATAGGTCGCACCGCCAACGCGGCGGCTGCGGACCTCGATGCCCGGCTTCACATTGTTGAGGGCGTCATGAAAGACCGAGATCGGATCCTTCTTGGCGCGGGTTTCAACGGTGGCCAGTGCGCCATAAACAATCTGCTCAGCGACAGCCTTCTTGCCGTCATACATGACGCTGTTCATGAACTTGGACAGAACCTGATCGCCATACTGGGGATCGGGCAGGATGACGCGCTTTTCGGGGCGACGACGACGTGACATATCTCTGTTCTCCCCTGCTTACTTCGGACGCTTCGCGCCGTACTTGGAACGGCTCTGCTTGCGGTCCTTGACGCCCTGGGTATCCAGAACGCCGCGAAGAACGTGATAGCGCACACCGGGAAGGTCGCGCACACGGCCGCCACGGATCAGCACGACGCTGTGCTCCTGGAGGTTGTGGCCTTCGCCCGGAATGTAGCTGATGACCTCACGGCTGTTGGTGAGGCGCACCTTGCAGACCTTGCGGAGAGCCGAGTTCGGCTTCTTCGGGGTCACGGTGTAGACACGGGTGCAGACGCCGCGCTTCTGCGGGTTCTGCTCCATCGCAGGGACCTTGCTCTTGGCCTTCTGCGGCTCGCGGCCCTTGCGGACCAGCTGGTTGATCGTTGGCATGAAGCCCTTCACCTTTTTTCAGTTACTCTGCCATCTGCATGTCCTGGGTCGGCCGATGACCAGCCGGGGCTGACCTCCAAACGACAAGAGACCCGGCGGTCGGTAAAGACCCCCTGGCCCCGCAAGAGCATAGGCAATGTTCAAGCTCTGTATGACCCAGCGGACGAGCGACCGAATCCTAGTGAAAGCACAGGTTGCGGGCCGCGAGGCAGGCGGGCCTATACAGAGAGGCCGCCAACCGGTCAAGCACGGCTCACCCCAAGGGGCATGCGCGGCGGCGAGGCGTTTTGAAATGCCGCCTTGCCTCTTTCGGCCTGCGCGCGCACATCCCAATCACCCGGCCCAATACCTTGGCCCAACACCCTGGCAGCAAAGGCGAGAGCTGATGACCCTGACCATGCACGCGATCACCGTTCCTCTCCTCGTCAACAGCTTGACCAACATGGAGAGGTGGCTCGCGCGCCCGGATGTGCGTGCTGCCGAGGCCGATCTGCTGGGCGCCCGGCTGATCGAGGATATGCGCCCGCTCACCGCCCAATATCAGATGGCGTCGGACAGCGCCAAGAACGGCATTGCCCGTCTCGCCGGCATCGAGCCGCCCGCCATGCCCGATACCGAGGCGAGCCTCGATGCCCTGCAGGAGCGGTGCGCAAAGACCATCGCCTTCGTCCATAGCGTGACGCCCGCACAACTGGACGGCAGCGAGGACCGCGAGATCGTGCTGCGCTTCCCGAACGGTCAGGGATATCGGTTCCACGGGCGGGATTATGTCACGGGCTTCATGCTGCCCAACTTCCTGTTCCACGCAACGACGGCCTATGCGCTGCTGCGGACACGTGGGATCGCGATCGGCAAGCCGGATTTCCTGGCGCCGGTTCCGCTCGCCGACCCGGCATGAGCTGACGGCGGCCCATCCCGCGCGGCATCGGCCGCTCCGGCATGGTTCGCCCTTTGCGCGACCGGCAGAGTCGGCTAGAGCCCGGCCCCATGAGCGAGACAGTGTCCTTTGGCTATCGTGAGGTAGCCCCCGAGGAAAAGACGAAGCTGGTCGGCGACGTCTTCTCCAATGTCGCCCGCAACTACGACATCATGAACGATGCGATGTCCGGCGGGATGCATCGGCTGTGGAAGGACCAGTTCGTCCGCCGCGTGAAGCCGCGTAAGGACGAGGCGATTCTCGACATGGCGGGCGGCACCGGCGACATCGCCTTCCGCATGGCCAAGCATGGCGCGCGCGTGACGGTGAGCGACATCAACGAGGATATGCTCGCCGTCGGCATGACGCGGGCGCAGAAGCGCGGCATCGAGGGACTGGTCTGGCAGCCGCAAAATGCCGAGCAGCTGGTCTTCGGCGATCGCAGCTTCGATGCCTACACCATCGCGTTCGGCATCCGTAATGTGACTGACATCCCGGCGGCGCTGCATGAGGCGCATCGCGTGCTAAAATATGGCGGGCGCTTCTTCTGCCTGGAATTTTCCAGCACCACCTGGCCCGGCTTCGGCGATGTGTACGACGCCTATTCGCACAAGCTGGTGCCCAAGCTGGGCAAGATGATCGCCGGGGATGCGGAGAGCTATCGCTATCTCATCGAATCCATCCGCCGCTTCCCGGACATGCCGAAGTTCAAGGGCATGATCGAGGAGGCGGGCTTCGTGCAGGCAAAGGCCGAGCCGATCATGGGCGGGCTCGTCGCCATCCACTCGGGGTGGAAGATATGATTCGCCAGCGCAGCAGTCCCATGGTGCGTTCCGCAGGGCGATAAGGTCATGACAGCGCATATCACCCATCTCTGGCGCCTGCTGTCATGGGGGCGGACTCTCGCCCGGCATGGCGCCCTTCGCGGTATCGAGCGGGATGGCAATACGCCCGCCCCGGTGCGCCGCCTCGCACGGCTGGCGCGGCTCGGTGCGCGCGTGCCCAAGGAGCCGCGCTATGCGGAGGCGTTTCAAGCTATTGGCCCGGCCGCGATCAAGCTCGGCCAGTCGCTGGCGACGCGCCCCGATCTGGTCGGTGAGGATGCTGCCCGCGATCTGCTGTCGCTGCAGGACGCGCTCCCGCCCATGCCCTTCTCCGCGATTCGCGCCGAGATCGAAGCCAGCTTCGGGCGACCGCTCGACTCGATCTACGCCAGCGTCGATGAGCAGGCCGTCGGCGCTGCCTCCATCGCGCAGGTGCATCGTGCCGTGACGACGGACGGCCGCGCGGTTGCCATCAAGGTGCTCCGCCCGGGGATTCGGGAGCGGTTCAACCGCGACATCGACACTTATGAATGGGCAGCGGCGCATCTGGAGCAACTGGGCGGCGAGGCCTCGCGCCTCCGACCGCGTCTGGTTGTGGCCAATCTCAAGCGCTGGACAGCGCGCGAGCTGGACCTGCGCCGCGAGGCAGCCTCTGCATCGGAGCTGGCGGAGGCCATGTCCGCCGTGCCGCGCTATCGCATCCCGCAGATCGACTGGGATCGCACCAACGGCCGGGTGATGACTCTCGAATGGATCGACGGCATCAAGATCAGCGACCGCGCGGCGCTGGTCGCCGCCGGGCATGATCTGAGCGATCTGGCCGCGCGGCTCGTCAACACCTTCCTGCGCCAGGCCATCGCCGACGGCTTTTTCCATGCCGACATGCACCAGGGCAATCTCTTCGTACAGGCCGACGGCACCATCGTCGCCATCGACTTCGGCATCATGGGGCGGATCGACCGGCGCGCGCGGCTGTGGCTGGCCGAGATCCTTTACGGCCTCATCACCGGCAACTATCGCCGCGTGGCGGAAATCCATTTCGAAGCGCAATATGTGCCGGCCCACCACAATGTCGCCGAGTTCGCGACCGCCCTGCGTGCCGTCGGCGAACCGATGCGCGGCAAGCCGGTCAGCGAGTTGTCTGTAGGCCAGATGCTGGACGGCCTGTTCGCCATCACCCGCGATTTCGATATGCAGACGCAGCCCCATCTGCTGCTGCTGCAAAAGACGATGGTGATGGTCGAGGGCGTGGCGACCATGCTCGACCCGACGATCAACATGTGGGACGTTTCCGGCCCCTATGTGAAGAGCTGGCTGCGCGACGAACTCGGCCCCGAAGCCAAGCTTGCCGATTCGATCCATGAAACCGTGGACACGATCCGCCGCCTGCCCGGCCTCGTCCGGCGGCTGGAGGAAGCCTATCCCGAGCCGGGTGGCGCCCCGCCCCCGCCGCCCCTGCCGGCGGTGAAGCTGGTGCAGGTGAAGGTCGGCTGGTTCTGGCGCTATGCGGGCGTGGCGATTCTCGCTGCGGCGGCCGGCGCCGGCGCCATGGCGCTCCTTGGCTGATATTCCGCCCCTGCCGAGCCGCTAGCCGGACCGGCGCCCAGCCGCTATGGAACCATCATGACCCAGCGGATCCTCCTCATCGTCTCCGGCGGGATCGCCGCCTACAAGGCGCTGGAACTGGTGCGCCTGCTCAAGGGCAAGGGCCTCGCCGTGCGCGCCGTGCTGACGGACGCCGCCACCCAGTTCGTGACGCCGCTCTCCTTCGGCGTGCTCACCGAGGATCATGTCTATGGCGACATGTTCGACCTCAAGGAGGAGCGCGAGATCGGCCATATCCAGCTCAGCCGCGAGGCCGACCTGATCGTTGTCGCGCCGGCGACCGCCAACATCCTCGCCAAGATGGCATCGGGCATCGCTGACGATCTCGCCACCACCGTGCTGCTCGCCACCGACAAGCCGGTGCTCGCCGTGCCCGCGATGAATGTGCGGATGTGGCACCACAAGGCCACCCAGCGAAACCTCGACACGCTGCGCGGCGATGGCATCCATGTGATGGAGCCTGACGTCGGCGCCATGGCCTGCAACGAGTGGGGCAAGGGTCGCCTGCCCGAGCCGGCCGCCATCGTGCAGGAAATCGAGCGGCTGCTGGCAGAGGCGCCGTCACCGGCCGCGCTGCTGACCGACACCAGCCGAACGATCCATGCGCCCGATCTCAGCCACGCCAATCTGCTTGGCCGCCATGTGCTGGTGACCGCCGGGCCGACACACGAACCGATCGACCCCGTGCGCTACATCGCCAACCGGTCGTCCGGGCAGCAGGGCTTTGCGATTGCCGCCGCCGCCGCCCAGGCCGGTGCGCGCGTCACGCTCGTCGCAGGGCCGGTCAGCCTGCCCACGCCGCGTGGCGTCACCCGGGTGGACGTGCAGACCGCGCGGGAGATGCAGGCCGCCGTGGAGGGAGCCTTGCCAGCCGATATTGCCATATTGGTCGCAGCAGTGGCCGATTGGCGCGCCGCCGACGAGGCCGGCCAGAAGATCAAGAAGGATGGCTCGGGCACGCCTGCCCCGCTCGCGCTGGCCGAGAATCCGGACATCCTCGCGACGCTGGCGCGCCACGTCCAGCGCCCCGCCCTGCTCGTCGGCTTCGCGGCCGAGACCGAAACTGTCGTCGACCACGCTATCGCCAAGCGCCAGCGCAAGGGCGCGGACTGGATCGTCGCCAATGACGTGTCCGGCGATGTCATGGGCGGATCGCATAACAGCGTCCATCTGGTCACGGCGCAGGGCGTCGAAGACTGGCCGGACATGCCCAAAGCCCTTGTCGCCACGCGGCTGATTGAAAGGATTTCCGATGAACTGGCCGCTCGTTGACATTGCGGTGAAGCGCCTGCCCCATGGCGAAGACCTGCCATTGCCCAGCTACGCCACCGCCGGCGCAGCCGGCATGGACGTGGTCTCCGCCGAGGATGTGATGCTGCCGAGCATGGCCCGCCATGCGGTGGCCACCGGTCTCGCGCTTGCTATTCCCGAGGGGTTCGAGGTGCAGGTGCGCCCCCGGTCCGGGCTGGCGCTCAAGCATGGAATCACGCTGCCCAACACCCCCGGCACGATCGACAGCGATTATCGCGGCGAATTGAAGGTGATCCTGGTCAACCTTGGCGAGGATGATTTCGAGATCAAGCGCGGCGACAGGATCGCCCAGTTGATCGTCGCGCCGGTGCAGATCGCGCGCATGGTCGAGGTCGCGACGCTCGATGATACGGCGCGCGGTGCGGGCGGTTTCGGTTCCACCGGCGTCCGCACGGTCTGACGCACAGCCGCACTGATGGACTTCACCGACGATCAGCTTGAGCGATATGCCCGCCACATCGTGCTGCGCGAGATCGGCGGCGCGGGGCAGGCACGGCTGGCCGGAGCGCATATCGCGATCATCGGCGCGGGGGGCATCGGGTGCCCGGCCATCGCTTATCTGGCTGCGGCCGGCATCGGCACCCTGCGCATCATCGATCATGATACGGTGAGCCTCTCCAACCTGCAGCGGCAGATCCTGTTCGCCAGCGACGACATCGGTCGCCCGAAGGCAGAAGCCGCGCGCGATGCCGTGCGCCGGCTCAACCCGGATTGTCATGCCATTCCGATCAACACCGCGCTGGATGCCGACAATGCCGCGACGCTGCTGCGCGATGCCGACATCATTCTGGATGGCTGCGACAATTTCGAAACGCGCCTCGCCGTCTCGGACGCCGCGACCCGGCTGCGCATTCCGCTGGTGAGCGCCGCTGTCGGCCAGTTCGAGGGGCAGATCGGGGTCTGGCGAGGGTGGGAGGACGGACAGCCCTGCTATCGTTGCCTGGTCGGGGAAACCCGCACCGACCCCGCCCGCACCTGCGCCGAGGAAGGCATTGTTGGGGCGCTGACCGGCATCATTGGCTCGATGGCGGCGCTGGAGGTCATCCGCGCCCTCGTGCCCTTCGGTGAAGCGGCGACCGGCAAGCTCATTGTCTTCGATCTGCTGGCCCGTCGCCTGCGGACCATGGCCATTCCGCCGGACCCGGCCTGCAAGGCCGCGCTGGCCTGCGCATGAGCGCGCGGCGGCCTCTCGCTCTCGTCGTCGTCAGCGCCGATCCTTCCCGATTGCGCGCGGCCCTGTCGCTCGCGCGGGCGGAGGTCGCCTTGGGAAGTGCGGCCCGCGTCTTCCTGCAAGGCGAGGCGGCTGCCCTGTTGCGCACCCCGATCCGCGCGCCGCAGGACGCCGCCTGGGCTGCAGCCGGGGAGCCGACACTCGCGCAGTTGCTGGATGATGCGCTGGATGAAGGCGTGGCGATCAGCCTCTGCCAGAGCGGCCTTGCCATGGCGGGCGTGGCAGCGGACAGCCTCGACTCCCGTGTCGAGATCACCGGCCCCATTGCCTTTCTCGCGGCGGCTGGGCCGGACATCCGCCTGCTGACGCTCTGACCATGAGCCTTGCTCTATCTCCATCGCTGCTCGGGCTTCTCGCCGCTCTCGCCGCCGGCCTTCTGATCGGCCTCGAACGAGGCTGGACTCAGCGCGACAAGCAGGCCGGGCAACGGGTGGCGGGGTTTCGCACCTTCGGCCTGATCGGTTTTGCCGGTGGCCTGTCGGCGCTCCTGCCGGAGATGATCGCCGCGATCATGGCGCTGGGGGTGGTCGGCGCGCTGCTCATTGGTTTCGGTCAGGCGATTCGCGACGACCAGCTTTCCGCTACCACGATTGTCGCGGCGCTCCTGACCTTTGCCATTGGCTATGCCGCAGTGGCGCTCTCACCTGCCATCGCTCTGGCAGCAGCGGGCGCGGCCTTCGTGCTGCTGAGCGCCCGCCACTCGATGCACGCCCTGCTGCGCGGGCTGACGGAAGGCGAGATTGAGGGCGTCGCCCGCTTCGCGCTGGTCGCCCTCGTCGTCCTCCCACTGCTGCCCGATGCCAATTATGGCCCTTACGACGCTTGGAACCCCCGCCAGATCTGGATGGTGGTGGTGCTGGTCGCAGGGCTCTCCTTCGCTGGCTATGTCGTCGCGCGCCGGTTCGGCAGCAGCCGGGGCGTATTGATGATGGCGCTGACCGGCGCCATCGTCTCGTCCACGGCGGTGACGGCCTGGTACGCCCGCCGCCTGCGCACCGAGCCGGAATTACGCGGCGTGCTGACCGCCGGCATCGCCATCGCCACCATCGTCATGTTCGTGCGCGTGCAGGTGTTGACTGCCATCCTCGTGCCCCGCGCCCTGCCCACGCTCGCGCTGGTGCTGGCCCCGGCGCTGGTCGTCTCGGCGATCATGGCCTTGATCGCCTGGCGCCGTGACGATTCGCCGGATGGGCCATCGGTCAAGCTCGGCAACCCCTTCGATTTCGGCCCGGCGCTGATGCTGGCGGCCTTCGTTGCGGTCTTCTCGCTGGTCGCGCGCTGGGCGCTCGATGTCTGGGGCGATCAGGGCATCGCGGTTGTCATCGGCCTCACCGGCTTCATGGATGTGGACGCGGCGGTGCTCACCCTTGCCGGCCTGCCCGCACAAACGCTCGACAATGCCACGGCGGGCTTCATCCTCGCCGCGCCGGTCTTCGCCAATACCGCCGTCAAAGGCGTGATGGCGCTCGTGCTGGCCGGGGGACGCAATGGCATCGTCGCATCCGTCCCGCTCTTTGCGTCCCTGCTTGCCTCGCTGGCGGGCGCTGCCCTGTTCTGGCTGAGCTGAGCTGAGCTGAGCGCGGCGCACCTGCAACGGCGCGGCAACCGATGCCACCAGCGGACGCGCGGGGGCATGACAGCCTGCGTTTATCCTGATACCGCCTGCGCCACCTGAACCCATCCAGCCTCAATGGACAGATTTCGCATGTTGGACTTCACGACCCAGCCGCTCGCCACCCCCACCTCGCCCGAGGACCGTGTTGCCGCCATGGCCACGCTCGGTTTCGGCACGCTCTTCACCGACCATATGGTGACGATCCGCTATACCGAGGGGCAGGGTTGGCATGATGCCGTACTGGGTCCGCGCCAGCCGATTCCGCTCGATCCGGCAGCGGCCGTGCTCCATTATGCGCAGGAGATTTTCGAGGGGCTCAAGGCTTATCGCCTGCCCGACGGGTCTGTCGCAAGCTTCCGCCCGGAGGCCAACGCCGCCCGCTTCAACCAGAGCGCGACCCGCCTCGCCATGCCCCATCTGCCGGAGGATCTCTTCGTCGAGAGCATCCGCAAGCTGGTCGCGGCAGACATCGACTGGGTGCCGGATGCCGACAAGGGCAGCCTGTACCTGCGCCCCTTCATGTTCGCGAGCGAAGCGTTTCTCGGCGTCCGCCCGGCGCGCGAATATGTCTATTGCGTGATCGCGTCCCCGGTCGGCGGCTATTTCAAGAGCGGCAAGTCGGCCGTGACGCTGTGGGTCAGCCATGATTATGTCCGCGCGGTGCCCGGGGGCACCGGCGCTGCCAAGTGCGGCGGCAATTATGCGGCGAGCCTGCAGCCGCAATCCGTCGGCATCGAGCATGGCTGCGACCAGGTGCTGTTCCTCGATGCGGTCGAGCGCAAATGGATCGAGGAGCTGGGCGGCATGAACATCATGTTCGTGTTCAATGACGGCACGATCATCACCCCGCCGCTCAACGGTTCGATTCTGCCAGGCGTCACCCGCGATTCGCTGCGGCTCGTCGCGGAGGATGCCGGCTACACGGTGAAGGAAGAGCCCTACAGTTTCGAGCAGTGGATGACCGATGCCAAGAGCGGCAAGCTGAAGGAAGCGTTTGCCTGCGGAACCGCTGCCGTCATCACGCCCATCGGCGAGGTGCGCTCGACCCAGGGCGATTTCATCATTGGCAATGGCGATGGCGGCGAGGTGGCCCGCGCGCTGCGCGAGGCGCTGGTCGGCGTGCAGCTCGGCCAGAAGCTGGACCAGCATGGCTGGATGACCCGCCTGGCCTAAGCGGGTTGGCCTGAACGGGCCGGCAGACGGCCGGGAACGGAGCGGGTCATTCTGCATAAGGATATGAACAAGTCTATCTGAAGGAGCAGACCCGATGACCTTGCGCCAGACCGGCATCGACAGTGTCGACATGATCATCCTGCCGCCCGTGCGCGATTTGGGCGACGGCTTTCAGGTCCGGCGCGCGCTGCCATCGGCCCATCGCCGGATGGTCGGCCCCTTCGTGTTCTTCGATCAGTTCGGCCCGACGACCTTCTCGGCCGGCGAGGGCCTGGACGTCCGCCCCCATCCGCACATCGGCCTCGCCACGGTGACCTATGTGCTGGAGGGCGAAATCCTCCACCGCGATTCGCTGGGCAAGGTCCAGCCGGTGCGCCCCGGCGCCGTCAACTGGATGACGGCAGGGCGCGGCATCGTCCATTCCGAGCGCAGCGCCGATGATACCCGCGCCGCAGGCGGGCCGTTGTTCGGCCTCCAGACCTGGGTCGCGCTGCCGCAAGCGAAGGAGGAGGTCGATCCGGCTTTCTTCCATCACCCCGCCGACACGATTCCCGAAACGGAGGCAGAGGGCGTGCGCATCCGCGTCGTCGCTGGGAGCAGCGACGGGCTGACCTCGCCGGTGCAGGCCTTCTCGGACATGCTCTACGCCGACGTCACGCTCCAGGACGGCGCGCGCTACCGGCTGGGCACCGACCATATCGAACGCGCGGTCTATGTCATCTCGGGCGGGCTGGCGGTGGAAGGCCAGAGCGGCGGTTTCAACGCCGGCGAACTGGTGATCTTCAAGCCGGACAGCGAGATCGTCCTGCGCGCCAATGGCCCGACCCGCATCATGCTGGTCGGCGGCGAGCCATTGGATGGGCCACGGCACATCTACTGGAACTTCGTGTCCAGCTCCCGCGATCGCATCGAACAGGCCAAGGACGACTGGCGACAGGGCCGGTTCGACATCGTGCCCGGCGAGCGCGAGTTCATTCCGCTGCCCGACTAGGCCTGAACGATTTCAGGCCGGGCGGAGGCCTTCAATCCCGATCCATTTCCTGGATCGCCCGCTCCCGATCGAGCTGGACTTCGGCATTGTGCGTCAGCGCATCGAATGTCGTCATGAAGCTGTCGAGCTGGTCGGCAGGGATGCCCTGAAACAGGAACTCGCTGCGCCGAACCGCTGTCTCCTCAATGATCTGGCTCACCGCGCGTCCCTTCTCGGTCGGACCGAAGAAGCCGTGGCGGCGTCCCGGGCGTCCGGTCCGCTCGATCAGGCCGATCTCGATGAGATGATTGACGGTGCGGCCCGCCTGGCTCTGGTCGCGCGCCAATGCCAGCACCAGCTGGGGCCAGCTGATCGGCGGATTGCGGCAGATTTCCGCCATGACCCAGGTCTCGAAATTCGACAGGCTGGTCTGGCGCTTATGGGCAAGGGCACCGCCGCGCAGCATGTAGGAGCACAGAGTGACGAACGGCGGCAACACGCGTGAGCGGTCCGCCGCGACACCGTTTTCGTCCGGCAGGCCTTCATCGACGAGATCCTGAAATGCCACGGTCTCGGGCCGCTGATTGCTCGCCGCCTGCTTGCGCTCCTGCTCGAACAGGGCAATGGCGCGGGTCAGCAGCATGTCCAGCACTCCGGAGAGCGTCTGAAGTTCCTCATCGCTGATGCCGAAGGTGAGCTCCCGATTGCGCAGCTCGGCATGGCGCTGCAGCCGATCCGCCAGCTGCTTGCCGCTCGGGCTGAGCCGGATGGGGCTGCGGATGCCGCTGCGCAGCAGCAGGGCGACCTCGCCCATGCGCTTGATGGCACGGCTGATCTGCGCCTTGTCGACACCGCAGGCCAGGGAAATCTGCGCGAGGGTCATGCCCCCTTGGACATGAAGGAGCAGCAGGATCCGCCGGTCCAGCTCGTTGATATGCGCGGTGCGGGCGAAGGAGATATTCGCGCTCTCGCGGGCATTGCGCAGAAAGACCCAGAGCTTGGACTGGAACCGGGCCTGACGCTCGTCCCGCGGGCCGGGCGCCGGCGACGGGGCGTCGACGTCGATGCCGTCGAGCAGGACATCCAGCTGGCGATCGAAGGAACTGTCCGGTCCCGATGGTTCGGCACGGGCCTGCTCGACCAGCGTCCACCCGATCACGAAATGCTCGAGCGCCTGCGCGATCACGCGGGCTTCATCGAGTGCGAGGCCGACCTCGCACAAGGGTGCGACCGCGTCCGGCGTCCCCACCGCGAGAGGAAAGCGCGAGGCGACATGCGCGAACAGCCTGGCGCCATCGCGACTGGAGAGCATAGCGACCCGGCTGGTCTGCGCGCGCAAGGCAAGGCGACCGCGCCAGCCCGGGCCTGCCGCGCCGCCCTCGGCAGCACGCACCATATCCTGCGCCAACGCCGTCAGAAGTTGATCGTCGCTCGCGAAATGCTCTTCGATTTCGGCCGGATCGGCTTCAAGGTCGGCAGCGACGGCCTGCAGAGTGCAGCCGTCCAGGCCCGACCGGCCCAACAGGGCCAGCCCGGCGCTGATAATCGAAGCCCTGCTGATGCGCGCCCGGACCGAACCGAGCGCCGCGCGCCCCTTATTCATGATGACCGATCCCCAAAGACCCACCTTTCGCGTGATTCGGCCAGATTCATCGCATTTTCGAGCAGCGGTCAATGTTTATGCAAAATAATCAGACATGATCGTCATCCCCGAGCGATCCGTAAAATCGTTAGACCCGCAATAGATGGCGTAGTAAGATTTTCGCCACGCGGACGACCGCGTCACGAGAAGACAAGATATGTGGGAGCGAGAGGACCGGTGATCAGCAAATCCGTGGCGGCAGTCAGCGCCTTCATCATCGTCGCAGCCGGGCTGAGCGGCGTGGCCCAAGCGCAGGGCAGCCTGAACGACCAGTTGGCGACCTGCGCGAGAATTGGGTCCACGGAAGCCCGCCTCGCCTGCTACGATTCGGTGGCGCAGTATAATCAGCCGCAAGGCGGCACCTCTGCGCCCGCGCCTGTGCCGGGCGCGGCCGGCTCCGGCAATGCGAGCCGCACACCTACGCCCGCACCGGCTGCCCCGCCCGCTCCGGCCGCAACGAGCGGCTTCGGCGCCGAGCAGGTGGAGCGCGCCACGCGCCAGCCGCGCGCATCTCAGGAAGACAAGGAAACGAGCGCCACCGTGGCAAGCGTGCGCGAGATCGGCCCGGGGCTCTGGCAGGTCACGCTCGGGGATGGCGCGGTCTGGCGGATGACCGAGCGGATGACCGCCTTCCAGCCGCCCGCCCCCCAGGACTCGGTCACCATCCGCAAGGGCGCGCTCGGCAGCTATCTGATGCAGGTCGGGCGGCAGGCGGCTGTGCGCGTGAACCGCGTGCGCTGATCGCGCGCGGCATCCGGCGGAAAGACCTAATCAACAAACCGCTGGCTTGCTGCGAGCAGGGTCGGACCCGCCTCTGCTCTGACTTATCGCCTAATCGACTGTCGCGCACCGCAGTCACGCCACGCACGCGCCGCCGCTTTTTTGTGGACTTAGTCATTCTGATCTCGATAGGGCCGTGCCATCCCGCATGAGCAGGCGGATTGAGGAGAGGTGATCTGATGTTGAACGTGAGTGGCAAGACGGCCTTCATCACCGGCGGCGCAAGCGGCATGGGCTGGGGCATGGCAAAGGCCTTCGGCGAAGCGGGGATGCGGGTCATTATCGCCGACATCCGTCAGGACGCGCTCGATCAGGCGATGGAAGGCTTTGCCAAGACCAATCTGGCCGTTCACGCCATCAAGCTGGATGTCGCAGACCGCGATGGCTGGGCACGCGCCGCCGATGAAGCCGAGGCGCAGTTCGGCAATATCCATGTGCTGGCGCTCAATGCCGGCGTGGGCGTCACCGGCTCGATGCTCACGGCGACCTACAAGGACTGGGACTTCAACATGTCCGTCAATGTCGGCGGCGTCGTCAACGGGCTCGTCACCATGCTGCCGCGGATGCTCAAGCATGGCGAGGAAGGGCAGATCGTCGTCACATCCTCGACCGGCGGCTTTTCTGCCGTGGGCAATGCCGGGCTCTATTGCGCTGCCAAGTTCTGCGTCGCCGGCATGTTCGAGAGCCTCGCGACGGATCTGCGCGGCACCGCGCTTGGCGCCTCGGTCTTCTTCCCCGGCCCGGTGCAGACCCAGCTCGGCAGCACGACCAACGCCACCCGCCCCGAGCATCTGCGCAACGATGCGCCGCCCCCGGCCCCCGAGGCCGTCGGCGCGAAGAAGGATGCGCGGCCGGCACCTGGCTTTGACCCAAGCCTCTTCATGTCCAGCGAGGAAGTAGGCGAGCGCGTGCTGCGCGGTATCCGCCGCCGCGACCTGTTCATCATGACCCACCCGGAGTTCCAGCGCGGGATCGAAGCGCGCAGCAAGGCGCTGGTCCGTGCCATTCCGGTTGAAGCGCCGAACGAGGCCCGCGCCAACCTCGTCGCCCAGTTCGGAACGCTCATGTACAACCCGATCTACGACGAGCAGCAGCCGCTCGACGAACCGCTTTGAGACGGCGGAGCTGACCACAACAGGAGAGAACAGATGGCAAAGGTCGTCCGCGTACATGAACTGGGGCCTCCTGACGTGCTCCGTTTTGACGAGATCGCGGTCGGCGCGCCCGGCCCTGGTGAAGTGCGGATCAGGGTCGAAGCCATTGGCCTCAACCGCTCCGAAGCGATGTTTCGAGCAGGGCGCTATCCCACCAAGCCGACATTGCCGACGCTGATCGGCTATGAGGCCTGCGGCATTATCGAAGCTCTGGGCGAAGGCGTGTCCGGCTTCGCCGTCGGTGATCGGGTCTGTGCCCTGCCCATGTATCCGCTCGGCCAATATGGCGTCTGGGCCGAGCAGGCGATCGTGCCGGCCCGCTGCCTCCTGCACGCACCACCCGGCCTCAGCGCCGCGCAGGCTGCGGCGGTGTGGATGCAGTATATGACGGCCTATGCGATCATCGAGGTCGGCAAGGCCGGCATCGGCGATTATGTCATCATCCCCGCAGCCTCCAGCAGTGTCGGTCTCGCTGCGATCCAGCTCGCCAACTGGGCCGGCGCCGTCTCGATTGCGGCCACGCGCACCAGCGACAAGGCCGAGGCGCTCAAGGCGCACGGGGCCGCCCATGTCATCGCGACCGGGGAGACGGATCTGGTCGAGGCCGTGATGCAGATCACCGACGGCAAAGGCGCGCGGCTGGTGTTCGACCCGGTGCAGGGGCCCTATGTGCAGACGCTCACCAGCGCGATGGCCGAGCGCGGCATTCTGTTCATCTATGGCGGCCTGTCCGAACAGCCGACCCCCTATCCGCACTGGAATATGGCGTTCAAAGGCCTGTCGATGCGCGGCTGGGTCGCCTCGGAAATTTGGAACCACCCCGAGCGGTACAAGCGCGCGCAGGAGCACATCCTGCTGGGATTGAAGCTGGGCAAGCTCAAACCGGTGATCGCGCGCACCTTCCCGTTCAGCGAGATCGTGGAAGCCAATCGCTATCTGGAATCGAACCAGCAAATCGGGAAGATCGTCGTCACTGTCTGACCGGATGGCGGCGTCGATGCGGGAGAGAAATATGGCGGATGAAGAGCACGGCCAGACCAGCGTGAAACTCCCAGCGCGGGACATCCCGCCACCCCGGACGATCAGCCCGCAAGCCCGGCAAGCGCTGATCGAGGGCGCCGCCACGCCGGCGACGAACTGGCCTGCCGCGACCGATCTGGCAGGCTGGCGGGAACGGCTGGCGGCCAGCAACGCCATGTGGGAGCCGATGGCGCAAGCCATGCTCGCCACGCTACCAGTGACCATCGACACCGTGCAGATCGCCGGCGTGCCCTGCCATGATTGCGTGCCGCACGCCGGAACAGCTGATGATGGTCCGGTCTATCTCTTCATTCATGGCGGCGCGTTTGTTTTCGGCGGTGGCGCATTCGCCAAGGCGACCGGTGCCCGGCAGGCAGCGGCGCTGGGCTGCCGGGTCGTCTCGGTGGATTATCGTATGCCGCCCGACCACCCTTACCCGGCTGCGCCGGAGGATTGCCTTGCGGTATATCGGGCGTTGCTGGCCGGGACCGATCCGCGCCGCATCGTGATCGGCGGCAGTTCCGCCGGCGGCAATCTCGCCGCAGCTGTGACGCTGATGATTCGCGATCAGGGCCTGCCGCTCCCCGCCGGTCTCGTACTGCTGACACCCGAAGTCGATCTGACCGAGTCGGGCGACAGCTTCCTCACCAATGAAGGGCTGGATGTGGTGCTCAAGCGCGGGCTGCCGGAGTGCAACGCGCTCTACGCCAGCGGCCATGACCTCACGCAGCCCTATCTCTCCCCGCTCTTCGGCGATTTCACCAGCGGCTTTCCGCCGACACTGGTGCAGACTGGAACGCGCGATCTCTTCCTGTCGAATTCCGTGCTCTTCCACCGCAAATTGCGAGAGGCGGGCGTCGATGCCGAATTGCACGTGTGGGAAGCAATGCCGCACGCCGGGTTCGGCTGGGGCGAGGTACCAGAGAACAGGGAAATCGAGCGCGAGGTTGCGCGGTTCATCGCGCGCGTGGTGCCGCAGCAGAGCTAGCGCAACCGCGGGCTGGCCATGAAAAAAGGGAGAGCGCGCGCCCTCCCTTTTCCTATCTCATAGCGAATTGCGCGCTTACTCAGCGGCGATCGCGTCCACGCGGGCAGGAATGTCCAGCCCATAGAGCTTGGCGGCATTCTCATAGGCAATCTTGCGCACCAGCGCCGGATCGGCACCTTCGGTGAACTCGGCCAGCACCTTGCGGCTGTTGGGCCAGATGCTGTCCGGGTGCGGATAGTCCGTCGCCCACAGCAGCTTGTCCTCACCGTAAAACTTGTGCAGCGCGATCGCCGTGGGGCTCTGCTGGAACGTGCCGTAGACCTGCCGCTTGAACAGCTCGGACGGCTTCATCTTGTGCGGAATGCCGCCGCGCGCGTTCCAGAATTCTTCGGCTTCCCACAGGCGCCAGTGCCGATAATCCAGTTCCTCGATCACCCATGGCAGCCAGCCAATGCCGCTCTCTGCAATGACGATCTTGAGGCCGGGATGACGCTCGAGAATGCCCCAGGCAAACAGGTCCACAAACGGGTCCATGAACTGCTCGATGAACATCTTCACATGCAGGAAGGTGGCGCCCGGGCTGCCCTTATACTTGTCGAACGCGCGGCTGACGCTCGGGAACACGGTCACGTGGAAGGAGAGAATGATATTGTTCTCCTCCAGCATGGTCCAAAGCGGCTCCCAGCGCTCGTCCTCAAGGCGCGGCTGGGCCATGGCGATCTGCAGATTGGCCTGCTTGAACCCCCCCAGATCGACGATCTTCTGCAACATCGCGACGGCCGCTTCCGGCTCGGGCGGCAGCATCGGCACGCCGATCAGCCGGTCGGGAGCCGCGGAGCAGAACTCCTTGAGCCATTCATTATAGGCGCCGTAGCAGGCGTCGCGCAGTTCCTTGTCGTCGAAATCGAGTGAGGTGACCGGGCCGAAGATGACATGCGCATACACGCCATCCCGATCCATGTCGGCCAGTCGCAGTTCGGCGACCGCAGGGCGACGCTCGGTCTGATCGACAATGCCACCGCGATCCAGGGCGGTGAAGATCGGCTTGGGACCGGTCATCGTGCTCGGCGCACCCGACCAGCCGCCCAGGCTTTTACCGTCACTCATCCAGGTGGCGCGGCCATCGACCATCTCGACCTTGGGGCCGCGATCCTTCAGATGGTCGGGCAGCCGGCTCGTCCAGAGATCGGTAGGAAGTTGATTGAGATCGAGGTGATCGTCACAACTGATCAGCGGATAATCCATGGGCCTGCTCCTCTCGCCTGAAGACCGAATGAAACGAGGACGGCTTTGTGCCGACAGCCTTCGGTCCTCAGCAATGTAATTAGCTACCTAACTATCTTGCAGCTTTTCATGGAGCAATGCAAGCATTTCCGTCGCCTTTGCCCTTCGGTTCAACCCGGCCGGCGCTCCTCAATTGGAAATGGCGCGTAACGGCGCGGTGATCGCGCTGCGCTCCTCGCCATATTCATTGACGTTGGCGCGGCGCAAATCGCGCTTGTAACGCACATAATCGAACGCAGTCCCGCGGTGCAGCGCATAGCGATTGTCCCAGATCAGCAGGTCGCCCTGGCGCCATTTGTGCGCGTAGATAAACTTCTCCTGACTGGCGAAGGCGATCAATTCGTCGATCAGGGCCGTGCCCTCGGCATCGCTCAGCCCCTCGACGCGGAACGCATGGCTGCCCACGAACAGGCTCTTGCGACCCGAGGGGCTGATTCGGACCATTGGCTGCATCGCGCCCGGCATGATCTCGCGGATTCGGGCCGCTTCCTCGGGGCTGGCGCCGCCCTTGATGCGGCTGGCCGCAAAGCTGTGCTCGGCAACGAGCGTCTCGATGCGATCCTTCATCGCCTGCGGAAGTTCATCATAGACATGGCGCAGATCCACGAACTCGGTGTCGCCGCGCTCCGGCGGAACGATCACACCGCGCAGCATCGACCATTTGCTCGGCATGTCGTTGAAGCTGCTGTCCGCGTGGAAAATCTCATTGCCCTTGGCGAACTTGGCCCGCAGCGATTCGCGGTCCACGATCTCACCGTTCACGTCGAGATTGGAGGCATCGTAGAGGCCATAGGCCATCCGGCGCGGCTCATCCGGCCGATAGACGCCGGGCAGCTCGAGCGGGCCGAAGGCGCGGGCAAAGCGCAGATGCTCCTCATCCGTGATATGCCCCTGGTCGCGGATGCACAGCACGACGTGCTCGTCCATCAGGCGTTCGACGAGATCGATCAGCGGCTGATCGGGGACTTGCGACAGGTCGGGGCCGGACAATTCGGCGCCAAAAATCGGATGCAGCCTCCTGACGTCCATAGCACCTCTCCCGTCTCACCTGTTTATGCAGCTTCTATTAATTCCGATTCAAATGATTTGCAAATTCAATGCTTGTGATGCCGAGCCGTCAAGGATCGACCAGGATGATCCGCAAGTCGTTGACGTTGGTGAGCGTCGGCCCGGGCGTGAACAGCCCACCCACCTGACCGAGAGCGCCCCCGGCATCGTTGGCGGCCTGCACCGCCTCAACGTCGATGCCCGCCTCGTCCAGGGCAAAGCCGGTCTCCCCATCGACATAGGCGCCCGCGACATCCCGGTTGCCGTCCACCCCGTCCGTATCGGCGGCCAGCGCGGCGACGCCGGGATGGTCGGCGATCTGCCCGGCCAGCTCCAGCGCATATTCCTGATTGGGGCCACCGACCCCATGGCCGGTAACCGTCACCGTCAATTCGCCGCCCGAGAGCAGCGCGCAGCGTTGGGCGCGATTGTGCGCCAGGATCGCGGCCTGGGCATGACGGCGCGCGACCTCGCGCGCATCGCCATGGGCCTCCCGATCGAGAACGACCGGTTCATAACCCTGCGCCTGCAAAAATGCGGCGGCGGCATCCAGCGCGTCATCGGGGCGGACGACCACCTCAAACCGGCTCTCCGCCAGGCGGGGATCATCCGGCTTGATCGATTCGCTCCAGCCACCCGGATCGGCGATGCTATAGCGCGCCAGCACCGCTTGTGCCTGCGCCACCGTGCTTTCATCGCCCACGGTCGGGCCGGAGCCGATGTCCTGCGGCACATCGCCGACCACATCCGAGACGGCAAGGGTCACGACCTGCGCCGGCCAGGCAGCCGCCGCGAGACGCCCGCCCTTGATACGCGACAGGTGGCGCCGCACCATGTTGATCTCCCCGATCGACGCACCGGAGCGCACCAGCGCGCGGGTTACGGCCTGCTTGGCCGCGAGATCAAGCGGCGGGGATGGCGCTGCGAGCAGGGCCGAGGCCCCGCCCGAAAGGAGCACCAGCAGCAGATCGCCTTCCCCCGCGCTTTCAGCCAGGGCGAGACAGCGCTCCGCCGCCGCAAGACCTGCCGCATCCGGCACGGGATGGCTGGCTTCAACCAGCTCGATGCGGGTGAGCGGGCCGCCATAGCCGGTGCGGGTCACGGCGAGGCCGGTGGCATCCGGCCAGTGCTGCTCCACCGCCTGCGCCATCGGCACGGCGCCCTTGCCTGCGGCGATGACGAGCACGCGCCCTTTGGGCCGGGGCGGCAGGGCCGCAATGATCGTCTCGGGCCGCTTGCACGCCGCAACCGCGACGGCAAAAGCCTCCTCCAGCAAAGCGCGCCGGTTCATGGCCATTTAGCGCGCCGCCAAGAAGGTTGCGACATTCTCGCCGGTGCGGCGCGCCACTTCCGTCACCGCCTGTGCGCTCAGCCATGCGGAATGCGGCGTGACGATCACATTGTCGCGTTGAGCAAGGCGCAGAATGGGGCTGCCCGGTGGCGGCGGCTCGACCGGCGCCACATCGATTCCGGCGCCGCCGATATGGCCTGACGCCAGCGCGTCCTCCAGCGCATCGAGATCGATCAGGGCGCCGCGCGCGGTGTTGATGATGACGGCACCGGCCTTCATGCCGGCCAGCGTCTGCGCGTTGAGCATGTGCCGCGTGTCGTCCGTCAGCGGGCAATGCAGGCTGATGATGTCGCTGGTCGCCAGCACCTCCTCGAAGGCCAGCCGCCCCTCACCGGCCGGCTGCCCCTGGCGCCCGGCAAACACAACATCCATGCCCATCGCCTGCGCGCGGCTGGCGACGGCCTGCGCAATCGCGCCGCTGCCGAACAGGCCGAGCCGCTGCCCGGCAAGATCCCGCACGGGCGCAGCAAAGACGCAGAAGGCCTGGCCGTTCTCCCATTGGCCATCGACAACCGAATTGCGGAACGGCACCAGCCCGCGAGCGAGGGCGAGAATCAGCATCATCACATGCTCGGCGACGGATGTGCCGGCGTAACCCACCACATTGCGCACTTCGATGCCCCGGGCCTTGGCCGCGACGCTGTCGACCACGTCCGTCCCGGTCGCCGTCACGGCAATGAGCTTGAGGTCCGGCAGCGCGGCAAGCATGGCCGCGTCCAGCCGCACCTTGTTGATGATCGCCACCTGCGCGCCGGCGAGGCGGGCAGCCACATCCTGCGGCTCGGTGAAATCATGCTCGATCCACTCATGCGCGATATCGGGTCGGGGAATCTCGAACCCGCCCATCGTTATCTTGTCGAGATGCACAATGCGCGGCGCGCCGTGCGCTGCCTGCTCGTTCGTCCCCGTTGCCATGCGGATCGCTCTCCCTAGATCGTTCGCAATGCAACTATCTAGCGCGGCAGGCCAAGTCCAGCGCCTGATGCGACGGACCCGACGGGCAATCAGCCCATTGGAGATTCGTACAGTAATCTCATGAGCTTGTCGGTGACGACATTGACCTGATCGATCTCCTTGTCGCTCAGCCCTTCCAGTACGGACGCGCGGAAAGCGTGGGCAACCGCCATGATTTCATCCAGCGCTTCCTGCCCGGCCGGCGTGAGCTGGATCAGCTTGGTGCGCCGGTCGCTGGGGTCCTGCAACCGCACCACCAGGCCATCGGCTTCCAGTGTATCGAGCATCCGCGTCAGGGTCGGCCCTTCAATGCCGATCCGCTTGGCGATGGCAATCTGGGCGCTCGGTTCCGGTGACCGGGCGATCGTCGAGAGCGCTTCCATGCGGGCCGAACCATAGCCCAGTGGACGCAGGCGCTCGTCCAGCATCGCGCGATAGCGGCGCGCAACGAGGATCATGCGATAGGTGAACCCATATTCGCGATCCAGCCGGCTCCCACCGGTGATCGTCGGCAGGACAATGGCTGCCGGTTCCTCAGAATTCTCAGCCAATAGTAACCCCCACGTGGCCGGCGCGCCTGATTGCAAGTCGTTCCAAAGGCCCGATCATTTGCCCCCTGTCAACCCGAGAGCTGACGCCCGGCCGGATTGCCGCCTAGCCGGGCCGGCGTATCGCAATGCACAATTGAGTGTTGACGCTGCTCGTCCGCCACGCCAGATGCTTGGGCACAAGCCCGCGAGGGTTGGAGAGGACGACAGAAAAGATTGTTGGGAGTTGCTGCAATGTCCACCCTTCGCGCGCTGTCGACTCGCGCTCATGCTGCCTTGATCCTCCCTTGCCTCGCCGTTCTTTCGGCCTGTGGCGGCAGTGCCGAACCGGCCCAGAACAATGTTTCCGAAGCTGACAATATGCAGGAAAACGCCGTGAACGCGGCGGAAACCCCTGTCATGAATGAAGCCAGCAATCAGGCGGCGGCCCCACCCGCGCCGGTTGCCGAGGCGACAGAGGCTGCAGCGGCAAAGCCTGCCGCCGAAACCGCAGCACCCAAGGAAACCGCAGCGGCCGCTCCGGCCCCCGCGAAGGTCGCAACATCGGCGCCCGCCAGTGCCCCTGCCGCCGCGCCGGGGGGCGACGCCGCCAATGGCGCCAAGCTGTTCGCACAATGCCGCGTGTGCCACTCTGTCGAGCCTGACAAAAATGGTCTTGGCCCGTCGCTCCACGGCGTGGTCGGTCGCAAGGCGGGCACGCTGGCCGGGTTCAATTACTCGCCGGCCGTCAAGGGCAGCGGCATTACCTGGTCGGCATCTGCGCTGAACACCTATCTGCGCTCGCCGATGAAGGCAATGCCGGGCACGAAGATGGCGTTCGCGGGCATTGCCGACGATGCCAAGCGCGCCGACGTCATCGCCTATCTCCAGACGCTGAAATAAACCCCCAGGCTGAAGCCGAGCCCATAAGATCCGGCTTCAGCGGGACGACCTGAACCGGTCTGGCGCGTAGATGGATGCATCGATGTGTCGGACCGCCGTAGGCAGCGCCTCGCCGAGCAAGGTGGCCGCGCCGATCTGTGCTGCGGCCGGCGCCGTCTGCATGCCGAAACCGCCCTGCCCCGCGAACCAGAAAAAACCGGGTGCATCCGCATCATAGCCATAGACGGGCAGCCGGTCGGGCGCGAAGCTGCGGAGTCCTGCCCATTTATGCTCCACGGCCGCGACCGGCCAGTCGGTGACCTGCATGAACCGATCGACCGCGCGCGCGACATCCAGCTCTTCCGGCACCACGTCGCGTGCATCGTCCGGCGTTTCGTCATGCGGGGTCACCCACAAACGCCCCTGCCCTTCCGACTTGAAGTAGAAGCTTCCATCCAGCGCAATGACCAGCGGGACGTGCGCAGGCGCCGTTGGGCAGCGCAGTTGCACGACCGTCCGGCGCAGGGGCGTGATGCCCAGCGGCGCGACGCCGCAACGCCGGGCGACATCATCGGCCCAGGCCCCGGCCGCATCGACGATGACGCCGCACGACAGCGGCCCGTCGCTGGTTTCCACAGCCCAGCCCGCGCCCTCGCGGCGCGCTGAAAGCAGCCGATTCGTCAACCGCTCTGCCACGCCGCCGCGTCGTGCAGCCCGCCGATAGGCAGCGAGCAGGCCTCCGGTATCGATGTCCGCACAGGAGGGGGCCGCGACACCGATCGTCCATTCGTCACGGATGCCCGGCACGGCCTCGGCAACCGCCTCACGCCCGAGTCGCGTGAACTGGACGTCGCTGCTCGCGAAATCGGCGATCAAGCGGTCGGCAAGCCCCTGCTGATCATGGCGGCCAAGGTGGATGGCGCCGCGCGGCGAGAGAAAGCCATGCTCGGAAAATGACGGTTCCGGCCGCGCCAGCATCGGCCCGCTCGCACTGGTCAACGGCTGTACGCCGGGACCACCATAGGTCTCTTCCCAGAACGCCACCGACCGCCCGGACGCGTGATAGCCGGGCTGATCTTCCTGCTCGATGAGCATGACCCGAGCGCTGCCGGCAATGCCTGCGGCCAGACTGAACCCGGCGATCCCGCCGCCGACGATAAGGATATCGACCGAGGTCATCGGCGCCGCTCCGAATCGGGGGCAGGCCGGCAAAGCCAGGGAATACGCCCCAGATAGTGGTTACGCTTTGGTAAGGCGTACACTCTAGTCGTGCCCCATCATGTCGGGTGTCTGGATATCGACAGCGCTCAGCGCCATGCTGGCTTCGCTCCTCATATGGGGAGCGACGACGGACCTGCGCAGCCGAATCATATCCAACCGACTCAATCTGGCCATCGCGCTGCTCGCGCCCTGCTGGTGGTGGGCCAATGGCCTGTCCTTCTATCCTGACGTTCTGCTGCAAATCGGCCTGGCCGCCGCAGTTTTCCTGCTGTTCACGGGCTTGTTCGCGCTCGGCATGATGGGCGGGGGCGACGTCAAGATGCTTGGCGCGCTGGCCTTGTGGCTTCCGCTGGCGGCAATGTCGACCCTCATCATCGTCATGGCGCTGATCGGCGGCCTGGTCACCATCGTGACCGTCGTCCACCACCGGACGACGCGCCGAATCGGCCAGCCGGAGATCCCCTACGGCGTCGCCATCGCGCTCGCGGGCCTTTGGGTTCTCGGCGAACGCTATCTTAACCATTTGACTTAATGATCACGCGGATTGGGGCCGGGGGTGGCTCCGCCGACTGGAGGCGAGTTTCGAAATGGAACCGAAGAAGATCGCGCTGCTTGCTGGCGCGTTGATCATAGCGGTGGCGGCGGCGTTTCTCGCCCGATCCATGTTCACCAGCGGCGGGGGATCGCCACAGGCAACGGCATCGGCCATGCCCGATACCGCGCAGATGCCGCATGTGCTGGTGGCCACCAAGCCGCTGCCGGTCGGGACGATCGTCGGGCCGGATGCCTATCGCTTCCAGCCCTGGCCCAAGGAACTGGTCGAGGACGCCTATTATATTCAGGGGAAAGCCGACGAGGCTCAGATGGTCGGCGCGGTCGTGCGCACCGCCATCGCGGCAGGCCAGCCGGTCACGCAGGGATCGCTGATCAAGCCGGGCGACCGCGGCTTCCTCGCCGCAGCCCTCAGCCCCGGCATGCGCGCCGTGACAGTGCCTGTCTCCGTGCAGAGCAGCGTTGCCGGTTTTGTTTTCCCAGGCGATCGCGTCGACCTGGTGCTCACGCAGAGCGTGCCCGGCGGCGGCGACGGCCCGCCCCTCAAGGTCTCCGAGACCATCCTGCGTAACCTGCGCGTGCTGGCGACCGATCAACGCACCAACGCCCTCGACGAATCGGGCAATCCGGTGGTGCGGACATTCTCCAACGTGACCATGGAAGTCACGCCGCGCATGGCCGAAAAGATCAGCGTCGCGCAGACCGTTGGCGCTCTGTCGCTGGCGCTGCGCTCGCTGGCGGACAACACGCAGGAGCTGGAAGCCGCGCTGGCCTCCGGCGACATCGATGCGGTGGATGCCGAGAATGGCGGCAACACGCTGATCACCGCCGCGCGGCCGGTCGATGGCCGCTCCACCTATTCCACCGGTGCCGACGTCTCGCGCTATCAGCGCAGCACGGTTCCCGCCAAGCCCATCGATCCCTCGGGCGCGCCGTCCGGCAATGGTCCGATGGTGCGCGTGGCGCGGGGGACGGCGGTCACCAATGTCGAGCTGGGGAGCAAGTGAGATGAGCAGCCCGTCTAGGCTCCGTATGGCGCGCACCGCGACCGGCGTTCTTGCCACCGCGCTCGCCCTGACCGTCAGCGCTACCGTGGCGCCGGCCCTTCATGCCCAGGCGACCATGGCGCCCAAGACCGACGGCACGCTGCTGCTGGCCGTTGGCGAAAGCCGGGTGATCAACCTGCCGGCCAATCTCACCGACGTGGTGATCGCCAACCCCAATGTGGTGGATGTGCATGTCCGCTCGCAGCGGCAGGTCTATCTGATCGCAAAGGCATCGGGCGAAACCAACGTGTTCATCACCGCGCGCGACGGCAAGATGCTCTACGCCAATGCCGTGCGGGTGGGGAACAACATCACCAGCATCGACCAGATGCTCCGCCTCGCCATGCCCGAATCGGACGTGCAGGTGAACACCATGAACGGCATGGTGCTGCTCACCGGCACCGTCGCAGCGCCGGAAGACGCAGCGGAGGTCCAGCGGCTCGTCCAGGCCTTCTCGGGCGCCGACACCAACGTCGTCAGCCGGCTGCGCACCGCGACGCCGCTGCAGGTCAACCTGCAGGTCCGCATTGCGGAAGTGAACAAGAACTTCACGAAATCGCTCGGCTTTAACATCCTTACGCAGGATACGACGGGCGGCTTCCAGTTCGGCATTGGCCGGGGCAACCCCGGCTCGCTGGCGACGGGCCAGTTCAACGTCATCGAGAATGGCACGTCCATGGCCTTCGCGGGCAATCTGCTCGGCCTCAACGTGCTCAGCACGCTTGATCTCGCAGAGAATCAGGGCCTGGCGGTCACGCTGGCCAATCCGAACCTGACGGCCCTCTCCGGCGAAACGGCGAGTTTTCTCGCGGGTGGCGAGGTGCCGATCCCCATCGCGACCCAGCAGCAGGTCAGCGTCGAATATAAGCAATATGGCGTCAGTCTGGCATTCACTCCCACGGTGCTTGCCAATGGCCGCATCTCGATGCGCGTGCGGCCCGAGGTCTCGCAGCTCGACAGCAGCTCGGCGGTGCGCGTGAGTGGGTTCGACATTCCCGGCATCCAGACCCGCCGCGCGGAGACGACCGTGGAACTGGGCTCGGGCCAGAGCTTCATGATCGGCGGCCTGCTCTCCACGGCGAGCGGCAACACGATCGAGAAGACGCCGTTCCTGGGCGACATCCCCATTCTTGGCAATCTGTTCAAGTCGCAGAGCTACCGGCGTCAGGAAACCGAGCTGGTGATCATCGTCACGCCCTATCTCGTGCGCCCGGTCGACGCGCGCCAGATCGCGCTGCCGACTGACGGTTATCGCAATGCCGATGACGCGCAACGCATTCTGGGCGGGCAGATCCAGGACGGCAGATCCGGCGACGCCCGGCCCACGCCGCAAGCCCTGCCCCCCAAGACGGTCGAGCAGGGCAGCGTCGCCGCGCGCTCGGGCAATGCCGCACCCGGCTTCAGCTTCTGAGGTGGAAGGACGAGAGATGACCAAGACAAGCTTCTTCCGCACAGCCGGCACCACAACCCTGATGGCACTGGCCCTCATCGGTCAGTCCGCCAATGCCCGCTCCCGCGAGGTCAATCGCGGGGTCGAGCCAGTGCATCAGCCGGTCGTCGAGCGCACCGATTTCGTCTTCGACCTGAGCCCGGACGGCGCAGGCACGCTCAGCCGCATGGACGAGCGCCGGTTGACCGTCTGGTTCAACGCCCTCGGCCTTGGCTATGGCGACCATGTGACGCTCGCCGGCGATACCAGCGGTTCTCTGGCGCTGCGCGATGGCGTGACGCAGGTCGTGGGGCGCTACGGCCTGCTCGTGGATGGCGAGGCGCCACTGACGGCAGGCGCACCGCCCATCGGCGGCCTGCGCGTCGTGGTCAGCCGCTCGGTCGCCAGCGTGCCGGGCTGTCCGACATGGCGGGACAAGGCGGAAGCCAATTTGAGTGGCGGCCTGAGCGACAATTATGGTTGTGCCATGGCCACCAACCTCGCAGCCATGGTCGCCGATCCACGCGACCTGGTCGAAGGACGCGAGGGCGGTCTGGACGTCACCAACGTCGTGAACAGCAAAGCCATCAAGACCTATCAGGAGACGGCCCCGACGGGCGCCGGCGGCCTGCAGGGCATGTCGGTGGGAGGCAAGTGAGATGAACGCACCCTGGAAAGCCGGCGGACCGCATGGCCGCGATGCGTTTCACGCCTATGTCTGCGACGATCATAGCCTTGAGGTACTGCGGACGGCGGTGCAGGAGATGGGTTGGCCCACCGAAAAGCTCTACAAGGGCGGGCTGCGCAATGCCGTGCAGTCGCTCTCGATGTCTGCAAGCCCCAACATTCTCTTCGTCGACCTCTCCGAATCGGCTGACCCGCTCACCGACATCAACAGTCTGGCGGAGGTGTGCGAGCCGGGCACGGTGGTGATTGCCTCGGGGCAGGTGAACGACGTGCGCCTGTACCGCGATCTCGTCGCCAGCGGGCTGCAGGATTATCTGCTCAAACCGCTCGCCGTCGACACCATGCGCGACATTCTCACCGGCGCTCAGGCGGTCTTCCTGACGCCCAAGGCCGAGGTGGCGAGCGAGCGGGCGCACATGATGGTGTCTGTCGTTGGCGCGCGCGGGGGCGTCGGCGCCTCCACTGTCGCCACGTCACTCGCTTATCTCACCAGCGCGCGCGGCAAGCGCTCGACGGCCCTGCTCGATCTCGACGTGCATTTCGGCACCGGCGCCCTCGCGCTCGATCTCGAACCGGGGCGCGGCCTCACTGATGCGGTGGAAAATCCCAGCCGCATCGACGGGCTCTTCATCGAGCGCGCGATGGTCCGCGCCAGCGAAACGCTGGCCGTGCTCTCGGCCGAAGCGCCGATCAGCCAGCCACTGCTGACCGACGGATCGGCTTACTTCCAGCTGGAGGAAGAGCTGCGGTCTGCTTTCGAATGGACGTTCGTGGATATGCCGCGTGGCATGTTGGTCCAGCACCCGCATTTGATCCATGAATCCAGCGCCATCGTGCTGGTCACCGACTTCACGCTCGCGGCGGCCCGCGATACCATCCGCATCCTCTCCTGGCTCAAGACGAACGCCCCGCAATCGCAGGTGATCGTAGCCGCCAACAAGGTGCAGGTCGGCATAGCGGAGATCACCCGCAAGGACTTCGAGCAGAGCATCGAGCGGGCCATCGACGTGGTGCTGCCCTATGACGCCAAGGTCACCGCCCAGGCGGCCAAGCTGGGCAAGACGGCAGCGGAAAGCGGCCGCTCCAGCAAGCTGGGCCAGGCCTTGCTCGATCTGAGCGACCGACTGAACTCGGCCGACCTCGGCGAGACGGGCGCAAAGGGCAAGAGCGGCGGATCACTGATCGGCCGGCTGCTGGAGGTGAAGATTCCGGGCAAGGCGAAGAAGAAGATGGATGCCGATTCTGTGCCGGGCAACGACTGACGCGATGCCAGCGCCTGCGAGCAAGACGTAACTGGATGAGACCCTGATGAATAGCCAGCTTCTCCTGCTGATCCTGCTCGCGGCGATGGCCATTGCCTTGTTGGTCATGGCCCTTTCCGGGCCGTCCGCCGACCGCGTCGGAAGCCGCCGGATCGCCGCCATTCGTGGGCGCCATGCGAGCAGCGAGAGCAACCAGATCGAAGCGCGGATGCGCAAGGCGATTGCCGCGCGGGGGCTCGATCAGGGGCATCTGTTCACATCGCTGATTCCCAACCCGGAATTGCTCGCCACTCGGCTACGCATGACGGGCAAGAAATGGACGCTCAGCCAATATGTCACGACGTCCGTCGCGCTGGCGATTGGCGTGCTCGCCATCATGGTGCTGCGCGATTATTCGTTTCTTCTGTCGGTGCTCGTCGCGATTGCGATCGCCTTCGGGATTCCGCATTTCGTCGTCGGTCGGCTGATTGCGCGGCGGGTCAACAAGTTCACTACCAATTTCCCTGACGCGCTCGACCTGCTCGTGCGCGGCCTGCGTTCCGGCTTGCCGGTGGGCGAGACAATGATGGTCGTCAGCCAGGAAATCCCCGGGCCGGTGGGTGAGGAATTCAAGCTCATCACCGAGCGGATCAAGATCGGCCAGTCGATGGACCAGGCGCTGCAGGAAACCGCCGCCCGCCTCGGCACGGCGGAATTCAAGTTCTTCTGCATCACCATCAACATCCAGCGCGAGACGGGCGGCAATCTGGCCGAAACGCTCGCCAACCTCAGCAACGTTCTGCGCCAGCGCGCGCAGATGAAGCTGAAGATTCGCGCCATGTCGTCCGAATCCAAGGCATCGGCCTACATCATCGGCGCTCTGCCCTTCATCGTCTTCGGGCTGATCAGCTGGATCAACTTCAAATATATGTCGGCCTTTTTCATCGGCGATCCCAATGGCGTGTTCGGCCTCAGCCTGATGCAGGTCATCGCCATCGGCGCGATGATGTGGATGAGCATCGGTGTGTTCATCATGGCCAAGATGATCAGCTTCGAGATCTGAGGGGAGCGCGCGATCATGCAATCCACCGGCGCCACGCTCTTTGGCCTCACCGCAGCCGATCTCGGCACCTTGCTTGCCGCCATGGCGACCTTCGCCGTGCTGGTCGCGCTCTACGCCGCTACGACCGTGCGCAACCCGATGGGTCGGCGACTGCGGGCGCTGAACGATCGCCGCGAGCAGCTCAAGGCCGGCATCATCGTTGCCCCGTCCAAGCGGCGGACCAAGATCGTCCACCAGAGCGACACGACGGACTGGATGCAGCGCTTCCTGTCCTCGCTCAAGGTGCTGCAGGACGATCAGTTGCGGGATGCGCAGAAGAAGCTCGCCCAAGCCGGCATCCGCTCCAAGGAATATGCTATCGCGGTCATCTTCGCGCGGCTGGTGCTGCCGATCGCCGTGGGCGGCTCGGCGGCTCTGCTGATCTACGGTCTTGACCTCTGGCCGCACTGGGGCCCGCTCAAGAAGTTCGGCGCCTTCGCCGGGGCCCTGCTGCTCAGCTACAAGGCGCCGGACCTCTATGTCGGCAACAAGGTCACCAAGCGCTCCGATGCGATCCGCAAGGGTATTCCCGATGCGCTCGATCTGCTGGTGATCTGCGCCGAGGCCGGCCTGACCGTAGACGCCGCCTTCGCGCGCGTCGCCCGCGAACTGGGCTCGGCCTATCCCGAACTGGGCGAGGAATTTCAACTCACCTCCATCGAGCTCTCCTTCCTCACCGAGCGGCGCATGGCCTTCGAGAATCTGGCCGAGCGGGTGGATGTCGAGGCGCTCAAGGGTGTCGTCACCACGATGATCCAGACCGAGAAATACGGCACGCCGCTGGCCTCTGCGCTGCGTATCCTTTCCGCCGAATTCCGCCATGAGCGCATGATGCGCGCCGAGGAAAAAGCGGCGCGCCTGCCGGCCATCATGACCATCCCGCTGATCCTGTTCATCCTGCCGACGCTGTTCGTCGTCATTCTTGGCCCGGCGGCCTGCTCCATCAAGAAGGCGTTGCTTTAAACGGGCATTTCATCGCGGCTCGCCTTGCGGCCGCGTGGCCCGTGCGCCACTAGGACAACAGTCGCCATCGTGGAACCGGCTATCAGGAGACCGACATTGCCCGCCCAGATCATCACGCCGGTCATCCTCTCGGGAGGATCGGGCACGCGGCTCTGGCCGGTCAGTCGCAACGAGCGCCCCAAGCAGTTCATTGCCCTCACGGCGCCGGAAACCATGTTCGAGCTGACGCTCGGCCGGATTGCCGATCTGGAACACAGCGCGCCGCCGATCGTCGTTGCCAACGCGGCCCATGCCGAGATCATCCGCAAGCAGGCGGGGCCCGAGCAGACGCTGATCCTCGAACCGAGCGCCCGCAACACGGCGCCCGCCATCGCGCTGGCCGCGTTGGCTCTGGAAGAGAGCGACAGCGCTATGCTGGTGATGCCGAGCGATCATGTGATCGCTGACGTCCCGGCTTTCCATGCCGCCATCGAGCGCGCCCGGCCGCTGGTCGCCGATGGCTGGCTCGTGACCTTCGGTATCGAGCCGACCGCACCGGAAACTGGTTTTGGCTATATCGCGCTCGGGGACGAACTGGCTGCGGGCGTCAACACCGTCAGCCGCTTTGTCGAAAAACCTGACGCAACCCGCGCCGCACAGATGCTCGCACAGGGCGGGCATGTTTGGAACGCCGGCATCTTCCTGTTTGGCGCACGCGACTTTCTGGCCGCACTGGCGACGCACCAGCCGGCGATGCTGGCCGCTGCGCGCGCGGCGATGGCGGCAGCCACCCGCCAGGGCGCCGCGATTCTGCCGGATGCTGTGGTCTTCGCGCAATGCCCGTCCGACTCGATCGATTATGCGGTGATGGAACGGGCGGACAAGGTCGCCTGCGTCCCGGTCAGCATGGGCTGGTCCGACGTGGGGAGTTGGGATGCGCTCTACGACCTCGCCGACAAGGATGAGGCGGACAATGCCCTGCAGGGCGCCGCCTATGCCATCGATGCCAAGGGCTGCCTGATCCGCAGCGATGGCCCGGCGGTGACCGTCGTCGGCGCGGAGGACCTGATCGTCATCGCATCGGGGGACGAGATCGTCATCCTACCGCGCGGGCGCTCTCAGGATGTCCGCAAGGCTGTCGCGGCATTGAGCGAGCGGCCGGGGCGGTCATGAATCGCGCCCGCCCGCACTGGCTGCGGGCACTGCTGACCGTCCTGGCCTTGATGATCGTCCTGCCGGTTGTCGCGCAGTTCGTGTAGAGCGGCAAAGGGCACTTCCAAGCGCGACAGGCTCGTGGCAAGGCGGCCCCACGCAGCAAGGACAATCCGATGACCGACAAGCCCACCATCCTCGTCACCGGCGGCGCCGGCTATATCGGCAGCCACGCCGTGCTGGCGCTGGTTGATGGGGGATGGCCGGTCGTCGTGGTCGACAATCTCACCACCGGCTTCCGCTGGGCCGTGCATGAGAAAGCCGCGTTCGTGGAAGGCGATATCGGCGACGCTGCATTCATGGAAGGCGTGCTGCGGCAGCATGGCGTCAAGGGCATCATGCACTTCGCCGGCTCCATCATCGTCCCTGAATCCGTCGAGAATCCGCTCAAATATTATCGCAACAACACCGCCAACAGCCGCGCCCTCATTGAGGCCGCGGTGCAGGCCGGCGTGCCGCACTTCATCTTCTCATCCACCGCCGCCACCTACGGTATTCCGAAGGAAAGCCCGGTGCGCGAAGACAGCCCCAAGCAGCCGATCAACCCTTACGGCATGTCCAAGCTGATGACCGAGATCATGCTGGCGGACGTCGCTGAGGCCCATCCACTCAATTTCTGCGCGCTGCGCTACTTCAACGTCGCCGGCGCGGACCCGCAGGGCCGCTCCGGGCAATCGACGGCGGGTGCGACCCACCTCATCAAGGTCGCGGTGGAAGCGGCACTGGGCAAGCGCGAGAGCGTCGCGGTCTTCGGCACGGATTTCGATACGCCGGATGGCACCGGGGTGCGCGATTACATCCATGTGAGCGATCTGGCCGCCGCCCATGTGCTGGCGCTTGAAGCGCTCATGGCCGAGCCGGAGCGCAATCTGACGATGAACTGCGGCTATGGTCGCGGCTTCTCGGTGCTCGACGTGCTCGACGCCGTGGACCGGGTGACGAATCGCAAGGTGGAGCGCCGCATCGAAGGCCGGCGCGCTGGCGATCCGCCGGCGCTCATCTCCGATAACAGCCGCATCAAGGCCACGCTGCCTTGGCAACCCGCTTATGCGGATCTCAACACCATCGTCGATCACGCGCTGGCATGGGAGCGCAAACTCTCGGACATCCGCGGCGACAGCTGAACGGTTAGCGCCGGTGCGGCGGCATGGCCCAGTGCGCGGCAAAGTCTGAGGGTTTCTCCGCGAACAACGCCTCGCCAAGCCGGCCCGCCTTGCGGGCCAGAGCCGCGGAGCGTTTGTGTGTCAGGGCAGCGAGTTGCGCCGTCGCAGCGGGGTCGGACAGCAATCCACCATCCTGACGCAGGCGCGCGATCAGCATGTCGAGATCGTGCCGGTCGCCCAGTAGGTCGCCGAGACGATCGGTCCTGGCGAGGCGCCGCTTCGCGAGGTCCGGGTTCAACCGGCTCAGAAGGCGGACATGCTGGCCGTGATATTTGACGTGCTTGCGCCATGCATGACTGGCTTGCGCAGCCGCGGGCCCTGCGCTGACGGCCTCGAGCGCGCGCATCGCTTGCCGGGCCTGCCGGTACGTCTTGCGCAAGCCCGGCAGGATCGCGTCCTCGCCCCGCGCGCTGAGCGCCCATGTCGGCGCGCGGACGCGGGCGGCGAGAAACGGCGCCCGACATCCCTCGATCTGCTCGGCCATAGCCCCGGTAGCATCATGCCCCGGCGCTGCCCAGTGGGACCGCAGCGTCGTCCAATCCTGGCGCGCCTCGTCCGCATCGTTCAAGCTATCCAGCGTCTCGATCAGCACCGCGCTGTCCCGCGCGCCGGAAAGCATTGCTGCGATATCCCGGAAGGCGGCATTTTCGGTTTGATAGGCTGGAAAGGCGGGGCGGACGAGCCGCAGCAGGCCGCGCATCGCCTTGCAGGTCCGCCGCAGCTGATGAACGATCCGCGCGGGCGGCTCCTCAACGCCGCGAATGAGAGCGAGCGCTTCATCCAGCCGCTCGCAGGCGATCCGGCGGAAACCCTCCTCCACGGATGTATCGGACGATCTGAACCGAAACGGCATGTCGCGCCCATCCCCCTGATGACGGGCCTGACGCTAAAGGCTCGGGGCAGGCTGGTCCAGCTGGGATGCTGCGGAAGCCGGCCGCGCAGGCCCTGCGCGCAACCGCATGACCGCTCGCCAGCCGAGCAGTGCCGCCACGATCCCCCCATAAATCAGCGGCGAGCGCGTATCGGCCTTCACCAGCAGGAAATAATGCACCACGCCCATGATCGCGATGAGGTAGACAAGCTGGTGCAAGCGCCGCCATGCGCGCACGCGCATTTTGCGCCGGATGCGATTGGCGGAGGTGATCGCCAGCGGGACCAGCAGCACAAAGGCCGCCATGCCGATGGTGATGTAGGGCCGCTTGACGATATCCGCGACGATGAACGACCAGCCGAACTGCTGGTCCACCGCCACATACATGATCAGATGCAGCGCCACATAGGCAAAGGCCCACAGGCCAATGCGGCGGCGATAGCGCAACAGCGCCGGCATTTTGAGCAGCTTGGCCAGTGGACTGATCGCCAGCGTAATGCACAGGAAGCGCAGGCCCCACAGGCCCAGCTCACGCAACACATATTCGATGGGATTGGCCGTGAGTCCACCGGTCAGGCCCTGCCAGACGAACAGCAGCAGGGGCGCCACGCACAGCAGCCAGACCAGCGCAGAGATCAGGCGATCGCGCGTCTTCCTGGTCATGCCGTCAGTAAAGCTTCTTGGGGTTCATGCCGCGATAGAGACTCGCAACCTGATCGCCATAGCCATTGAACGGCAGCGTCTTGCGGCGCAGCAGCTCGCCGATGCGCCGCTCACGCGCCTGCGACCAGCGAGGATGATCCACATCCGGGTTCACATTGCCGTAAAAGCCATATTCGTCGGGCGCGAGCATCTGCCAGCTGGTGCGCGGCTGGCGGTCGGTTAGCGTGATCCGCACGATCGACTTGATGCCCTTGAAGCCATATTTCCACGGCACGACCAGACGAATGGGCGCGCCGTTCTGGCGGGGCAGCAGGCGGCCATAGAGGCCCACCGAAAGCAGCGTGAGGGGATTCATCGCCTCATCCAGCCGCAAGCCTTCGCGATAGGGCCATTCGATCACGTTCCGGCGCTGGCCGGGCATCTGCTTGGGATCGTTGAGGGTCTGGAAAGCCACATATTTAGCGCTGCCGAGTGGCTCCACCTCGCGCAGCAGCGCGGAGAGAGGAAAGCCGATCCATGGAATGACCATCGACCAGGCCTCGACGCAGCGCATCCGGTAGATGCGTTCTTCCAACGGAAAGCGGCGCACGATGTCTGAAATATCGAACTTACGCGGCTTCTGGCACAGGCCATCCACGGCGACGGTCCAGGGCGCGATTCGCAGGCTGCCGGCATTGGCCGCCGGGTCGCTCTTGTCAGTGCCGAACTCGTAAAAATTATTGTAGGTCGAGACGTCCGCAAAGGGCGTCGGCGTCTCGTCGATCTTCATCTTGTTGGATGAGAATTTGACTGTCGCCGGCGCATCCGCCGCCATCGCCGCCGGTGCGATCAGTCCGGCGGCGCCGATGCCGGCCACACCGGCAATGAACTCGCGCCGGCGCAGATACAGCGCTTCATCGGTGACGTCGTTTTCGGTCAGGTCGGCAGATTGACGGATCAGCATGGCAAGACTCTCCTGCCCCCAGAGCCGGAACAATGCCTGCCCTTGGCTGCATGTGCAATGAACATGGCCATGACCGAAGGGGCAATAACCCCTCCCGCCAGACGCAAAAGCCGGTTTCCATCCGCCGCACCAGCCTCTAGGGGCGCAGATCATGGATCATTTCGCTTACAAGGATGGCGTGCTGCACGCCGAGGACGTGCAGATGGCGGCGATTGCCGAGGCCGTCGGGACACCGGTCTACATCTATTCGCGCGCCACGCTGGAGCGCCATGCCCGCGTGTTCCGCGAGGCGCTGGCCGGCCTGCCGCGCAAGCACATCGCCTTTGCCATCAAGGCAAACCCCAATCTCTCCGTGCTGCGCGTACTGGCGCGCGAGGGTTATGGCGCGGATATCGTCTCGGGCGGCGAGATGCAGCGCGCGCTGGCGGCAGGCATGCCGGCCAAGGACATCGTCTTCTCCGGCGTTGGCAAGACTCGCGCTGAACTGAGCGCGGCGCTGGAAGCCGGGATCGGCCAGTTCAACATCGAGCTGGAGGAGGAGGGCGCCGTCCTCGCCGAGATCGCCGCCGCGATGGGCAAGACCGCCGATGCCGTGCTGCGCGTCAACCCGGATGTCGATGCCGGCACGCACGCCAAGATCTCCACCGGCATGAAGGAGAACAAGTTCGGCGTTCCCATCGATCAGGCGGGCGGCATCTTCGAGCGGCTTTGCGCCCTGCCCGGCCTCAACCTGCGCGGCATCGCCACGCATATTGGCAGCCAGTTGTTCGACCTCGCCCCGCTCGAAGCCGCCTATGGCAAGATCGGCGCGCTGATGGGCGAGTTGCGCGCGGCTGGCCACACCATCGACCGCATCGATCTGGGTGGTGGACTCGGCGTGCCCTATGAACGCACGAAGGTACCCCCGACGCCCGCCGATTATGGCGCGATGGTGGAACGGGCGACCAAGGGCTGGGACGTCACGCTCTATTTCGAGCCGGGCCGCGTGATCGTCGGCAATGCCGGCGTGCTGCTCACCCGCGTCATCTGGGTGAAGCCCGGCGTCATTCGCCCCTATGTGATCGTCGATGCGGCCATGAACGACCTCGCCCGGCCGGCCATGTACGATGCCTTCCACGACTTCGAGGCTGTCGCGCCGACCGGCGAGCGGATCGTGGCCAACATCGCTGGCCCGGTCTGCGAGAGCGGCGACACCTTCGCCATGGCCCGCGATATCGACGTGGTGAAGACCGGCGACCTCGGCATCTTCCGCACCGCCGGTGCCTATGGCGCAACGATGGCGAGCACCTACAATTCGCGCGCGCTGGTGCCCGAAGTGATGGTGGATGGCGACCAATTCGCCGTCGTTGCCGACCGCATCATGCCCGAGGCGATCATCGCCGCCGAGCGCCTGCCGGATTTTCTCAAGGACTGAGCATCGACCGCAAGGGGCAGACGGACGGGCCAGGACCGGCTAGGAGAGCGCCATGCACAGCCTTCCGCTCTTCGTCATCCTGTCGGGCCAGCCGGTCATCCTGCTTGGCACTGGGGAGGCCGCGGACGCCAAGCGCCGGCTGATCGAGCGGGCCGGCGGCGTGCCGGTTGCGGACGAGAATGCCACTGCCCGCATCGCCTTCGTGGCGCTGGAGGATGAGACGGCCGCCCAAGCCGCCGCAGACCGGCTCAAGGCGCGCGGACTGCTGGTCAATGTCGTCGACCGGCCGGCGCTGTGCGATTTCACGACCCCCGCCATTGTCGACCGCGATCCGGTATTGATCGCCGTTTCCACGGGCGGCGCCTCCTCAGGGCTGGCCGCAGCCTTGCGCCAGCGGCTGGAGACGATCCTCCCGGCCCGGCTCGGCGCCCTCGCCAGCGCGCTCAATGCCGCCAAGGTCGCAATGCGGGAGGCCTGGCCCGATGCCCGCGACCGCCGCCGCGCGCTTGGCGAGGCGCTGGCGCCGGGCGGCATGCTCGACCCCTTCGGCACGCCTGCGGTAGACCCGTGGCTGGAAGCGCGCATCGCGCCCGCCTCGCGCGCCGTGCATGTCATCGCCTTGCGCTCGGACGACCCGGATGACCTGACGGTTCGGGAGGCCCGCACGCTGGGCCAGGCCGATCGCATCCTGTTCGCCCCCGACACCCCGCCCGCCATTCTCGCCCGCGCCCGCGCCGACGCGGAACGCCTGCCGCTCAGCGCGGAAGAAGCCCCGCCCGAACTGCCGGGGCTGACCGTCTGGCTCGTCCCGGCCGAGGATTGATAGGCCTTTCCGCCGTCAGCGCCGGGAATCCCGGCTCAGGAGATCGTTCATGACGTCACATCCCTCCGCCCCCGCAGCCTCGCCCGCCGTATCGGTCGCGCTCGATGCCCGCGCCGCACTTGGCGAAGGGCCACGCTGGCACGCCGCCGAGCGCCAGCTCTATTGGGTGGATATCCTGCGCAACGAACTGCACCGCTTCGACCCCGAAACGGGCGCGGACGAGATGCGCGCCTTCGCCCAGCCGGTCGGCTGCTTCGCCTTCCGCGCAGCCGGTGGCTTGCTGCTGGCGATGAAAGACGGCCTCGCCATTCTGGCCGACTGGGGCTCCGAGCCGCAGCCCTTTGGCGATCAGATTCTCGCGGACAAGCCGGACCTGCGCTTCAATGATGGGCGGACGGATTCGGCCGGGCGGTTCTGGGTGGGCAGCGTCAACATGGCCAAGAGCGCGCATGATGCCGCGCTCTATCGCGTCGGCACGGATGGGGCGATCGACCTGATCGAAGGCGGCATGCTCACCTGCAACGCGGCTGCCTTCAATGCGTCGGGGACGACCTTCTGCCACGCGGACACCCCCAGCCACGCCCTGCGCGCCTTTGATGCCGATCCGGCGAGCGGCACGCTCTCCAACCGCCGCATCCTCCACCAGTTCGAGAACGGCACCGGGCGCCCCGATGGCGGATCGTTCGATGCGGAGGGTTGTTACTGGAGCGCCCTGTTCGAGGGTGGCCGGGTGGTGCGGCTTTCACCCGAAGGCGAGTTGCTGCAGACGGTGACACTGCCGGTCAGCCGACCGACCATGATCGCATTTGGGGGTGATGATCTGTGCACCGCTTATGTCACCACGGCGCGGGCAGGGCTGGACGAGACGGCACTGGCGCGCGAGCCGCATGCGGGCGCGATTTTCCGCTTCCCCGTCGATGTGCCGGGTCTGCCCGAGCCGCCCTTCGGCGGCTAAGCCTAGGCTTTGTTGGCTCGCTTGGCGAAGCGGGTCACGAACACCGGTGGGCTGGTCGGGTAGCAGGCCTGTGCGAGCGGCAGCGCCGTTTCGCAGACGGCGCATTGGGCGCTGACGCGTCCAACATACCATTGCGTGCTGGCGCAATCGGGACACTGATTGAGCTTGCCTGGCTCATAGCGCGCGCCAATGGCCGTGCCATCGAATGGTTTGACGTGAATGCCCGGGTGACGAACGGCAGAGCTCAAAGCCTGCACAGGTGAATGCGCCATGTCACGATCCTTCCGGCGATGAAAACGTCCCGCGCGTTCGCGGGTTCCTGCCTGTGCCAACGGCTCGGCGCATCTGTCTCTTGTCGGGACGATTTACCGCGCGCGCCATGATGGCGACTTGCGACGGGTGCGTCCCGTGCCCCCGCGGCGGGTTGATCCGCGCAATCCCCCCTCGCCTCTGCCCTAGAGCGGGGCTATAAGCGCCGGGATGATGACCGACCCCCGGACACGCCCCCTCTCCAAGGACAATCATGTCAGAGCATAATCCCGGCCTGCGCCCGTGGCGCGACATTGCGCGGCGCGAGTGCCGCCAGATCATGGTCGGCAACGTGCCGGTCGGCGGCGGCGCGCCGGTGACCGTGCAGACGATGACCAACACGCCGACCCACGATGCGAAGGCGACGATCGACCAGATCCGCCGCTGCGAGGAGGCCGGTGTCGACCTCATCCGGGTTTCCTGCCCGGACGTGGAGAGCACGGCGGCGATGAAGCAGATCGTCCGCGCGGCCAAGGTGCCGATCATCGCGGACATTCATTTCCACTATAAACGCGCGCTGGAAGCCGCCGATGCGGGCGCGGCCTGCCTGCGCATCAACCCCGGCAATATCGGCTCTGCCGCGCGCGTGAAGGAAGTGGTGGATGCCGCCAAGGCCAATGGCTGTGCGATCCGCATCGGCGTGAATGCCGGCAGCCTCGAAAAGGATCTGCTGGAAAAATATGGCGAGCCCTGTCCCGAGGCGCTGGTGGAGAGCGCGCTCGACCATATCAAGCTGCTGCAGGACCAAGACTTCCACGACTATAAGGTGGCGGTGAAGGCGAGCGACGTGTTCCTTGCCGTCGCGGCCTATATGCAGCTTGCCGACGCGGTGGACTGCCCGCTGCACCTTGGCATCACCGAAGCCGGCGGCCTGATCGGCGGCACGGTGAAGAGCGCCATCGGCATCGGCAACCTGCTCTGGGCTGGCATCGGGGACACGATCCGCGTCTCGCTCTCCGCCGAGCCGGAAGAGGAAGTGCGTGTCGGCTATGAGATCCTCAAGTCGCTCGGCATCCGCACGCGCGGTGTCCGTGTCGTCTCCTGTCCAAGCTGCGCAAGGCAGGGCTTCGATGTGATCCGCACGGTCGAGGCACTGGAGAGCCGCCTTCAGCACATCAATACGCCAATCTCGCTTTCCGTGCTGGGCTGCGTGGTCAATGGCCCCGGCGAAGCGCGGGAGACGGACATCGGCCTCACCGGCGGCGGCAATGGCAAGCATATGGTCTACCTCTCCGGCGTGACCGATCACCACATCAACGATGCCCAGATGATCGACCACATCGTTTCGCTGGTGGAAGCCAAGGCGGCCGAGATCGAGGCCGCCAAGCTGGAGGCCGAGATGAGCGATGCTGGCAACGCCAGCGCCGTAGCGGCCGAATGACCGACCGGCCCGACATGGCCCCCTCCGCGCCGAGCCGTGATCTGCGCGCGCCGCAGACGCAGGCTGCCTCACGCGTCACAGGCGCAAGCGCCACGGGTGCAGTGGCGACCGGTGCGACGGCGACGGGGGCCTCCGCGACCGGCGCAGTTGCGGTCGGCGCCTTCGCGTTGGGCGCCCTCGCCATGGGCGCGATTGCCATCGGCGCGCTCGCCATCGGGCGGCTGCGCATCGGACAGGCCCGCATCAGCCGGCTGCGGATCGACACGCTGGAAATCGGGAACGCTATTCGCACCGGGGAACCGCCTCGCCGGTGAGGCTGACAGTCTCGGCGTCGGCCGTAGCGCGCCCAGCATGCCGAAAAACCGGGGACTCTTGACGCCGAGTCCGTGAAAGAGGATTGTCGCCGCGCGGAACATTTCGGGCACGGCGCGTGCGTGACCCCGCCGCGCCGGACGAAGGAGTGAGTGGCAATGGCAAGTCGGGCACCGATGAATCGGACCCCCGAATGGCAGGCGATGCTGCGCCGGAGCCTGATCCGCATCGGCACCTTTGCTGGCTCGGTCGGGCTGTACGCGCTGGCGCTGTTCCTCCTGCTCGCGCTGCTCAGCTACAAGGTGAGCGACCAAGCGCTGAACACCGCCGCCGGTCCGGAGACGCACAATTTGATGGGCGCCGCCGGTGCCTGGGCAGCGGACATTCTCTTCACCTTCGCCGGCCTGCCTGCCTTGCTGTTGCTGCCCTTCATCCTCGTCTTCGCGCGGCGCCTGTGGGCCGATGCAGACATGAGCGGCTGGCAGGGGCAGATCGCCAAATGCATCGGCGGCCTGCTGCTCATCGGCACCGGCCTGTGGATTGCCCAGCCCGAACCGCTGGTCGGGCTGCCGGCCCGCTGGGGCGGCGTCATCGGCTTCCTGTTCGCCCACGGCCTCACCGCCCTGACGGCGCGCCTTGGCGAAACCGCCGACCTCATTCTGCAATGGCTGCTGCTTGCGGCCTTTATCGCCAGCGGGCTGTGGCTGTGGGTCCGCAGCCTCGCGCTCGAAAAGCCGCTCTGGCATCTTGCCCGCCCTGCCCTGCCGCTGCTCTCCAGCCTTGGCTCCTTACGCACGGCGAAAGCTGGCAGCCTGGATGTCGCCGAGCCCGAACGCGACCCGCATCCCGAGCGCGAGGCGGAACCACGCCGCCCGGTGGACACCACACCCCGCCAGCCGATCACCATCCAGTCGCCGAGCAGCGCCGCCATTCCCAAGGCGTTCGGCCCCGTCTCGGGACAGGAAGACCTGTTCGGCAATGGCGCGCTGCCATCCCCTGACCTGCTGTCGCCCGCGCCCGCCAGCGCGGTCAGCAAGATCGACCGGCCCGGCCTCGAGCGCAATGCGCGGCTGCTGGAAAGCGTGCTCGATGACTTCCACGTCAAGGGCGCGATCACCGAGGTGCGCCCCGGCCCCGTCGTCACCATGTATGAGCTTGAGCCAGCCCCCGGCATCAAGGCCAGCCGCGTCATCCAGCTCGCCGACGACATCGCCCGCAACATGTCCGCGCTCTCGGCGCGCGTCGCCACCATTCCGGGGCGGACGGTGATCGGCATCGAGCTGCCCAATGCGGACCGCGAATCCGTGGTGCTGCACCAGCTCATCACCAGCCAGCAGTTCGCCGAGCAGAAGGGCGGCCTGCCCATCATCCTCGGCAAGAACATCTTCGGTGAGCCGGTGATCGCCGACCTCGCCGGCATGCCGCATCTGCTCGTCGCGGGTACGACCGGCTCGGGCAAGTCGGTCGGCCTCAACACCATGCTGCTCTCGCTGCTCTACCGGATGACGCCGGACGATCTGCGCCTGATCATGATCGACCCGAAGATGCTGGAACTGAGCATCTACGACAACATTCCGCATCTGCTCTCCCCGGTCGTCACCGAGCCGGCCAAGGCCATCCGCGCGCTCAAATGGGCGGTCGAGCAGATGGAGGATCGCTATCGCATGATGGCCTCCATCGGCGTGCGCAACCTCGCCGGCTATAATGAGAAAGTCCGCGGCGCCCGTGCCAAGGGCAAGTCGCTGGGCCGCCGCGTGCAAATCGGTTTCGATGAACAGACCCGCCAGCCGATCTACGAGGAGGAGGAGCTGGATTATCAGCCCCTGCCGCAGATCGTGGTGGTGGTCGACGAGCTGGCCGACCTGATGATGACGGCCGGCAAGGAAGTCGAATTCCTGATCCAGCGCCTCGCGCAGAAGGCGCGCGCCGCCGGCATCCACCTCATCCTCGCGACCCAGCGCCCCTCGGTCGACGTCATCACTGGCGTCATCAAGGCGAACCTGCCGACCCGCATCAGCTTCTTCGTCACCTCGAAGATCGACAGCCGCACCATCCTGGGCGAGCAGGGCGCCGAGCAGCTGCTGGGCAAGGGCGACATGCTCTACATGGCGAGCGGCAAGGGCCTGATGCGCGTCCACGGGCCGTTCGTGAGCGATGATGAGGTGCGCGGCGTCGCCGACCATTGGCGCTCCAAGGGCCAGCCGGATTACATCTCCGCCGTCACCGAGGAGCCAGAAGATGGCAGCTTCGCGCTCGATGGCGTCGATCTCGGGGATGACAGCGCCGATGCCAAGCTGTTCCGCAAGGCCTGCCAGCTCGTGTTCGAGAACCAGAAGGCCTCGACCAGCTGGCTCCAGCGCCAGATGCGGATCGGCTATAACAGCGCGGCGCGCCTCATTGAGCGGATGGAAAATGAAGGCATGGTCGGCGCGCCCAACCATGTCGGCCGCCGGGAAGTGCTGCGCGACGAAATGGGCAATCCCAAATAAGAGCGGTCCGTTGCCCCGCCCCCGGGCGCGGGAACGCGCTGCGGCGCGCGGCATTCAGTGGATATTCAACGGCAGGGACCTATCCGGGCGCGATGATCAGACTTCCCAAATTCACTCGGCGTTCCGCCATGCTCTCTCTGATGCTCAGCGCGCTCGCGGCACCGGCCTTGGTGCCGGCGAGCCCGGTTGCTGCGCAAGCCGCGCGGTCGAGCGATCTGGCGAGCGTCAGCACGGCGGTTCGCGGCATCACCACGCTGAGCGGCGACTTCACCCAGACCGACCGCAACGGGCAGGTGCAGAACGGCAAGCTGCTCTGGAAGCAGCCGGGCAAGATCCGCTTCGATTATGGCGCCGGCGATCTGCTCATCGTTGCCGACGGCAGCTCGCTCTACATGATCGACTATCAGGTTGCGCAGGTGCAGCGCTGGCCGATCCGCAATTCACCGCTCGGCGCATTGCTCGACCCCAAGCGCGACATCACCCGCTATGGCAAGATCGTCGATACCGGCGATCCGCGCGTCGTCTCAGTGGAAGTGCGTGACCCCCAGCACCCCGAATATGGCGTCATCACGCTCATCTTCACGCGCAAGGCAGGCGTGCCGGGCGGGCTCTCGCTCTATGGCTGGGTGGCGCTGGATGCGCAGGGCAACCGCACCAACATCCGCCTGAGCAACCTGAAATATGGCGCGCCCATTGCCGATTCGACCTTCCGCTGGCGCGACCCGCGCGGAACCCGCGGCCCGCGCTGATCCGGCCGCGAAACCGGCGACCGGCCGCACCGCCCCGAAAGGGGCGGACGCGGTCGCGATGATCTGAAAAGCTGGATGCCCCGCGAGGATTCGAACCTCGATTGACGGAGTCAGAGTCCGTAGTCTTACCTTTAGACGACGGGGCAAGAGCGGGCGCAGATAGGGCGCGGACTGCCTGCGGTCAAGGCGATTTTCCACCCTCATCGTTCGGAGCATGGCAGCCACCTTGCGTCGCCCGCCACGCACGTCTAGCGTGGTAGCAAGTCCCGGCGGAAGTCCCGCCGGAAGAGAAGGTCAAGAAGTCATGGCGCATAAGGCGACGCCCGCGCCGCGCATGGGGCAGGAGCCCGGCACACTAGTGTCCGCCGGGAGCGCGAAACAGAAGGCGCGATCCTTCAATCGTCCGCTGCCGCGCGGCAATCTCGCTGCGCTCGACCTCGGCACCAACAATTGCCGCCTGCTCATTGCGCGGCCGGATGGCGACCGCTTCGTGATCGTGGACGCCTTTTCCCGTATCGTGCGCCTTGGCGAAGGCCTTTCCGCCACCGGGCGCCTGTCGGACGCCGCGATCGACCGCACCTTGTCCGCCCTCTCCGTCTGCGCCGAGAAGCTGCGCCGCCGCCGCGTGGTCCTGGCGCGCTCTGTTGCGACCGAAGCCTGCCGGCAGGCAGAAAACGGGCGCGCCTTTGTCGACCGGGTGCAGCGCGAAACCGGCATCATGCTCGACATCATTTCGCCCCGCGAGGAAGCGCGGCTTGCGGTCCTCGGCTGTAAGGCGCTGCTGGAACGTGGCGAAGGCCCGGCGCTCATCTTCGACATCGGCGGAGGCTCGACCGAGCTGGTGCTGCTCGATGGCGATGGCGACCAGTTGCGCATCGTCGACTGGCACAGCGCCCCGCATGGCGTCGTGTCGCTGGCGGAAGCCGTGGCCGGCCATGGCGACACCGCCAGCGAGCGCGCCGCGGCCTATGCCGAAATGCTCCGGCGGATGCGCGAGGCTTTTGCCGCCTTTGCCGAGCGGCTGCCCAAGACCGGGCCGGTGCGCCTGCTCGGCACGTCCGGCACTGTCACCACGCTCGCCAGCGTCCATCTGGGCCTGCCGCGCTATGATCGCAAGGCGATCGACGGGCTGACCGTACCGGCCGATGCCATGCGGGATATTGCTGGGCGGCTCTCCACCATGAGCATAGCGGAGCGCATCGCCCAGCCCTGCATCGGCGACGAGCGCGCCGATCTGGTGGTGGCGGGATGCGCCATCTTGGAAAGCATTCTCGACATCTGGCCGGCAGACCGGCTGGGCGTCGCCGACCGCGGTATTCGCGAAGGGATTCTCCGTGCGCTGACGGACAGCGCCTCAAGCCGGGACCTGGGATAATGGCCAGAGGTGACAAATCTGTCGGCACGCGCGTGCGCACGGCACGCGGGCGCACGGCCCAATCGACGCGCTGGCTGCAGCGCCAGTTGAACGACCCCTATGTGAAGCGGGCCAAGGCAGAGGGCTATCGCAGCCGCGCTGCCTACAAGCTGCTGGAGCTGGACGAGAAGTTCGGCCTGCTCAAGGATGTCCGCCATGTCGTCGATCTGGGCGCAGCGCCTGGCGGCTGGACGCAGGCGGTGCGAAAGGTGCTGCCCAAAGCGAAGGTCGTGGGCATCGACCTCTTGCCCATCGAGCCGCTGCCCGATGTGACCCTGCTCCAGATGGACTTCATGGCAGACGAAGCGCCCGATCAACTGATCGCGGAGCTGGGCGCCGCGCCGGATCTGGTCCTGTCGGACATGGCGGCCAATACGGTCGGCCACCAGCAGACGGACCATCTGCGCACCATGGGCCTGGTCGAGGCGGCCGCCGATTTCGCGATGCAGACCCTGCGGCCCGGCGGCGCCTTCGTCGCAAAGGTTTTTGCCGGCGGGACGGATGATGGCCTGCTGCGACAGCTCAAGGCGGCCTTTCGCACCGTCAAACACGCCAAGCCGCCGTCCAGCCGGAAGGGGTCGGTGGAGTGGTTCGTCGTCGCGCAGGGGTTCAAGGGCCGGCAGGCGCCATAAAGGCGGTTGTGCGGTTGACCCGGACAGCACAAGAGGACTAGCGCCATCTGGCCGGCCACTGCGCGGGCAAGCAGCGTCGCTCACCCGCATGAACATGCGACCAGGCGCCGCGTCGGGCGTTGTGCCGGAACAGGATAGAGGAGGCGGCATGAGGTCAGGCGGCAATGGCATGTTTCGCTCCCTCGCCAACCGCAACTTCCGGCTGTGGGTCAGCACCAATCTCTTTTCCAACATCGGCACCTGGATGCAGGGCACGGCCCAGACATGGTTGGTGCTCACCGAACTAACCGATCATAGCGCCGGCGCGGTCGGCATTCTCACCGCGCTGCAGTTCCTGCCGCAGGTGCTGCTTGTGGCGGTGACCGGATCGGTCGCCGACCATGTCGACCGGCGCAAGCTGCTCATCACGATCCAGTGCTTCCAGACCCTGCTGGCGCTCAGCCTTGGCGCGCTCATCATTTCGGGGCTGGCGGAGCTCTGGCACGTCTACATCTTCGGCTTTGCGCTCGGGTGCTGCATGGCGTTCGAGGCGCCGGCGCGGCACAGCTTCGTCTCCGATCTGGTGGGGGACGAGATCATCGGCAACGCGGTGGCCATGAACAGCACGGCCTTCCAGACCGCCCGCATGATCGGCCCGGCACTGGCGGGCCTGTGCATCGCGCTGGTCGGCACGGGCTGGGTGTTCGTGATCAATGGCCTGTCCTACCTGATCGTCACCACCGGCCTGCTCAATGTGCGGGTGACACGGCATGCCCATGCGGCGGCGCAGCCGCGCGGGGTGAGCCGGCTGCTCGATGGCTTTCGTTATGTGGCCGGGCGACCGGACATTCGCACCGTGTTCCTGATGCTGTTCTTCTTCGGCACGCTGGGCATGAACTTCGGCATTTTTATCAGCGTGATGGCGGCGACCGTCTATCAGAAGGGCGCCAGCGAATATGGCCTGCTGACCTCCATCATGGCGATCGGCTCGGTCACCGGCGCCTTGCTCACAGCCCGGCGCGACCGGCCCCGGATGCATCACGCGGTCATTGGCACCTTCCTGTTCGGCTGCTTCATGACTGCCGCCGCGCTCTCGCCGAGCTATATCCTGTTTGGACTGGTGCTGATCGGCGTGGGGCTGGCAGCACAGACTTCGCTCACCTCATCCAACGGCTTCGTCCAGTTGGCGACGGACCGGGCGATGCGCGGGCGGGTGATGGCCATCTATGTCGCGATCACATTGGGCGGCCTGCCGCTCGGTGCGCCGCTGATCGGCTGGGTCGCCGACACCTATGGCGCGCGGGCTGCGATGGGCGTGGGCGGCGCGGCCGGCTTTCTCTCCGCAGCGATTGGCCTCAGCTATCTGATCCGCGTGCGCAACCTGCGCTTCATCTGGGATGACGAAGGACCGCGCCTGCACATGAACCCGGACCCGCATCTGCGTGAGCCCGGCCCGGCGGTGCTACCGCCAGATCGGGCGCTTTAGGAGCGACGCTCCCTCCCCCGCGCGGCGCGGTGGGAAGGAGCGCGTCTAGTCCTCGTCAGCCCCAGACCTCCTGGGCCACCTCGGCGACCAGCTCCATCTTCGCCTTCTGCTGGTCGAAGGCGATGTCATTGCCGTGGACGGTCGAGGCGAAGCCGCATTGCGGCGACAGGGCAAGCTGGTCGAGCGAGACATATTTCGTCGCGTCGTCGATCCGGCGCTTCACCTCATCCTTGGTCTCCAATTCACCCAGCTTGGTGGTGATCAGGCCGAGCACGACGATCTTGCCCTTCGGCAAGAAGCGCAGCGGCGCGAAGTCGCCCGAGCGCGCATCGTCATATTCGAGGAGGAAGGAGTCGATATCGACCTCGTTGAACATGATCTCGGCGACCGGCTCATAGCCACCCTCGGCGGCCCAGCTGGAGCGGAAGTTGCCCCGGCACAGGTGCATCGCCGTAAACATGTCATCCGGCGCGGTGGCCAGCGCATCGTTGATCATCTTGGCATAATGGCGCGGCAGATCATCGGGATCGAGGCCGCGCTTGCGGGCATTCTCGCGCTGCTTGTCATCGCACAGATAGGCCATATTGGTATCGTCAAGCTGCAGATAGCGGCAGCCGGCATCGGCGAGGTCGGCAACCTCCTCCTGATAGGCCGATGCCACGTCCGCGAAGAAATCGGCCATGTCGGGATAGACCGCCTCGCTGATGCCTTCGCGCCCGGCGCGGAAATGCAGCATGGTGGGCGAGGGAATGGTGACCTTGGGCGTCTCGCTCACCACGCTGGCGAGATATTCGTAATCCGCGCGCTGGATCGGCTTGGCGTGGGCGATCTTGCCGGTCACCACCATCTTGGGCGGCGCGAAATGCACGTCCTTGCCGATCGCATTCTGGAACTGCACTTCCATGCCGCCCTGCTCCTCGATGCCGTCAAGCTGCAACAGAAAGTCGGTGTGGAAGAATTTGCGGCGGAACTCGCCGTCCGTCACCGCCTTGACGCCGACGCTCTCCTGAAACGCCACGACATCGGCAATGGCCTTGTCCTCGATCGCGCGCAGGGCGGCAGCGTCGATCTTGCCGGCGGCATGATCGTGTCGGGCCTCGATAAGCGCCTGCGGACGCAGGAAGCTGCCGACATGGTCGGCGCGGAAAGGGGGTTTGGACGTCATGGCAGTCTCCAGCTCCAACCGGCGCAACGCACGCCGTACGAAACCCTCATATAAAGGATTCTTTATATATAGGAAGCTTTATGTGACAAACCGACACGCTGAGCCGACAAACGAAAAAGCCCGGCGCAAGGCCGGGCTTTCCTGGGATGCTGCGAAGAGGGCCAAGCCGCTCAGGCGAGCGCCTTGGCGGGCGCTTCCGCGATCTCCTTGGGCCGCAGCACGATGTGGCCGACGGCGGTGTTGGAGGCCGGAACATGATAGAAACGATGCAACGCCTCCACCTCGGTGCCGAGCGCGGCGCGCATGATGAGCCACATGATGAGCTCAATGCCCTCAGTGCCCGCCTCGCGCAGATATTCCAGCCGGGTGATGGCGCGCAGCTCATCGGTCTCGCCGACGAGCTTGTCCAGGAAGGCATTGTCGAACTCGGGATTGATCAGCCCGGCGCGCGGCCCCTGCAACTGATGGCTCATGCCGCCAGTGCCCCAGATCTGTACGTTGAGATCCTCGGGATAGGTCTCCACCGCATAGCGGATCGCCTCACCCAGCGCCCAACAGCGCGCGCCCGAGGGCGTCGGGAACTGCGTCACGTTCACCGCAAGCGGAATGACCTTGCACGGCCATTTGTCGACCTTGCCGAACATCAGGCTGAGCGGAACCGTGCAACCATGGTCCACATCCATATTGTTCATCAGGGTCATGTCGAACTCGTCGATGACGAGTTGCTCGGCCATGTGCGCGGCCAGCTCGATATGTCCCTCGACAACCGGAACCTCGCGCTTGCCCCAGCCTTCGTCGGCCGGCTCGAACTCCTCGGCCATGCCGAGCGCGAAGGTCGGCACCACGTCCAGCATCATCGCGGAGGCATGATCGTTGTAGCAGAGGATGACGACGTCGGGCTTTTCTTCCTGCTCGAAGGTCTTCACCCACTCATAGCCATCGAAGATCGGCTTCCAGTAATCGTCCGTCGAGCGCCCCGTGTCGAAGGCGGCGCCGATGGCGGGGACGTGGCTGGTGGCAATGCCGGCAGTGATCCGTGCCATGTCAGTTGCCCTCCCGCTTGGAGCGCTGGCCAGTCGGCGAGCGACCGCCGGACCGCATCATCGCGGCATATTCGTCGGGCGTCATGTTGGTCATCGAGCTCACGGCACGCTGCGTGCTCCAGCCATCGGTATTGGAGAGCTTGACGAGGAAGTAGATGTTACCGCCCAGATCGATGAGCTTGCTGAAATCGCGATCCTGCACGGCGCGCTTCTGCTCTTCGCTCATCTTGAACTTGTCGAGATAGGCGCGCTCATGGTCCTTGAATTCGGCGCGATTGCCCGCGTCCATCAGCGACATGCAGAATTTATGCAGGTGATAGGCCTCACGCGAACGGCGGGCGTTGAACACGGTCGTGCCGGGAATGTCTTCCAGCTCGCTGAGCGGATAAAGGCGAGTGCGCATGGCGGACCTTTCGATCGGTCGAATGAAGAATATAATGGAAGGCCTGCGCCTTTCCAATGGCAGAGGCCCTTGTCATTGTGCGCCTGCGAAATCAAGCGGGGTGATGGGCGGAGGGCAGCAGACAGGCGATACCGCAGTGCAGAATCCTGCATGTGCCTAAACGGTTGACTGTCCAGTCCTCCTCTACCGTCACCCCGGACTTGATCCGGGGTCTCGCTGCTCTTGTTGGACCTATCAAAGCTTGAGTGCAGTGTGACGGCGAAAAGGAAGATAGCTGGACCCCGGATCAAGTCCGGGGTGACAGCGGTGTCTCAGGGTATAAAGGCTTTTGTCTTTAATCTCGCCCCGGCTTGCGCGACCCTGCGCCGCCGGTAGGCCGCTTGGCACCCGGGCGCGCGGCCGGCCCCGCCGGCTTGCCGCCCTTGCCGCGCGGCTTGGGCGGGCCCTTGAAGCGCTCGGGCTTGTCCGGTGCGCTGCGGGAGCGGCGTTCCCCACGGCGGGCCTTGCGCATGTCCTTGGCGTGGGCGGTCGACGCACGCTTGTCGGCGGCCTTGCGGTCGGAGGCGGTCGGCTGGATGTCGATCTCGAGCGAGAGATCGCCCTCGTTCACGTCGAAGCCCAGGCTCGCCAGCGTTTCAGCGAAATGGAAGGGCGGCTCGGCCTTCACATCGAGCGGGGAGCCATCGGGATGGTCGATGCGGATGCGCCGGGCGTGCAGGTGCATCTTGCGGCTGATCGATCCGCTGAGGAACGCCTCCTTGCCGCCATATTTGCCGTCGCCTACGATCGGGTGGCCGATCTCAGCCATATGGACGCGCAGCTGATGGGTGCGGCCGGTGTGCGGCTGCAGCTCCACCCAGGCGGCGCGGTTGCCGGCGCGCTCGATCACCCGGTAGCGCGTGCGGGCGGGCAGGCCGTCCTTCTCATCGACATGCATCTTCTCGCCACCGGTGCCCGGCTGCTTGGCGAGCGGCAGGTCGATGAAGCCGTCCGAGACGGAGGGCACGCCCATCACGATGGCCCAATAGACCTTGCGCGCCGTGCGGGACGAGAAGCTCTTGGCGAAATGCGCCGCGCTGCGCGAGGTGCGAGCGAGCAGCAGCGCACCGCTGGTGTCCTTGTCCAGCCGGTGGACGAGGCGCGGCCGGTCGTCGCGCTCGAACATCAGAGCATCGAGCAGTCCGTCGACATGCTCGTGCGTTTTGGTGCCGCCCTGCGTGGCAAGGCCCGGCGGTTTGTTGATGACGATGGCCTGCGCGTCGCGGTGGATGACCAAACCCTCGGCAAAGTTGATCTGATCCTCGGTCAGGATGGGTCGCGGGCGTGGTGCCTTGCCGGCTTCCTTTGCCGCAGCGACATCGAGCGGGGGCACGCGCAAGGTCTGCCCCTCGGCAATGCGGTCGCCCGGTGTCGCGCGAGCACCATCGACCCGCAATTGCCCCGTCCGCGCCCAGCGCGAGACGATGGCGAAGCTCACTTCCGGCATGTGGCGCTTGAACCAGCGGTCGAGGCGGATGCCGTCATCCTCGGCACGCACGGTGAACTGGCGGACGCCAGCGAGATCGGTCTTGCTCATGCCGTGGCACTCCGCATGAGGGTGAGCCCCAGCGCAAGCGCGCCGATGGAGGCGGCGACGGAGAGCAGCACATAGCCGAGCGCATTCATCGCTTCGCCGCGCTCGATCATCAGCATCGTCTCCAGGCTGAAGGCGGAGAAGGTCGTGAAGCCGCCGAGAAGGCCGACTGCCACGAGCAGCCGGAGTTGCTCGCCCTGCTGGCCCTGGTAGCGCGCGGCCAGCCAGCCCGCGACGAGGCCCATGGCCAGCCCGCCCAGCACATTGGCGGCGAGCGTGCCCCAGGGATAGCCCGGCCCCATGATGCGCAGGCTCGCGCGTCCCAACTGGTAGCGCAGGGCCGCGCCGATGGCGCCGCCGATCATCACGAGAACTGTATTGAGCATGGTCCACGCCCTAGCCGCTTTTGCGCAACAGGCAAATGGGCGTTCGCTGCGAGGCCGCGCCGGGGCTTGCTCAGTCAGGTTGTGCCAGCAATCCATCCCGCACCACTGCCCGGTCGACCTCGGCAACGAGCCTTGTGTAGCGCGGGTCTTCGACGCTGCCGTAGCGCGCGGCGAAGGCGGCATCGCTCAGCCCCTCGTCGTTCTGAAGCAGAGCAGGCGGCAGCAGGCGTTCCTGCGTCGCGGTCGCCAGGCGTCGCGCCACGTCCTGCGCCCGGCGCGGATCGCCAGCGGCCTGCGCGATCTGGGAGCCGGAGCGGTCCGCCGCCAGATCGACGAAGGAGAAGCCAGAGGCGGTGCCGGTCTGGAACGCCGACGCGGCAGACAGGCTGTCCGCCAGTTCCTTCCATTCGCCCATCGCGGATGAGAACTGCACACCGGTCTGCGCAGCCAGCGCGGCGGACAGCGCCCAATGCTTGGGGATGTCGTCCCGGCCATGGAGCGTGATTGCTGTCGCAGGCGGCGGACAGCGGCGCGTGGCGCTCAGCTCCAGCCCGGCCAGTTGTCCGGCGCGCGGATCGACCACCAGCATCGCAAGCGCGACAAAGCCCGCCCGATTCGTTTCCGACGTTGCGGTTTGGCTCGGCGGGAACGCACGGCGGACCTGTATGGCAAAGTCGCTTTGCGGATGGCGCGCCTGCAGCGCCACCAGCGCGCAATAGCGATCGAGCACCTGCGCGCCGTCGATCGCGTCACCGCCAGTAAACTGATCGAGCAGGCCGGTCTTGGGCGGCAACTGCACCGCCGCCATCACCGCGCCATTGCGGATGGAGAAGCGCTGCACGACCGTGTCGAACGGCGGGATCACGGCGCCGCGCAGACGCAGCAGCTGACGCAACCCCTCCAGCAGCAGCCGAGTCGGATATGCCGGCAACGAGACCGCGCCGATGCGCGCCTCTACTTCGGGAAATCCGTTACTCGGGCCGCTTACGACCAGACCGACATTCAGCCAGCGCCCGAGTGGCAGGGCATGGCTCGCGGCGACATGGAGCCGCTCATCGTGGAGGTAGAGGGTGAGCCGGTCAGGGCGAAAGCCATGAGTTGCGAGCGCACTCAAGCCATCGAGATGGATGGGCGTGAGCGTAAGCAGGCTGACACCGCCGGGCCGCTGCCTGCTGGCCTGCAACTGCTCGATTGCGGCCCGACCGGCACCGACCTGCAGAGGCGTTGGCGTGGGGCGGGCGTCGGCAAGGGGCGCGCTGCTGGTAAACAGCACCGCACCAATGAGTACAGGCAGGACGAACAAGACAAAGAGGATCGCCAAAACACGCCAGACCCGCGCCCGCGGGCTACGGCCTGCCAATCCCATCCACGAGCCAGAGGCACGCTTGCGCTGCATCGCGTCCCCTATCCGTTACGACTGCCCCTTCGCCTAGGCGACGAGCGCAATCCGCAGACTCGTCAGCCGGCTACCGTCATCAGGCGCTTTTCACCGGCGATCCGAAGCATCGCGCGCTGCAGCTTCTCGAACGCCCGAACCTCGATCTGGCGCACGCGCTCGCGGCTGACGCCATAGACTTGGCTGAGTTCCTCGAGCGTCTTGGGCTCCTCCGCGAGGCGCCGCTCCTGCAGGATATGCCGTTCGCGGTCATTGAGGTCATCCATCGCATCGAGCAGCATGTCGTGCCGCACGTCGCTTTCCTGCGCGTCGGCAATCCGCTCGTCCTGCAACGGCCCTTCGTCCGCCAGCCAGTCCTGCCACTGCCCTTCGCCGTCATCGTTCATGGAAACGTTGAGCGAGGTGTCGCCGCCCATGGCCATGCGGCGGTTCATGGAAATGACGTCATCTTCCGAGACGCCGAGATCGGTCGCGATCTTGGTCACATCCTCGGGGCGCAGATCGCCATCCTCGAAGGCTTCGATCTGGTTCTTCATGCGCCGCAGGTTGAAGAACAGCTTCTTCTGCGCCGCCGTGGTGCCGATCTTCACGAGGCTCCACGAGCGCAGGATGAATTCCTGGATCGACGCGCGAATCCACCACATCGCATAGGTGGCGAGACGAAAGCCCCGGTCCGGCTCGAATTTCTTCACGCCCTGCATCAGGCCAATATTGCCCTCGGAGATCAGCTCGGAGACAGGCAGGCCATAGCCGCGATAGCCCATGGCGATCTTCGCCACGAGTCGCAGATGGCTCGTCACCAGCCGCGCCGCCGCTTCCGGATCGCCATGCTCCTGATAGCGCTTGGCGAGCATATACTCCTCCTCGGGCTTGAGGAGCGGAAACTTGCGAATCTCCGAGAGATAGCGGTTCAGGCTTGCATCGCCGCCAAGCGCAGGGATCGTTGCTGGGAGATTACTGCCGTTACTCACGAAACTTCATCCTTCTGGAGCGCGCAAACAAGAAGGGGCATCGCGCTCATCCTTATACGCAAAGATGGCTGAACAGTTGCTGCATGTCATCCGTAATCGGGCTTTCAAAGCTGAGAGGCTGGCTTGTGACCGGGTGGATGAAGCCCAGCCGGGCCGCATGAAGCGCCTGACGATGAAAGCCAAGTTCGGCGAGCAGCGCCTTGTGGACGCCACCGCGGGCATAGACAGGATCGCCCAGCAGCGGGTGGCCGAGATGGGCCATGTGCACGCGCACCTGATGGGTCCGCCCCGTCTCCAACCGGCACTCGATCAGCGCCGCCCGATCCAGTCGCTCGAGTGTGCGATAATGGGTGATGGCGTGCTTGCCGCGCCCCTCGCGCTGCACAGCCATCTTCTTGCGATCCGCATCCGAGCGGCCGATCCACTGATCGACTTTGCCGGAAGGCGGCGCAGGCCGCCCCTGCACGATGGCGAGATAGCGCCGGTCGATACTGTGGTCCTTGAACTGGCGGGCCAGTCCTTCATGCGCCTGATCGGTCTTGGCGACGACCAGAAGCCCCGAGGTATCCTTGTCGATGCGGTGGACGATGCCGGGCCGCGCCACCCCGCCAATGCCGGAAAGCTGCCCGGCGCAATGGTGGAGCAAGGCATTGACCAGCGTGCCATCCGGGTTGCCGGCGGCGGGATGCACGACCATGCCAGCCGGCTTGTCCACCACGATCAGATGCGCATCCTCATGGGCGATCACCAGATCGATCGCCTGCGGCTGCGCCTCGGCGGGCGTCGCCTCCGGGATCTCTACGGCAAAGGCCATGTCGGCCTTCACCTTATAGGCTGGATCAGCCGCCGGGCGGCCGTCCGGCCCGGTCACCTGACCTGCCAGGATCAACGCCTTCACGCGCTCGCGCGACAGGTCTGGCAGCACGCTCGCAAGCGCGCGATCCAGTCTCATGCCGTGCTCGGCCTGCGTGATCAGCGCCGTAATGCTGGTAACCCCCGTTTCCACGGCCTAATATCTGGGGATGGCCGTGCACATATCAAGACCGCTGCGCGATGCGATCCGCGCGCAGGCGAAGGCTGCCGCCCCGCTAGAATGCTGCGGCCTCCTCCTGGGCCAGCGCCTGGCTGGCGCGGACGGCGGGACGACCGACATCGCCATCACCGAACTTCGCGCTGCCGCCAATGTCGCAAACCAGCCCGAGCACCGCTTCGAAGTCGATCCGGCCGTGCTCATCGCCGCGCATCGCGAGGCGCGCCAGGGCGGACCGGCCATTGTCGGCCATTATCATTCGCATCCCCATGGCGAGGCCGTCCCCTCGGCGGTCGATGCGGCCATGGCGGGGGCAGCGGGCGAGATCTGGCTGCTCCTCGACGCGCGCGGCGACCTTCTGGCCTGGCAGGTTGTCGCGTCAGGCCGCATCCATGGCGTTTTCGATCCCGTCGAACTGGTCGGTTCGCCGCATGGGCGGCTTGCACCCGCGCGCCCGCAGCGCCATGAGGGCACGGCCATCGCCTGAAGAGAGGATATCCCCGTCTTGGTCAAATCCACCGCGTCCGACTCCATCGATTTCGCCAGCCTGCTCTGCTCTCGCCTGTGCCATGATCTGCTCAGCCCCGTCGGCGCGCTCAACAACGGCATCGAGCTGCTTGCCGATGAGACCGACCCGCGGATGCGCGAGCAATGCCTCACGCTGCTGGCGGACAGCGCCCGGACGACGGCGGGCAAGCTCAAATTCTTCCGCTTGGCCTTCGGAGCCGGGGGCGGATATGGCGAGGCCATTCCCGTGCATGAGATCCGTTCTGCCGTGGAAGGCATGTTTCCGCCCGGCGGCAAGATCTCGCTCGACTGGATGATCGCCGGGGACAGCCTCTCCAAGCCGGCCGCCAAGCTGCTGCTCAATCTGGTGCTGTTGACCGGCGAAGCCCTGCCGCGCGGCGGCGTGATCGCCATCGGCGCGGAACAGCAGGGCGGATCGACCGAGATCGCGGTGCGCGGCGAAGGCACGCGCATCACCTTCGACCCCGCCATTCGCGCCGGGCTGGAAGGGCATGGCGATCTGACCACCCGCACGGCCGCAGCCGTGATGATCCGCACGGTGGCGACCGAAGCGGGCGGCGAGCTGATGATCTCGGGCGCTGATGAGCCCCACCTGCTGTTCGGCGCGCGCCTGCCGGCTTGATCCCGCCTGTGTGAGAGCCCGACCGGCAGGTCTTAACCGGGCTTTCACGACTTGGCCCCAAAGGTGTCGCCGCGTTAACCACAGGCGGCGGCATGGACGAGATCATCGGGGAGTTCATTGCGGAAACTCTTGAAACGCTGGAGGTCCTCTCCGGCGAAGTCGTCGCGTGGGAAGCGGACCCGACCGACAAGTCCCGCCTCGACGCGTTTTTCCGGTTTTTTCACACCGTCAAGGGAAGCTGCGGCTTCCTGAACCTCCCCCGTTTCGAGCGGCTGGCGCATGGCGCCGAGGACGTGCTGGCAGCCATCCGGCGCGGCGAACGGCTGGCCGATCCCGCCACCGTCACGGCCGTGCTGGCGGTTATGGACCGAATCGGCGCGCTGGCGCGGGGCTTGGGCGGCGAGCCCGTCCCGGATGAAGCCGATGATGACGGGCTGCTGGATGCCCTGTCACTCCGATCCGGCGGCTTTGAGCTCTTTCACCCCATCGCGCCTGCCCCAACGATGCCGGCCCCACCCCGCGAACCGCCCGCGCCGCGCGCGGACTCGCTAGAGGCACCCGCTCCCCCGACGCCCAGTCAGCAGCAACCGACCGCCCCACCGCGCGACAAAGCGCCGCGCACGATTCGACTGCCGCTGGCGCTCATCGATCAGCTGATGAACGGCATCTCCGATATGGTGCTCGCCCGCAACGATCTGGCGCGCCGGATGCGTGACCATGGTGTCGCGCCGGATGTGGAGAGCAGCTTCGAGCGGATGTCGACCAATGTCGCGGACCTGCGCGACATGATCAGCAAGACGCGGATGCAGCGGGTCGACCGCCTGTATGCGGCCATCCCGCGCATGGTGCGAGACCTCAGCCGCGAACTGGGCAAGAAGGTGATCGTGACTCTCGACGGCGGCGATGTCGAGATGGACCGCGAAATGATCGAGATGGTCGCCGATCCGCTCACCCACATCGTCCGCAACGCGCTCGATCACGGCCTTGAGCCACCGGCGGACCGCATCGCGGCCGACAAGCCCGAGGTCGGCCGGCTGAACATCGTCGCCCGGCAGTCGGGCAACCAGATCGTCATCGAGGTGGCCGACGACGGGCGCGGCATGGACCGGGCCGCCCTGGTCGATCGAGCAGTCGCGGCCGGGCTTGTCACCGCTGCCGAGGCAGCCGGGATGAGCGACGCCGAGAAGCTGAACCTGATCTTCCTGCCCGGCCTCAGCACGGCGCGGGAGGTCACTTCCATCTCCGGGCGTGGCGTCGGCATGGATGTCGTGCGGGCCAATATCGAGCAGATCGGCGGCGTGATCGACATCACCACGACGCCTGGCGACGGCACGGTGATCACCATGCGCGTGCCACTGACGCTGACCATCATTCCCGGCCTGATCGTGCGGTGCGGCGGACAGACCTTCGCCATGCCGCGTGGCAATGTCGTCGAGCTGATCCACGAAAACAGCGCCATGGTCTCGATCGAGGAGGTCGCCGGCGGACGCATCGCGACCATTCGCGGCGAGCGTCATCCGGTTGTAGCGCTTGAGGACGTGCTGGGCCTTGCCCGTCAGGCCGAAGCGAACGGGCCGCGGACCTTGATGGTCATTCGCTCCTCGGCCGGCCAAAATTATGTGCTGGGTGTCGAAACCGTCGACAGCAATGAGGAACTGGTCATTCGCCCGGCCTCACCGGTGATCGCATCCGCCGGCGCTTTTGCGGGCATGACGCTCCCCGACAACGGCCAGCCAATGCTGCTGCTCGACGCCACCGGGCTCTTCCAGATCGCGCAATTGCCCGTGGTCGATGCCGACAAGGCGCGGCGGGATCATCACAGCCAGGAACCGACCGAGGCCATCGATACCTTGCAGGTGCTCTTCTATCGCGACCGGGATGGCGTGGAACGGCTGATGCCGCTGCCCATCGTCGAGCGCGTCGAGGAACTGGACTGTGCGCAGATCGGGCGCTCGGAGGGACGGGCATTCGCGCGGATCGAGGAGCGCCTGCTGCCGGCACTCAACGTCCGCCCGGATGAGACCGGTGTGCTCAAGGCCATGCGCCTGCATGACGGGCGCGATCTGCTCATCTTCCTCATCGAAGAGGTGCTGGACATTCTGGAAATCCCCGCCCGGCTGGACGTGCCGATCGGTCGGGGACGGATCGCCGGCCTTGTGCTGGTCGGCGAGCGACAACTGGAGCTGGTCGATCCGTTCACGCTGTTCGAGGAGGTCGCGGCCCGCCCGGCCTCTGGCGCCGCCGCGCAGGCCGTGCGCTGCATGATCGCCGATGTCGAAGACCCGTGGATGCGCAACATCCTGGCGCCGCTGCTCGTTCAGGCCGGCTATGACGTCGTTCTGGGCGCCACAGGCGACGCGCCGCCCGATGTCGTACTATGTGGCAGCGGCCACGCCCCAGCGCCCATGGGCGTTCCAGTGCTTGCCCTGCGGGAACAGCCGCAACTGCCCGCCGACCCCGACGCGCTGCCCTCCATCTACCGCTATGACCGCGCCGGGCTGATGGCGGCGATCTCCAGCTTCGCACGGAAGGCCGCATGACCGACTCGCTGTTCCTGTTCGCCTCCATCGCGGGCGCCCCGATTACCGTGCGGGCCTGTGCCATCGAAGCCGTGGTGCGGCTGGGGGATATCGTACCCGTGCCATTGGCGCCTATGCATGTGCGCGGGCTAGCGGCGCTGCGCAGCCGGGTGCTCACCGTGATCGATCTGCAATCGCGCATCTTTGGCACGGCGGCGGATGCACAGACCGCACCGCTGGCGATTGTCGCGGACATTGCCGGGCACAGCTATGGTTTCCTCATCGATGCCGTGACCGATATCTGCCAGGCGCAGGGCGGCGTGCAGCCGTTGCGCGGCCGCATCGATCCTGCCTGGCGGCCGTTCGTTTCCGGCCTCGTCGATTATGATGGCCGCAGCCATCTTCTGCTCACGCTCGCCGATTTCACCAACGCCCCGTCTGGCGCGCTGGCCGCCTGAGATATTTAACGAATTTACCAAAATGACACGCTCTGCCCGTAGGTTAGTAGGCAAGCAAGTATCAGGGGTCGCGACTCATGCCGAACTGCCTCATTGTCGATGACTCCAAGGTGATCCGAAAGGTGGCACGCCACATTCTGGAATCCCTCGATCTCGACGTCCACGAAGCGCAGGACGGACGTGAAGCGCTCGACATGTGCGAAGGGCAGGTGCCGGACGTGGTGCTGCTCGACTGGAACATGCCGGTGATGAGCGGCCTGGAATTCCTCAAGGAACTCTCCCGCCGCAATTTCGCCCATCCGCCCAAGGTGATCTTCTGCACCACCGAGAATGGCGTGGACCATATCCGCGCCGCCGTCGATGCCGGTGCCGACGAATATGTCATGAAGCCCTTCGATCGCGACACGCTGGAGAGCAAGCTCCAGATCGTCGGGGTTCTCTAGGGGCTCGGGAGCGCCGGGAATGGCGTGCGCTGCCCTCCTGTCCGATGCCAGCTCCGGAACCGATGGTTCGCCCATCGATGTGCTGATCGTCGATGATTCGCTGGTCGTCCGCCGCGTGCTGGGCCGGGTGCTCGGCGAAGATCCGCGCTTCCGCGTGGTCGGCACGGTCGCCAGCGGAAAGCAGGCTCTGGCTTTCGTGGCCAGAAAGTCGGTGGACTTGGTGCTTCTCGATATCGACATGCCCGAGCTCGACGGCTTGCAGGTGCTCCCCCACCTGCTTGGCCCCGATCAGCGCCGGCAGGTGGTGCTGCTCAGCGGTTCATGCAGCGAGGGCAGCGAGGTCGCCCTGCAGGCGCTCGCCTTGGGTGCCGGCGATGTCGTCGCCAAGCCCAGCGCCGGCCATTTCAGCCCGCAATTCGTCGAACATCTGCTCGATCGCCTGGCCCATCTGGCGCCAGCGGCTGAACGTAGCCGCACGCCGGAACGGTTCGATGAGGCGAGCGCACGCCTGCGGCCGCCCGGTACGCTCGTGCGCGCCGTGGCCATCGGCGGATCGACCGGCGGGATCAGCGCGATCCTCTCGGTCATCAAGGGCCTTGAGGACAATCCGGCCTTTCCCATCTTCATTACCCAGCATCTGCCTGCCAGCTTCCAGCCGCTGCTGGCAGAACAGCTCCGCCGCGCCACACATCTGCCCGTGGTTCTGGCGGAACAGGCCATGCCAGTGCAGCCGGGCACCATCCATCTGGCACCCGGCACTGCCCATCTTTCGCTCGGCAAAGGAGCGCGCGGGCAAATACTGGTGCGATTGAGCACCCAGCGCTGCCTGCATGAAAGCTTCCCGGCGGTCGACCCGATGTTCACCGCCCTGGCGCGCTTTTACGGACGCGGCGCCTGTGGCGTCATCCTCTCCGGCATGGGACGCGACGGACTGGCTGGCGCGCAAGCCATTGTCGGCGCGGACGGCTGGCTGATCGCGCAGGACCACCAGTCGAGCGCGGTATGGGGCATGCCCGGGTCAGTCGTGAAGGGAGGTCTCGCCAGTGCCATTCTGCCCCCCGCTCAGATCGCCGAGTTGATCCTGCAGCAATGGCAGGCAGGCGCATGACCATGCAGCCAGTTTCCAACGCCGCCTGTCGCCTCGCCGAATTGCTCCACCGGGAGACCGGGCAGACGCTCTCGGAAGCAAGGCGATGGCGCATCGAAACGTCGCTGCGACCGCTGCTCCGCGCACACGGGCTGAGCACGCTGGAAGAGCTCGCGGAGGCGATCGATCGGGCGCCTCACGGCCTCCTGCAGGCCGAAGTGATCGACGCCCTGCTCAATCACGAAAGCTCGTTCTTCCGGGACGTCAGCGTCTTCCACGCGATCGAAAACAGCGTCTTGCCCGACCTCGCCCGGGCGCGCGCGGATCGGCGACTGCGCATCTGGTGCGGGGGATGCTCGACCGGGCAGGAAGCCTATTCGCTGGCCATGATCGTTCACCGCTCGGCCGCGCTGGCCGATTGCACGGTCAGCATCCACGCCACGGACGTATCGGCCCTCGCGATCGCCAAGGCAAAGCGCGGGCGGTTTTCGCAGATGGACATGCAGCGCGGCCTGCCGATCAGCGAATTGCTGCGCTGGTTCCATCCTGTCGACAACGAATGGCAGATTGCCGGCGAGCTTCAGCAGATGATCGTGTTCCAGCAGGACAATCTGCTCGACCCCGCTCATGGCGCAGGCCCTTTCGATCTCATCCTGTGCCGCAACGTGCTCTTCTACTTTTCCGAAGAGAGGCAGCGCCGGGCATGGAAAACGCTATCGAGCCGGATTCGGCCCGGCGGCTATCTCGCGCTCGGGGCAGGCGAAATGGCCTGTGCTGAGGCCGGCTTTTTGGCCTGCCGGGGCCTCAGCTGCCTTTATCAGGCCCGTGAAGCCCGGCCCGATCAACCGCGCATGATGCTGCCTGCAGGCGGCGCTTCCTCCGCATCCGCCATTGAGCTAGGACAGGGCTGACCGCACCGTCCGGCAACATGCCGGCATGCGCAAGGAAAGTGGCCCAGTTCTGCATGATCGAGACGCCGTCACCCAATTTTGACGACCGAACGCTCCCGGTTTCCATCCTCGTCCTGCACTATACGGGGATGCCGGACGCCCAGAGCGCGATCAACTGGATGGCCAATCCGGATAGCAAGGTTTCTGCCCATTATGTCGTCACAGAGGAGGGCAAGGTGGTCCGCATGGTCGACGAGACCAAGCGGGCCTGGCACGCCGGACGGGCCTGGTGGCGCGGCATCACCGACGTCAATTCCGCGAGCATCGGCATCGAGATCGTCAATCCCGGCCATGAATGGGGCTATCGGCCCTTCCCGCAGGCGCAGATCGATGCGCTGATCCCGCTCGTCCACGACATCATGCAGCGCCACCGCATCACGCGCGGCAATGTCGTTGGCCACAGCGACGTGGCGCCCGCACGCAAGCAGGACCCCGGCGAGCTGTTCCCCTGGAGCAAGCTCGCCCGGCTGCGCCTCGCCCTGCCGCGCCCGACCCGCAATCTCATGGACCCACTCTGGAGCGACGGCGCCTTCATGCTCGCGCTCGAGCGATTCGGCTATGATATCGCGGAGCCGGAAGCCGCGGTGACGGCGTTCCAGCGCCGTTTCCGGCCGGAATTGATCGACGGCGTGATCGACGGGGAATGCCGCGCCATCCTGCTCGCGCTGCTGCTGCCGAGACCCCGCGGCGACGACTGAGCGCGATCGGACAAGACGGACCGGAATATTTTTCAGCGCCCGCACACTGAAATCCATTTCGGGCGTTTGGCGGGGATGATGACAGCGAGGGTGGTCGCGCAGCGCCGCGACGGGCTTGGGGGGAGAACGCGATGACCGGGCCGCAATGGCTCTCGATCGCCACGCTTGCCGGCATGATGGTGCTCTTCCTCTGGGGGCGCTTCCGCTATGACGTCACGGCCGTCATCGTTCTGCTCTTCGCGGTCCTGATCGGCATTGTCGATCCGGCCGACGCCTTTTCCGGCTTCTCGGACGATATCGTCATCATCGTCGGCTCGGCGCTGGTGCTTTCGGCCGCCGTGCAGCGCTCCGGCGCGATCGAGGTGGGCCTCAAATTCGTCGCGGGCCGCGTGCGCCATGTCCGCTCGCAACTGCTGCTGCTTACCGCCACGGTCGGCACGGCCTCGGCGCTGGTCAAGAATGTCGGCGCGCTTGCCATGCTGATGCCCGCCGCCTTCCAGATGGCCAAGCGCAACAACGCCAGTCCCTCGGTCTTCCTCATGCCCATGGCCTTCGCCTCGCTGCTGGGCGGGCTGATGACGCTGGTCGGCACCTCGCCGAACATCATCGTCAGCCGCGTGCGCACGGAGATGACCGGCGAGCCCTTTGGCATGTTCGATTATTTCCCGACCGGGTTTGGCCTGTTTATCGTGGGCCTGCTGTTCCTGCGTTTCGGCTACCGACTGCTCCCGCGCGATCGTCGCGGCGCGGCGACCATGGGCGATGCCATGGACATCTCCGGCTATGTCACCGAAGCAACCGTGCGCGAGGACACGCCGCCCGACGGCGAGACGATCGCCGCCTTCCTCAAGCGCCACGACCATGAGGTGCAGATCACCAGCCGTCTGCGCGGCCGGCGTCCGCTCTCGACGCAGGGCAATGCGCGACTGCAGGAAGGCGACGTGCTGATTCTCTACGGCGAGCCGGATGCGCTGGAGCGGGTCATCGCCCGCGACGCGCTGGAGCTGGACGGCGAGACGCGCGATTTGCCCGAAGGCAGCGAAGGGGACGAGATCGGCGTCACCGAGGCAGTCGTGACGGCCGAGTCCCCGCTGGTCGGGCAGAGCGCGGAGCGGCTGCTCCTCCAGCAACGTTATGGCGTTAATCTCATCGCCGTCTCGCGCGCCGGGCAGATGCTCGGGCGCAAGCTGGGCGAGATCAGCCTGCGTGCGGGCGATGTCATCGTGCTGCAGGGGCCCCTCGGCCTGCTGCCGGCGCGGCTGCGCGATCTCGGCGCGCTGCCGCTGGCGGAGCGGGGCGTCAAGCTGGGCAAGTCACATCGCGGCTGGCTGCCGCTGCTCATCCTCGCGGTTGCGATGACCGCCACGGCGAGCGGCTATGTGCCGGTGGCCATCGCCTTCTTCGCTGCCGCCGCGCTCACAGTCATCAGCGGCGCGCTGCCGGTGCGGGAAGCCTATGATGCGGTCGAGTGGCCCATCCTCATCATGCTCGCCGCGCTCATCCCGGTCAGCGACAGCATCCGGAGCACCGGCGCGTCTGATGTCATCGCCACCAATCTCGCTCATGTCGCCGCCGCCCTGCCCCCCTGGGGCGCCGTCGCGCTCATTCTGGTCGCGGCCATGGCCGTGACGCCGTTCCTCAACAATGCCGCGACGGTGCTGGTGATGGCCCCCATCGCCGGCGTCTTCGCGCATGACCTCGGCTACCGACCAGAAGCCTTCCTCATCGCCACCGCCGTGGGCGCGGGCTGCGACTTCCTCACGCCCATCGGCCATCAGTGCAACACGCTGGTCCTTGGCCCCGGCGGCTACCGCTTCGGCGACTATGCCCGCCTGGGCGCACCGCTCTCGCTGCTGGTGGTGCTCATCGGTACCCCGCTCATCATCTGGACCTGGCCGCTGCAGTAGGGGGTCCCCACCACGAAATGGCTTGGGGATCTGCAATTCCGACGAGAACGACTGCAGTGTCGCCCTCCATATTTGCTTTCTTACCGCGGCACCGCAGCGAGCGTGGGGCGACACAGGATGCTCAGTAGGGCAATTGCCACCGAACGTCTTGAACTTGGAACCGGCAGGATGAGCCGCCTTGCATATCGTAACGGATCGTTGGCACCCGTGCCGCTGCCACATGGTCGAAAGCAAAGGGGGGATCGGCCATGAGGATGCGGGGATTTTCAAGTTGGCCGGCACTGCTTAGGTCGAATTCGACCGTTGTATTGCCGACGATCCCGGAAAAGGTGAGGTCGGATGGATAGTCCTCCGACTGAATGTTCGCTGACACGAACGTCGGCCGAGTGTCAGGTCTCAAGCAGGCATTCGGCGCGATCTTCAACGCATCGTAGAGTGTGGCCGCGGCTTTCATGTCCCCCCGCTCTCTTTCTCGCCCAGCGAGGCGGAGAATGACTGCTCGCCGTCGCGGGTCAGTCGGCGCGACGCGCCGCCGCAGCACCGCGAGCGTAGAGGTCAGCAGCTCTCGCTTCATAGTGCTCGACAGGTTGGGGGCATCGTCTAGAGACACCGCCATCCCGTACAGCAAATCGAGGGGCAGGGTGGAATCGGCGGCCGCGGCGTCCATTATACTGGAAAGCTCGACCTCGGCCTGCTCAACTGTTCGAGTTTGCGCAGCCACTGACATTCCTAGAATTTTCAGTCGATAGGCCATTATGAAGGATTTGGGTGCGTCATTGTTATCAAGGATGGACAGGGTGCGTTGCGAAAGTTCCAGCAAGCGCAATTGAGCGTTCTTGTCCGCGGTGAAGAAGGCAGGTTCGCTGGCGATCTCAATATTAATCAAAGGGGGAAGTAGCATGATCGAAGTCGCGCCATATTTCGCCTCTCGTCGACCAAGCTCCGTCAGGTTCTCCAGGAGATCCTCTTGCTCGGTTTGCCCCCACGGTAAATAGACGCCTGCGCCGGACATCCAGGCAACTATTTCATCTACCAAAGTTCTGCCCGCCTTATACGAGGCGGCAGGCAAGCTCCTGCACCGGAGGGCGAGATGGCTGATCTGACGGGCCGGACTGTCTATGGATTCGGCTTGCAGCAACGCCGCCAGAAATGGCTGCGCAATCCCTGCTCTGCTAGCCCATACCAGCCCCACATCCGTTCTGAATTGCGGTTGCTGCCGGAGAAGCTCGACAATCACCACATCTTCCGGCCGTAGGCCTGCTTCCCCACAGACTGGCAGGTTGCCCAAAACAGCATTTTGCGGGGATCCATAAGTAACTTGCGAATGCCCGACCGCGAGCATCGCGAGGTAGCTGGAGCGGTTTGCCGAACGAGCGGCCAAGAAGGCCAAGTCCCCGGCAATGCGGGCTGGAGCAGCGCTTGTGGGCGCCGCATCAACGGCTCCAATCCACGCTCGTCGAAGGATGTCTGCGGATACCGCATCACTGTGAACAATAGCTTCTGATCGGCCTTCGATCAGGTCGGCCTCCCAACGATATTTGGCCGGTAAGTCACTCCGCTGAAAAGATTTCAGATAAGTGATTGCAGCGGCCGGATCAGTAATGAGTAGCTGCCGCGCGACGCCCAGGCGGGCCTGCCACCGTTCGTCTAGGTCGCCCGATGTCTCGTCGGCAACGGCCCGAAAAAGCGCTTCGGCGCCCTTAAAGTCGCCATTCACTTCGGATGCACGCGCCTGCATCAATCGATAACGGGCGCCATCGTCTGCCAAGGGGATTTTGACCGTCCGATCTATGATCGTCCGGACGGCCGGCAAAATCTTTTGAGCGGCAGCAGCCTCGATGGTCATGCGGTCGAGGATGCTATCGGGCTGTTTGGAGTCAGGTGACGGAAGTCGCTCGCTGATTGCGGCGTTCATTGTTTTGGCCGCTGCCGTAAGATCGAGGCGGGCGGTCTGCTCCCGAATTGTAGCAAGTGCCTGAGCCGCCTCAGCTGTTTCAGTGCTGGCAGCAGCGGTAAACAGCGCCAGTCCAACAACTATAGACATATTTGTCCCTTCCCCCTCTCGTCCCAACACCAGATCCTGAAGTGACATCTCATGCCGACAAAACCTAGCCCTTTCTAACGTGACTCCGCAGATGGCAGTCTGCGCCAATTTAAAGTTTTCTTTTCCTGAGTTTAGTGGGCGAAGGTGAACTGAACTGATGACTCTCCGCCCGCCTGCGCCTATAGCCCCGTTCGCTAGGCGGTCGGGCGGCCGCGGCGGGCGCTTGCGTCCGGCGAGGAAAGTCCGGGCTCCACGAAACAACGGTGCCGGATAACGTCCGGCGGCTCTCCTCGCGGGAGTTAGGGACAGTGCAACAGAGAGCAGGTCACGTGCGCCTTCGGGCTTGGGCTTCGGCCGCGTGAACAGTGAAAGGGTGCGGTAAGAGCGCACCGCGTCCCCGGCAACGGCGGACGGCACGGTAAACCCCACCGGGAGCAAGACCGAATAGGGGCGGCGCGCAGGTCCTCGGGCCTGCTAGGCTTGTTTCGGCCGAGATCGCCCGGGTTGGTTGCTTGAGGCCCTGCGAGAGCATGGCCCTAGAGGAATGGTCGCCCATCCGCATGCGCGTCCCTTTACGGGATACGGCGGCGGTGGACAGAACCCGGCTTACAGACCGCCTGGCATTTTTGCTGATCGCCTGCAGGGCAATGGCGCGACCGTCGCGATGCCCGCATTTTCACCGCGCTACGGTGGATTTCACCACGAACCCGCACTAAGTGAGATCGGATGGCCAGAAGCGGACGGAACAATGACTGGGGCTTTCCCCGCTGGCGCAGCTATGGCTCCGCGCGGGAAGCGCAGGCCGTTCGGCTGTGCGACCGGCATGGCTGCGACCAGCCCGGCAACTGCCCCGCGCCCAAATCCCCCAACAGCCCGGACCGCTGGTATTTCTGCCAGGCTCATGCTGCCGAATATAACAAGGGCTGGGATTATTTCGCGGGATTGGACGAGGAAGAGCGCAACGAGCGCATGCACAATGAGCAGCGTGACGCCTCCGGCTATCGGACCAGCGCCCATAATCAATGGGCCGGCCCCGGCGATGGCACCCGCTCGCGCGACGAGATGCGCGCGCTCGATGTGCTGGGGCTGGAGAGCGATGCCGATTTCGAGGCGGTGAAGCGGAGCTGGCGCGCACTTGCCAAGGAATGCCACCCGGATGTGCGCCCCGGCGATGCCGACGCCGCCACGCGCTTTCAGGCCATCCAGGCCGCTTATGACGTGCTGCGCGTGGCCGAGGAGCGCAAGAGCTGGAAGCCCGCGCCATGAGCGCCCGTCAGGTTAGCAGTCGCTGGTCCAACGCGGTGCTGGTCTGTCGCAAATGCGAAAAGAAGATCAAGGGCGGCGGTTTTGGGCCGGAGGGGAACAAGACCCTCGGCAAGGCCCTGCGCAAGCATCTGCAACTCGGCAAGGGTCGCAAGGCCGGTGCCGGCATTCTCGAGGTCGGCTGCCTAGATATCTGCCCCAAGCGCGCGGTGACCGTGGTCGACACCAGCAAGCCGGACCGATGGCTGATCATCCACCCCGGCGCCAATCTGGATGTTCTCGCGCACGATCTGGGGCTGCGCAACAAATCCTGAGATGATCGATGCGGCCCGGCTGACCGGTGCCGTCAGTCGATGGGCGGCACGGGCTGCGGCGGCGCGTCAGGATCGGCCTCAGGCACCTCGACGGTGCCGCGCCCGACATGGCTGCGCGAGCGGCTATAGGCGAAATAGACGACGAGACCGACTACAGCCCAGGCCACGAACATCAGCTTCGTCTCGATACCGAGTTTGAAGAAGAGGTAGATGCAGCCGAGGATCGCGACCGGCGCGGTGATGGCGATGGCCGGTGTACGGAACGGCCGCTTGCGCGTCGGGTCCGTCCGCCTCAGCACGAGCACGGCGATGGAGACGGCGGCAAAGGCAAACAGCGTGCCGGAATTGGAAATGTCGGCGAGAATGCCGACCGGGAAGAAGGCCGCGAACACGGCCACAAACACACCGGTGATGATCGTGATGACATGCGGCGTGTGGAACTTGGGGTGGACCTTGGAGAACACCGCCGGCAGCAGCCCGTCCCGGCTCATGACGAAGAAGATGCGCGTCTGGCCGAACATCATCATGAGGATGACCGACGGCAGGGCAAGACCAGCAGCCAAACCGATGAGGTTGCCGATCTGCGGCCAGCCGATCTCCCGCATCGTCCAGGCCAGCGCTTCTTTCGAGCAGACCACTGCCTGATCGCCGATGGCCGCGCACTGATCGGCCAGCGCCTTGCTGCCCGGCGCCAGCGCTTCCCCGGCCGGGCCCATCAAAGGCTGCGAGCCCACCGTGCCGACAACCCCGGCAGCAACCAACAGGTAGAAAATCGTGCAGATGGTGAGCGAGCCAATGAGGCCGATCGGCATGTTGCGCTGGGGATTCTTGGTTTCCTCTGCCGCCGTGGAGACCGCATCGAAGCCCACATAGGCAAAGAAGATCGACGCCGCCGCCGCGCCGATGCCGCCGAAGCCCAAAGGCGCAAACGGCGAGAACTGCTCCATGTTCATCACTGGCAGCGCCAGCACGATGAACAAGGTGAGTGCCGCGACCTTGATCACCACGAGCACGGCATTGACCATCGCGCTCTCACGCGTGCCGATGACGAGCAGCCAGGTGACCAATAGGGCGATGCCCATGGCGGGCAGATTGACAAGACCGCCATCGAACGGCCCGCGCACCAGCATGTTGGGAATGTCGATGCCCAGCGCATGTTCCAGCAGGCCGACGACATAGCCGGACCAGCCGACCGAGACGGCCCCCGCCGCCACGGCATATTCGAGGATCAAGGCCCAGCCGACCATCCAGGCGATCAGCTCGCCCATCACCGCATAGCTATATGTGTAGGCCGATCCCGAAACCGGGACCATCGAGGCCATTTCCGAATAGCAGAGGGCGGCGACCGCGCAGACGAAGCCAGCGATGACGAAGGAGAGCATCATGCCCGGCCCCGCCTTCTGCGCCGCTTCCGCCGTCAGCACGAAAATGCCGGTGCCGATCACGGCGCCCACACCCAGCATGGTCAGCTGGAAGGCCCCGAGCGATCGGTGCAGTGATTTCTTTTCGGCAGTGGCGAGAATGGCGTCGAGTGGCTTGATGCGGCCAAAGATCATGCGCGTCTCTCTATACAGCGCGGCCGCAGCCGCTCCCCCTGAACTGACCGCCAAGCCTATAGGCTTATCGGCGACGCGCAAGGGGCTTGCGACAGGGGAAGGCGTCGCGGGCAGGCAAACCGCGCTCAGCGCGCCAGCATCGGCCCCAGCGCGCGTCCGCCGAACAGATGAACGTGCAGATGCGGCACTTCCTGCCCGCCATGCGCGCCGACATTGGCGAGCAGGCGATAGCCCGGCTCCACCAGCCCCGCCTCGCGGGCAATCACGCCGACCGCGCGCACGAAGGCCGCGATCTCGCCCTCACTTGCACGGGCCGAGAAATCATCCCAGCTCACATAGGCGCCCTTGGGAATCACGAGAATGTGCGTCGGCGCCTGGGGGGCGATGTCGTGAAAGGCGAGGACATGATCGTCCTCGAACACCTTGTTGCAGGGGATGTCTCCGCGCAGGATCTTCGCGAAGATATTGCTCTCGTCATAGGGAAGGGTCGGGTCGATCGCCATGGCTCACTCCTTTGTGCGCGATGCCTTTTCGTCCAGCCCAGAAACGCCCTCGCGCCGGTCCAGCTCGGCGCAGACATCGGCAAGGGTAACGCCGCGCTCGGCGAGCAGGACGAGCAGGTGGAACAAGAGGTCGGCCGCTTCGCCCGTCAGGGCCGCCTTGTCCTCACTCAGCGCGGCAATCACCGTCTCGACGGCTTCCTCGCCGAATTTCTGCGCGATCTTGCCCAGCCCCTTGGCGCGCAGGCGGGCAACATAGGAGCTGTCGGGATCGGCCTCGCGCCGGGCGAGGATGGTCTGTTCGAGGCGGAAGAGGCTGTCCATGGCGCTTGTCCTTGCCGCTGCGTCGCCGGGCGTCAATGGCTTTTCCCGCTGACGCCGCACTCAGAGATGGCGGACGGGAATGCCCGCAGCGGCCAATGCCGCCCGCGCCTCACGCACGCTGTGCTGGCCGAAATGGAAGATGGAGGCCGCGAGCACCGCGCTGGCATGGCCCTGCGTCACGCCCTCGACCAGATGATCGAGCGTGCCGACGCCACCGCTGGCGATGACCGGCACGGTGACCGCATCGGCAATGGCGCGGGTCAGCGCGAGATCATAGCCCTGCTTGGTGCCGTCCCCATCCATCGACGTGACGAGCAGCTCGCCTGCGCCCAGCGCCGCCAGCCGCGCGGCATGAGCCAGCGCGTCGATGCCGGTGGCGCGACGGCCGCCATGGGTGAAGATTTCCCAGCGGCCCTCACCGACCCGCCGCGCATCGACGGAGGCCACGATGCACTGGCTGCCGAACCGATCCGCAATCTCGCTCACCACCTCGGGACGCGACACGGCGGCGCTGTTCACGGCGACCTTGTCCGCACCAGCGAGCAGGAGCGCGCGTGCATCCTCGGCGCTGCGCACGCCACCGCCGACGGTGAGCGGCATGAAGCAGACTTCCGCCGTGCGCGCGACAATATCGAGCAGCGTGCCGCGATCCTCGTGGCTGGCGGTGATATCAAGGAAGCACAATTCATCCGCCCCGGCCGCATCATAGACCTTGGCCTGCTCGACCGGATCGCCGGCATCGCGCAGATCGACGAAGTTCACGCCCTTGACCACACGGCCATTGGCAACATCGAGACAGGGGATGATGCGGGTGCGGACGGTCACTGGACTAAATCCTCACATCCGTTCGTGTCGAGCGAAGTCGAGACACGGCCAGCACTGTCCTCGCGTGTCTCGACTTCGCTCGACACGAACGGGAGGTAGCTGCGTGACATTCACGCGGCATTCGCCACAGCAATCGCGGCCCGCAGGTCCAACCGACCATCGTAAAGCGCCCGGCCGGTCACGACGCCCTCGACGCCGTCGCCGGCATGGAGACTGAGCACGCGGATGTCCGAGATATCCGCCACGCCGCCACTGGCGATCACGGGAATGTCCACGGCCCGCGCCAGCTCGACCGTCGCATCGATGTTCACGCCCTTGAGCAGGCCGTCGCGGCCCACATCGGTGAACAGCAGCGAGGCGACGCCCGCGTCCTCGAAGCGGCGGGCGAGATCGACCACCGGCATGTCAGACTTCTCGGCCCAGCCGTCGGTCGCGATCATGCCGTCGCGCGCGTCCACCGCAACGACGATGCCGCCGGGATAGTCCGCCGCCATATCCTTGACGAACTGCGGATTCTTGAGCGCCGCCGTGCCGATGACGACGCGCGACACGCCGAGCGCGAACCAGCCCTGCACCGCCTGCGGATCGCGAATGCCGCCGCCAAGCTGGACATGGCCGGGGAAGGCCTGGACGATGGACGCAATCGCTGCGCCATTGACGGCATGGCCGGCAAAGCTGCCGTCCAGATCCACCACATGCAGGAAATCCGAGCCCTGCTCGGCCCAGATCAGCGCCTGCGCGGCGGGATCATCGCCATAGACGGTCGCCCGATCCATATCGCCCTCGGCCAGGCGGACGACCTGCCCGCCCTTGAGATCGATGGCGGGAAAAACGATGAACGGCGGAATTTCACTCATGGCGCCCACTCCAGAAAACGGGCGAGGGTCGCGAGGCCATAGGCCTGGCTCTTTTCCGGATGGAACTGAACGCCCAAAATATTGTCCTTGCCGACCGCCGCCACCAGCGGTCCGCCATGGTCGGTGGTCGCGACGACATGCGCCGCCTTCGCCGCCTCGAAATGATAGCTGTGCAGAAAATAGGCCTCACCCGGCTCCACCAGCGGATGGGCGCGCGCGCCGACAACATCGTTCCAGCCCATATGCGGGATCTTGATCGCCGGATCGTCGCGCTCGATGCGTCGCACCGTGCCCGGAATCCAGCCCAGCCCCTCATGCCGCCCAAACTCCTCGCCGGCATCTGCCAGCAACTGCATGCCCACGCAAATGCCGAGGAACGGCCGCCCGACCTCGAACACCGCCTCGTGCATCGCCTCGATCATGCCCGGCAGCGCGCGCAACGGCTCGATGCAGGCGCGGAAAGCGCCCACACCCGGCAGCACGATTCGGTCGGCCCGGCGCACCACCTCGGCATCGGCGGTGATGACGACGCCGTGCGCCCCGGCGGCCCGGAGCGCATTGTGCACGGAGTGGAGGTTCCCCGCGCCATAATCGATGAGCGCGATGGTCATGGAGTGTCAGCCGCCCAGCGTGCCCTTGGTGGAGGGGATCGCATCGCTCTTGCGCGGATCAATCTCCACCGCCTGCCGCAGTGCGCGGGCGAGCGCCTTGAAGCAGCTTTCCACGATGTGGTGATTGTTGCTGCCATAAAGGTTCTCGACATGCAGGGTGATCCCCGCCGACTGCGCGAAGCTCTGGAACCAGTGCTCGATCAGCTCGGTATCCCACTCGCCCAGCCGGTGCATGGGGATCTCCACCTTCCAGACCAGCCAGGGGCGACCGGAAATGTCGAGCGCGACGCGGGTCAGCGTCTCGTCCATCGGCGCATGCGCTTCGCCGTAACGGGCAATGCCGCGCTTGTCACCGAGCGCCTTGGCGATCGCCTCGCCAACCGCGATGCCGGTATCCTCGGTGGTGTGGTGCTGGTCGATATGCAGATCGCCGACCGCCTTCACTGTGAGATCGATGAGCGAATGGCGCGAGAGCTGCTCGAGCATATGGTCAAGAAACCCGATGCCGGTCGAAATGGAATAAGTGCCGGACCCATCGAGATTGACGCGCACCTCGATATCGGTCTCGCCGGTTTTCCGCCTGATCTCCGCGCTACGCATGGTTGCGGCCTATAACGCGCGCGACGGACCATGCAATGCGCTTCTCGACCGTTAACGGCTGTAACGCTCTGTGCTTGACCGGCGAGCCCCCCGCGCTAGGACTGTGGCCATGACGGAAGAGCCAGCAGACAGCCTGATTCCCTATGATGAAATCGTGCAGGAGGCGCTGCGTGCGATTCCCGGGCGTGTTTTGCAGGATATTGCGCTGACGGGCGTCCTGCCGGGCAATCATCATTTCTACATCACGTTCAAGACGCAGGCGCCGGGGGTGAGTATTCCCACCTGGCTGGCCGAGCGCTTCCCGGACGAAATGACGATCGTGCTGCAGCACAAATTCTGGGATCTCAAGGTCACCGATACGAGCTTCGAGGTCGGCCTCACCTTCAATCAGGTGCCGGCGCATCTGGTGATTCCGTTCGCGGCGCTGCGCTTCTTCGTGGACCCGGCCGTCAACTTCTCGCTGGAATTCCAGGTGATGGAGAGCGGCGAGGCCGTCGAAACCATGGAGATGGCGGAGAACGATACGCCGGTCGCCCAGGCCGAAGACGGCTCCAACGTGGTGACGGTAGACTTCGGCAAGAAGAAGTAAGGGCCAGGCGCGACCCGAGCGCGCCCTGCTCCCGCTTACTCCGCCCGTTTTGCCTGAAAATTGAAGCTGATCGTTACGGCATCCGGAATCGTACTGGTGTCGGACCATTCTCCGGTTCCGACGCCGAAGGCCGTGCGGTCGATGCGCGTGGAGCCGCGGGCGCGCGCAACCATTCCGTCGATATCCAGCGTGAAATCGAGCGTCACTGGCTTTTGCTGCCCGTTGAGCGAGAGCGTGCCCGCCGCGCGGTAGCGATTGCCATCGCGATGCGTGATGCGCGATGCCCGGAACGTCGCGCGCGGATGCGCCCCGACGCCGAAGAACTCGTCGCCGCGCAGCATCTCGTCGCGCTGGCTGTCGGCACTGTCGACCGATGCCAGATCGACCGTCACGGCGATGCGCGAAGCGGGCAGATCATCCGGGCTGAACAAAATGTCGGCATCCCAGCGTGCAAAGCCGCCTTCGATGTCGGAGCCGGAATAGGCCGTGCGGAAATTGAGCGTGCCGCCGCGCTGCACCGTCCAGGCGACGGCCTTCTGCGCCTCATCCTTGGCTGGCTGGTCTGCCGCTGCCTGATTGACCGCCACCGCGTCTTCGGCTGCGTTGCTGGCGTTGACAACAGGGTCACCCGCGTTATCCGCGACCGCCACGTTTGAGCCCGCAAGACCGGCTGCCGCTTGCGCCGGGGCCTTGCCGCCGAACGGCAGCACCCAGGCCAGTGCAAAGGCAGTCAGCGCGCCCGCAATCGCGAGAGCCGCCACCACATTGAGCGCGCCCCGTCTGCTCAAGGCACTAGGCACGATGCGGCCAAGAATGTCCTTGCGCAAAAAGTGGTGCCGCAGTGCTCCCGCGACATGCAGGATCACCAGCCCGGCCAGGAGCCAGCCAAGCAGGCTGTGCACGGCTTCCGCCGGGTCGTGCAGGGCAGCGCTCACCGGCAGATGCGGCCATGGAATGACGCGGAACAGCAATGTCGGCACCTTGATCGCCGAGGTCGAGACGATGATCCAGCCCGTGAGCGGTCCGAGGATCATCACCACGTAAAACAGGGCATGGACACCGCCGGCGAGGGCCGCAAGCAACAGGCTGGTATTGAGCGGACGGGGCCGCGGCACCAGCAAACGGATCACCAGACGCGCGACGCTGAGCAGCAGGATGCTGATGCCGATGGTCTTGTGAAGCTGATAGGCCGCGAATTGCGGCAGGCCGGTCAGATCCTCCAGGCGCCATCCCAGCGACACCTGAAAGAGCAGCAAAGCGGCAAGCAACCAGTGCAGAATAATCGCGGCAAGCGAATAGCGCGCAGGCGATTGATGCAGGCTCATGTCCGTCGCGTTCCCCCAACACCCAGTCGAATAGAGTGCCGCCGAACCTGCCAGCCGGACAGGCGCTTAGCAAGCGGGTTGGGGAGCGGCGTAGCACTTCGACGAGGGCGAGCGCTAAAAAGGCAAGGAAGTTGAAGTAGCCGCCAGACCGAGACGACCGCACAAAACCCGCCGTTGGGGAAAAATGGTGCCACAGACGACAAAGATGGGCACTCAAATCGCCGAGAAGTTTCTATTGATCGTGCGTCATAGGGCAGCTTGGAAAGGTCCGTGAGACAACCCACCCTAAAATCGGACGTTAATCCCTCGCGTCGCGGAGCGCTTCCAGTTCGGCCAGCCTCACTGGATCGCCGGCGGCAAGCGTTTCCTCAAGGTAGAAGCTATAGGGTATGTCGAGCACCAATTTGTGGGCCTCGCCGCTATATTCTGAGGCGATCACAGGAAATGCATCGACCAGCTCTCGAAGAAAAGCTTTGTCCAGATCTTGAAGCCTCGCTGCCATATCCTCCATCATGAGGACAGACACATCAAGATCTAACAATTCCTCATCAGTCATATTCAAGAACAGAAAAAAATCTGCGACCATTCTGGCGATTTGTTCAACCATCATGGCTTGACCACCCTTACCTTGATGTTGGTTATCTTCATTTTTTTAAACAGCTTAAGCGCAGCAATACGCTGAGCTTCATTTTGAACTCCCAAGTTCCGATGGAGCGATTATGCGCTAAAGCCTCTGATTGGCGCAATAGCTGAGCGCGGGCGTGCGGGGCATCTACGACCTTGAATTTCCTGTCGATCACATATTCCCCTGCACGCCATCGAACTTGACCGGCCGTCTTGAGCCATCCGGCATCGTCCGCATCAACGTGGGCGCCTGACCGGGGCGAGCGCCCGTCGCGGCATCATTATAGCGCTTCGCCCGTGTTTCGGGACCGAGGTTTTCCTTAACCCAGCCGATCTGCGGCGGCTCATGAGGTGGGCGAGGTACGGTTCCGCGCAGACGGCGTAACGCCGCAACCTTGCCCACCACCGCGCTGGGCGCGACTGCCAATGCGGCATTGCCAACGGCCGATCCGGCTGCTCGGCCGATATCGCGCGCCGAAGCATTCGCGACGGCGTCGGCGGCGCGCGATATTTGAGTATGAGCAGGCGTATCCTCCGCTGCTATCGCCGTATCGATCATGGTGGCGATCCCGCGACCGGCATTTCGAACCGTCGTAACCGGATTTGTCGTCAAGACCGAGCGCACCCCCTCCACCGTCTCTTTCGCCACACCATAAAGACCTTCACCGACACCGCCGACAAACTCGGCGACGGGATTTGGCTGCTCGCGCGGCGAACCAGCAGGCCTCGGCTGCGCCTCGTTTCCCGTGCCCCCGTTCGGCCTTTTGTCGAAACCCTGTGGTTGCTTGGCCGATGACGTCTCTGGTGTCGGTGTCCGCGCGATACGGAGATTGCCGCGACTTACGTTTCCTGGCGTACGAGACGCTGGCCCAGGCCGGCCTCTGCCATGATAATTTCCGGATCCGGCAAAAGTGAACCGGCCATCTTCCGGATCATGCAAAGGATTGAACTTGCACTCTATCGCATCGTTTTTTGGCACCGAAGACACTTTGCCGGTGCGCAACCACGTCGAAAAGGCACGACGCCATTCGTCCTCCGATAACTCGATCATTCGCCCCACCTCCACCTTGAGATGAGAACATTTCAGGAACATTTTCCAGCAAGTCAAGCGGACTGTCGCCAGACCCAGATGCGTGGCGATCAGCTGGGGATATCACCCGTTGGGAAAAATGGTGCCGCTTAGGTGACTCGAACACCTGACCCTCGCATTACGAATGCGATGCTCTACCGGCTGAGCTAAAGCGGCTCCGGCTCGCCGGCAAACCGGCGATCATCATGATGCGTGTCCAGTGCGGCACACGATCATGCAGGCGGGGCGCTTATCAGCGTGTGCCGGGCATGGCAAGCGCCGATCGCGTTTTCGCCTGTGGTATCGCGCGGGCCGGTGGGGATATTTGGTGCCTTTACCCGGCCTTTACCCTTCATGGCGCAGGGTTCGCCCCTTGCACGTGACCACAGGCGAATCCTCGAATGGACGTACATCACAGCCAGGCCGACGCGGTCACCACGCTGGACGAAGCCATGGATGCCCCTCCGCTCGTCCGCTTCGATGAGCGGCGCATGCACATCCGCGCCTATAATTACTGGTCTTCGCTGCTGCGCGACCGGTCGCTGCCGAGCATCGAGGATCTCAATCCCGAGGAACTGCAGGATTTCGGCTCGCACAGCGTGCTGCTGGACTTCACGGCGGGCGTCGAGGATCCGACCATTGCCTTCATCGGCCCCGCTCTGGCCGCGCAGTGTGATATCGACACCTCCGTGCGCCGGGCCAGCCAGGTGCCGGCGCGCACATTGCTCTCCCGCCTGACCGACCATTATCTGCAGATCGTAGCCAACGCCGCGCCGATCGGGTTCGAGGCGGAGTTCACCAACCAGCGCGGCGTCGAGGTCATGTATCGCGGCATCATGATGCCGTTCTCGACCCGCGATGACGCGATCGACTTCGTCTATGGCGTGATCAACTGGAAGGAGGTCGCGACGGATGCGTTGACCGAAAGCATCATCGCACAGGCCGAAGCCGCCGCACCGGCGCGTGTGAGGACGACCGACGCCACCGCCATCTGGGCCGACGGCCCCTCCGCGCAGACGATCGCGGCTGCGTCCGTGACCGATTTCGCCGAAGACGTGCCGACCGACGATGCGCTGGACCTGACCAGCGAGACGATCACCCTGCCAGACCACGACACGGCGCTGGCCGACATGCTGGCCCTGGCGCGCGATGCCGCCATGGCCGCCCATGCCCAGGAGGGGCGGACACGCCACGCGCTCTACCGCGCGGTCGGGCTCGCGCATGCGCTGGCGCAGGTCGCCGCCGCCCGGCCGGAGGATTATGCCGCGCTGCTCGCCGACTCCGGCATAGCCGTGCAGCCCCGCAGCCCGCTGACGGCGCTGGTGAAGCTGGTCTTCGGCACGCACTATGACAAGACGCGCCTGGCCGAGTTCGTCTGCGCCATCCAGTTTGCGCTCGACGCGCGGATGCAGCCGGGCGCCCTGATCGCGCATCTTCATGCCACGGTGGGCGGCCTCAAGGGCGTGGTGGCGCAGGTCCGCGCGGCGCGCCGCAATGAAGCTCCCAAAGAGCCGCACAAGGCCATCATGCGCTCCCGCCGGGTGCTGAAGCAGGCCCCTGCCCTCCCCGCCGATCAATTGGCCATGGACGGCGAAGGGCTGGCCGTGGTGATCATGCGGCGAGAGGCCGACGGCTCACTTGCCATGGTCGCAGCGCTCGATGGCGCCGACCAGCTTGCCGAACGGGTTCTGGCGAAGGCAGCCAAGGCCCTTCCGGCATCCTGAGCAGGCGCGGAGCATAAGCAGGCCGAGCAATGGTCCGGTTGCGGACCCTGCCGGCGGGGTTTAACCACACAGGCCCGACACTGCTTCCACAGATGTGCGTTAGGCAGACAAGGGCCGGCACAAGTGGAAGAGGATGTCCATGACCATCAAGACCAATCGCGACGACGCGCTGACAGCAGCCATCGCGGAGGCACTGGCCAAGGGCGTGCTCGAAAGCGAGCAACAATCGCCCCAACCGGACCAATGGGACGAGGCGGCGCGCTTCGTGCTGGAAGCCGCCGCAATGCGCAAGGATGGCGAGAGCGCCATCCTCATCGACAGCCTGACCGATGAGCGCAGTGCAGGCGCCGCGAGCCGGCGGCAGCGCATCGCCATCATCAACGCCGACATGCCCTTTCTTGTCGACAGCATCGGCAATTGCCTGAGCCAGGCCGATCTGGTGATCCACGTGCTCGCCCACCCGATTCTCCCGGTGCGGCGTAACGAGGACGGCGGGTTGCTGGCCATTGGCGATGAGGACGGCGCCGTCCGCGAATCGCTGATTTATATCGAGACCGACCGCATAGACGCGCGCGGTCGGCGGGAGCTTTGCCGGGCGCTGGAGGAAACCCTGTGCCACGTCCGCGCGGCGGTGAGCGACTGGCGGGCGATGATCGACGCGCTCAATGGCGATGCCAATCGCCTGGGCGCCGGCGAAGGCGGCGACTTTCTGCGCTGGCTGCTCAAGGGCAATCTCACCCAATTGGGGCACGAGCTTTGGACGCCGAATGCCCAGCCAAGCCGGCGCAAGGGCATTTGCCGGGCTGCCGAAAGCCCCGTGCTTTCGGACCAGTCCGCCGCTGCCGCCCTGGCCTGGTTCGAGTCTGGCCATGCCGGGCCGCTGATCCTCAAATCCAACATGATGGCGAAGGTCCATCGCCATGTGCTGATCGACCTGTTCCTCGTGCCGGTGCGGGAAGAGGGCAAGATCACCGCCATTTCCATCCATGCCGGTCTGTGGACGAGCGCGGCGCTCGCCACCGCCCCAGAGGATGTGCCCATCCTGCGCGACACGCTTTCGGGATTGATGGCGCGGTTCGGCTACAATCCCTCCGGTCATGCCGGCAAATCGCTGGTCCACGCCCTCACTGCCCTGCCGCACGACCTGATGCTGGCGTTCAGCGCGCAGGACCGGGACCGCATCACGCTCACCGCCATGTCGCTGGCCGACCGGCCCCGCCCCAAGCTGGAGCTGGTGAGCGATGTGCTGGGGCGGCATCTCTTCGCCTTCGTCTGGATGATGCGCGACGACCTCTCGACCAGCCGTCGCGAAGGTATCTCCGCGCTGATCGCCTCGGCGGCGCACGCCAGCCTGCTCGGCTGGTCCATCGCGCTGGAAGAGAGCGGTCTGGCGCTGGTGCGCTTCACCTTCGACCTGCGTGATGAAGGACAGGTGCCCGATGCCGAGGCGCTGGACCTGCAGATCGCGCAACTGCTGCGCGGCTGGACGCCAGCCGTGGAACAGGGCCTCATCGAACTGGGCGAAAGTTCACGCGCCGCCGTGCTCGCCCAGCGCTACGCGCCGACCTTCCCGATGTCCTACCGGGAAAGCGCCGGGCCGGACGAAGCCGCCCGGGACGTGCTGGCGCTGCACCAACTCACCGGCCCCGATGATCGCAGCGTGCGCTTCTACCGCATCGCGCAGGATGGCGACCACCAGCTGCGGGTGAAGATCTATTCGCTTGAACCGCTCGTTCTGTCCGAAGCGGTGCCGGCGTTCGAGAATTTCGGCTTCCGGGTGCTGGAGGAGCGCAGCACCAGCGCGGGGACGGAGGGGTCGCTCGGTCATATCCAGCGCTTCACCCTGGAGCGGCAGGATGGCGGCCCGGCGGCCGAGGTGCTCGACCGCGCGGCAATTGTCAGCGAGGCGCTCGATGCCGTGCTGGAGGGCCGGGCGGAGAATGATCGCTTTGCCGAACTCATCGTTACCGCGCAGCTGGGGCCGCGCGACATCGTCTTCCTGCGCGCCATCTTCCGCTATCTGCGCCAGACCGGCCTTGCCTACGGCCTTTTGACCGTCGTCGAAACGCTGCGGCGCGAGGCGCATATCGCCCGCCAGATCGTGGACCTGTTCTTTGCGCTGCACGATCCTGAGCGCGGCAAGGATGCTGACGACGCCGCGACGATCAATGCCGCCATCGACACCGCACTCGAAGGCGTCAAAGGCCTCGATGAAGACCGCATCCTGCGGCTCTACCGTGCGGTGGTCAACGCCACGCTGCGGACCAATGCATTCACCCCGGCCGCGCAGGAGGCGCTGGCTTTCAAGCTGGACAGCGCGCTGGTGCCCGGCCTACCCAAGCCGCTGCCCTGGCGCGAGATCTGGGTCTATTCGCCGCGCGTAGAGGGCATCCACCTGCGCACCGGGCGCATCGCCCGCGGCGGGCTGCGCTGGTCCGACCGGCGCGATGACTTCCGCACCGAGATATTGGGGCTGATGAAAGCCCAGCGGGTCAAGAATGCGGTCATCGTGCCGACCGGCGCCAAAGGCGGCTTCTACCCCAAGATGCTGCCCAACCCGGCGAGCGACCGCGATGCGTGGCTGGCCGAAGGCACCGAGAGCTACCGCGTGTTCATCCGGGCCCTGCTCTCCGTCACTGATAATATCGTCAAGAACAAGACCGTGCACCCAAAGGGCATGGTCATCCGCGACGGCGCTGACCCCTATTTCGTAGTCGCGGCCGACAAGGGCACGGCGAGTTTCTCGGACGTCGCCAATGCCATCGCCATCGATCATCATTTCTGGCTGGGCGATGCGTTCGCCAGCGGCGGCTCCAACGGCTATGATCACAAGGCGATGGGCATCACCGCGCGCGGGGCGTGGATCAGCGTGCAGCGCCATTTCGCGGAAATGGGCGTCGATGTGCAGAAGGACCCGGTGCGGGTGATCGGCGTGGGCGACATGTCCGGCGACGTGTTCGGCAACGGCATGCTGCTCAGCAAGAACATCCGCCTGGTCGCGGCGTTCGATCATCGCCATATCTTCATCGATCCCGACCCCGATGCATCCGCCAGCTGGAAGGAGCGCCAGCGCCTGTTCAAGCTCCCCCGCTCAAGCTGGGCGGATTACAAGGAAAGCCTGATCAGCGAAGGCGGCGGCGTGTTCGCCCGCAGCGAAAAGAGCATCCCGCTCAGCCCGCAGATGCAGGCGCTGGTCGGCACCGACCAGACGGCCATGGAGCCGGCGGCGCTGATCTCGGCGCTGCTGCGCGCGGAGACCGATCTGCTCTGGTTCGGCGGCATCGGCACCTACATCAAGGCCGCCAACCAGAACAACGCCGAGGTCGGCGACACCGCGAACGACCGCCTGCGGGTGGATGGCGAGGACGTGCGCGCCAAGGTAATCGGTGAGGGTGCCAATCTGGGCGTCACCCAGGCCGGGCGCATCGCCTATGCGCTCAAGGGCGGGCGGATCAATACCGACTTCATCGACAATAGCGCGGGCGTCGATTGCTCGGATAATGAGGTGAACATCAAGATCGCGCTCAACAAGGAGGTCGCCGAAGGGCGGCTTGCGCAGGAGGCGCGCAACGATCTGCTGCGGGCCATGACCGATGAGGTCGCCGCCATCGTTCTGGAAGACAACCGCCTGCAGGCGCTCGGCCTCTCCATTGCGGAGCAGGGGGGGAGCGCGGACCTCGCCTCCTATGTCCACCTGATCCACACGCTGGAGGATGGCGGGCATCTCGACCGCAAGGTGGAGGGTCTTGCCCCGGATGAGGAGCTGATGCGCCGCGCCAGCGAAGGGTTGGGATTGACACGGCCCGAGCTGGCCGTGCTGTTCTCGACCGCGAAGCTGACGCTGCAGGACGCCATCGAGAAAAGCGACCTCGCCCGCGATCCCGCGCTGGAAAGCGACCTGATCGGTGCCTTCCCGCCCCTGATGCAGCAGCGCGAGGGGGATGCGATTGCCGCCCACCAGCTGCGCGACGAGATCATCGCGACCAAGATCGCCAACCGCATCGTCAATCGCCTCGGCGTGATTCTGCCCTTTGCCCTCACCGAGGAAGCCAGTTGCTCGCTCGATGAAATCGCCCATGCTTTCGTGATCGCCGAGCGCCTGTTCGGCGTGCGGCAGCTTTGGGACGATATCGATAGCGCCGATCTCTCCGAGCAGGCGCGGCTCGCCCTCTACCGCAGCGTCGCCAACGCGATGGCAGGCCATATCGGCGATGCGCACCGCTCCTTGCCGACCGGCATCGCGCCGCACAAAGCCATGGCGATGCTCGATGGCGCCATCGACACGCTCAAGACCAAGGTCGACAGTCTGCTACAGCCCGAGCCGCTCAAGGCCGCCGAAGCCATGAGAGCCATGCTCACCAGCCTCGGCGTGCCGGAAGCACTGGCCGAACGGACCGTGATGCTGGTGAAGATGGATGGCGCCATCGGCCTTGCCCTGCTGGCGCGGAAGGGCTCGCAGGACGCGCTGAGCGTTGCCGCCGCCTTCACGCGGCTGGGCAGCCTGCTCGGCATCGACTGGCTTCAGGCCCTCGCCGCCCAGATGACGCCGAGCGACCCGTGGGAACGCTTGCTGGTTGCCGGCAGCGCGCGGGAATTGCAGCAGATGCGGCTCGGCTTCCTGGCCCGCGCCGGCGCGAAGACGAGCGAGGAGCATCTCGATCGCTGGCTCGCGGAGAACAAGGTGGCGGTGGAGAAGTTCACGGACTTCATCGCCCGCGCCCGGCAGGCCGCCGCGCCTTCCGCCGCCATGGTCGCGGAACTGACCGGACAGGCCCGGACGCTGCTCAGCCGCTAGCGCCTCCCCCTTTTAACGGACGGCGCCGCGTGGGCTCACCAGCCAGGGCTTCACGACGCCGCTTGGCTTGGCCGTGCCATCGAGCCGCACGGCGCGCTTGATCGTGACGCGGTCCTTGATCATCTGGCCGAACATCACGCCGCGCCCGCAGCAGGTGTCGCGCGCCATGATGCGCTTCACCACATCCATGCCCGCGACCACCTGACCGAAGGCGGCATAGCCCGCATAGCCCGGCCTTGCATCGAGCGTGGGATTGGCGCCGACCTGAATGGAGAAGTTGCCGGTGCCCGAATTCGGCTCCTTGTGACGCGCCATGGAAATGGTGCCATCCAGATGCTTGAGGCCGGTCTGGTCGGTCGGCTCCAGCTCCACGGTGGGGAAGTAGACCCGCCGCGCCTCGGTATCGATCCCGCCCTGGACGAAGCCCGACTTGGGATCGTTCTTGCGGCGGAAGGCGCGGTAGAAGCTGGTCCCGTCCAGCCGGCCATCATCCACATAGATCATGAAATTGGCGACTGTCTTGGGCGCGCGGCGGGCGTTCAAAGCGAGCACGATGTTGCCCATGTCCGTCTCCAATCGCACACGCACGAAGCCCGGCGTCGGCTTGGTCGCGCTTTGCGCAAGTGCCGGGCCGGGCAGCGCGACCAGCAGCAGGGAGAAGAGAGCGAGGAAGATGAGGTTGAGGCGCAGGACGGGGACAGGCTGAAGAAACAAGAGCATCGATCCGGGCAGTGGCAGGGCGGGCGAAGCCGCACCATGTCACATCGCGGCGCCCGGCATCAACCCGCCGGCGCGCAGAACCGGGCGGACCGAGGCCCGCTCCGGCTGCATGCCTACGTCTGCCGGCACAGCTTAGTGGCGGAAGTGACGCATCCCGGTGAAGACCATCGCCAGACCCGCCTCGTCCGCCGCCGCGATCACCGCGTCGTCGCCCAGCGACCCGCCGGGCTGGATCACCGCGCGTGCGCCAGCCTCGGCCGCTGCGAGCAGGCCATCGGGGAAGGGGAAGAAGGCATCGGACGCCACGGCGCTGCCGACAGTGCGCGGCTCGCTCCAGCCCGCAGCCTCGGCCGCCTCGCGCGCGCGGATCGCCGCGATGCGGGAAGAATCCCGCCGGTTCATCTGCCCGGCACCGATGCCCGCGGTCACGCCATCCTTGGCATAGACGATGGCATTGGAGCGGACATGCTTGGCGACGGTCCAGGCGAACAGACAGTCGGTCAGTTCCTGATCGGTCGGCGCCCGCTTGGTCACCACCTTGAGGTCATTGCGGCTGATGCGGCCATTGTCGCGCGTCTGCACCAGCATGCCGCCGGCGATGGACTTCATCGTCATGCCCGCGCGTGCCGGATCGGGCAGCGGACCGGTGAGGATGAGTCGCAAATTCTTCTTCTTCGCGAACACGGCGCGCGCCGCATCATCCGCATCCGGTGCGCAGACGACTTCGGTGAAGATCTCGGTGATCGCTTCTGCGGTCGGCCCGTCGAGCGGCCGGTTGACTGCAATGATGCCGCCAAAGGCCGAGACGGTGTCGCATTGGAAGGCGGCGCGATAGGCGTCGATCAGCGTCTCGCCGGTGGCGACGCCGCAGGGATTGGCGTGCTTGATGATGACCACCGTGGGCGGCCCGTCGCGGAACTCGCTGACCAGCTCCATCGCCGCATCGGCATCGGCCAGATTATTGTAGCTCAGCTCCTTGCCCTGCACCTGCCGGTGATCGGCAAGGCCGCCCTCGGGCGCGAAGGCCGGCAGATACAGCGCGGCCTGCTGGTGCGGGTTTTCACCATAACGCAGCGACTGGCCGAGACGCAGCGGCACCGCCATGCGGGGCGCGAACGGCTCGCCCTGATCCACCGTGGCGAACCAGCTGGCAATCATGGCATCATATTCCGCCGTCGCGGCATAGGCCTTGGCGGCGCAGAGGCGCCGGAAATCATAACTGGTCGCGCCGCCCTTCTCGTCCATCTCCTCGATCAGGCGCGCATAATCGGCCGGATCGGTGAGGATCGTCACGCTGGCGTGGTTCTTGGCCGCAGAACGGACCATCGAAGGGCCGCCAATATCGATATTCTCGATCACCTCGTCGCGGTCAGCGCCCTTGGCGACGGTGGCGGCGAAGGGATAGAGATTGACCACGACGAGATCGATCGCGCCGATCTCATGCGCTTCCATGGCCGCAACATGCTCGGCATTGTCGCGCACCGCGAGCAGGCCGCCATGGACCTTGGGGTGCAGCGTCTTGACGCGCCCGTCCATCATCTCGGGAAAACCGGTGAGGTCCGAAATATCCTGCACCTCAAGCCCCGCCTCGCGCAGCGCCTTGGCCGTGCCGCCGGTGGAAACCAGTTCCACGCCATGGCGCGCCAGCGCGGCGCCCAGCTCAAATAGCCCGGTCTTGTCGGACACCGAAAGGAGTGCCCGCCGGATCGTCACATCCTGCATCTGTCTTGTCCTTATCCCGATTTCTTGAGCAGCCAGCCGATGCTTGTTCCGCCCGGCCCCGTGGTGGCGCTCACCACGAGTTGCTGCGTGGGGTGGGGCCTGCCTTCGCCGTCCACCCAGAGGCTTTCTTCCACTGCGAGTTCCCCGGCGCCGACCCGGAACTGCCACAAGGCACCGCTCGGCAAGCGCAAGAGGGCGCCCTGCCGATCGGCGGTCAACGTCGGCTCGATATCCGGGCCGAGATGGAAGCGGATGGCGAGCGGGCAGCTGACCGGCTTGCGGCGGCGGCTGCCGGGCAGCAGCACGTCCTCGCCGCGCAGCTCCCGCCCTTCATGCGTGAGAACCAGCGTGCGCCGATGCAAATGGCCAAGGCGCCGCGCATAGCCATCATGCGCAATCTCGAGCCGGCTGCCCTGCTCATGCTCCTGCCGATCCAGCTCCACTTCGCTCACGCCCTTACCGAGCGCGCCATCGGGAAGAATCGCGGTGGAATTGGTATCGTCCAGCACCAGCGTGGAATGCGCCGCCGTTGTGCGCAGACCCTGGGTCAGATCAGCCGGGAGAGACGCGCCCGCCAATGCCGCGCCGCCGCAATTGACGATGAGCCGCACCGGCCCATCCGAGACTTCCAGCGCCGTGGTCGAGGCGCAGCCATTGGAGGCCAGCCGGGCCACCGGCGGCGGGGCCGCATCGACCTGAACGACAGTCGTGCCGCCGCTCAGCCGCTGATAGCCCCAGTCGCGTGCCTGCCGCAGCGGCCGGGCGCGGATGCCGGAGGCCGCGACGATAGCGGTGATTCGTGCGGGATCGAGCGGCGCCCCGCCTTGCCAGCTTCCGGGCGCGCCATCGCCATGCAATATGCCGAGCAAGGCCGCGACGATGCGCTCCATCGTTTCAGCCAGCCAGGCCGGCAGGTCGGCACGGCGCACGTCGTAGACGGCGCGCAGCATCGCCAGCAGCGTGATCGCCTCGACCTGCTCCAGCGGCGAGCGGGAAATGATGCCGCCATCGCTCGAAAAGCCCGTCTCCAGCGCCCGCCGCAGCCCGGCCTCGCCAAATATCCTTCGCGGATCGCCACCGGGCAGCAACAGGCCAGCCGCAACGATGCCGGTCCAGGCGATCACGCGCGGCAGGCCCAGCGGCGCCTTGTCGGCACCGCGATCGAGATGACGCGCCGTGCGCGCGATGCTGTTGAGCACCAGGCTGCGGTAGACGAGATCGTTGCTGGAGAGGATCAGCGGCGAATAGGCCGTCCAATACAGGATGCGCCAGCCGGCATTATCGGCACGCCAGGCAGGGTCCGTCGGCTTTTCGGCATGGGCGGTCAGCCAGGCCCGCATCTGCGCCTCGGCGACGGGCACCGCATTGTCCCGCGTGGTGGCGGCCGCCAGATCGCGCATCCAGCGGAAGCTGTGGAGATAATCCACGAACTCCGCCGGCTGCTCGATGCGGCGCCAGTCCAGCGTGGCCACGGGCTGCTTGAGGCCGCGAAACAGGAAATAGCCCGCCCGCAGCGCCTTGCCCGCCCGCGCGTCGCCCGGAATGCCGTCATCCGGCACGGCGAGCAGCTTGAGCGGATATTTGCCCTTGAGCCGCATATTGTGGAATGGCGTCGCCCAGCTCAGGCGATAGAAATGATTGGCGAGTCGCTCGGTCAGCGACACACCGCGATCATCCGAGACGCGAATCAGCCGCTTGCCCCGCTCAATACCGTCTTCCACCGGCGGTTCCGGGGGCGGCGTAGGCGTGGGGAGCGGCCGGGCGCTCATCCGCCCCTCAGCATCCGGATGTTGTCGGCATAGGATGCTGGTCCGCCCCGGAAGGTCGCGGTGCCCGCCACCAGCACATCGGCCCCCGCCGCAATGACGCGCGGCGCGGTAACGGCATCCACGCCGCCGTCGACTTCCAGCGCGATGTCCTTGCCGGTCTTGTCGATGGCCTTGCGCACAGCCTCAATCTTGCGAAGCTGGCTGTCGATGAAGCTCTGGCCGCCAAAGCCGGGGTTCACGCTCATGATGAGGACCAGATCGAGATCCTCGAGCAGATAGTCCAGCATCTTGGCCGGCGTGCCGGGATTGAGCGAAACGCCCGCCTTCTTGCCCAGCGCCTTGATCCGCTGAACCGTGCGGTGAATGTGCGGCCCGGCCTCGGGATGCACGGTCAGGATATCCGCGCCGGCCTCCGCAAACGCATCCAGGAAGCTGTCCACCGGCGAGATCATCAGGTGCACGTCGAGCGGCTTTTGAGTGTGCGGCCGCAGCGCCTTCACGACCATCGGGCCGATGGTGATGTTGGGCACGAAATGCCCGTCCATCACGTCGACATGGATCCAGTCGGCACCCGCCTCGTCGACCGCGCGGACCTCCTCGCCCAGGCGCGCGAAGTCAGCGGAGAGGATCGACGGGGAAATACGCACGGATGGCATCATGAATTTCGCTTAACCCTGCGATTTGGACAGTGCAACTGCCACAGGCCGAAAGTTGTGGATGGATTGCGCCGCGCGTGCCCTAAACCGAGTCAGAGCGGGACAGGCTGGCGATGAAGAATCCATCGAGCCCGCCCGCCGGCATCAACGCGCCGGGGAGAAGACGCAGCACATGCCCGTCCGCCACGAGCCCCTCGGGCAGCAAGGCCGTGTCGATCGGCCGTGGCAGCATCTCGGGATGGTTCGCGCGCAGGGTGTCCATCTGCGCCTCGCCTTCCTCGGGCTCCAGCGAACAGGTGGCGTAGACCAGCACGCCGCCGGGCTCCAGCCAACTCGACACGCGCGCAACAAGCGCCGCCTGGATTTCGGCCATCTCGGCAATCTGTCGCGGGCCAACGCGGTGCAGCACGTCCGGGTGGCGCCGGAAAATGCCGGTCGCGCTACAGGGCGCATCGAGCAGGATCGCGTCCACCGGCGCGTCCGGCGCCCAATTTGTGAGGTCGGCGCGCAGCACAGCTGCCTCAAGCCCGGTGCGCGCAAGATTGGCCTGCATCCGCTCCAGCCGGCGCTGGGACTGGTCGACGGCGGTGACGCGCCAGCCCGCAGCCGCAAGCTGCATGGTCTTGCCGCCTGGCGCCGCGCACAGATCGAGCACGGAACGGCCTTCCCCCGCCCCGAGCAACCGGGCCGGCAGCGAGGCGGCGAGGTCCTGCACCCACCACTGCCCCTCGGCATAGCCGGGCAGGGCTGTCACCTCGCTCTCCGCAGCCAGACGGACGTGGCCGGGCATGAGTGACACGCCGCCAAGCCGCTCCGTCCATTCGTCAGTCGTTCCGGCATCGCGCAATGTGAGATCGAGCGGGGGGCGGTGCGCGATGAGCTGCCGCGCCGCGGCGACGACCTCTTCGCCCCACGCCTCGCCCCAGCGCGCCTCAACTTCGTCCGGCAGGCGAGGCGCCTCGGGGAGGGCCAGCTGGCGCCGGAACAAGGTGCCAAGAACGCCATGAACGAGCTTGCGCGGCCCGCCATCGACCAGGGGCAGGGACGTCGCAATCACGGCATGAGGTGGTGTTTCGAGGATCAGCGCCTGCGCCAGTGCCAGCCGCAGCACCATGCGCGCCTTCGCGTCCACGGGCAGCGGACGGGCGGTTGCGCTGTCGATCAGCGCATCAAGTTCCGTCATGTAACGCAGCACCCCGGCCGCGATGCCATGCGCCAAGGCGCGGTCTGGCGGATGGCTGATGTTGCGGGCCGCGGCCCCCAGCGCCTGTTCGAGCGGCTGCCCCCGCCGGATCACCGCATCGAGCAGGCTGAGCGCCGCTCGCCGGGCAGGGAGACCGGCAGGTTGGGCATTTTGAGGGACGTGCTGCGATTTGGCGGTTGGGCGGGACATGGCTTGGCCCTATAACAGCTAAAGTCGATACGTGGCCGGGAAATGCCGCCTATGGCATCATCAGGTCACGGACCGCGTGCCACGGCACGAAAACGGAGCATTAAAGCGTGGGAAAACGCCCCGATCATCTCAAGCCGCCGAGCTACCTTTCGAAAAGCCCGCCGGTGCCCCAGCCGGAGGAAGCCCGGGCGCAGCCGCGCCCTTCTGACGAAGGACTGGACCCGACGCGCTTCGGCGATTGGGAGCGCAAGGGCATCGCCGTTGATTTCTGAGCGCCGCCCCCTGCACGCAACGTTGCATTTTTTTGGCGTTCGCCTTGGTTCAACGCAATTTTCGGATGCACTATCGGCCGCTATCAGTCATATAGTACACTTAACACTCCGCAAAGAGAGTGGGACGAAGAGTCGGTTCGCTGGTCTTGGGCGAGATGCCATTGTGTCTGCTGTGATGATCCCACCATCATGCCGATGCGCGCTGTTGCCTGACGGATGAGCAACGTGTCCGATTCCCACCGAACTTCTGCTTCGCCCGGCAACAATGCCGGTGTCGAGCAAGGAACGCCGGTCGGTTCTCCCACGCCGACCGGCGAACCACTTTCAGAAGACCAGCCCGATCTTTTCCCCGGCGCACGACCTGCGACTGCGCCTGCCGATGGCGATGCCGCGCTGCTGCAGGCGGTCGGTCGCCTGATTCTCGCCTGGGGCCAACTTGAGCGGACGACCGCCGACAAGGTTTCGACCATGCGCGAGTCGTTCGGCGATGTGCGCTCCGTGGGTGGCCGAACCCGCCCCACGCTGCAAAAGCTGCTCGCCGAACTGCGCGCGCTGGTCGCCATGCGCGACCGGCACGATCAGGATGCGCTGGCGGTAATCGCCACCATCGATGGCAGCCTCCAGCGCACCGCCCAGTTCCGCCAGCTGATCATCGACGGCGCACAGGGCGCATCCGGCAAGATCCTGAACTGCCGGGATATCAAGAACTGCCCGCTGGAAATCGGCCTGCGGGAAGTCGAGCGGGAAGCCGCCTCGCTCGACCGGATCTGCGCGCAGATCGCGGAAATCTAGGCGAGCGGGGGCGAGGCTGATCCTTAGCGCGCGCTGGCCAGTTCCAGCTCCCGCTCCACCTCCTGCTGGCCCTCGTCGATCTGGATGATGATCGCCCTGTAGCCCTGCCGCAGCAGCTCGCCCAGCCGCTGGACCGTGTTGACGACGATCGGAGGCCGCGCCGGCCCAACCGCAGCGCTGGCGGGCGCGATTACGCCCAGCGTGAGATTGGCGGGCAGGATGATCTCGCCGGTGCCGGTCACCTGGCCACCGACGGGCGTGATGAACGTGTCCGTGATAATCTGGTTCGGGTTGATCTTGCCGCCAGCCACCACGGGCTGATCGTTGACCACGAACGACCCGTCGCCATTGCTGCTGATCTCCTTGAACACACCCTCGATGGTGCCGCCGGGCGCATCGACGACGAGCGCGCCGCCGTTGACCTGCACGTTGAGCGGCGTGTTCGACTGCAGCGAGATCGTGCCGCCCGAGCTGATGGTGCTGGTCACCGCACCGGGCGCCGCCACCGACACGGCGCCACCGGCGTTGATCGCGCTGGAAATGCTGCCCGTGCCCGAGGTGACCGAGGCGCTGCCCGCCGTGACGATCTGCGAGCTGATCGACCCGGCACTGGCCAGCACGGTGACCGGCCCGGTCGCCTTGATCGATCCGCTGACATTGCCGGACCCCGCCGAGACGCTCACCCCCCCGCCGGCATTGACCGTGCTCGATATGCCCGACTGCGAGGCGATGGACGCCGAGCCCCCGGAGGTGACGGACGAGCTGACCGGCCCCGTCGCACTCAGCGCCACCGGCCCGGCCGCCTGGATGGACCCACCTACGCTGCCGCTCGAGGTGAGCGAGACGCTGCTTTGCGAACTGACGTCGCGCGAGACATTGCTGGTATAGGCAAGCTGCACCGGGCCGCCCGCTATGATCGAGCCCGTGCCCGAACCGCCCGCGCTCACCGCCACGGAGCCGCCCGCCACGATGGGGCCGCTTTCGCTGCCAGTCACCGACGCGCTGACATTGCCGAGCGTATCCAGCGTGTTCGCGCTGAACAGCTGGTTGCCACTCAATTGCGAGGTGAAGTCGCCCGCCAGCTTGACGGTTGCGGCGGAGAAGTTCCCGCCCGTGACGGACAGACTGCCCAGCCTTATGCTTTCGCTGCCGAGATTGCCGAGACTGACGTCACCGTCCCCTGTGGCACCCGCAAGACCGGTGCCGGTGAGGAACGCCACGCTTTGCGCGGCATTGGCGGTGCCGATCAGATTGTGGCTGATCGCGATCGACCCGCCCGGACGCGCATCGAACTGGGTGAGCGCCTGTGTCAGGCGCAGCGCTGATCCGCTCGCCGTTCCGCTGAACGCCAGCCCGCTCGCCGTGTAGCTGCTGCCGTTCAGCACGACCTGATTGCCGGTCACGCGCGTTGCGCCAAGCCGGGTGATCTGGCCGATATTGCCCAGAGCGGCCGTGCTCGCATTCAGCGTAAACGTCTGGCCACCGCCTGCACTGCCGTTGATGCCGAGGAAACTGGCCACCGTCAGCGCGTCGACCGTGGTGGCGCCGGCCAGCGTCGTGGCGCCGTTCACGGAGAAGTTGGTTGCGCTGTACGTGCTGGCCAGCGTCGTCGCGCCGGTGTAGCTCTGCGCTCCCGTCGTGACAGCGCCCGAGGTCATGATCTGACCCCCGGTCGCCGTGATGCTGCTGACGTTCACCGACCCCAGCTCGATCGGGCCTTCCCCGGCGTCCACGGCCAGCGTCTGGGGTCCGCTGACGACACCCAGACGGACAGCTCCGCCGTTCGTCACCAACGTGGTTGCGCCACCAAGCGTGGTCGCGCCATCCACGCGGAAGGCGCCTCCGCCTGTGCTGAACGTGCCGGAGAGGCTGGTCGCGCCGGTGTAGGTCTGGGTGGCGGTCGTTGCGATGTTGGAGGCCGAGAGCATCGTGCCCGTGGCGTCCAGACGACCGATTGCCGCGCTTCCGATGGCGACAGTGTTGCCGCTCAGGCTCAGCCCATGGTTTCCGTCGACCGAGGCAAGGCTGATCGTGCCCGCCGGCGCTCCAATCACCATATCCCCGGAGAGGGTGAGGAGACCGGCGGCGGTGAAGCCGCCCTGCCCCACCGTCACCGAGCCCCTGATGCTGCTGCCGGCCGCGCCGCCGCCAAGTGTCATCCCGTCCAAAGTCGCGCCCTCGAAGATGAGCGCGCGCAAGCCGGACAGGCTGGCCGCTTCGCTATAGCGGCCGGCGCCGACGAAGATCGCATCACCCATGCTGGAGCCGTCGAGCGCCGACTGGAGCGAGAGCATCGCCGTCCCCCCAGCATCGAGCTGCCCCTCGCCGACGTAATAGGTGCCGCTGCTCGCCGTGCCAGACCAGCCCTGAACAAGGCTCGCGTTTGCCGCTGCAAGGTTGACGGCATAGTCGAAGGCGTCCTGCCGGCTCTTCTGGAAGAAGGTGAACTGCGCGCCGTCCTGCCGGTGCTCGGCATTCCGGACGATATAGTCGTAGCCCAGAATATTGATCACACCGGGCGCCGTCATCGTGGAAGAATTCTGCAGGTAGAGGCCGTTCGATTCACCGAAGCTGTTGCTCGCCTCGATCGTGATATTGGTGAGTTGCTGGGTACTGCCACCACCGTCGATGTTGTTGGCCTGATAGAGCGCCAGCCCACCCCAGGCATTGCCGGCCGTCTGGCTGTTGCGCACAACGACATTGGCGCTGTCGGTGATCGAAATGCCGTTGCCGGCCACGACGCCGCTGACCGAAACTCCATCGATGGTCGCGCCGACGACGGCGTTCAGGTCGAGACCGGTTTTGTGCGATCCGCTGATCGCCACATCAGTAATCGCAAAGCCGGTGTTGCGGGAGTCGGCATCGCCGCGCTTTTCAACCTTGATCCCATAGGTGGAGCTGGTGTTCGCTTGTGAGCCGAGCAACGCGAAGCCGCTCAATGCAACATCGTCGGCATTCACCCTTATGCCGTAATGGCCGTGCCCGCTGGCATCGATCACGGTCAGCCCGGAGCCCTGGCCAACCACATCGATATCCTTTGTGATAAACAGCGTGTCGGTGAGACTGTGGGTGCCCGCCGACAGGTTCAGCCTATCGCCATCTTGGCCCAGCGCCAGGGCGCGCCGCACGGCATCCGGGCCGGATGCGGTGGTGACGAAGAGCTGACCGGCCACCACATGGGCGAGACCCGCGCCGGAATTGTCCACGCCATGGGTAATCCGATCTTCGACAGCGAAGAGCTGGTCAAGCGTCAATGCGCTCGCCAGCACACCGTTGAAGCTGACTCCGGTCAGATCGAGATCATTCGCGCTGCGCCACACAATATGCTGCACGGTGGCGTCACCCGCGACGAAATTGTTGCCGCTGCCGAAGCTGAGTGTCCCCGCGCCGGCGACATTGGTCGGCAGGTAGAAATCATAGCGATTGTTGATGAAGCTGTTGCCGGTGATGGTCGTCGCCGTCGGCAAGCCAAAGCCGGGCTCGACAGCCAGAACCTGATTGTTGTTGGTGAAAATGTTGTCGGTAAGGTTCAGCGCCTCCACGCCGCGCATCATCAGCACGGCGCCGTAGGTGGCTTCGCCGCTGGGCGTCCAACTGCTCACGCCGACATCGCTGACGCTGTTGCCGACGAAATTGACGGTTCCGGCGCGGAACGCCTTGAAGATCGCGCCGAACGAGAGGTCCGAATCGCCGCCATTGCGCACGATATTCTGAGCGATCGTCACATCCGGATAATCGAAGTCGCCGCTCTGCTGCCGGAAGGCGATGTGCCCTGCCGTGTGGTCGAGCAGATTGCCGCTGAACACGACACTACCAATCTGTGCGCCGTCATTGGCGCCGCCGGCGCCGCTGCGCGTATCGAATGCTGCCCAACCACGGATATTGAGGAATTCCGACCCGGTAATCGCGATATCGCCACCAATCTGCCCGCCGATGAAACCGTGGCGACCAGCGACATTTTCGCCGTCGATCCGCACGCCGCTCAGGGTCAGTCCGGTGATCGTCCCGCTGTTGCTGATCACGGCGGAGCCGGCCGAGCCCCGCACCGCAAAGTTCCGCAGGGTCAGTCCGCTCGGGCTGCCACTGATCGTCATCCCGCCGGTGATGATCGTCTCATCCATGCCCGCGCCACTCAGGGTCAGCGCCTTGGTGACGGCCGCGGTCTCTTCATAGGTGCCGGCGGCGACATTCACCGTCGCGCCGGACCGCGCATCGCCGATCGCGGTGTTGATCGACAGGCCTTCGGCCACGGTGAAGATGTTGGTCAGGCCGCCCGGGCCGTATCCCTCGATCGAACTGGCCGCAGCATTGCCCACGTCCCGCGCGAAACTGAGCGCATCCGCAAGGTCGGTGCGATAGAAAATGAACTGCCGGTCTAGATCATCGCTGCGATGATCGCTGTTGCGCACCGCATAATCGAAGCCGGTGAGGTTGAGCTGGCCGAACTGCTGCGTGGTCGATTCAAGCTGGCTGAACAGACCCAGCTGTTCTTCGAAGCTGTTGAGAGCAGCATCGATGGTGATGTTCGTCGTCTGCCCATTATAGCCGCTGCTCTTGTTGCTCTGATACAGCGCGACGCCGCCCCAATCATTGCCAAAGGTATGCACGCCCTTCAGCACCACATTGGCACTATCGGTGATCTGCACACCGGCCCCTTCCGTGAGAATTGCGTCGTCGGCGACGCTGCGGCCATCGGCGGTGAAGTTGGTGATGCGAGCACCGACCACGCCATTGAGGTCCAGTTCGGCTCGCCGCGAGCCGCGCACCGTCACATTGCTGATCGCAAAGTCATGGACCCGCTCGCTCGTTCCGCCCGGCGTGCTGACATGCCCTGCCGGATTGGGCTGGACCTTGATGCCGTAATTACCGCCGGCGAGCGTGCTGCCATATAGCGTGAAATTCGACAGAGACACATTATCGGCAAGGACCGAGATCGTCCCCAGCCCGTTGCCGCTGACCGCGCGCCCATCGAGGATCACGCCGCTCTCAGACTGGCCGGTCAGGGTCAGTGTCTTGCGGATGACGAGTTGCGAACTGCCAAGATCGTAGGTGCCGTCCCGCACCTCCACCGTGCCCCCGGACACGACGGCGTTCACGCCAGCCTGCACCGACGACAGGGGCGTCGCCGCCGATCCCTGAGCGCCTCCCGAACCGTTTGTTGCGACCGTGACATGCGTCCGGTTCGAGGCGGTATAGGCCTGGTTGAACACGGACATGCCGCCATTGGCACCGCTCAGCGCTAGCAGTCGCGCCTGCTCCTCCACAAAGATATTGGCGCCGAGCAGACCGTTTCCGGACGTGGTCGTGGTGCCGTTCCACACCCCGTTCAGATGCAGGTTCATGCCCCACTCGTTGCCGAAAGCACCCGCGCTGTTGCCGCTGATCACGAACCCGGGGGCGGAACCATCGACATATTGGAGGGAAATGCCGCTCTTCGTGTTGTCGATCAGGTTGCCGGTGATCCGCAGATCGGTGACATTGCGTCCATCGACGAGAATACCGTTGCGCACGCCAATGATGCTGTTGCCGGCGATCGTTGCGTTGTCTGCGCCAATGAGCAGCGCGATGCCACGCGTAACCGAGCCTCCCCAATCAAAACCCGATGCGGTCGCGCCTTCGGGCAGCGTACCGATGAACCGCATGCCGGTAATCGTCACATCATCGGCATTGACGGTCAGGCCGTTGATCTGCCCGCCCGTCAGCGGAAGCCGGATGGTCGCGAGACCGCCACCATTGATGGTCACATTGTCGCGCGAAATGGTCGCGCCGGCGGCGTAGATGCCCTCACCCAGGTTCAGCAGCGTGCCACCGGCGACGGTGCCGATCACGCCGAGCGCATCCCCGATCACATCGCCATTGCCGCTCACATCGGCACCGCCGATGTTGAGGGACATTTCCAGCGCCCCGTTGCCTACATTGATCTGCCCGGCACCGCCGACGCGGGCGCCCTCCACGAGCAAATCGCCAGACACGGACAGGGCCGAGGTGACGTCGATCACACCGGCCGCTCTGGCGCCGACCAGACCGTCCGCACCGGCATCGATGGTTCCGCTCATCGCAAGATCGCCACTTTGGGCGAACAGCACGACCGTTCCGTCGGGTTCGGAGGTCATGCCGGACGCCGTGAGCGTGCCGCTATTGACCACCTGATCGATCAGGGCTCCGGCTGTCCGGGCGGTGAGCAGGATCTGGCCGCCCCGCGCGGCAATCGTGCCGCTGTTCTCGACCAGCGCATTGTCTGCGCCAAGGCCGATCTCCAGAAAGCCCGTGCCGTCCAGATCCAGTGTGGCGCTGCTGCCCGAGGCGAGCACGACGCGGCCAAGCCGGGCCGAGATCACGCCCTGATTGCGCACGGTCGGCGCGAAGAACGCGGCAAGGCCCTGATCGGCAATGCTGATATTGGCGCCAGCGCTGACCACGATCTCGGCCGTCGAGCCTTGCATGCCGGTGAAGGCCAGCGGACCGCCGTTCATGAAATCGGCATCCACCACATTGGCGCTGCTGGCGATCAGGCCGCCGACATTCACGTCGGCCGTGCCGGCAAACATCACGCCATTGCTGTTGATGACCGCCACGATGCCGTTGGCATTGAGAGACCCGGCGATCTGCGACGGCGCATCGCCTCCAACGACACGGTTGAGCGCGACGGCGCTGGCGCCCGGCTGCGAAAAGGTGACCTGCGCATTCGAGCCGATGTCGAAGCTGTTCCATTCGATCAGCGCGCGGTCGCTGGTCTGCGTGATGGCCAGACTGGAGGAAACGGGCGCACCGATGGTGGCGCTGCCGCCGACCACCACGCCGCCGGTCGGCAGGGCATTGGCGTCCTGCGCGAGAGAGGGGCGTACGCTGGCCAGCGCGAGAATGGCTGCCGAGAGCAGCAGCGCGGTCCGGCGGCCGCGAAGGGGTGAGAGGGCGGGCTGTGCTGCGAGAGTGGACGTGCTCATATCAGGTCTCCACGAAATCGGAACGATCGGCGCGACGAGGATCGCGCCGGCTCAGTAAGCGGCGCTCAGGGACACGAAGATGCGGCCATCCCGGTCGCCCTCTGCGCTCACGGCGCGGCGGACGGGCTTGGCGTATTCCATCGAGAGGCTGAAACGGTCGGCAATGCCGGCCCGCAGGCCGACGCCATAGGATCGCAATCCGGCGCGCGGGCGCTCGCCCGGCAGCAGATCGTTCTGCCAGACACGGCCGCCTTCATAATAGACATAGGGTTCGACCGTCCCCATGCCGCGCGCGGCGATGGTGTAGAAAAGCTCCACCTTGCCGGCGATGCCCTTGTCCCCGGTGATCTCGGAGGGATCATAGGCGCGGCCATATTGGGCGCCACCCAAGCCGAACTCCTCAGAGGCCAGCAGGCTTTCGGCCGACCACTGACCCGTGGCGCCGAGCAGAAGATGCAGGCCGCGATAGAGGGGCTGCACCCGCGTGACTTCGCCATTGAGACGGGTGAACATCGCCGATGCGGTACCCCGTGATTTCGCGGGGTCGCCCAGCCTTGTCGCATCGAAAACGTCGAGCCCCTGCGTCACGGAGGCGCGCAGCGTCGTCTGGCCGCCCAGCCGGTCGGCATGATTGCCCAGCAATTCGGCGGTGACGGTCCGAATGCGGTCATCGAAAACCGGATCGATCAGGCGATTGCGGGAACTGCTCTCCCGCGATTGCCAGGAGAACCGCCCGAGAACGTTGGTCTGCCGGCTGCGCACCAAGGGGTATTGGAGAGCAAGGCCCCAGCTGAAGCTCTTGCCCTTCACGGCCAGCACTCGCAGCTCGTCGCCCGGCTTGGTGCGCGCAACGCTGGCAAAGCCGCTCATCCGCAGCCCGGAACCGCCGAGCGGCTGATCATAGGCACCAGACACGAAGGCCAGTTCACCGCTTTCGTCGGGCGCGGCCACCGCGGTGAGGGCGAGGCGTCCGCCCAGCTGCGCTAGATCGTTGAAGACCAGCCCTCCGAAGAGTTGCACTGGCCCGAGCCAACGCGATCCGCGATTATCCACCGCGACGAAGGCCTCGATCGGTTGCCGGGCGACGAGGAGAGAGAGGTCGGCGGCCCCTTCGTCGCTCGACGGGGTCAGAACGGCCCGCACGCTGGCGCCTTTGAGGTCGCGTGCGAGCAGCAGCGCACGTGCGAGATCATCGCCCGAGGTCGGCCGCTTGGCCCGCACCGGCGCGAAATAGCCTTCGAGGAGCGGGCGATAGCCGCCGGGATCGCCCTCGACGCGCACGTCACCGATGAAGCCCTCGACAATGTTGATCGTCGCAACGCCGTTTTCGATACGCTGCGGCGCGACCACCGCGCGGGACAGCACGAAACCCCGGCGCCGATATTCCGTCGTCACCGCTTCCGCGAGCCGGAAAAGGTCGGCCAAGGTGATGTCGCGGTTGAGATAGGGTTGGGCCAGAGCGTTCAGAACGTCGAGCGGCACCGCGGTCGCTCCCTCGAACCGGATGAGGGAGAGGCGGAGCGGCGCCGTGCTCTCCGGCGCAGCCTCCGATGTGGGCGCCTGCGGGAGTTCCACCGGCGAGACCGAGGGCATGGCCGGCTGCCCGCGCAGACGCTCGTCGACCCTTCCGGGATCGACAGTCTGCTGCGCATGCGCGGATGTGCCCGCCAGCGCGATGGCGGCCAGCAATAAGCTACGAGTCGTCATAGTCATTCCGATCCCCTTGTTCCCCATCGGAAAGTGATTGAGCGCCACGATGCAGCCCCCTGCATCGCGGTGTGCGAGCGCCGTCAGGCGGCTCTGAAATCTTTAACGAGAGCGGTTGTCGCGCGGCGGTCGGTAACCGTGACAGGCTGGCGGCCAAGTCCCTGACCGGCTGAAGCCCGACCCGCCTCTTGCTCTTGCTGCAAAGCCCGTGATCGCAGGGCGCCGCAGGGCCGCCTCACCGTGCCGGCCCGCTCATTCTGCGGTGACAAGAATGTGAGAGACGCCAAGCCTCGCCATCGCGCGCGCCACATTTGGCGCGCGAAAACGCGCCTGTTTTCAAGATATTCAAAGGAAAACCCGCATATCTCCGCTACGGAGCATGGCGGCTTTCGAAGGCTCCTGGGGGAGCCCGGAAGATCACGCGGTATCATGTTCGACCTTTCGGCAACCCCGCTATCCTGAAGGCTCAGGACCGGAGGCTTTGCGTCCCGCCGTTACCGACGGTTTGCCCTTTCGAGATCAAGGCGATCTCATCGGTCTGTTAATGGGCATAGTTAATCGAGCCCGTCAAGGTTAATGAGAGCCGATTGCAAAGATGAAGGATTAATAGAAATTTCACGCTGACCCACGTTCGCGTGAAAATTTCGTGATTCCGGAATAATCCGGGCAGTCGCCAAGATAAGGAGCGGAATTTGTCTTATCGCATCGCGGCATCGCTAATCGCGCGTCGCAATTGCTCTGCGGTATTGCGCTGAAGACTATAGTTAAACTCTATTTAACTGACGCGGACCCTGGGATTTTGACATGCTCACTGTGATCGGCGGCGCGGTCGCTCCCCTGGCGGCCAACTGCTTACGCCGCAGGCGCGGACAGACCCACGCGCAGAAGCGCTCCGCACGTCCATTCAGACTGCCGGCGCTAGCTTTATCGCTGCAAGGAACCCGCGCGCCTTGTGCGCCGGGCGACCGTCAGAACGGAATTTCGTCGTCGTCCAGCCCGTCGTCGAACGCGCTGCTCGAGCGCGCGCCGCTGCCGCCAGACGAGGAGCGACCACCGCCGAAGTCGTCGTTACCGCCGCCCCAGCTATCGTTGCGGCTGCCGCCACCACCGCCCTGACCGCCGCCACCGCCGCCGCCTTGGCCGCCGTCGAGCATCGTCATCACAGCGCCGGGGCCGGAGAGCACGATCTCGGTGGAATAGCGGTCCTGCCCGTTCTGGTCCTGCCATTTGCGGGTCTGCAGCGAGCCTTCGAGATAGACCTTCTTGCCCTTGCGCAGATATTTTTCGGCAATGCCGATCAGGCCATCCGAGCGGATCACGACGCTGTGCCATTCGGTCCGCTCACGGCGCTCGCCGGAGGCGCGATCGGTCCAGTTTTCCGACGTCGCGATGCGCAGATTGCAGATGCGTCCGCCATTGCTGAAGCTCTTCACTTCAGGATCGGCACCGAGATTGCCGACCAGAATGACCTTGTTGACGCTGCCTGCCATGGAGCTCTCCGAAAAACGCGACGAGGATAGGAAATCGAACGGCTGCTTATAAAGCTGAACGGCGTCTCGTCCAGATCGCAATACCGCTCTGCATGTGCCTTGCGTCGATTAAAGGCCGAAGGCGACGGCCGTCCAATAGGTCGCGCCCGCGGCCAGCCAGGCCAGCCCGAACAGATAAGCGGTCATGAAAAGCGGCCAGCGCCAGCCATTGGTCTCCCGGCGGGCAACCGCGATGGTCGACAGGCATTGCGGAGCGAACACGAACCAGGCGAGGAAGGCCAGCGCCGTCGGCAGCGACCAGCGCCCCTGCAAGCGTTCGCCAAGGGTGCGAGCGGTCTCGTCCTCATCCTCGCTCGCTTCGATGGCGTTGGCCGTCGCGAGCGCCGACACGGCGACCTCACGCGCTGCCATGGCCGGGATCAGCGCCAGTGCGATTTCATGGTTGAACCCCACCGGCCGCAGCACCGGCTCGATCACGCTCGCGATGCGCCCCGCCGCGCTATACTCGACCAGGCTGGCCGAACTGCCCGCCGGCGGCTTGGGGAAGGAGAGCAGCAGCCACAGGACAATGGTGGTGCCGAAGATGATCGTGCCGGCGCGGCGCAGGAAGATCCACGCACGCTGCCACAGGCCGATGATGACGTCGCGCAGCATCGGCATCTGATATTTCGGCAATTCCATCAGGAAGCTGCCGCCCGGCCCCTTGATGACGCCCATGCGCAGCAGCATCGCGACGATGACCGCGCCGATGATGCCGGAGACATAGAGCGCAAACAGCACCAGACCCTGCAGGCCAACCCCGCCCCAGACCGTGGTCGAGGGGATGAAGGCGGCGATGATCAGCGTATAGACCGGCAGACGCGCCGAGCAGGTCATCAGCGGCGCGATAAGGATGGTCGTGAGGCGATCCTTTGGGTCCGAGATGGTCCGCGTCGCCATGATGCCGGGAATCGCGCAGGCGAAGCTGGAGAGCAGCGGAATGAACGCGCGACCGGACAGGCCGACCCGCGCCATCAGACCATCCATCAGGAAGGCGGCGCGGGTCATGTAGCCCGTCGCCTCCAGCATGAGGATGAAGAAGAAGAGAATGAGGATCTGTGGCAGGAAGACGACCACCGACCCCACGCCGTTGATGACGCCCTGTACGATGAGATCGCGCACGAAGCCTTCGGGCAGGATCGCTTCCATCGCTGCCTGAAGAGAGGCGAACGCTTCCTCGATCATTGCGATCGGCGCCTCGGACCAGGCGAACACGGCCTGGAAGATGACGAACAGCAGCGCCAGCAGGATCAGCGGACCCAGGAGCGGGTGGAGCACGATCCGGTCGATCTGTGCCGTGATCCGGCGGGTCGGCGTTTCGGCGACGATGGCGCGCTGGGCGATCCGGCGCGCTTCGCGACGCAGATCATCGGCATCCCGCGCTGCGTGCGTTGCGAGGACGGCTGGCGCGGGAGCATGGGCCGGCACCGCCGCCACCATGGCCGCCTTAAGATCATCCAGCCCGCGCCGGCGCACGGCGACGGTCGGGATGACCGGCACGCCGAGGTCGGCCGCAAGCTGCGTCGCATCCAGTTCGAGCCCGTCGCGGGTCGCCAGATCGACCATGTTCAGCGCCAGAACGCAGGGCGAGCCGAGCGCGATCAATTCCAGCGCAAAGCGCAGGTGATTGTCGAGATTGGCGGCATCGACGACGATGACGAGGAGGTCCGGCCGCCGTTCACCTTCCTGATGGCCGAACACGACGTTGCGGGTCACCTGCTCGTCCGGGCTCTTTGCATCGAGACTATAGGTGCCGGGAAGATCGACGAGATCGGCCGTCCGCCCGTCCGGCAGCGCCAGCCTGCCGAGCTTGCGCTCGACGGTGACGCCCGGATAATTGCCGACCTTCTGGTGCGCGCCGGTCAGCGCATTGAAAAGCGCGCTCTTGCCGGCATTGGGGTTGCCGACCAGCGCGATGGTGAAGCGATTATCCATCACGCCGCTGCCTCACCCGCGTCAGCCGCAGTACGGACATGGATGGCATCGGCATGCGCTGCCCTCATGGCGACGATCATGCGCCCGATGCGGCAGGCATGAGCCCCGCGACCGGTAAATCCGGCGCGATGGAGCAGTTCAACGCTGGCGCCCTCATGCAGGCCGAGCTCACGCAAGCGGCGACCGTCCATCTCGGATATGGCGTTCCAGTCGACACTGTCGACATAGGCGGGGCGATTGGGTTCTAGGGAGGTCAGGCGCAACGCAATATCGATCTCTGGTGGTTTTGCGAACGACTATCAATATCGCCCGAGAGAAGCAAGGCGATGCTGGCGCGGCCGTGGCTTATCGGCAGGACGCCAGACGTTTAGCGCCCCCGATAGCGCAGCCGGCCCAGGAAACGCGCCATGCTGAAATGCTGGTCGGTTTGCCCAGTCAGCCGGCCCTTGGCTTTCTCGAACCGCATGATCCCTTCGATCCGCCGCGCCAGAAAGGCGCGGGTGTCAGCATAATCCGCACTCTCGTCATTGACGAAGACGAGCAGGGTCGCGGCATAGACCCCTGCCAGCGTGGTGCGCTTGGAATAATGATTATAATCTACCGCGCGGTCCCCGGCGGCGCGCCACATCGCATCGGCGGCGCGCCAGCCCAGCCGGGTCGCCCGCCGCAGGTTGAGCGGCATCGCCAGCACGGCCTGAGCGCGGCGCAACGCCTCGCGATTGGGCGCCAGCACCGCAAGCCGGGCCTCGACCAGTGCCGTAATCCGCTCGCGAATTTTCATCGCAGCCAGACGCTCCGCCCGCAGGGCATCGAGCATGGCCTGATCGACGCTGGCGAACCACGCATCGATCATGGTCAGAGCGCCGCCGGAGAAAGCCAGCGCCGCCACGTCCCGATCCACACCAGCTGTGTCGGCTGCGACCGCGAGAGCCGCATCGGACCAGCCATCGAAGGCGGCATTGGCCGCGATCAAAGGCGCGAGCCGCAGTCGCAGGTCGTCCAGGGTCTCATCAGCCAGCAGACCGGCGGTCTGCGGCGCGGCGGTGGAGGGCGCGAGGGTCATGCCTCTACTCTACGGCATTTTCACGCGGGAGGAAATCGCTGCCGCCATCGCGATGGCCGTCTCAGCGATACTCTTCGGCGATCTCCAGCATGCGGATCGCAGCAACGGCGGCCTCGCCACCCTTGTTCTTGCGGGCCGGATCGGCGCGTTCGAGCGCCTGCGCCTCGTTTTCCACGGTCAGAATGCCATTGCCGATCGGGATGCCATCCATGGTCAGCGCCATCAGTCCACGCGCGCTCTCGTTGGAGACGATCTCGAAATGATAGGTTTCGCCACGGATCACGACGCCGATGGCGACGAAGCCTTCATAGCGCCCGCTCTCCGCGGCCAGCGACACGGCAGCCGGAATCTCCAGCGCGCCGGGCACGGTGAGCACGTCGACCAGATGATCTGCCGCCTCCAGCGCCGCCCGCGCGCCGGCGATCAGCATATCGTTGAGGTGGTCATAGAAGCGCGCTTCGACGATCAGAAACTTGGCCATGTCGGTTCCTTTCAAGACATATGTTCGTGAGTTTATCTGAACGCCGTGCCGGCAATCACCGCGAGCGTGCCCGCCATCACCAGCAGACCGCCCGTCAGGCGGCGCCAGCCGAGCCTCTCCTTGAGCATCCACGCGCCAAGCACAAGCCCGAAGACGATGCTCGATTCGCGCACCGCCGCCACCGCACCCACCGGCGCCAGACCAAGCGCGAACAGCGCCGGGGCAAACGCAACCACGGCCATCACCCCCGCCCGAAGCCCGGCGACCCGGTCGCGGATCATGAGGGACAAGGCGTTGCGACCGTGGCGCACTGCCAGAGCCGCCGGCATGGGGAATGAGCCGAGCAGGAAGAACCAGGCGATGAAAGTCAGCGAATCCGGCGCGGCGCGCACGCCCTTGGCATCGACCAGCGTGTAACAGGTGGTGAGCAGCCCGGCGATGGCGGCGGCGGCAAAGCCGGCTGGCGAAATGGAGCGGCCGCTCGCCAGCACCAATATGCCGGCGCTCACGACCGCGATCCCAGTCAGGACAAAACCGTCCAGCCGGTCCCCCAGCAGTGCCATGCCGAGCAAGGCGGTGAACACCGGCACGAAGCCGCGAGCGATAGGATAGGCCGCATTGAAATCGCTGACCGAATAGGACCAGGAAAGGACGAGCTGGTAGATGGCATGAACCACGACGGCAGCAAGCAGCCAGGGCCAGAGCACCGCCGGTGGCAGGCCGATCCACAGCACGAATGGCAGGGCGAGCACGAATTCGACGCAGCGAATCCAGGCCAGCACCGCCAGCTTGTTCTCGCCCGATTTGAGCAGCGCGTGCGCCGCCGCCGAGGCGAGCGCCGAGAACAAAGCCAGCAGAAGGCCGGTCAGAACTGCCGCAGCGCTTCCGCCCGCCATGGTCAGACGCCCGTGATCGCCCGCTCCTCGACAACCGCCAGATCATAGCCGTCCAGCGCGATCAGATTGTGGTGGCTGTTGGTGAGCAGGATCATGTCATGCACGCCGAGATCGGCCAGGATCTGCGCGCCGACGCCATAATCGCGTAGCTCGTCCATGCCGGCAGGGCTCGCCTCACCGGTACGGATCTTCATCTGCCGGCTGAACCGGTCTTCGCTCGGGCGATTGATGACGACGATGACGCCGGCCCCTGCCTCGGCGATCATTTCCATCGCGCGGGAGAGCAGGCTGGCGCGCGGCCCTTCTTCCCCGAAAATATCGGTGAAGACGGATACCTGATGCATGCGCACGAGCGTCGGCTGCTCGGGCGTGACATGCCCCTTGATGAGCGCGACCTGCTCGGACTCGGTCGCGCGATTGAAGAAGGTCACCGCCCGCCACTCGCCGCCCCAGCGGCTGGTGAACGTGGCTTCTGCGCGCCGCTCCAGCATGTGATCGTTGCGGCGGCGATAGGCGATGAGATCGCGAATGGTGCCGATCTTGAGGCGATGCTTCTGCGCGAAGGGGATGAGATCATCGAGGCGGGCCATGGTCCCGTCGTCCTTCATGATCTCGCAGATCACGCCGGAGGGATTGAGACCCGCCAGCCGCGCGACGTCCACCGCCGCCTCAGTATGGCCGGTGCGCACGAGCACCCCGCCATCGCGTGCGATCAGCGGGAAAACATGGCCCGGGGTCACGATGGCCTCGCGCCCCTTGGAGGCATCGATAGCCACGGCAACGGTCCGTGCACGATCGGCTGCGGAGATTCCGGTGGTCACGCCTTCGCGGGCCTCGATCGATACCGTGAAAGCGGTCTCGTGCCGGGTGCCGTTGCTGGCGCTCATCAGGTTGAGGCCCAGCGTCTCGACGCGCTGACGGGTCAGCGCCAGACAGATGAGGCCGCGGCCGTGCGTGGCCATGAAGTTGATCGCATCCGGGGTCGCCATCTGCGCGGGGATGACCAGATCGCCCTCATTCTCGCGGTCCTCGTCGTCGACTAGAATGAACATCCGGCCATTGCGCGCCTCGTTGATGATCTCCTCGGCGCTGGCCAAGGCCGTCCCGTGCGCGCGGGCGAGCAGATAGCTTTCCAGCTTGCCCAGCGTATCGGCCGTCGGATTCCAGTCGGCTTCATCCAGCCGACGCAGGCTGTTGGCATGGAGCCCGGCGGCACGGGCGAGGCCGGAGCGGGACAGAATGCCATCGCGCACCAGCTTACGTACGTTTTCGATCAATTCGCTGCTCATGAAGGGCAAATATCACATCGTAATGTGATTGCCAATATTTCTCGGCAACTGCGCCTTAGCTGCGGGCCTGATGATCCTTCATGCGCGCCAGATATCGGGCCAGCACGTCGATTTCCAGATTCACTGGCTGGCCCGGCGCGAGCTGGCCGAAGGTTGTCACCGACCAGGTGTGCGGAATGATGTTGAGGCCGAAGGTCGACCCCTCCGGACCGTCTTCCACGGAATTCACGGTTAACGATACGCCATCGACCGTGATCGACCCCTTGGCCGCGACATAGGGGGCAAGATCGGCCGGAAGCCGCACGGTAACCCGGTGCGAATCACCTTCGGCTGTGATGTCTGCGACTTCGCCGATGCCATCGACATGACCCGTGACGATGTGCCCGCCCAGCTCATCCCCGAGCTTGAGCGCGCGCTCCAAATTGAGCAACCGCCCTTCCGCCCAGGCGCCCTGCGCGGTGCGCGAGACGGTCTCGGCCGACAGATCGACCGCGAACCAGTCGGCGCCCTTGTCCACCACGGTGAGGCACACGCCGGAACAGGCAATGGAAGCGCCGATATCCACGCCCTCCATGTCGTAATGGCAGCCGATGACCAGCCGCAGGTCGCCGCGCTGCTGCGCGCTCTGGATGGTGCCGATGTCGGTGATGATGCCGGTAAACATGCCTGCTGCTCTATGCGGGCCGCACGCGTTCGTAAACCTCCAGCCGGTCCGGCGCGAAATTGCGCGCATCGATCAGCCGCCAGCGACCGTGGGCCTCGGCCAGATGATCGAGGCCAATGTCACCCAGCGCCGCCTTGCCGCGCCCGATGAGGATCGGCGCGCGGTAGAGCAGAAGGCGATCCACCAGATCGGCCGCGAGAAAGGCGCCAGCCGTTTGCGCGCCGCCCTCGACCATCAGATGATCGCCGGGAAGGCCTGCGATTTGAGCCGGAGTTTGGATCGCAAGCCAACCATCTGGCGCCGCACCGCTGTGACTTAGGAGCACCCGGACGGGCGAGCGCGCCTCCAGCCCGGGCAGGCGCACGTCCAGCCGGGGCTGATCCTGCGTGAGCGTGCCGCGCCCAACCAGGATCAGCTCATGCCGCGCCCGCTCCAGATGCGTGTGCGCCCGCGCCGCCGGGCCGGTAATCCACTGGCTCGTCCCGTCTTCCAGCGCGATGCAGCCATCGAGTGAGGTGGCGAGCTTGAGTGTAACCTGAGGACGCCCGGCCTGCTGGCGCATGAAGAAGCCAGCCATTGCGGCCCGCGCCGCGGGCGCCAGCTTTGGCAGAGTATCGACGATCAGCCCTGCGTCCCGCAAGCGCGCGATGCCGCGACCGTTGGTCCGTGGATCGGGATCGCCTGTCGCCACGACGACGCGGCGCACGCCTGCCTCCACCAGCAGATTGGAACAGCAGGGGCCGCGCGCGGATTGGTGCGCGCAGGGCTCCAGGCTGACATAGGCCGTGCCGCCCCGCGCCGATGCCCCCGCCATGGCCAGCGCCATCGCCTCGGCATGAGGGCGGCCGCCAGGCTGGGTCCAGCCCCGCCCCACGACGCGGCCTGCGGCATCGAGCATTATGCATCCGACATTGGGATTGGGCGCGGTGCGACCGCGCGAGCGGTGGGACAAGGCGATGGCTGCCATCAGCCAGGCGCTGTCGCCCGGAAGAGTCAGGGCGTTGCCGTCGCGGTATTGCCCGCTACGCCGCCTTCCTTGGCCAGAGCCGCGGCGAGCTTCTGCTGCAGCTCCTTTTCCTTCGCGTCGAACAGTTCTTCGCGCTCGCGCTTGGTGCGCGCGGCATCCTCGCGCCAGTCGATACCGAGACTATCGGCGAGGCGCTGAAACTCGCCCTGCTTGCTCTCAAGCGCCACCCGATACCGCGCGAAATCCTCGATCTGGCGCTGGATGATCGCACTGTCCGGCCGGTTGGCTTCCCAATTCTCGATGTAGATGATCTGCCGTTCCTGCTCCGGCTTGCGCGAGTCGATCGCGAACCCCCAGAGCAGAACGCCAGTCAGCGTCACCGAGAGCGCAAGAATGCTCCAGCGGTGCGGGCGATCGGGTGCGAACATCTCGCGCAGATCGGACGCAGCACTCCGTGGAGAAACCGGGCGGGGAAAAATGGCCATGGCGCCTACATAGGGAGGCACCATGGCCTTGAAAAGCAGCGCGTCATCGTGACGCCCCGCTTAACGCTCCAGTTCGAAGCGCAAGGTGAGCACCTGCTCGGACGCGACCGGCACGCCATCCCGCGTCGCCGGGCGGAAACGCCAAGCCCGCAGCGCGTGGCGCTGGGCCGCCTCGAAGAAGGCCGGATCGCTCGCACGCACCTGCTCGACAGCCGTCACCCGTCCACGCTCGTCAATGCTGACCCGCACCGTGACGCTGCCCTCGCGCCCTTCGCGCTGCATGGCGGGGGGATAAGGCGGGCGAAACCGGTCAGCAAACCGCGCATCCGGCTGAGCGGGCACGATGACTGGCGCAGCGGGCGGCGTGACGATGGTCTTGCCGGCATCCGGGTCAGGCAAAGGCGGGTAGGGCTTCGTCGTCAAATCGGTCATGGTGCCGAGGTTGATTTGCGGATCGACCCTCACCGGGTCGCGTGGCGTATCGAGCGGGCGAGCCGGCTGAGTCTCCACTTTCGCCTCCGGCTCCGGTGTGACGGGCGGCGGCAACGGAGCGGTCGGCACGAACCGCACATCAATGGGAGGGGTCGGTGCGGGCCTCAAATAATGTGTGGCCGGCAAGGCGATCAACAGCCCGATGAGCCCGCCATTAAAGGCAATGGCCGCTGCCAGCGCGCCCGGTGACCGCCGGGCCGCATAGCCGCTCTGGGGGGCATAGGATGATTGAGACGACACAAGGGACATGACACCTCTCCTGATTTTATTTGTGATGTTATACTATCACTAAATAGAGGTCAGGCGAAGCGGTTTTTATAGGGTGTCAGAGTGCGTATGGGTCGGCCGCCGGTGGGCGTTACCGGCGCCGAGTATCGCTCAGCTGGTGGCGGCAGCACGCAGCCGGGCGAGCGCGCAATCCCGCCCGATCAGCGGTAGCAGCGCGGCCATGTCCGGGCCGTGATCCACGCCGGTCAGGGCGAGGCGCAACGGCAGGAACAGCGCCTTGCCCTTGCGCCCACTGCTCTGCTTGAGCGCGCTCGTCAGCGCCCGCCAGGGATCGGCGGCAAAGTCGATATTCGCTGCAACCTCGGCAGCCTGAGCGAGGAACGCGTGGTCTTCGGCATCGAGATCGGGCCGCGCGATCTCGCCGCTGAGCACCGCAACCCAGTCCGCTGCCCCCGCCACCGTCTCGAGATTGGGTTGCACGACCGGCCACGCGGCAGCGTCGATTTGCGCCGGGAGGCGATCGGCGACCGCCTCATAGGGCAGCATGTGGACGATCTTGGCGTTGAGGCCGAGCAGCTCTTCATCCGAGAAGCGGGCGGGCGCTCGCCCGAAATGCGCGAAATCGAAGCGCTCGATCAGCGGGGCCATGTCGATGACCGGCTCCACCGGGTCGCTGGTGCCGAGCCGGGCCAGCAGCGCGCTGATGGTGATCGCCTCGACCCCCACTTCCCGCAGATCGCCGACGCCGACCGCGCCGAGTCGCTTGGAGAGCTTGCCTTCCGCACCGGTGAGCAGGGCCATATGGGCAAACTGCGGCAGCGATGCGCCGAGGGCTACAAACATCTGCAACTGCGTCGCCGTGTTGGAGACATGATCCTCGCCACGCAACACATGGGTGACGCCCATGTCGATATCGTCGATCACCGAGGGCAGCATATAGAGCCAGCTCCCGTCCGCCCGGCGAATCACCGGGTCGGAGAGCAGTTTGGGGTCGAAATGCTGGTCGCCCCGGATCAGGTCGACCCATTCGATCGGCGCATCATGATCCAGCTTGAACCGCCAGTGCGGCTGCTCGCCGGCCGCCTGCTTCGCCGCAATCTCGTCCGCGCTTAGCGCCAGCGCGGCGCGATCATAGACCGGGGGCAGACCGCGCCCGAGCAGGATCTTGCGCCGCAAGTCCAGCTCCTGCGCCGACTCAAAGCAGGGATAGACCCGCCCGGCGGCCCGCAGCGCCGCAAACTTCTCCTCATAGAGGTCGAACCGCGCGGACTGGCGCACCTCACCGTCCATGGCGAGGCCGAGCCAGGCGAGATCGGCCCGGATGCCCTCGACAAAGCGCTCCTCGCTGCGCGCGGTATCGGTGTCATCGATGCGAAGCAGGCACTGCCCGCCCATCTTGCGCGCCCACAGCCAGTTGTGGAGCGCCGCGCGGATGTTGCCGACATGCAGATGGCCGGTCGGCGACGGCGCGAAACGGGTAATGACGGTCATGGTTCAGGCGGTCCGGAAAGCATTGGTGATGGGATAACGCCGGTCGCGACCGAAATTGCGGCCGCCCAGCTTCACCCCCGGAGGCGCCTGCCGGCGCTTATATTCGGCCACGTACAGCAGCCGCTCGATGCGGGCGACGGTCGCACGATCGAAACCCATGGCGGCAAGCTGATCGACCGACTTTTCCTGTTCGACCAGGCCGTAGAGAATGGGATCCAACACCTCATAAGGCGGCAGGCTGTCCGAATCCTTCTGGTCCTCGCGCAATTCGGCGGTGGGCGGCTTGGTGATGACGCGTTCCGGCATCACCGGCCCGTCCGGCCCTAGCCCAAGCGCCGGCTTCTCCGCATTGCGCCACCGCGAGAGATCGAACACGGTCGTCTTATAGGCATCCTTGAGCACCGAATAGCCGCCGGCCATGTCGCCATAAATGGTCGCATAGCCCACGCTCATCTCGCTCTTGTTGCCGGTGGTGAGCAGCATGTGGCCGAGCTTGTTGGAGAGCGCCATCAGCGTCACGCCGCGAATACGCGACTGGATGTTTTCCTCGGTCAGATCCGCGGTCCGCCCGGTGAACGCCTCCGCCAACATGGCTTCGAACGCGCCGACGGCGGGGGAAATCGGGATGGTATCGAGCCGGCAGCCGAGCAACCGTGCGCATTCCGCCGCATCGTCCAGACTTTCCTGGCCAGTGAAGCGCGACGGCATCATCACGCACCAGACGCGATCCGCCCCCAGCGCATCCACCGCCACAGCTGCGGAAAGCGCGCTGTCTATCCCGCCCGAAAGGCCCAGCACCACGCCGGGAAAGCGGTTGCGATTCACATAGTCGCGCAGGCCCACGACCATCGCGTGATAGATATCCGCCGGGTGCGCATCCAGCGCGTGCACCTCGCCCGGCTTGCAGAACCAACGGCCATCCTCGCCCCGGTCCCACTGCGTGATGACCAGCGCTTCCTCCCAGTCCGGCAGCATCTGGGCGATGTCGCCGTCCGCATTCAGCACGAAGGAAGCCCCGTCGAACACCAGCTCGTCCTGCCCGCCGACCCGGTTGAGATACAGGAGCGGCAAGCCCGTCTCGTTGACGCGCTCCATGCAGACGCCCCGGACGCGGAAATCGTCCTTGGCCACCTCATAGGGACTGCCATTGATCGAAATGAGCAGCTCCGCGCCCTTTTCCGCCAAATGTCCGGTGACGAAGGGGAACCAGATGTCCTCGCAGATCGGCAGGCCGAGCTTCACGCCCCGAAACTCGACCGGGTCGGGCAGCGGCCCGGGAGCGAACAGGCGCTTCTCGTCAAACGTGCCGTAATTGGGCAGCTCGCGCTTCTGGCGGATCGCGACCACCTTGCCGCCATCGAGCAGCGCCGCGCAATTGAACAGCAGGCCGTTGTTGGCGATGACCGTGCCGACAAGCATCGCCGGGCCACCATCCGCCGTCGCCTCGGCGAGCCGGTGCAGCGCCGTCTCCGCGCGCGCGGCCAGCGCGGGCTTGAGCACCAGATCCTCGGGCGGATAGCCGATGAGCTGCAATTCGGGATAGACGATCAGATCCGCGCCCTGCTCGCGTGCCTTTTCTCGGCAGGCCACCATGGCCTCTGCATTACCCGTGATATCACCCATGCTCTGGTTGAGCTGGGCCATGGCGATCCGGAGAGAGGCTGTCATAGCGCCGCTTTATGGGCGGGCGGGGGCGGGAGCAAGGGCGTCGCCGAGCCGGATATGCGGCCTCGCCGCACCATTGACCGCAATCCCTTGTCCCCGAACCGTCACAAGCGCCTTTTCAGCGGCGCACCTGCTCGCTAGAGGGGCCGCGACAACCGCAGCCATGGGGACCCCGACATGAAGATCATCTCTGGCAACGGCAACATGCCGCTCGCCCAGGCGATTGCCGATTATGTGGAGCTCCCGCTCACCGATGCGAGCGTGCGGCGTTTTGCGGACGAGGAAATCTTCGTCGAGATTCATGAGAATGTGCGCGGCGAGGACGTGTTCGTCGTGCAGTCGACTAGCTATCCGGCGAACGACAATCTCATGGAACTGCTGATCATGATCGATGCGCTCAAGCGCGCCTCGGCGCGGCGCATCACGGCGGTGGTTCCCTATTTCGGCTATGCCCGGCAGGACCGCAAGCCCGGCCCGCGCACGCCGATCTCGGCCAAGCTGGTGGCGAACCTCATCACCACCGCCGGCGCCAACCGCGTTCTTTCGGTCGACCTCCATGCCGGGCAGATCCAGGGCTTCTTCGATATCCCGACCGACAATCTGTTCGGCGCGCCGGTGATGTCCGCAGATATTCAGGCGCGGTTCCCCAATGAGAATCTGATGGTCGTCTCGCCCGACGTCGGCGGCGTGGTGCGTGCCCGCGCGCTGGCCAAGCGGCTCGATAACGCGCCGCTCGCCATCGTCGACAAGCGCCGCGAGCGCGCCGGCGAATCGGAAGTGATGAACATCATCGGTGACGTGAAGGGGCGCTTCTGCATCCTGATCGACGACATCGTCGATTCGGCGGGCACGCTCTGCAACGCAGCCGCCGCGCTGAAGAATGCCGGCGCGACCGACGTCGTGGCTTATGTGACGCATGGCGTGCTCTCGGGCGGCGCAGTCGCGCGGGTGGAAGGCTCGGCCCTGCGCGAGCTGGTCATCACCGACTCGATTCTCGCCACGCCCTCCGTCGCGGCCTCGACCAAGATCCGTCAGTTGCCGATTGCGCCGCTGCTCGGTGAAGCGATCCGCCGGATTGCGGACGAAAGCTCGGTCAGCTCGCTGTTCGACTGATCGGGCGCCGGGGCAGTTCCCACGGCCGCAGATCAGAAACCGGCGTCGAGTCGGCGCAGACGCATGGTGGCGCCGACAAAGCCCATCACGCAGATCATCAGCGACCAGCGCGCCGCCTCGGGCGCGGAACGCAACAACAGCGCAAGGCCCAGCGCCGCGAGCAGAGCCACTATTGCGCCTGCGATCCTGCCAAACCCGAACATGATACGCCTTCCGCTCCCGCGATAGTCGATGACACGGATTCGCCCATGCGCCGAACAGCGGCTGACAATCCACGACATTGACGGTGCCGGCCGGCCCAAACCGGGGTGGCGCGTCGATTTTGGGAGAGACTGTGTCATCCAATCCACAGCCAAGGCGGCACGAACGGTCCGCCCAGCAAGGGATGCGCCCAGGTGGCACCGAGCCAGAGGATGACGCCGCCGAGCACCGGAACGACGCCCGGCCACAGCGCGTGCCACTCCGCCTTCCCGGACAGGAGCGGGACGAATGGCACAAAGCTCGTGCGCGCCTGCCACTGGCGCCATGGCGCACCCAGGAGCCGAGCCTTCTTCCGGTCCTGCCCCAGCGCACCCACACAGGCGAGCAGGGCGACGCCGCCACTCAGGATCAGCGTCCGTCCGGATGGCCAGAGCGTGGCGTGAACCAGCGCCCAGAGAATGAAGCTCCACATCATCGGGTGGCGCGTTACGGCATAGACACCCCGGGCGCGCTCGGGCGCGGTCATCTGCCCGGTGGGATCGACCATCGCCGCATTGCAGATGAGCGAGCCGACCAGCATGACGCCGGCGAGCGCCATAACTAGCCCGCCGAGGTGCCACAGGCCGATGGGCGCCATCCACAGCAGCGGCGCTGCGGGCGCGGCCCGGAAAGCGAGGATCGTCCAGCCCAGCGTGGCAAAGGCGGTGAGGGTATAGAGGCCAAGAAAGCCCCGCTCGCCCAGCCGCGCCACCAGAGGCGCACGAAGGGGATGGGACAGGAGAAGGTGCGTGCCAACGAAGCTCCCCATCGCCAGAGCCAGATGTATCAAAGCCTGCATGAGACGTACCTCCTGGACGCTGCCGCCTGTCCAGCTTCTACACCGAGTCTGACGGTGCTGAAACGCTGGCCTTGATGCCATCACGCTGCCAATAGGGCGCCATGACTCGCCCCGCCCTGCCCATATCGTCCGACGCACCCTTTGTGCTGCTCGATGATGCGCGGGCAGACGGATCGGGCAGCGCAATGCTATTCCGCGACCCGGTCGAGATCATCCGCGCCGATCGGCTGGTCGATGTGTTGCCTGCGCTGGCGCGGGTGGACGCTGCCGTCAAAACCGGCCTCCACGCCGCCGGCTACCTCTCTTATGCGGCGGGCCACGCCTTCGAGGCGCGGCTGAACGGCTATGCGCCGCGCGAGGGCGATGCCGGGCCCTTGCTCTGGTTCGCCTTGTTCGACGCGCCCCAGCTCATCGCGGCGGATGCCGTGGATGCGCTGTTGCCGGAGACGCCCGTCACGATCGGCCCGATCGAGCCGATGATCTCGCGCGCGGACTATGGCCGCGCCATCGGGACGGTGCTGGACTATATCCGCGCTGGCGACATCTATCAGGCGAACCTGACCTTCCCCGCGCGCGTCGCCATCGATGGCGATCCCCTCGCCGCCTATCGCGTCATCCGGCCCCGCGCCGCCGCCGGCCATGGCGCCTTGCTGCGCCATGACGGCCGGCATCTCTTGTCTTTCTCGCCCGAGAGCTTCTTCACGCTGGCCGATGGTATGGTGACGACCCGGCCGATGAAGGGCACTGCGCGGCGCGATGCCGACCCGGCCCGCGATGCCGCCGCCGCGCGCGACCTCGCCAGCGACCCCAAGCAGCGCGCCGAAAATCTGATGATCGTTGACCTGTTGCGCAACGATATCTCGCGCGTCACGGAGCCAGGCAGCGTCGCCGTGCCCGCCCTCTTCCATGTCGAGCATTATCCCACCGTCCATCAAATGATCTCCGTCGTCGAGGGCCGGCTGCAACCGCAACTTGGCCCGGCGGAGGTGCTGCGCGCCCTCTTCCCCTGCGGATCGATCACCGGCGCCCCCAAGCTGCGCGCCATGGAGATCATCCGCGAGGTCGAACGGTTCGGGCGCGGACTCTATACGGGCAGCATCGGCCATATTGCACCGGACGGTACCGCACGGTTCAATGTCGCCATCCGCACCATCGTGCTGGAGAAGGACGCCCGGACGGGCATCGTGGGGCTGGGCTCCGGCATCGTTGCGGACAGCCAGCCCGAGGCAGAATGGCAGGAATGCCTCGACAAGGGACGGTTTCTGGCCGTTGAGGAGAACGTGCTTTGATCGCAAAGGCCCATCATTTCGACCTCATCGAAACCATGGCCTTCGATCCCGAGATCGGCCTGCCGCTTCTCGACCTTCACATCCGGCGACTCGAACGCAGCGCGCACGAACTTGGCTTCATTCTCGACCGGCATGAGCTGCGCAACGAACTGCAGGCCGCGACCTTCGGCTTTGTCGAGCCGAGGCGCGTGCGCATCCTGCTCGGCCGGATCGGCACGCTCAGTATCGAGGTTCGCGAAATGCCGCCCTTGCTGGAGGGACCGGCGTCCGTGAGCATCGCGCCCCGCCTGCTCGGCGGAGACGATATTCGCGTGCGGCACAAGACCACGGACCGGCGCCATTATGAGGTGCCCCTGCGGCAATCGGGCACGTTCGAGGTGCTGCTCACCGACGAAGCGGGCTATCTGACGGAGGGTTGCTTCACCAACCTGTTCCTCCAGCGGGGCGAGACCCTGCTGACGCCGCCCCTTGCGCGCGGCCTGCTGCCGGGCGTGCTGCGCCAGAGCCTGATCGACCAGGGCAAGGCGCAGGAGGCGGACCTCCGGCCCGAGGATCTGGCAGACGGCTTCCTCGTCGGCAACGCTGCGCGCGGGCTGATGGCTGCGAGGCTGGTTGCGCCGCAAGGCTGAGCGCACTATGCACCGCGCCGTCCGGGAGCGTCCCGGGCGCCACGCGCATCATCCCTGACTGTCAGGAGCTTTCCATGTCCCGGACTTCCGCCGCCCTCGGCCGTATTCAGCCCAGCGCCACGCTCGCGATGACCGACAAGGTCATTGCCCTCAAGCGGGAAGGCAAGGACATCATCGGCCTTTCCGCCGGCGAGCCGGACTTCGACACGCCCGATTTCGTGAAGGATGCCGCCATCGCCGCGATCCGCGGTGGCCAGACCAAATATACCAATGTCGACGGCACCGCCGAGCTGAAGGAAGCGATCGCCGCCAAGTTCAAGCGCGATAACGAGCTCTCCTACAAGACGAGCGAGATCAGCGTGAACTCGGGCGGCAAGCACACCCTGTTCAACGCGCTGGTCGCGACGGTGGAAGCCGGCGACGAGGTCATCATCCCGGCGCCTTATTGGGTGAGCTATCCCGACATCGTGAACTTTGCCGGCGGCACGCCGGTCATCATCGCGGCGGGCGCGGACCAGCTTTACAAGATCACCCCCGCCCAGCTCGACGCCGCGATCACGCCCAAGACGCGCTGGGTTCTGCTCAACTCGCCCTCCAACCCGACGGGCGCGGCCTATTCCGGCGAGGAGCTGATGGCGCTCGGTGAGGTGCTGCGCAAGCACCCGCATGTGCTGATCCTCACCGACGACATGTACGAGCATGTCTGGTACGCGCCGACGCCGTTCAAGACGATCGCGCAGGTCTGCCCGGATCTCTACGAGCGCACGCTGACCGTGAACGGCGTGTCCAAGGCTTATTCGATGACCGGCTGGCGCATCGGCTATGCCGGTGGTCCGCAGTGGATCATCAAGGCGATGGCCAAGCTGCAGTCGCAGTCGACCTCCAACCCCTGCTCGATCAGCCAGGCCGCGGCGACGGCCGCGCTGAATGGCGATCAGAGCTTCCTCATCGAGCGCAACGAGGCATTCCGCAAGCGGCGCGATCTGGTGGTGGCAATGCTGAACGACGCGCCGGGCCTCAACTGCCCGACGCCCGAAGGCGCCTTCTACGTCTATCCCGATGCAGCCGGCTGCATCGGCAAGACCACGCCCGAGGGCAAGACCATCGCCACGGACGAGGACCTGATCACCTACTTCCTCGAGAGCAAGGGCGTCGCAGCCGTCCACGGTGGCGCCTTCGGCCTCGCTCCGGCCTTCCGCGTAAGCTACGCGACCTCGGAAGAAATCCTGCGCAAGGCCTGCACACGCATCCAGGAAGCCTGCGCCGCGCTGAAGTGATAAGGACAGGCCGGTCTGAGCGGGAACGCTGGGCCGGCCTGCCTCCAGCGCCGCCTGATGGGCGCCATTGCCGGCGTCGGCAAGGATAACTCTTCGAGCAGCCCTCCGTTCGTCCTGAGTAGCTGCTGAGCCTGTCGAAGCAGCGTATCGAAGGACCGGCCCGTACGCTGCGATGCTTCGATAGGGCTCTTCGATATGCGCCTGCGGCGCTCCTCAGAGCCTACTCAGCACGAACGGTGAAGGCGGCTTCGGCGTAATGATCGGAGCTTCCCCAGGCGAAGAAATGCTCGCCGACGCAAGGCTCGTCCAAGCTAATCCTTGTCGAACAACGCCGCGAGCTGCTCCACCATCGCACCGCCCAGTTGCTCGGCATCCATGATCGTGACGGCGCGCTTGTAATAGCGGGTGACATCGTGGCCGATGCCGATGGCGATCAGCTCGACCGGTGAGCGCCCTTCGATCCAGCCGATCACTTGCCGCAAATGCCGCTCCAGATAGGTTCCGTTGTTCACCGAGAGCGTCGAATCGTCCACCGGCGCGCCATCGGAAATCACCATGAGGATGCGCCGCTCCTCGGACCGGGCGAGCAGGCGGTTGTGCGCCCAGAGCAGCGCCTCGCCGTCGATATTCTCCTTGAGTAGCCCCTCGCGCATCATCAGGCCGAGGCTGGCCTTGGCACGGCGCCAGGGCTCATCCGCCTTCTTGTAGATGATGTGGCGCAGATCGTTGAGACGACCGGGCCGCGGCGGGCGCCCGGCGGCCAGCCATTGTTCGCGACTCTGCCCGCCTTTCCACGCCCGCGTGGTGAAGCCCAGCACTTCGGTCTTCACGCCGCAGCGCTCCAGCGTGCGCGCCATGATATCCGCGCTGATCGCTGCGATGCCGATGGGGCGCCCCCGCATAGAGCCGCTATTGTCGATCAGCAGCGTCACCACCGTATCGCGGAAATCGGTGTCCCGCTCCATCTTGTAGGAGAGCGAGTGCGCGGGATTGACGACAACGCGCGCCAGCCGCGCGGCATCGAGCATGCCTTCCTCCTGGTCGAAATCCCAGCTGCGGTTCTGCTGGGCCTGCAGGCGCCGCTGCAGACGGTGCGCCAGCTTGGAGACCGCCCCCTGGAACGGGGCGAGCTGCTGGTCAAGAAAACCACGCAGGCGCACGAGTTCATCGGCGTCGCACAGGTCGAGCGCCGTCACCACCTCGTCGAACTTCGTGGTATAGGCATGATAGTCGAAGTCCGGCGGCAGGTCCGACAAGGGGCGATTGGGGCGCACGGGCATGGCGCCATCGTCATCCTGCGCGTCGCCATCGCCATCCTCGTCCGAGTCGCCGTCCTGCTCCTCGCGCTCCTCGGACATCTCCTCGCCCGGCTCGCCCTTATCCTCGCCGCGCGTGTCGGCGCGGGACTGATCGTCCTCCTCGCCCTCGTCTTCTTCCTTGTCCTCGTCCTGCTGCTCGGATTGATCGTCCTGGTCCTCGTCATCCTCATCGGGCGATTCGGGCGGAACCTCCGCGCGCACCAGCTCGAGATGCTGGAGCATCGAGAGCACCTTGTCCTGAAAGGCCTGCTGATCGTCGAGGCACAAAGACAGGCCTTCAAAGTCGTCAGCGGCCTTCTCGTCGATCCACTCGCGCAGAAATTCGATGCCCTTGAGCGATTCGGGCGGCGGCGCTTCCCCGGTCAGCTTCTCGCGCAGCAGCAAGGCAACGGCGCCCTGCACCGGCACTTCATCGGCCGATTGCGCGCGCGTGATCGGGTCGGAATGGGTGCGCATGTCCAGCGCGGCAGCGAGATTGGCGCGCATGCCGGCGTAGTTCTTGGAGCCCAGCGCCTCATAGCGGACCATCTCGACGGCATCATAGACGGCGCGCGCGGCTGGCTCGCTCGGCGCCCGCGCGGAATGGAGTCGCGCATCATGGTGGCGAAGCTTGAGCGCGAAGCTGTCTGCAAAGCCGCGCGCGAGCGCGACCTGATCCGCCGGCAGATTGCGCGTCGGCGTGGGCACCTTGATCTGCTTGCCGGCGAGGTGCGGTGCATCGGGCGTGAAGCCGAGCTCAACCTCGGCATCATGTGCGACAGCGCGCGAGGCGCCGGTGAGAACTTCCTTGAAGCGGTCGAGGGGGGAACGGTCAGCCATGATGTACAATGGGCTGGTCCAGTGCCCCGATCCTGTCAACCCTCCTGCCCTTTGGCAGAGCTGCCCATCTCAGCCCGTCAACCTTTGCGCGTGCAGCTGTGCCGCTGTGGAACAGCACCCAAATTATTAGGATTTCTTGGTTAAATCCATTTTCGAACGCGGCCTGCCTGCCTATCAGCGTCCTCAAGGGACGGTGCTGGAGCGGCCAGGTCGCGCAGCTTTTTGTGATAGGACGATTGCCCATGATCCGGACTGCCTGCCTTGCCGCGATGCTGACGAGCGGCGCACTCCTGCCGATCCAGAGCGTCAGCGCGGCGGTCAATCTCAATGCGCGCATCGCCCTGCTGACCAGCATTCTGCACACGGAGGCCAGCTTCTCGCAGCGCGGTTTCAGCTTTGCGATCAACAGCGGCGGCAGCCAGCAGATGGTCTTCAAGGGCCTGGATGGCGTGCGCAACTTCAACAATTATGCCCAGCTCAACAATTGGCTGGGCCACTATGCGGATTCGCAAGGCGTTTTCGAGGGCGGCCAGTACAAATTCACCCACTCCGTGCTCGACAGCTATTTCACCAGTCCGGCACCTGCCACGCCGATGGCGACCGTGACTGAACCGACGCCAACCGTGTTCGAAGGCGCACCCTACAAGTTCACCCATTCGGTGCTGGGCAGCTATTTCGACGAGGCCGCGGAGCCGCAGGCAGCGTCGCACACGGAGACCGCCGGCCCGCTGATGCGCGCGATGATGGCGCCGCCGCCCGCCATTCCGGAGCCGGCGACCTGGGCCATGATGATTGCCGGCTTCGCGCTGGCCGGCGTCGCCCTGCGCTACCGGGTGACCCGCACGCGCATCGCCTGATCACCCATTCGCGAAGGCGGCCCGCGCTCGGGCCGCCTTGCCGCGTCAGGCGCTCTTGCCGACGACGCTTTCCGGCAGATCCTTGCCGAACACGCGCTGGTAATATTCCGCCACCAGCGCCCGCTCCGCCTCGTCGCACTTGTTTAGGAACGACAGGCGGAAGGCGAAGCCGACATCCTTGAAGATGAGGGTGTTCTGCGCCCATGAGATCACCGTGCGCGGGCTCATCACGGTGGAAATATCCCCGTTGATAAAGCCCTGACGGGTCAGTTCCGCGACGCGGATCATCTTGGCGACTTCCTCGCGCCCGCCCGGATGATCATATTCGCCGGACTTGGCGAGCACGATCTGCGCTTCGGTCTCGGCCGGCAGATAGTTCAGCGTCACCACCAGATTCCAGCGGTCCATCTGGCCCTGGTTGATCTGCTGGGTGCCATGATAGAGGCCCGTGGTGTCACCCAGGCCGACCGTGTTGGCGGTGGCGAACATGCGGAACCAGGGGCTCGGACGAATCACCCGGTTCTGGTCGAGCAGGGTCATCTTGCCGTCGGCTTCCAGCACGCGCTGGATGACGAACATCACGTCGGGCCGACCGGCGTCATATTCGTCGAACACCAACGCCACCGGACGCTGCAGGGCCCAGGGCAGCAGGCCCTCCTTGAACTCGGTGACCTGCTGACCGTCCTTGAGGACGATAGCGTCACGCCCGACGAGATCGATGCGGCTGATATGCGCATCGAGGTTGATGCGGATGCAGGGCCAGTTGAGCCGAGCCGCGATCTGCTCGATGTGAGTCGACTTGCCGGTGCCGTGATAGCCCTGCACCATAACCCGGCGATTATAGGCATAGCCGGCCAGGATCGCGAGCGTCGTGTCCGGATCGAACACATAGGCGGGGTCCGTATCCGGAACGCGCTCGTCCGCTTCGGAAAAGGCGGGGATCTCCATGTCGATATCGACCCCGAACACCTCGCGCGCGCTCACGACGCGATCGGGCGCATCGAGCAGCACCTCGCTGCGCATGTCGGAATTGGTGTTGGGCAGATCGGTCATAGTCATCATCTTCCTGCGAGTCACACAGCCCCTAACCGATTGCCGCGCGCCCTGTCGATAGAAGGTAGGGTTCCATCAGGCGGAGCAGACCGCCCATTCCGCCGGATCGTGCTCCAGCCCGATCAGCGCGAGACCGTGCGCGATGGACGTCAGTTCTCCGCCGGTCGCGATCCGCTCGGCACCGAACCGGCGTTCGAATATGGCGCGAATCGCAGGGATGAGCGACGATCCGCCTGTGAGGAACACGCGGTCGATGGGGCCGGCGCCCAATGCGGCGTCTGCCAGGGCCTGATCGACCGTCTCCTCGATCCGCGCGACATCCGGCGCGATCCAGCGCTCGAACTGGGCGCGCGTCACATCGGCATCGATCACCAGATCATCGCTCTCGAAACGGAAATGCGCTTCATCCTCGCTCGACAGCGCACGCTTGAGTTGGCCGACTGCATCGTAGAGCGCATAGCCGAGCTCCCGCTCGATGATGGCGATCATCCGCCCGATGGCAGCGGGATCGACGGCAGCGCGCTGCAGCCGCGCCAGCTCTTCCATGGTCCGCCGGTTACGCATCAGCGCGAGTCGGGACCAGTCGGCAAAGTCCGCGAAATGGCTGCGGGGAATTTCCAGGACCTTGTCGAAGGAGCGATAGCTGCTGCCCTTGCCAAGTATGGGAAGCACGAGATGATCGACGATGCGGTAATCGAACCGGTCGCCCGCAATGCCGATGCCGGCATGGCCGAGCGGCTCGCAGCGCCGCCCGTCGCCGGCGGGACGCATCCGCACGACGGAGAAATCGCTCGTGCCGCCGCCAAAGTCCGCGACCAGAACCGTCGCCGGCTCCGACAGGCGGCTGGCGAAGCTGAACGCCGCGCCGAGCGGTTCGTAGACATAATGGATATCGGTGCCGAAGGTGCGGAACATGGCATCGTAGCGCGTGCGGGCCAGCGCCTCATCCGGTCGCGAGCCGGCATAGCGCACCGGTCGGCCGACGATGATCCGTTCGGGCCGCTCATCCGGCCCGAAGCCGAGCGCGCCACCGGCATGGGCGACCATGCGCTCCAGAAAGGCCTCGCCCAACTGCTCGAAGGTCATACGCTGGTCGAAGATGCTGGCATGATCGAACAGCGGGCTGGCGGCGACCGACTTGAACGACTGGATGAAGCGCGAGCCCTGCGGAAATTCCAGATACTCCGCAATGGCCCACGGCCCTGCCTCGCGCGCCAGCGCCGCCCGGCGGTCGCCGTATTCCCAGAAGCACAGAGCCGAGCGGAAGACGGCGCCTGTCGCCTTGTCGCCCGAGAACTCCAGCATATGGGACGTGCCGTCCTGGGCCATCGCGGCCACGCTGTTGGTGGTGCCGAAGTCGAAGCCCATCGCGCGGGCCGGCGTGCCGGTCGCCATATCAATCACCTTCCTGGAAGCGGGCCGGCGCCTATGGCAGCGCAGACCGGGCGCGGCAAGGTCCGTCAGGCGAAGGCCGGCGCCTTGCGGAGATGGGAATAGGCCGCGATCACGTCTTGCAGCGCTTTCTCATGCGCGCGGTCGCCGCCATTATGGTCCGGATGAAAGCGGCGGACCAACTCGGTATAGCGGGTGCGCAAGGCGCGCCGGTCGGCATCGGTCGAAAGGCCAAGCGTCTTAAGGGCAGACCGATCCGCGCCGGACAGCGGCTTGCCATCCTGCCGTTGCGCGGTTTCCGCTGCCCGCATCTTGAAGCGCGCGCCGATGGCATCGAGCGGATCGGAGAAATCCGCCCAGCGCGGCGGCGGCGTGCCACTGGCCGCGGCCGACGAAAAGGCCCGCGTCTCCCGCTCCCAGCCGCCATAAGGGCGCTGCGCCTGCGTGATTTCCTCCGGGCTCATGCCCTTGAAGTAATTATATTCGGTGTTGAACGCGCGGATGTGATCCAGGCAGAACCAGCGCCATTGCGGCGGACCATCGGGTGCGCCGCGCCGTTCCTCGGGCGGCGCACGGAATTCGCCCGCTTCCATGCAGCCGGGGTGCGAGCAGCGGCGCGCCTCGCCTTCCACGCGGCCGTGAAAGCGCGTGTGGCGGCGCGATGCACCCTGATTGAACCCCGACCCTGACACGACCGTCTCTTCCCTGTGGCTGCGTGAACCAAAACGCCTATATAGGGCGCATGGTCAACGCTTCGCTAGGCCCGGTCGGGCAAGAGATCGCACAGCGGCTGGAAAATGCCCTGTCCCCGCAACAGCTCGCCGTCATCAATGACAGCGCCAAGCATCGCGGCCATATGGGCGATGATGGCAGCGGCGAAAGCCACTTCACCGTGGAGATCGTCGCCGACTCCTTCACCGGCCAATCGCGCGTTGCGCGGCAGCGCATGGTCAACGCGGCGCTCGCCGATCTGCTGCGTGAGAAGGTGCATGCCCTCGCCATTCGAGCCCGCGCGCCCGGAGAATGAGCAGGGTGAATGAGCCGGGCGTGACCCCTCGCGCGAAACGTCCGGCGGCCCGCCTGCTGGTCACCGATCCGCAAGGACGGCTGCTGCTCTTCCGCTTCACGCCCGATGATCGCCCACCCTTCTGGGTGACGCCCGGTGGCGCGGTCGACCGGGGCGAAACCTTTGAGCAAGCCGCGCGGCGCGAACTGCGCGAGGAGACCGGGCTCGACCTCGAACCCGGTCCGCTCGTGGCGGTGCGCCATGTCACCTTCGTCACGCTCGAGGGCATTCCCGTCGATGCCGAGGAGCGCTTTTACGCGGTCCCCGTCGCGGAGGCGCGAATCGATACGGCGGGTCACACCGATCTCGAAAAGGCCGTCATGCTCTCGCACCGCTGGTGGGCGCCGCAGGAACTCGCTGCCCATGACGAGGCCTGGTATCCGGTCGATCTGCTGGACATCTGGCAGGAGCTGCTCGCCAGCACCGTGCCGTCATGACCGGCGAAACGCGGGCAGGGCTGCTGGAAGGCTGGCGCGGGCATCTCGCCGAAGGCCGGCGCCGCTCGCTTCACACCGTGCGCGCCTATGTCTCCACCGCCGAACGCCTGCTCGACTGGATGGCGGACATGGACGGCCGCGCGCCAACATCTGCCGCCATCACCAAGCTGACGACAAGCGATCTGCGCGCCTATCTGGCGGCGCGCCGGGCGGAAGGCATTGGCAATAGCTCAGCCGCGCGGGAGCTCTCGGCCCTGCGCGCCTTTCTGCGGTTCGTGGGCGGCGAGGGCGCCACGATTCCGGTAATGCGCGGGCCGCGCGTCAAGCCCGGCGTACCGCGACCGATCAGCCCGGATGAAGCCGTCGCGCTCGCCGAGGACATTGCCGAAACCGCGCGAGACGGATGGATCGGCGCGCGCGACTGGGCCGTGCTGATGCTGCTCTACGGCGCGGGCCTGCGCATCAGCGAAGCCTTGGGACTGACGGGCGATGCCCTGCCGCTGGGTGAAACGCTGCGGGTGCTCGGCAAGCGCGGCAAGACACGGGTGGTGCCGCTGCTGCCGCAAGTCCGCAGCGCAATCGAGGATTATATCGCGCTCTGTCCCTATCCGACGGGCAAGGATGCCCCGCTGTTCCGGGGCGCACGCGGCGGGCCGCTGTCTCCGGCGCTGATTCGCCGTGCTGTGCAGGGCGCGCGCGGCCGCCTTGGCCTGCATGACCGCACGACACCGCATGCGTTGCGCCACAGCTTCGCCACTCATTTGCTCGGGCGCGGCGCGGACCTGCGCTCACTGCAGGAACTGCTTGGCCATGCCAGCCTGTCCTCCACGCAAATCTACACGCAGGTCGACGCGGCGCATCTGCTCGATGTCTATCGCAACGCGCACCCCCGCGCGGAAGGATAAGACATGATTACGGCCGGTCGCGCGGCTCGCTCTTCCAGGTGAACAGCCGCCAGAGATAGCCGACGACCAGAAACGCCACGGCGATATTGGTCAGCGGGCCAAGATAATCATCGATGCGCGCGAACCGCACGCCAAGATAATAGCCCGCGCCCACCAGTATCACGTTCCAGATCAGCGCGCCGCCGGTCGTCCAGATGACGAAGCGCCAGAACGGCATGGCGAACAGCCCCGCCGGCAGCGACACAATCGTGCGGAACACCGGCATGAAGCGGAAGATGAACACGATCTTGTCGCCATGGCGCAGAAAGGTTCGCTCCAGCCACTCGACCTCCCGCCACCGCAACGTCGCCCAGCGGCCATAGCGCTCGACCAAGGGCCGCAGTCGCGCATAGCCGAGGCAGAGCCCCAGATAATACCAGAACAGATTGCCGATGGTGGTGCCGATGGTCCCCGCTGCCAGCAGGGGCACCACATCCATCTTCCCCTGGCCGACGCGAATGCCGCCAATGCCCATGATCAACTCGGACGGAATGGGCGGAAACACATTTTCCAGCACCATCAGCAGGGCGATGCCCCAATATCCGCCGGCATCGATCAGATGAACGACCCAATCGCTCATCTGTCGTCACCCATCATCGACTTGTCGATCATCTGGTTGTTGCAGCAGCCTCAGGCCGCCCGCTCCGCCAGCCGGCGCTCGACCGCATCCCAGATCATGCCGCCGGTATCCGTGCCGTTGAAGGCATCGATGGCGACAATACCGGTCGGTGACGTCACGTTGATTTCGGTCAGCCATTTGCCGCCAATGACGTCGATGCCGACGAACAGCAGGCCGCGCATCTTGAGCTCGGGCCCCAAGGCGGCGCAGATCTCCTGCTCCTCCGCCGTCAGCTCGGTCTTGGCGGCGGTGCCGCCGGCGGCCAGGTTAGAGCGGATCTCGCCCTTACCCGGAATGCGATTGATCGCGCCGGCCACTTCGCCATCGACGAGGACGATCCGCTTGTCGCCCTGCGCCACGTCCTTGAGGAAAGCCTGCACCATGAAGCTTTCGACCCACATCTCACCGAAAAGTTCCACCAGAGCGGCGAGATTGGCCCCATCTGCGCCAATGCGAAACACGGCCGAGCCGGCATTGCCGTACAGCGGCTTCACGACGATCTCGCCATGCTCGGCAAGGAAGTCGCGCGTTTCCTCAAGGCTGCGCGTGATCATCGTGGGCGGCATGAAGCGCGCGAAATCCAGCACGAACAGCTTTTCCGGCGCGTTGCGCACGGCCACCGGATCGTTGACCACCAGCGTCTCGCCTGTGATTCGCTCCAGCAGATGTGTGGCGGTGATATAATTGAGGTCGAACGGCGGGTCCTGCCGCATCCAGACCACATCGACATCGCGGCCGAGGTCCAGCCGGACCGTCTCACCGAAGCGATAATGATCGCCCTCGACGCGCTGCACCGTCACCTCACGCGCCTGCGCATAGAGCCGTCCGCCGCGCCAGCTCAAATCATCCGTCCGATAATGGTAGAGGCGGTGCCCCCGTGCTTGAGCGGCGATCATGATGTGGAAGGTTGAATCACCGGCAATGTTCAGCGACTCCATCGGGTCCATCTGCAGAGCGACCTTGAGCGACATCCGTTCTTACCTTCCACCGTTCGGGCTGCTTCAAGCCCTGTTCTTGTTCTGAACCGAGACGCTGACACGCGACGCAACCGGGACCGCAGGCGCTAGCCGCCGTGCCAGACATTTTCCAGATGGCGTGGCCGATGACCCGGCGCAAGCAGCATCACGTCGATGCGCATGTCGTCATCCGGCCCCAGCCAATTATGGGCGACCGCTTCCGCCGCCGCCGCGACGCGCGCCAGCCGCCGCTCATCGATCGCTTCATCGAGCAGCGCCTCGCTGGCCCGCGTCTTTACCTCGACAAAGGCGACGATCTTGCCGCGCCGGGCGATCAGGTCGATCTCGCCGGCGCGGGTGCGCACCCGCCGCGCGAGGATCGTCCAGCCCTTGAGCCGCAGCCACCAGCCGGCGATCCGCTCGCCCTGCCGGCCGCGCTTCTCCGCCGCGAGCCGCGCCGGCGTGGGCGGGCTGCCTTTCACTTTCCCTTGAGCTCCATGGCGCGCGCGTAGAGCGCCTTGCGGTCCGCCCCCAATGCGCGGGCGACTTCTCCCGCCGCTTGCGAGACAGTGAGCCGCTCCAGCGCCTCGCGCAGCGCCGCATCGATCTCGTCGGCTTCCGGCGCGGCGCGCTCGCCCGGCGGGCCGACCACCAGCACAATCTCGCCGCGCGGCTCCTTCTGCGCGCAGGCCGCCGAGATTTCGGTCAGCGTGCCGGTCAAGCTTTCCTCATAGGCCTTGCTGATCTCGCGACAGAGCGCAGCCGGGCGATCACCCAACACAGCCGCCATGTCCGCCAGCGACGCCGCGCAGCGTGGCCCGCTCTCGTAGAAGACCAACGTCGCGCGCAGACCGGCCACCTCAGCCAGCGCGTCGGTCCGCGCCTTGGTCTTGGGCGGCAGGAAGCCCATGAACAGAAAGCGGTCGCTGGGGAGGCCGGAGAGCGTGATCGCCGCAATGGCCGCGCAGGGGCCGGGAACCGTAATCACGGATCGTCCTGCCGCACGGGCGTCTCGCACCAGCTTGTATCCAGGATCTGAGATGAGCGGCGTTCCTGCGTCCGACAACAGCGCTACAGCTTCGCTCGCCATGCGCTCGACCAGACGGGCGCGAACCCGCTCATCGCTGTGGTCATGGTAGGGAATCATGGGCCGGTCGGACCCGGCGTGGCGCAGCAATTTAGCACTGACCCGGCTGTCCTCCACGGCCACCACATCCGCGCCTTGGAGGACGGCGGCAGCGCGGGGCGACAGGTCGGACAAGTTGCCGATCGGTCCCGCAACGATATATAGGCCAGGCTCAAGTGAAGCGGACATGAGGTGTGCCATGGCAGAGAGGAGCCTTGCGGGGCAAGTGAGGTTCGACATCGCGGCTGGAGGCACCCCGACGCCCCGTCGCATTCTGCAGGGCATTGTGCTGATCGGCGCCATGCTGCTGGCGGCCTGTACCCGCGTGGTGCCACCGGCGCAGCAGCCTGCTCCGCCGCCCAAGACACAGCAGCCGGATGTGACGCAGGGCCTGCCGACCGATACGGAGCGTCACCGCATCGCCCTGCTCGTGCCGATGAGTGGCACCAATGCCGGCGTTGGGCGCTCGCTGGCCAATGCCACCACCATGGCGCTGCTGGATACCAAGACCGAGCGGCTGCGCGTCACCACCTACGACACCGGGCGCAACGCGGCCGAGGCGGCGCGCAAGGCCGTGGCGGAGGGCAACAAGCTCATCCTCGGCCCGCTGACGGCGGACGAGGTGCGGGCCGTCGCGCCGATTGCGCGCGCCGCCAACATTCCGGTGCTGAGCTATTCCAATGACGAGAGCGTCGCAGGCAACGGCGTCTATCTGCTCGGCTACAGCCCGGAGCAATCGGTCTCGCGCGTCGTGCGCTTTGCGAGGGCGCGGGGCCTCAGCGATTTCGCGGCGCTTGTGCCGCGCGGCGTTTATGGGGAGCGGGCCGGCAAGGCCTTCCTCAGCGAGGTGAAAGCCGCTGGCGGCACGGTCGTGGCGATGGAGACGTTCGATCGCTCGGCCAATTCAGTGCAGTCAGCAGTGCAGCGCCTGTCGGCCAGTTCCAGCTATGATGCGCTACTGATCGCCGATGTCGGTCGCATCGCGCTGCAGGCCGCGCCGCTGGTGCGCACCGCCGGCGCCAAGGACACGCGTATTCTCGGCACCGAACTGTGGGCGACCGAATCAGGTTTGTCCGCCAGCACGGCGCTGCGCGGTGCCTGGTATGCGGGCGTTTCCGACGGACTCTATCGCACGCTCGCGACCAAATATCGCTCGTCCTACGGCACGGCACCCTACCGCCTCGCGTCGCTCGGTTATGATTCGGTGCTGCTCACCGTGCGGATCGCGCAGGACTGGAAGCCCGGGAGCGCCTTCCCGGCGGCGCGGCTACGCGACGCCGAGGGCTTCGCCGGCATCGACGGCGCCTTCCGCTTCGGCAGGGACGGGATCGCCGAGCGCGCACTGGAAGTCCAGCAGGTCGGCGCCAGCGGATCGACTGTGGTGGATGCCGCGCCCAAGGGTTTCGGGCGATAGATCGCACCAGCCTTTGCGCCAAAGAAAAGGGCCGCTGCCTCCCGGGAGACAGCGGCCCTTCTTTTTGGACTGCCGTAGGACTCAGAGGATCGACTGACCCGTCTTCTCCCAGTCCGAAGCGAAAGCGGCGAGGCCCTTGTCGGTCAGCACATGGTTGACCAGCGACTTGATGACCGCTGGCGGCGCCGTAATCACGTCCGCACCGATCTTCGCGCATTCGAGCACATGGATGGGGTGACGCAGCGAAGCCGCGAGAATTTCCGTCTCGAAGGCGTAATTGTCGTAGATCAGCCGGATGTCCTCGATCAGCCGCATGCCGTCGAAGCCATTGTCATCGTGCCTCCCGACGAAGGGCGAGATGAACGTCGCGCCGGCCTTGGCGGCCAGCAGGGCCTGATTGGCCGAGAAGCACAGGGTCACATTGACCTGGCAGCCATCCTGCGTGAGCGCCTTGCAGGTCTTGAGGCCATCGATGGTGAGCGGCACCTTGATGCAGATATTCTCGGCGATCTTCCGGAGCACGGCGGCTTCCTTCATCATCGTCTCATGATCGAGCGCCACGACTTCCGCCGAGACGGGACCATCGACCAGCCCGCAGATTTCTTCCACCACCTCGAGGAACTTGCGGCCCGATTTGTGGATGAGGCTGGGATTGGTCGTCACGCCGTCTAGCAGGCCAGTGGCGGCAAGCTCGCGAATGTCGGCAGTGTCGGCGGTATCGACGAAGAATTTCATGGCCAGAGGTTCCCGGTTGTGGAGAGATTGGCGCCGCCTATAGCGCCGCACGCCCCCGGATGTAAGGCCCGCCTGCCGCGGGACGGGCCAAGGCAGAGCGACGATGCCATTTCCTCCGAGCCAGACAGTCTCTAAGGCCGGGGCATGACCCGCGCCCGGATCATTCTGCTCAACGCCGCGCTCGGCCCGCTCGATTACCGGGTGCCGCATGGCATGAGCGTGGAGCCGGGGCAGATCGTGGTCGCGCCTTTGGGTCCGCGCCCGATGATCGGCGTGGTGTGGGAAGCGGATCGCTTCCCGGAGGTCGCGCCGGTCGGCGACAATCGTCTGCGCCCGATTTCCGGCGTGCTGGATGCGCCGCCCTTGCCTGCCTCGCTACGCCGCCTCATCGAGTGGACGGCTGATTATTACCTTGCCCCGCCCGCTGCCGTGCTGCGCATGGCGCTCGCCTCCATGTCCGCGCTGGATGGCGAGAAGACAGTGGTGGAATATCGTCCAACCGGCGCCGTGCCGGATCGGCTGACGCCCCAGCGCGCGCAGGCGCTGGAACGCATCGGCGAGCGACAGGGGCTCGTGCGTGAACTCGCCGCCCTTGGCGAGGTGAGCGACGCTGTGATTCGCGGGCTGGTGAAGCAGGGCGCGCTGGAGGCTGTCGAAGTCTCCACCGATCAGCCCTATCCCGATCCGGACCCCGACTTCGTGACCGTCACGCTCAGCGCCGACCAGCAGGCCGCGGCCGACAGGCTGACAGAGCATGTTCGCGCCCATGCCTTCCAGACCGTGCTGCTTGATGGCGTCACCGGATCGGGCAAGACGGAGGTGTATTTCGAGGCGCTGGCCGAGACTCTGCGGCAGGGCAAGCAGGCGCTGGTGCTGCTGCCCGAAATCGCCCTGACCGAGCCGTTTCTCGACCGGTTCACCGCGCGCTTCGGCTGTGAGCCGGTGCCCTGGCATTCCGGCCTCAAGCAATCCGACCGGCGTCGCGCCTGGCGGGCGATCTCGCGGGGCGAGGCACAGGTCGTGGTGGGCGCGCGCTCGGCGCTGTTCCTGCCTTACCCCAAGCTCGGCCTCATCATCGTGGATGAGGCTCATGAGACCAGCTTCAAGCAGGAAGAAGGCGTGCGCTACCATGCGCGGGACGTCGCGGTGATGCGCGGCATGTTCGAGAGCTGCCCGATCATCCTCGCTTCGGCGACGCCGGCCATCGAGACGCGCCATCAGGTCGCTCTGGGCCGCTATGAAGAGATTGCCCTGCCCAGCCGGTTCGGCGGCGCCGAACTGCCGGAGATCATCGGCCTCGACCTGACGCGCGACCCGCCCGACCGCGGGCGATGGCTCGCGCCGCCGCTGGTCAAGGCCATGGCGGAGACGCTGGAGCGCGGCGAGCAATCCTTGCTGTTCCTCAACCGGCGCGGTTATGCCCCGCTCACCCTGTGCCGCCATTGCGGCCATCGCTTCCAGTGCCCGCACTGCACCGCGTGGATGGTCGAGCATCGCCTGACCCGGCGCCTCGCCTGCCATCATTGCGGCCACAGCATCCCCACGCCCGACGCCTGCCCGGAATGCAACGAGAGCGATGCGCTGGTCGCCTGTGGGCCCGGTGTCGAGCGCATTGCGGACGAGGTGAAGCTGCTCTTCCCGCAGGCACGCACCGCCATCGTCACCTCCGACACCTTATGGTCCCCGGCCCGGGCGGCCGCCTTTGTGCGGGACGTGGCGGGCGGGGCCGTGGATATCATCATCGGCACGCAACTGGTCACCAAGGGCTATCACTTCCCCGAACTGACGCTCGTCGGCGTGGTCGATGCCGATCTTGGGCTGGAGGGCGGCGACCTGCGCGCCGCTGAACGCACCTATCAACAGATCATGCAGGTCTCGGGGCGCGCGGGGCGTGGCGAGAAGCCTGGACGGGTCTTCATCCAGACCCGCGCCTCGGAGGCACCGGTGATCCGCGCCTTGCTCGATGGTGATGGCGCGCGTTTCTACGCGATGGAGACGGAAAACCGGCGAAGCGCCAACGCGCCGCCGTTTGGGCGCTTCGCGGCAATCATCGTCAGCGATACCGATGGGGCGCTGGCCCGTGAGACGGCCCATAGAATCGGGAAGATCGCGCCGCATCAGGAGGGGCTGGATGTTTACGGGCCGGCCGAAGCGCCTCTGGCCGTGCTGCGCGGTCGACACCGCTTCCGATTGCTCGTCCACGCGCGGCGCGGGGTGGATTTGCAGGCCATCGTCCGCAAATGGCTGGGCCAGATCGATTGGAAGTCTACGACGCGGGTGAGCGTGGATATCGATCCCTACAGCTTCGTCTGATTGCGAACGGCGCTGTAATGAAACAGCCGCTCCTCGTTACGAAGAGCGGCTGCATCTGAATCTACGGACCGATGGAGATCAGGTCGTGCGCGGCTTTTGGGTCGGGCGGACGGTCGTCCCGCCGAAGCTATAAACCGTCTGACGCGCAGGGGCTTGCGGCTGGGTTGCGGGCGCTGCCGCCTCCGCAGTCTGGCGGTCCACCGTTGCCGGCGCAGCCTCAGGCAGTGCGCCATGGCGCATCAGAAAGCTGGCACGACGCAGACGATTCTTGCGGGTAAGAAACGGGTTTTCCCGCGACGGCGCCGCCGCCACCTGTTGTTCCAGATCGCCCTCGCGGACGACAGTGGAGCGCTGCATGATCGGAGCAGAAGAATCAACCGGTGCACGGGGCGCTACGGCAGGTGCAGAGGCTGGATTCACGACCGTATTCTGCTTCGGCGTGACGACGGGTTCACGGATCACCTCCCCCTCCATCGCATCTGCCTCGATCTCACGATTATAGGTCTTGCGGCGACGGAAGGCCATGAAGCCGGCCCCGAGAAGCACCAGCGCACCAGCACCGCCGATGATGATCGCGGTGTTATCGCTGGAAGCAGCCTCACCGGTGGTTTCAAGCGGCGCGGGTTGCGGTGTCTCATTGACCATCGGCGCCGTAGTCGCAGGGGCTGTCTCAACCGCCTGAGGTTGGGCTTCAGCCGGAGCAACAGCATCGCTGGCGACCCGCTGCGGAGCCGGTTCACGCGCCGCAGTCGGACGCGTCGATTCCGCGCGGGCACTCGATGTGCGCTCGGCAGGCGCTGAGGTCGTTTCCGAGGATGACGGGGCAGCCTGACGCGCTTGGGAAGGGGTATCAACAGTGCCCGCGGTTGTGGCTTCCGGAGCAACGATGGGGGCGGTCGTCAAGGCGCTCGATGAAGGCGCTGCCGGGCTCTGCGTGACGATCGGAGCCACGGTCGTCAGCGGCGGCGCGGTTGTCGGGAGCGGGACCGCCGTAGGTGCACGCTGCGCATCCGGAATCACGATCTCACTACCTGCGGGATCGACCGCGGGTGGAGCGGTTCCGGCCTCCTGCGCCAGAGCCGAGGTGGAGCCAAGCGCCAAGACGGCGGCAATCGCGGTCAGCGCTGTACGAGGGGTTTCATGGTTACGTGTCATAGTGAGGAAAAAACCGCCGAACATGCCTGCTGGTTTCGCGTCCCCCGGCTGAATCCGGCCAGTTGTTAGGCAATGGCGACAAGTTGAACGGAAAATTTACTTGGCGGCCGGCGCGTAAGGTAATGAGTTTTCATTGTTTTTTCGCCACTGATCTATTGGGGGCCGACTCTATCCTCATGTGCCCCCAGTAAAGTCCTACTTCTGCCGTTTTTCCTTCTCCAGGAGGACCGTCTTTCGATCCGTCCCATAGGCATAACCGCCCAATCCGCCATCGCTGCGCAGAACCCGGTGGCAGGGAATGAGCACCGCCAGCTTGTTATCACCACAGGCCGACCCCGCCGCGCGGACGGCAGCCGGCTTGCCGACCGCTGCTGCGATCTGCGTGTAAGTGCGCGTTTCACCAATGGGAATCGCCCGTAAGGCCGCCCATACCGCTTGTTGAAATGCCGTACCGGCGACATCGACCGGCAGATCGACCGCGCGTGTGGGATCGTCGACCAGCGCCACGACCTGCGCTACCAATGCCGCAAAATCGGCACCCCCAGCAACGATCGTCGCGCGCGGAAAATGCCGCCGCAGGTCGCTTTCGTGCTCGTCGAAGCTGATCCGGCACAGGCCCTTGTCGGTCGCCGCGACCAGCATGTCGCCCAGAGAGGTCGCCGTGACCGTGAAGCGAATCGTCACGTCCGCGCCGCCATTGCGCCAGGCGGACGGTGTCATGCCAAGTCGCGCTCGCGCGTCGGCATAAGCGCGGCTGGGTGCTTCATAGCCGGCATCGTAGATCGCATCTGTGATCCTTTCAGTCTGGTGGAGCGCGCGCGTCAGCCGGTCCGCCCGCAAACCGCGCCAGTAGGCCGCGGGCGAGACTCCGACGGCCCGCTTGAACAGGCGCTGGAAATGGTGGGGCGCATAGCCGACGGCGCCTGCCAATTCGGCCAGCGGCGGCATGACATCACCCGCTTCCAGCAATGCCAGCGCTCGTGTGACGGCAGCGCGATCCGGCGCGACATCGTCCGGCCGGCAGCGCAGGCAGGGCCGATAACCCTCCGCGCGCGCCGCGCCGCCATCGGGCAGGATCGTGACATGCTCCGGCCGGGGGCGGCGCGCAGGGCAGCTCGGGCGACAATAGATGCCGGTCGTCTTGACCGCGACGACGAAACGCCCGTCCATGCGGCGGTCGCGCGCCGCGAAGGCCGCCCATGCCGTCTCTTCATCAATGGCCGGCGCGGTGGCGGGCATAACAATTTTCCTGTCTCTTCCGCAATCGAGCGGGGGCTATCCGATGTAAGCGGGCCGGTCATGCTCACGCAAGGCGCGGGGTCAGCGGCGGGTCCTTGTCGCACCGGCAATGCGGGCAAGCTTCCCGTAAATTGCTTTCAAAGCGCCTGGACCGTGAAAACCTCTGTCGAGAGCTCGAAGGGCGCGTTAAAGGTTCCCAATGATCAAGCCTCGCACCGGACTGTTCGGTTCCTTCAAAGCGGTCCTCGCCCTTGCGCTGCTGCTGCCTCTTGCCCTGACGCCGGCACGGGCAGATGTGCAGGACATCGCCGCCGCCTCGCGCAGCGTCGTGCGGGTGGCGCTGGTGGCGACGGACGGCCAGAATGCCTATTTCGTGGGCCATGGCAGCGGCGTCATGATCGCGCCGGGCCGCGTGCTCACCAACGCCCATGTCGTCGAACTCGCCCGCAGTGAATCCAACATCGTCATCGGCATCATCCCCTCCGAGGGCACGAATAGCTATGGCGGCCGCATCCTGGCCTATTCGCCGGGCAATGATCTGGCCTTGCTGGCGGTCGACGATGCCCCGTCGATCCCCATCGCGACCTTCCTGGCCGGCCCGGTGGAAGACGGCACGCGGGTGACCGCCATTGGCTATCCCGGCTCGGTCGATCGCGCGCAGGGCATGAGCATTGAGGATATCATTCGCCCGATGAGCGCCGTCCGCACCTCTGGCAATGTCTCGGCAGGGCGCGCCTCCCGCCAGTTCGACACCGTGTTGCACACCGCGCCACTGGCGGCGGGAAACAGTGGCGGGCCGCTGGTGGACGATTGCGGCCGCGTCATCGGCATCAACAGCTTTGGCTCGCTCTCGGACGGCAGCGACGCCGAATATGGCTTTGCGGTATCGACGCGCGAGATTGCGAGCTTTCTGCGGCAGGCCAATGTTCAGGTGCGCCGATCGAGCGAAACCTGCCGATCCATGGCGGAAATCGACGCGGCCCAGCAGGCCGCCGACGAGCGCGCTCGGGCCGAGGCGGCGCGGCGGCAGAACGAAGCCGCCCTGAAAGACCGCGAACGCGCCATCGCCGCGCGCGAGCAGGCCCAGCAGCAGGTCATCGCCCGGCGCGAGAACATGATCGCCATCGCCGCGCTGCTTCTCGCCGCTGCGGCGCTCACCGGTGGTGCCGCGGTACTGGGCCAGTCGCGCGGCAACATCCGCCACGCCCGGCGCTTTGGCGGGGCGGCAGGCGTGCTGCTGCTGGCTGCAGTGCTGACCTTCGCGCTCCGACCGAGTTTCGACAGCGCCGACGCACCGACCGAGCCGCTGCCGGATGCCGGCAATGCGGTCGGCAATGACATGGACGGCGCGGCGTCGGCCGAAAGCGGTCGCTGGCTATGCCGGCTCGAACCAGGGCTGAGCCGGGTGACCGTCTCGGAAACGGCGGACCTGAGCTTTACTTGGACGCCGCAGGGGTGCCTCGACGGGCGCACCCAGTTCCAGAATGGCGCGACCGGCTGGTCCCGCGCCCTCGTGCCGGCTGACGAGGCCGCTGTTTCGGTGCGGCGCTTCGACCCCGGTATCGGCCGCTACCGCACCGATAACTATCTCGTGAGCGCGCAGAGCGCCGCCGAGATGCGCGCGCTGCGGGACAAGATCGGCTGGTCCGGCTGCTCGAGCGACCCAGAGCGGCTCGCCAAGCTGATGCAGATTCAGGGCGAGATCGAGGCGCGGCTGCCATCCAGCCCGAACGAGCGCCTCGTCTATCGCTGCGAGCGGCAGGTGCCCAAGACGGCGGGACCAGGCACAGCGCCCTAAGTCCCGACGCCCTGTCCCGACGCCCGGCCTGCCCACATGGCGCTTCAGTGGCTGACGGACTGGATGCGCAGCCGCCGCCGCTTGCCGCTGCGATCCGGCCAGTTGATCGACTGACCCTCGCGCAGGCCGATCAGCGCCGCGCCGATCAGGGTGAGGATGGAGACGCGGCCGGCATTGATGTCCGCCTCGCCGGGATAGACGAGCTGGACAGACCGTTCGGCGCCGCTTTCTTCGTCGATGAACGCCACCGTGGATTGCATCCTGACGACATCGGGGCCGATCTGGCTGGCGGTCTTCACCGTCGCGCGCCCGACTTCATCGAGTAACAAGGCGCTGACCTCGGGAAACCGGTCTTCGGCGCCGAGCGCAAGTTCGGTCAGGCGATCGGCTTCGGTGTCGATCATATGGATGGCCGGCCTGCGGCCCGCCTGTGTGCTGGTCATGGATGGATCTTTCAAGATGGAGGGCCAGCGCCACCTAGGGGGGACGCTGGGCAAGATGCGCGAATTCACCCCGACAGTCGGGGCGAGACGCGCCGACTCCCGGGGCTATCGTCCCGTGAGGATCTGACCTCGATAAGATCGGTTGCCCGACAGGCAACAAGGCTGGCCAACATGCTCAGTCATGCCTGCAAGCTGTCATTGCCTGATCGGGAAGTCAATCGATGCGCCCCGGCGCGCCATCCTACCGCCTGCGGAGCAGGCCTGCGCAGGCAGCGGCGTCCATGTCATCGCCCGCGCTGTTGCGTGCATCGACATGCGTCACAACGGGCTCCCGATTCGCGGCCGGGGGATAAAGATAGGCATCCAGCACGCACTGGCCATTGGCGAACTGCAGCTTGCGCACCGCAGGATCCCGAATGTCCAGCCGAGGCTCCCCGAAGAGGCGTTGCAGGCCTCGCGCATCCGCGCCGACGATGCCGCCCGGCTGGGGCCGCTTGGCAGGGGCATAGCCGACCGCGGGCGCTTGGCCGCCGGTCTGCGGGACCAGCGACGCGCCGCAGCCGGAGAGCAGCAGGGCAAGCAGGGGAAAGCCAAAGCGCAAGAGCATCTGTTCAGATCTTCCGCCGCGCATGAAACATGTGTGCGGCCATAGCCACGCTCCAGATCGGCGCCAACAGGTTCACGACGGGTGGCAGGAATAGAAGCGCCGAAACGAAGCCGAGCTGCCAGCGCTGACCAGCCGTGAATGCCGGGAGGCCCGGATGCCTGCCCTCGATCAGCTCGGCAAGATCGCGGCCGAGCAAATAGGCATTGAGGATGAGAAACAGGATCGGCGCGCCGACGCCTGTGACCAGCAGCGCTACATAGAGCGGCAGCACCGCCAGATTCCAGCCGACCGCGCGGCCGGCCGAGCGCAAGGCGATCCGCATTCCAGTGGCGAAAGGCACGGCCGCCGCCTGCGCATGGCGTGTGGGATAGTCCGTCTGCTCGACCACCGCCACGATGCGATCCGCATAGAGTCCAACGATGGCGATGGCCACGGCGCGAAACAGCAGCCAGCCGATGACCAGCGCGATTGCGACGGCGAGCGCTGCGCCGGCGAAACCGTCTGCATCCAGCCAGCCGGTCCGGGTCAGCAGCAGGCGCAATCCAAACCAGACGCCCGCGCCGATAAGCGCAAAGATCGCCACGGTGATGGCGAGACTCTGCCAGAGCACCGCGCGAATGCCGGGCAACAGGATTTGCGGGAGGGCGCGCAGCAAGGCGGGAAACACCATGGGACAGGTTTTGCCCGAGCACGCGCGGCGGTCAAGCGGCCGGCGTTCCTCATGCCCTGCCCCACGCTGCTTGCCGGGGCGAGATCAGGCGGATAAGGACGGGCTTTCTCCCGCCCTGCCTCATCCTTCATGAAGGAATGCCTCTTGTCCGAAGCTGTTCTTGATGTCGTCGCCATCGGCAATGCCATTGTCGATGTGATTTCCCAGGAAAACGATGCCTTCATCGCCAGCCGCGCGCTCACCAAGGGCGGGATGCAGCTTATCGATGCCGAGCAGGCCGAAGCGCTGTATGCCGATATGGCGAGCGGCCTTGAGATTTCCGGTGGGTCGGCGGCCAACACCCTGGCCGGGATGGCCGCGCTGGGCGGCAAATGCGGCTTCATCGGCCAGGTCGCCGACGACCAGCTCGGCCGCATCTTCGCGCATGATATTCGCGCACTGGGCATTCGCTATGAAACCGAGGTGGCAAGCGATGGCCCGCCCACGGCGCGCTGCCTCATCATGGTGACGCCCGACGCTCAGCGCACGATGAACACCTTCCTTGGCGCATCCCAGTTCCTGCCCGCGGCCGCGCTCGATCTCGACATGATTCGCTCGGCCCGCATCCTCTATCTTGAGGGCTATCTGTGGGACCCCGAGCAGCCCCGCGCCGCCATGCGCGATGCCATCGCCGCCGCGCGCGAGGCGGGCCGCGAGGTGGCCTTCACGCTGTCCGACGCCTTCGTCATCGAGCGGCATCGCGAGGATTTCATCAGCCTGATCGACGGCGGGATGATCGACATTCTCTTCTCCAACGAAACCGAGATCTGCTCGCTGGCGCAAACGCAGGACTGCGAAAAGGCCATTGCGCGCTTTGCGGACAAGCTGCCGACGCTGATCGTCACCCGCAGCGAGAAGGGCGCCATCGCCATCCAGAACGGCGCCCGCTATGAGGTGGCAGCCGCGCCCGTCGAGCGGGTGATCGACACGACCGGCGCGGGCGATCTCTTCGCCGCTGGCTTCCTGACCGGCCATGTGCGTGGGCAGGACCCGACGACCTGCCTCACGCTCGGCGCCATCGCCGCTGCAGAGGTCATCTCGCATTATGGCGCGCGGCCCGAGGCCGATCTCAAGGACCTGGCTGGCACCCTGCTCGCCTGAGGCTAGGCAAGCGCGGGAACGCCCGGCGCTTACCTTGCGCGCACCAGCAACCAGCACCGGATCGCGCTGGCGAGATTGGGTGGCTCGCTCTGTTGAATCCGCTCGGCATCGATGCGGGCGACCAGCGCGCTGAGCGGCAGGTCCGCTGCGCGGGCGCTGTCTTCCAGCGCCCGCCAGAAGACAGGCTCCAGGCTGATCGAGGTCGTGTGGCCGGCAATGGTCATGCTGCGCTTGACCGGGCCAGCATAAAGCGGTGGCGTCTCTTCCACCGCCCGGCTCAATACATGTGCTGGCCGCCGTTGATCGACAGGGTCGATCCGGTCACGAACCCGGCATCCTCGCTGCACAGGAAGGCCACACCGCGCGCGATCTCTTCCGCATGGCCCAGACGCCCGACGGGAATGCGCGCCACGATCTTCTCCAGCACTGCGGCCGGCACGGCCGCGACCATGTCGGTATCGATATAGCCCGGCGCGATCGCGTTGACGGTGACGCCATATTTGGCGCCTTCCTGCGCCAGCGCCTTGGTGAAGCCGTGGATGCCCGACTTGGCGGCGGCATAGTTCACCTGGCCATATTGGCCGGCTTGCCCATTGATCGATCCGATGTTGACGATGCGACCCCAGCCCCGCTCGCGCATGCCGGGAAAGGTGGCCTTGGCCATGTTGAAGCAGCCGCCGAGGTTGATGCGCATCACCTCGTTCCAGTCCTCGAAGCTCATCTTCATGAGCACGCCGTCTCGCGTGATGCCGGCGTTGTTCACGACAACGTCGATCGGACCAAGGTCGGACGCGACCTGGGCGCAGCCATCGAGGCAGGCCTGATGGTCACCCACGTCCCACGCGTAGGACCGAATGCCGGTCTTGTCCGTGAAGGCCTTGGCGCGCTCGCTATTGCCCGCATAGTTGGCAGCGACCTCAAACCCCTTTTCGCGCAGTGCCAGACTGATTGCTTCGCCGATGCCGCGGGTTCCGCCGGTCACGATCGCTACTCTGCTCATTCAATGCCTCTCCTGCGCGTCATCAAGGGTTCGGTCAAATGCTGGACGGCTCCACCCAGCCGGCAAGTTCTCGCCCGAGAAGCTGCCGATACATGGCAATAGCGTCCGCCTGAGCGTTAAGACAGGGCAAAAAGGCGAAATGCTCGCCACCCGCGGCGACGAAGCTCTCCTTGCCGCGCAGGGCGATTTCCTCGAGCGTCTCCAGGCAGTCCGCCGAGAAGCCGGGCGTCATCACCGCGACCGAGCGCACGCCCTGGCCGGGCAGTCCCTCAAGCACGGTGTCCGTCGCCGGCTCCAGCCATTTGGCGGGGCCGAAGCGGGACTGGAAGGTGACGATGATCTCACGCCCGAGCGCCTCGCCGAGCAGACGCGCCGTCTCCACGCACTGCGCATAATAAGGATCGCCCAGTTCGCGGGTGCGCTTGGGCATGCCGTGGAAGCTCACCAGCAGGCGATCCGGGGCGAATGGCAGGGCCGCCAACTGGCTTTGCGTGCGGGCGCGCAATGCCTCGATATAGGCGGGATCGTCGAAATAGGGCGGCAGGGTGCGGATGGCGGGCTGCCACCGCATCGCTTCCAACGCCTGACCGACTGCATCCATCACGCTCGCCGTCGTGGCGCCACAATATTGGGGATAGAGCGGGGCGATGAGAATGCGCTCATGGCCGCTCTCTTTCAGTGCGGTCAGCCGGTCGGCGATGGATGGCGCGCCATAGCGCATCGCCCAGTCGACCGTGATCGCGTCCTCCCAGATGACCCGCAAGCCCCGCGCCGTATCCCGCGTGTGCATCGCCAGCGGAGAGCCATCGTCCGTCCACACCTGCTGATAGGCATGCGCCGACTTGCGCGGGCGCACATTGAGCACGACACCGCGCAAGATCGGCTGCCAGACTGCCTGCGGAATCTCGACGACCCGCGGATCGGACAGGAACTCGCGCAGATAGCGCTTCACCGCTGCGGGCGTCGGCGCATCAGGGGTGCCGAGATTGACGACCAGCACGGCCACCCGGCCCCCGCCGGCGCCAATGGCGCTGCCCGTCATCTGCGATTCGTTCATCCATCCTCTCCCATGACCGGCAAGCGACGGTAGCGCCGCCCCGTGACCGTCGCCAACGCACTGGCGAGCGCTGGCGCAACCGCCGGCACGCCGATTTCCCCAAGGCCGGACTGGGTCGCGCTGCTGTCGATGAATTCCACGCTCACCTCCCCCACATCCGCCATGCGCGGCAGGGCATAATCGCCAAGCTGCAGACCGGCTGGCAACGATCCGGCATAGGCCGGCGCGCCACCGAGCGCCATGGCGAGGCCGAAGATCAGCCCCCCTTCGATCTGCTGACGGGCGATCCCCGGATTGATCAGCTTCCCGCAATCGGCGACCGCGCAGATTTTCTTCACCGCGACCCGTCCCTGCGACAAGCCGGCCTCCACCAGCACCGCGATGTGGCCGCCAGCCATGCTGTGGCAGGCGATGCCCTGACCGCTGCCCGGCACGCCGCCCTGCCAATCGCCAAGCGCGGTGACGGCGGTGAGGCATTGCGCCAGACGGGGATTGTTGCCGAGCAACTGCATCCGGAAGGAAAGCGGCTCGACCTGCGAGACCACCGCCAGTTCGTCGATGAAGCTCTCGGAAAAGAAGCAGCCATAGCTGTCCGCATTGCCTCGCCAGCGACCCGTCGCCAGCGCGAGGTCGGCGGGGAAATGATCCACCGCGAAATTGGGAATCGCATAGGGCAGGTCCATGCCGGAGACAGCCAGAGCATCGGCCTTGTTTGCTGTGTCGGCCCGCGCTTGCGCGCGCGTGCGCCCATGCGCGATCCGTCGCCACTGCTGGGCCAGCGTGGCGGGTGCCGCAACCTTCGCGGACCAGCCCTCGATCAGACCGGTCGGCCCCAGCTTGGCAACCATCCGCGCGCGGGCCGGCGGCCGCGGATAATCGCGGATGATGTCCTCCGCGCGGGACCACATGAGTTGCACCGGCGCATTGGCGGCGCGGGCGATGAGCGCTGCCTGGACTCCGGCATCGACCTCCATCTTCAGCCCGAAAGAGCCGCCCGCGAACAAGGGATAAATGGTCACGTCGCGGGCTGACACGCCCAGTGCCTTTGCCACGGCATCGCGGGCCAGTGTCGGGGCCTGCGTCGGCATCCACAGCTCCACGCCCTCCGGCCGTACGCGCGCCGTCGCCGCCATGGGTTCGAGCGCGAGATGCAGCGCTGGCGCCACATCGTAGACGGCGCTGACGACCTGCGCACCGGCAAAGACCGGCTCCAGATCACCCCGGCGGAAATAGCGCCCGCCTTGGCCGCTCTCGAACGCGGCTTCCAGCGCGGTATCGATGACTGCATCGTCCAGCTCCGGCCCATCGAGCCGGAACACGGGATCGAGCCGGCTCAACGCCTGATTCGCCGCCCACCAGGTACGGCCGGTCACCGCGACCCAGCCTGCCTCCCGCACGATGTCGATCATGCCAGGCACCGCGCGCGCCGCCGCCTCGTTGATCGATTCGAGCGCGACGGCGTTGACAGGCCCCTGCCGAATCGAGGCGTAGATCATGTCCGGCAACCGGATGTCGGCCGCATAATTGGCCGATCCGTCGATCTTCGCCGGCACATCCAACCGGGGCGCTTCGGTGCCGATCAAGGCATCCTCGCGCCCTTCTGGCCGGAAGGGCAGCGCCTCGGGCGGCGTGAAAGCGCCGGCCTCCTCGGCCAGCGCGCCGATCCGCGCCTTGTTCGTCCCATCGCTGACAATCCCCGCGACAATGTCGCAGCTTTCCCAGCCGACGCCCCAGCGATCGGCCGCCGCCATGCAGAGCAGCACCCGCGCGGTTGCACCGGCCTCGCGCAAGGCGTCGCGGAAATTGGCAACCGAGGTCGCCCCGCCCGTCAGGACCAGATTATACCGACGCGCATATTCCTCGATCGCCCGATCGCTGAAATCCCCGAACTGCTCGGTGACCGGCCCGGAGAACCATTGCCGCAGGAGCGTGGGATTGGCGTAAAGCGGTCCGGGCGGGGCGGGCTGGACCGCGACGGTGCGCCAGTCAGCGCCGAGTTCATCCGCAACGAGTTGCGCGAACAGCGTGAAGACGCCCTGCCCCAGCTCAGCTTGCGGCACCATGACGATGACCTGCCCATTCCGGTCGATCTTCAGGAACGCGCCGAACGCGGTCTCGCTCTCCGTTGCATCCGCGGTTTGCGCGTAGTCGCGCGGCCAGAGCCCCCAGGCCAGGGCCAGTCCGCCGCCCGCCGCCGCCCCGATCAGGAGCGTTCGGCGGTTTATGGATGAACGAACCCCCTTGCCGGACTTCTCTGCGCCGCCGCCGCTGCCCATCCTGTTGCGCGGCGTCCGCATCAACCGGCCGTAGCGCCCGACCCGTTTCGATCGAGCCAGCGGGCGACGCGCTCGGCAATGGCGCGGAACGGCTGGCCAGCCACGCCCTCATCCGCAGCGGGCGGTTTGCCGGCATCCGATGCGGTGCGGACTGCGATATCCAGCGGCACGCGCCCGAGGAACGGCAAGCCCATTTGCGCGGCGCTCGCTTCTGCTCCGCCGGACCCGAACGGATCGGACACCTCGCCGCAATGCGGGCAGACATAGCCTGCCATATTTTCCACCATGCCGATCACCGGCACCTTTGCCTGATCGAAGAAGCTCACCGCGCGCGTCGCGTCGATCAGCGCCAGATCCTGCGGCGTGGAGATGATCACCGCCCCGGCAGGCTTGTAGCGCTGGATCATGGTAAGCTGCACGTCGCCTGTGCCCGGTGGCAAATCCACCACCAGAAGATCGATGCCCTGCCAGTCCGCATCCAGCAACTGCCCGAGTGCATTGCCGGCCATCGGCCCACGCCAGGCAATCGCCTGCCCCTTTTTGGCCAGATGCCCCATGGACAGCATCGGGATGCCATAGGCGTTCTGGACCGGGAACAGGCGGTTGCCTTCCGCCTTGGGTTTGGCATCCTCGCTGTCCAGCAAACGAGGCAGCGACGGGCCATAAATGTCCGCATCCACCATGCCGACACGCTTGCCGAGCGCCTTGAGCGCGACGGCGAGGTTCACCGAGAGCGTCGACTTGCCGACGCCGCCCTTGCCCGACCCCACCGCAATGATCGTGGGGCGCGCGGCGCGTTCCGCCGTCATCGCGACCCGGACATCCTCCAGACCGAATTCGCTCGTTCCCGCCGCGACGAGCTGCGCGGCGAGGGAATCGCGCTGCTCCGCGTCCAGCCCGCTCACATCCAGCACCAGGCTGAGGACATTGTCGCGCAGGCGAAGTCCCCCGGCGCGGCCCGCGGCTAGGCCTTCGATCCGGGCGGTGAGAGCGGGAGGAAGGGCGGACGCATCATCGATCGGAGAGTCAGTCATGCGGGCGCTCTAGAACATGCCGACTGTTTTGTGAATCGAAGAGCGCCCGAATACGCCCTCACCAAGGGGCAATTATCGCAGCACGGCCCTGTATTTCCGCAAAGACCGTCCCTATAACCACGGCATGAGTAAGGAATTGATGGAAAATCCCGGCCAGACTTTGCCAATGAGCGAAGGTGGTCCTTGGGGCACGCAGGGCGAGGAGCCGTCTTCCGGCAAGGGCAAGGAAGGTCCGCGCAACCCGTGGACCCCACCGCCCCGGGATGACAGAGGTGGCGCGGATTCGCGCGGCCCGAGCGCAATCGATGAGTTGATGCGCCGCGCGCGGGACAGCTTCGGCGGCCAGGGTGGCGGCACGCCACGCAGCCCCGGCGGGCGCGCGATCTGGTTCTATGCCGCCATCGCCATCGTCGTGCTGTGGATTGCCACCACCAGCATTCACAGGATCGGCCCGCAGGAGCGCGGCATCGTCTCCATCCTGGGCAGCTACAGCCGCACCCTTGGCCCCGGCATCAACTGGTCGCTGCCCGCCCCGCTCGAAAATGTGACCATCCTCGACGTCGAAGAGATCCGCACGGTCGATCTCGGCTCGGCGGGCGATGAATCCGAGAAGCTGGTTCTCACCGGCGACCAGAACATCATCAATCTGGGCTATTCTGTCCGCTGGAATATCCGCGACCCGCAGCAATATCTCTTCCAGATCGCCAATCCCGAGGAAACGATCACCGCCGTTTCCGAATCCGCCATGCGCGCAGTGGTGGCGACGGTCTCGCTGACCGACGCACTCGGCGCCGGACGTAATGCGATCGAGGCACAGGTGCAGGAGCGGATGCAGCAGATTCTCGACAGCTACGGCGCGGGCGTGCGCATTCAGGGCGTCGCCATCAAGCAGGCCGATCCGCCAGCCGCCGTGAACGATGCCTTTAAGGAAGTCAGTGCGGCGCAGCAGGCAGCCGAAACCTATCTCAATCAGGCCCGCGCCTATGCGCAGCAGCTCTCTGCCCGCTCACAGGGTGAGGCCGCCGCGTTCGACAAGGTGTATGAGGAATATCGCCTTGCACCCGACGTGACGCGTCGCCGCATGTATTATGAAACCATGGAAAGTGTGCTCTCCGGCGTGAACAAGACCATTGTCGAAACCCCCGGTGTGACGCCCTATCTGCCGCTCCCAGCCCTTCGCCCCCGCGCGAATGTGAGTGTGGAGACGCCCGCACAGCCGCAAGCCCAGCAGCAGGGAGGAGCACAATGAACCTCTCCTTGCGCAACCCCATCCTGCTGGCCGTTCTGGCGACTGTCGGCCTGATCCTGCTGGCCAGCACCTTCTCGATCGTCCCGGAAACCAAGCAGGCCGTCGTGCTGCGCTTCGGCGAACCGGTCCGCATCTACAATGCCTACAAGCCCAATGAGGTGTTCGGGAACACCGGTGCCGGCCTCAAGGTCCGGCTGCCGTTCGTCGATCAGGTCGTGTGGATCGACAAGCGCGTGCAGTCGGTCGCCATGGAGCGCCAGCAGGTGCTCTCCACCGATCAGCTGCGTCTGCAGGTCGATGCCTTTGCACGCTACCGCATCGTCGACCCCCGACGCATGTTCATCTCGGCCGGTAGCGAGACCCGAGTTGAGGACGCGCTGCGCCCGATCCTGGGTTCGGCCCTGCGTAACGAGCTGGGCCGCCGCCGCTTCGACCTGTTGCTCAGCCCGGAACGCAGCGAGGTGATGAACAACATCACCGCCAGCCTGAACCGGGTCGCGCGGCAGTATGGCGCCGAGATCATCGACGTGCGGATCATGCGCGCTGACCTGCCCGACGGCACGCCGCTGCAGAGCGCGTTCCAGCGGATGCGCACCGCGCGCGAGCAGGAGGCTCTGACCATCCGCGCAGAAGGCGCCCGGCGCGCCCAGCTGATCCGCGCCGATGCCGATGCCGCCGCAGCCAAGGTCTATGCCGCCAGCTTCGGCAAGGATGCGCAGTTCTACGATTTCTATCGCGCCATGCAGTCCTACCGGACGACCTTTGCCGAAACGGCGCCGGGCGAAACCAGCGCCGTCCTGTCCACGGACAACGACTATCTCCGCCAGTTCCGGGGGCGCTAAGGCTGATTGAGGGCGCGGCGTCTTTACGTCGCGCCCTGACCATTCAATGCCCGTTCATCCGGGCGATTCCATGGCCGGTGGGTCACTCCCCGGCTCCGGGCCTTCCGTTCCGGAACGCCCGGCGAAAGATGAAGAGAAGAGGAACATCTTCGTGCGCTACGCTTATGCTATTACCGCAGCCCTCCTCCTCGGCGGCACCGCCATTGCCCTGACATCCAATTCATCCACCGTCGTCGCGCAGACCGCGCAGAACGAGAATATGGCCGCAGCCGCGCCGCGCGGCGCGCCAATGAGCTTCGCCGACATGGCGCAGCGCCTGCAGCCGGCCGTGGTGAATATTTCCACCCGCCAGCGCGTGCAGGTGCAGAACCCGTTCGCAGGCACGCCGTTCGGTGCCCTGTTCGGCTCGGGCGACCAGCCCCAGACTCGCCAGGCGCAGTCGCTCGGCTCGGGCTTCATCATCTCGGCAGATGGTTATGTGGTCACCAACAATCATGTGATCGCGCCGGGTGCGCGGGGCGCACGGGTCGACTCGATCACCGTCACGCTCCCCGACCGCACGGAATATGAGGCCAAGCTGATCGGCACCGATCCGCGCTCGGACCTTGCCGTGCTCAAGATCTCCACCACCAAGCCACTGCCCTTCGTGAAGTTCGGCGACTCGACCCGTGCCCGCGTCGGTGATTGGGTGATCGCCATCGGCAATCCCTTCGGCATCGGCAGCACGGTCACCGCCGGGATCATCTCGGCGCTCCACCGTAACACCGGCGGGGGCGAGCGCTTCATCCAGACCGACGCGTCGATCAACCAGGGCAATAGCGGCGGCCCGATGTTCGACATGAACGGCAATGTGATCGGCATCAACAGCCAGATCCTCTCGCCCACCGGCGGCAACATCGGCATCGGCTTTGCGATCCCGGCCGAGCAGGCTGTCCCGATCATTGAGACGCTGCGGAAGGGCCAGACGATCACGCGCGGCTATCTCGGCATCCAGATCGGCCAGCTTTCCGAAGACATGGCCGATTCGCTCGGCCTGCCCCGCAACCGCGGCGAGTTCGTGCATGGCGTCGAGCCGGGCCGCGCTGCCGACAAGGCCGGCATCAAGGCTGGCGATGTCATCGTGAAGGTCAACGATCGCGAGGTGAACCCGGACGAGACGCTGTCCTACATCGTCGCCAATCTGCCGGTTGGCTCCAGCGTGCCGATCGAGCTGATCCGCAATGGCAAGCGCATGACCATTCGCGCGACGATCGAGGAGCGTCCGGCGGAAGAGGAACTGGCCAACTTCAGCCAGCCGGCCGAGGACGATTTCTCGGACCAGGATGCCCAGGCCACCAAGGAAGCCTCGCAGCAATTGCTTGGCATCGCCGTCCAGTCGCTGACGCCCGCCATCGCCCGCCAGCTTGGCGTGCCGGCGGATACGCGCGGCGTGGTGGTGACGGCTGTCGACCCCGCGACCGACGCCGGACAGAAGGGGCTGCGCCGTGGCTTCGTCATTACCACGGCCAATGGCCAGCCGGTCACCAGCGAGGCGGAACTGGGCAAGGCCGCGCAGGCCGCCAAGGATGCCGGCCGCAACGCCGTGCTCCTGCAGGTGGTCCGCCGCGGATCGCCGCCGGCCTTCGTGCCGATCCGCCTGCGCGGCATGTAAAAGCGGGCATCCCGACAGAGTGAAAGGGCGCGATGACCTCGCGCCCTTTTCTGTTTGTGCCGCTTTTCTTGCTCCCCTTGCCAAGCTACCTCTGGCCTGTGGTTGGAGAACGGGCATGAGCGACGACACGAGCATCTTCATTGGCCAAAGTCTCGACGGCGAACCGCAGCGTCTGGTCCTGCGTCGCGCCAACCGGCACGGCCTGATTGCCGGCGCGACCGGAACCGGCAAGACGGTGACACTGCAGGGGCTGGCCGAGAGCTTTTCGGCGCAGGGCGTTCCGGTCTTTCTTGCCGATGTGAAGGGCGACCTGTCCGGCATCGCCATGGCTGGCTCGCCGACGGCAAAGAACGCCGACAAGCTGATCGCCCGCGCGCAGGAAATCGGCATGGCTGACTATGCCTTCTCGGACAATCCGGCGATCTTCTGGGATCTTTATGGCGAACAGGGCCATCCGGTCCGCGCCACCATTTCCGAAATGGGGCCGTTGCTGCTCGCCCGGCTGATGGGGCTGAACGAAACGCAGGAAGGCGTGCTGACCATCGCCTTCCGCTATGCGGATGATGAAGGGCTGCTCCTGGTCGACCTGGGCGATCTGCAGGCGATGCTGGCTTATTGCGCTGACAATGCCGACATGCTCACCAGCCGCTATGGAAATGTGACCAAGGCCAGCGTGGGCGCCATCCAGCGCCAGCTTTTGCAGCTCGAATCGCAGGGTGGCGACAAATTCTTCGGCGAGCCCGCGCTGGAGATCAGCGACCTGATCCGCACCGATGAGAAGGGCCGCGGGTTCATCAACATCCTCGCCGCCGACAAGCTGATGCGCAGCCCGAAGCTGTATGCGACCTTCCTGCTCTGGCTGCTGTCCGAGCTCTTCGAGACGCTGCCGGAAGTCGGCGACCCTGCAAAACCCGTGCTCGTCTTCTTCTTCGATGAAGCGCATCTGCTGTTCGACGATGCGCCCAAGGCGCTGGTCGACAAGATCGAGCAGGTTGTGCGCCTGATCCGCTCCAAGGGCGTGGGCGTGTATTTCGTGACGCAGAACCCTATCGACGTGCCGGAGGATGTGGCGGGGCAACTCGGCAACCGAGTGCAACATGCCCTGCGCGCCTTCACCCCGCGTGAGCAGAAGGCGATCAAGGCCGCCGCCGAGACGTTCCGCGCCAATCCCGCTCTGAACGTCGAAACCGCGATCATCGAACTGCGCGTGGGCGAGGCGCTCGTTTCCCTGCTGCAGGAAGATGGCGCGCCCTCTATGGTCCAGCGGACGCTGATCGCGCCACCGCGCTCACGGTTGGGCGTGCTAGAGCCCAAGGAGCGCGCGATCATCCAGTCCATTTCGCCCTGTGACGGCAAATATGACGAGGCGATCAATCGCGAATCCGCCGAGGAAATCCTGCTGGCTCGCACGCAGGCGGCAGCTGCCGCCGCAGACGCAGCCAAGGCACAGGCCGAGGCGGACAAGGCAGCCGCGCAGCAGGCCAGGCTGGAAGCCAAACAGCGCGAGGCAGAAGCCCGTGCTCAGGCACGAGAAGCTGCCAAGCCGAGCAATCTCGACCGCGCCATCCAGTCCGCGACGCGCTCGGCCGCTTCATCGGTAGGCCGGCAGGTCGCCAATGAGATCGGAAAGGCGATTCTGGGTGGATCGAGTCACAAGAGCAGCGGCGGGCTGGTCGGGCGTCTCGTGCGCGGCGTGTTGGGCGGACTGCTTAAATAAGGGCTTGCCCCGGCGGCCGCTTAACCCCGGCCGCGATAGCCGGGGACATCCTGAGCGGGGAGCCATACGCCCTCCAGCGGCGGGCCGGACTGCCAGAACACATCGATGGGAATGCCACCACGCGGATACCAATAGCCGCCGATGCGCAGCCAGAGCGGCTGCATTTCGGCCGTCAGCCGTTCACCGATGCCGACCGTGCAATCTTCGTGGAAACCGGCATGATTGCGGAAACTGCCAAGAAACAGCTTGAGCGACTTGGATTCCACGATTGTCTCGCCCGGCACATAATCGATGACCAGATGCGCGAAATCGGGCTGGCCGGTGACGGGGCAAAGCGATGTGAACTCCGGCGCGGTGAAGCGCACCAGATAGGGCCGGCCCTTGCGGGGGTTGGGCACATAATCGAGAACGGCCTCCTCCGGGCTTGCCGGAAGGCCGCTTGTCTGACCGAGATGCTTGAGTGTCATGCCACGCGCCTTAATATGATTCGTGGCCGGCGCGAACCCCTTGCGCCAACCAACCCACCTCAAGGATGCGCCTCCATGGATATGCTGGTTTCCACCGATTGGCTCGCAAAGGCGCTCGGCGCCCCGGACCTCAAGGTCCTCGATGCCACGGCGTTCTTGCCGGGGACGCCGCGTGACCCCAAGGCCGAGTATCTGGCGCAGCATATTCCCGGCGCTTTGTTCCTCGATCTCTCGACGCTCAACGACGCGAGCGATCCGCGCCCCGCGATGGTGCCGACCCACGCCCAGTTCGCCGAGCGGATGGCCGCCCTCGGCATCGGGCAGGACGACCGCATCGTCATCTACGACAATAGCCCATTGAGCAGCGCGGGCCGGGCGTGGTGGCTCCTGCGCATCTTCGGCGCGCGTCAGGTCGCCATCTTGGATGGCGGGTTGGCGCGCTGGACCGCCGACGGCCGCCCGACCGAAGCAGGCGAGGCAGCCAGGTCGAACAACGGTGCCTTCACCGCCGCCCGCGACGACAGCGCGATTGCCAGCAAGGCCGATGTGCTCGCCAATCTGAAGAGTTGCGCCGCGCAAGTCGTGGATGCCCGCAGCGCCGACCGGTTCCGGGGCGATGCCGCCGAACCGCGCCCCGGCATGGCGGAAGGCCATATCCCCGGTTCGGCCAATCTGCCGTCAAACCTGTTGCTGGACGAACAGGGACGCTGGAAGCAGGGCAATGCGCTGCGCCAAGCCTTTGACGATGCGGGTGTCGACCTCGACAAGCCGCTGATCATGAGCTGTGGCAGCGGCGTCACCGCCTGCAATCTGGTGTTCGGCGCAGCACTGCTGGGCAAGGAGGATGTGCAGATTTACGACGGGAGCTGGTCCGAATGGGGTGCCGATCCTGCGACGCCCAAGGCGGTCGGCCCGGCATGAGCGGCACCCACGACGACGGAAAGACCGGCAAACCTCTTGGCCCCGGCACAAGACTGGTCCAGGCCGGTCGCCGCCCGGAATGGACCGGGATGCCCGGGCAACCCGGCGGGATCGTCAACCCACCCGTCTGGCGCGCATCCACCATATTGTATGAGGACGTGGCGCATCTGCGCAGCGCTTCGACCGCCGATCCGCACCGCCTCTATTATGGCCGGCGTGGCGCGCCCACGAGCTGGTCGTTGACTGAGGCCATCACCCAGTTGGAGCCGGAAGCGGCCGGCACGATGCTCTACCCCTCGGGCGTCGCCGCCATTGCCGGCGCTTTGCTCGCGGTGCTGAAGCCCGGCGACGAACTGCTGATGGTCGACAGCGTCTACGGCCCGACCCGCGCGATGTGCGATGGAATGCTGCGCGAGTTCGGCGTGCGGACGATCTATTACGATCCGCTGATCGGCGCCGATATCGCTGCGCTTTGCACCGAGCGAACCCGGGCAATCTTCCTCGAAAGCCCCGGCAGCCTGACCTTCGAGGTGCAGGATGTGCCCGCCATCGTCGCGGTGGCAAAGGCGCGCGGGATCATCACGCTGATCGACAACACCTGGGCGACACCCTTGCTGCTGCCGGCCCTCGGCCTGGGGGTCGATGTGTCGATCCTCGCCTGCACAAAGTATCTTTGCGGCCATAGTGACGTCATGATGGGGTCCGTCACCGCAAATGCTGCGCTGTGGCCCGCCATCCACAAGCGCGGCCACATGCTGGGCCAGACCGTCAGCCCGGACGATGCCTGGCTGGTGCTGCGCGGCATGCGGACGCTGGCCGTGCGCCTCAAGCATCAGGGCGAAAGCGCGCTGGCGCTGGCCCGCTGGCTGGAAGCGCGGCCCGAAGTTGCGCGCGTGCTGCACCCGGCTTTGGCATCCTGCCCCGGCCATGCAGCGTGGCGCCGCGATTTCGCCGGGAGCGCCGGCCTGTTTGCTTTCGAACTGGCGAGCAACGACGACTTGGCCCGCGCGGCCTTTATCGACGCGCTGACGTTGTTCGGCATCGGCTATAGCTGGGGCGGGTTCGAGAGCCTTGCCCTGCCAGTCGATCCCGCCAGCCTGCGCACGGCGCGACAGTGGGAGGCCAAGGGTTTGCTGGTGCGGATCAATGTTGGGCTGGAAGAGCCTGACGATCTCATCGCGGACCTCGAACAGGGGCTTGAGCGTTGGCAGCTTGCGATGGAGCACCACACCGCTCCTTGAGTCGCCCGCCGCTTGCACTGCACCCTGGCTGACCGCCCATGGGGGCACTTCGCGCCTGAGCAAGTCTGGCGAAACCTCCAGATGCACCTGCTTCCCCTACGGTTTTGGTCAATAGCCAGCGTGGCGCGGCTGCAACACTTCATGAGTTCGCAACACATATGTGCAGTTTCTGTCTTGTGCGTCGCACAAGACAGAGGCATCAGGATCGCGGCTTGCCGGCAAGTCCGCTCAACCGCAGCAAAATGCGGATCCAAAATGAAGCGATCGCCCGGCGCTGCAGGCAGGGACGATCGCATTTTTATCTCGTTAAGGGGAATCCCATGCGTAAGTCCATTCTGGGCCTCTCGGCCCTCGCTATTTTTGCCACTGCCACCCCTGCTCTCGCGCAGGACGATGACAGCGGCCTGACCGTTTCCGGCTCCGCCACCGTTGTGTCCGACTACCGCTTCCGCGGCTTCTCGCAGACGAAGCAGAATGCTGCCATCCAGGCCGGCATCACCGTCACGCACGACAGCGGTTTCTACTTCGGCACCTGGGGTTCGAACGTCGACTTCCCGGATCTCGACGGCGCTGGCAATGGCGCGACCGCTGAGCTCGACTTCTTCGCTGGCTACTCCACGGAGCTGGCTCCGGGCGTGACGGTCGACGCCGGTCTGCTCTACTATCTGTACCCGAAGGACACGGTCACCGACGTTGCGACCGACTTTTTCGAGCCTTATGTCACGGTCAAGACCACGCTCGGCCCGGTCGGCCTGGCAGTGACCGCCAACTATGCCTGGAAGCAGGACGCGCTCGGCAAGAACGACGCCTTCTACATCAAGGCTGCTCCGTCGCTCGCCATCCCTGGCACGCCGTTCACTGTTGACGGCAGCATCGGCTACGCAACGAGCGACAGCTTCCTCGGCGGCGTTGACGGCGAAGTGTTCGACTGGTCGGCTGGCGTGAGCGCGAGCTGGAAGCAGCTGACCTTCGGCGTGCGCTATGTCGACACCGACGAGCCCGGCCAGATCCGCGGCAGCGACGCAGCGGTCGTGTTCTCGGTCGGCGCAGCGTTCTGATCGAATAAAGTGCAGCCGTCACCGGGGGGAGACGGCTGAACAAAGGGGTCGCGACATCCGTCGCGGCCCCTTTTTGTTGTGAGCGTGAAGCTCGGCCATGCTCTTACAACCGACCTCAAACCAAGATCAGTCGGCCTTGGCACGCCGGGCCGTAATGATACGAATGGCAGGCTCAAGCATCTGGCCTTTCATCACGCCTTCACCCTTTGTCGCGCTGCGCGGCGCATTCCAGATGCTTCGGATGACATCCATGCCGTCGATCACCCGGCCGAAAGCGGCAAAACCCGGCTGATCCTGCGTCGCGTCGAAGCCGCGCATGTCGCCCACGATGATGAAGAAATCGCCTGTCGCCGTCCCCGGCGCGCCTTGCGCCATGGAAATAACGCCTTCGATGTGGCTCAGCCCGGTTTTGCTGGTCGGCTCGTGCGGTACGGGCTTGAGAATCCGCTTTGGATCGTTCTGCGTCCCGCCCTGGATGAATCCGCCGGGCGTGCCATCCTCCCATTTGAAGGCGCGATAGAAGAGCGTGCCATCGAGCCGCTTCCCATCGACATAGGCGAGGAAATTGGCCGCAGTCACCGGCGCCCGCTCCGTCTCGATCGCGAGGGTGACGGTGCCGGCGCTGGTCGTCAGGACGACGGGCACGGTCTCAAAGACCTGCGTCTCGACCACCTCCCGCGCCTTGGCCGCCTCCTCCTCAGCCTTACGCTGGGCCGCGGCCGCTTCGGCCGCCCGCGCGGCGGCCTCGGTGCGATTGATCGCTTCCAGCTCGGCGTCGATTTTCGCCTGAATCTCGGCTTCGGATCGCTGGGCGTGGGCCGGGGCCAGCGCCGCTACAGACAGGAGGGTCAAGGCGACGGGCATCGTCAGCCGGCGAAGGCACGCGAGGGTCATCATGACGCCATGCTAACCTGCGCGCTCCCCGCAAGACAAGGCAGCCCTTTCGCTTCACAGCCTGTCCCCGCAAGCCTATAGGCGGGAGCACCATGTCGTTCCTCAGCCTCGTCGCTCTCTTCATCCTCACTGTCGCGTTGATGGAGGGCTTTGCCTATGTGATGCACCGCTGGGTGATGCACGGCCCAGGTTGGTTTCTGCATGCCAGCCACCATCGGCCGCGAAAGGGCAATTGGGAGCTCAACGATCTCTATTTCGTGATCTTCGCCCTGCCCTCGATCCTGATGCTGCTCGGCGGCGTGCAATGGGGCTGGGGCAACTGGGCGACCGCTGTCGGCGCCGGAATCGCCGCTTATGGCGCCATCTACCTCGGCTTCCACGACATCATCGTTCACCAGCGGGTAAAGCATCGTTACGTGGCCCGCTCGCCGTACATGAAGCGCATCGTGCAGGCGCATCGCCTGCATCATGTCGTGGAGACGCGCGAGGGCAATGTGAGCTTCGGCTTCCTGATCGCCCCGGCGCCCGAAGACCTCAAGCGGCAACTCGCTGGCATGGACGCGGGCCGCATCCGCGATGCCCGGGGCCGGTAGAAGGCGCCCGCCGCCACGGGTGCTTTCCATGCCGAGGACATGGCTTGCAGCGTGGCCTGTCATTCTCCGGCCTTGGTGTTGCTGACGTCTTGCACTATGCAGCGCAAAACTGACGGGGAAAACACTTGACGCTTGCTGTCCTGGCCGCTGCTCAGCCCATCTATTTCCAGAATCTCGGGCTCGATCCGGTCGCCCTCGATCTCGGCTTCTTCGCGATCAAATGGTATAGTCTGGCCTATCTCGCCGGCATTCTGATCGGCTACTGGTATCTGACGGTGCTACTCCGCCAGCCCGGAGCACCCATGGCACGGCGCCATGCCGACGATTTCATCTTCAATGCCACGCTCGGCATCATCGTGGGCGGACGGCTCGGCTATATTCTCTTCTATCAGCCCTCGATCCTCCAGAACCCCATCGACATCTTCAAGCTGTGGGAAGGCGGCATGTCGCTGCATGGCGGCACCATAGGCGTCATCGCCGCGATCTGGTGGATGGCCCGGCGCGAGAAGCTCTCCTTCCTGCGGGTGGCGGACTATATCGCCTGCGTCGTGCCGTTCGGGTTGTTCTTCGGCCGTCTCGCCAACTTCGTGAATGGCGAACTGTGGGGCAAGGTCACCACCGTGCCATGGGGTATCGTTTTCCCCAGCGGAGGCGACATGCCCCGGCATCCCAGCCAGCTCTACGAAGCGCTGCTGGAAGGGCCGCTGATGTTCGCGATCCTCGCCTTTTTCTTCTGGAAGACCAAGGCCCGCTACGAGCCCGGCAAGCTGTTTGGCATTGCCGCGCTCTGCTACGGCGCTGCCCGCTTCTTCGTCGAGTTCTACCGCGAGGCGGATTCCCAGTTGATGGAGTTCGCGGAACGCACCGGCCTGCATATGGGCCAGTGGCTGACCCTGCCGATGCTGGTGCTGGGCCTCTATCTGGTGGTGACCGCGAAGGGCCGCCGGACCCGCGTCGAGCCGATTGCCGGGCAGGACAGTGTCGCCTGACATCTGGCAGGGCCGCGACACTCTTTCGCTCCACGACTTCATGGCGGCAGCCAATGCCGCTTATTATGCCGGGCGCGATCCCTTGGGCGCGCGCGGGGACTTCATCACAGCGCCGGAGATCAGCCAGATGTTCGGCGAGCTGATCGGGCTTTGGGTCGCCGATCTTGTGTTGCGCGCCGGCGTCGGCGTTTCGTTCGCCTATGTCGAGCTGGGACCGGGCCGGGGGACACTTGCGGCCGACGCCCTGCGAGCGATGGGCCAAGCCAGGCTCTCACCGCCGGTCCATTTTGTCGAGACCAGCCCCACGCTGCGCGCACGCCAGCAGGCCGCGGTGCCGGGGGCGATCTGGCATGACAGCGTGGCGACACTGCCCGATGATCGCTCGCTCATTATCATCGCCAACGAGTTTTTCGATGCGCTGCCGATCCGCCAGTTCCAGCGCACCGGCGCGGGCTGGCGCGAACGCTTCGTGCAGCGCGAGCCCGCCGCTTTCATCCTTGGCGGTGAGGATTGCAGCCAGCACATTCCCCTTGCGCTCGGCGATGCGCCTTTGGGATCCATGGTCGAGCGCAATTTTGCAGCCGAAGCCATCGTCGCCGATCTCGCAGAGCGGTTCTGCCGACAGGGCGGTGCGCTGCTGACCATCGATTATGGCTATGAGGGACCGGCATCGGGCGATACGCTGCAAGCGATGAGCCAGCACCGCTTTGCCGATCCGCTCGATGCGCCGGGCGCCCGCGACCTGACCGCCCATGTCGACTTCGGCATGATCGCCGCCGTCGGCCGGGCGCAGGGGCTGCGGCCGCAACCATGCATCGGGCAGGGCGCCCTGCTCACGGCGCTGGGCATCGATGCGCGCGCAGCCACGCTTACCCGCGCAAATCCTGCGCGTGCCGAGGATATCCGCGCCGCGCGCGACCGGCTGGTCGAGCCCGATCAGATGGGCACGCTGTTCAAGGCCCTCGCCTTGCGTCACCCGGACTGGCCGGCATCGGCGGGGTTCGCATGAGCATCGAAGTGCTGCGCGCCGGCGCGCTGGGCGATGTCCCCCATGGCTTTCTCGGGCGGACGGGCGGCGTCTCAACCGGCGTTCACGCCGGACTGAATGTCGGCTTGGGTTCGGATGACGAACGCGATGCCGTCCTGACAAATCGCGATCTGGCCCGCGACGCCGTGCTGTCGCAATCGAAGCTGGTAACGCTTCATCAGGTCCATTCCGCCCGCGTCGTCATTGCGGACAACGCCTTTCCGCTCGACGCCCGACCGGAAGCCGATGCGCTGGTGACAGCCCGCCCCGGGCTGCTGCTCGGCGTCCTCACTGCTGATTGCGTGCCGATCCTCTTTGCCGATCCCACCCATGGTGTCGTGGGGGCGGCCCATGCGGGGTGGAAAGGCGCGCTCCACGGCGTGGCGGAAGCGGCCATTGACGCAATGACGTCCTTGGGCGCGACACGCGCCACCATCGCCTGCGCCATCGGCCCATGCATCGGCAAGGCGAGCTATGAGGTGAGTGCCGGTTTCGAGCGCCCGTTCCTCGAACGCGATCCGGATGACGAGCGCTTTTTCTCCGAGGGCCGCCCTGGCCATCTGCAGTTCGACATCGCCGGCTATGTCGGAGCGCGACTGGCGCAGGCGGGCATCGGCACGGTCACCTTGCTGGATGAGGACACGTACAGCCAGCCCGCGCGCTTCTTCTCCTACCGTCGCGCCTGTCATGCTAGCGAGCCGGGCTATGGGCGGCAGATTTCGCTCATCGGGTTACCGGCGTAGGCGCAATTCCCGTCGCGCCGCGCAACTTCACCAGTGCAGAACGGGCCAGCCTTCTTCCGCCGCCAGTGACGCCAAGGCACTATGGGGGTTCGCCGCATAGCCCTCGTCCGCAAAGCCCAACAGCGGTGCATCGGTGACGTGATCGCTATAGGCGCGGACGTGCGCATCGGCCCGGGCAATCCCTTCGCGGGACATCCACGCCTCGATCATCCGCAACTTTGCGACGTCATAGCAGTTCTCTCCTGCAATGCGTGCCCGGATGTAGTCGACACCTTGGCTGAAATGATCGGTAGCAATCACATCATCGAAGCCCAGCCTCTTCGCAATCGGCTCGACATAAAGCCGGAAGGATGCCGAAGCGATCACCAGCCGGCAGCCGGAGGCGCGATCCTGCGCGATCTGGGCCAGCGCGCCGGCGCGGATGTTGCGCGCAATCACCTTGTCCGCATAGGCCTCCACGGCCGGGCGGATCCTCTCGCGATTGACCCGTCGCCCGATCAGCAGCGCCTGATTGAGTTCCTTCGCCCGGCCACGATTGACCAGCCGCAGCACGTAACCGAGCATGACGAAGCCCGCCAAAGGCATGAAAATCAGCCGCCACGGCGCCAGCGAGAGAGCCATGTGCGTGAGAAACGCCGCATAGGTGCCGCGCACCGTGATCGTGCGGTCCATGTCGTAGATCGCGATCCTCTGCACCGCTCAATGTCTCCCTGTACTCTCGGGCTGCGGCCCGCCAGATGGTCCAATTCGGCTTGCCGTGCAACGCAAACTGGCCCACTGTGGCTCAGATGACGCAATCTGCCGACCTCATCGAGAGCAACGATGCAACAGGCCGGACGGTTGCCTTCACCGGCAGCCTTGCGCTCGCCCAGCTTGGCGATCTGCCCAATCGCACCGAGGCGATAGAGGGCGATGTCGCCCGGATCGACCTCACGCAGGTCACCCAGATCGACACAATCGGCGCGTGGATCGTCCACAGCCTCGCCAAACGCACGCAGGCGGAAATCACCGGCGCCAGTGACGACGCAATGCGGCTGATCGACGTCGTCTCGCGCAACGATCAACCGCTGGAAACGCGCAATGTGCCGCCCCATCCGATCGTGCGCATTCTTGAGGAAGTGGGTGTTGCAACCCGGATGACCTTCAACACGATGATCGGCCTGCTCGGCTTTCTGGGCGCCGTCGTCATCACATCGTTCATGCTGCTGCGGCATCCGTCTCGCATCCGTCTGATCGCGGTCGTCCAGCGTATCGAGGTCGTCGGAATCTCGGCGCTCTTCATCATCGGGCTGATGAGCTTCCTCGTCGGCATCGTGATCGCGCAGCAGGGGTCGGTGCAGCTCGAGCAGTTCGGCATGGAAGTGCTGACCGTCAATCTCGTTGGGCGCCTGACCTTCCGCGAACTGGGCGTGCTGATGACGGCCATCATGGTCGCCGGCCGCTCAGGATCGGCCTTTGCCGCGCAGATCGGCACGATGCAGCTCAATGAAGAAGTGGACGCGATGCGCACCATCGGCGTCTCGCCCATGGAAGCGCTGGTGATGCCGCGCATCATGGCCGCGGTCATCATGATGCCGCTGCTCGGCTTCTATGCCTCGGTCATGGCGGTGATCGGCGGTGCCTTCCTGTGCGCGGTCTCGCTCGATATTCCGCCCGTCACCTTCTTCCAGCGGCTGCGTGAAGTCGTGCCGCTGACCGACCTTTATATCGGCCTTATCAAGGCGCCGGTCTTTGGCCTGATCATCGCGATCGCAGGCTGCTTCCAGGGCCTGCAGGTGCGCGGCAATGCCGAGGAAGTCGGCCTGCGCACCACCGCCGCTGTGGTGCAGGCGATCTTCATCGTCATCGTGCTCGATGCCATCTTCGCGGTGTTCTTCACCTGGCTGGGGTGGAAATGAGCGCTAGCGACGATCCGGTCATCTCCATCCGGGGACTGGTCAATCGCTTCGGCGACCAGACCGTGCATGACGGGCTGGACCTCGACGTGCGGCGCGGCGAGATTCTCGGCGTCGTGGGTGGATCAGGCACCGGCAAGTCGGTGCTGATGCGCTCGATCATCGGCCTGCAAAGCCCCTATGCCGGCTCCATCGAGGTGTTCGGCGAGCAAATGCTGGACCGCGACCCTGCGGACCCGGAATTGCTGGCAATCCGCAAGCGCTGGGGTATCCTGTTCCAGAACGGCGCGCTGTTCTCCACGCTGACTGTCTCCGAGAATGTGCAGGTGCCGTTGCGGGAGTATTATCCCGATCTGCCGGTTCAGTTGCGCGAGGAAATCGCCGCCTACAAGATTCTGATGACCGGCCTTCCGGACAATGCGGGGCCGAAATTCCCCTCCGAGCTCTCCGGCGGGATGCGCAAGCGCGCCGGCCTTGCCCGCGCGCTCGCGCTGGACCCGGCCCTGCTGTTCCTCGATGAGCCGACCGCGGGACTCGACCCAATCGGTGCTGCGGCTTTCGACGAGCAGACGCGGGCCTTGCAGGAGACGCTGGGCCTGACCGTGTTCCTGATTACCCACGATCTCGACACGCTCCACGCCATTTGCGACCGCGTTGCCGTGCTCGCCGATCAAAAGGTCATCGCGGTCGGGACGATCGACGAGTTGCTGGCGCTCGATCATCCCTGGATCCAGGAATATTTCAACGGGCCGCGCGGGCGCGTTGCCCATGGCCAGAGCGCCAAGATGAGAGGCGCGTGATGCACAATCGGCCGCAGACATGGACAGGGTGGAACCACGGCGCCATAAAGCCGTTGGGGGAAAGCAGGAAATAGATGGAAACACGATCCAACAATGTGTTCGTGGGCGCGGTCGTCCTGCTCCTGATGGCCTTGACGGTCGGGGCAGCCTTCTGGTTCTCACGCATCGGCGAATCCGATCGCAAGGAATACGACATCTTCTTCAAGCAGTCGGTGAGCGGCATCGCCCGCGGCTCTGCAGTGACTTATGCCGGCGTGCCCTCGGGGCAGGTCCAGTCGATCGAGCTTTGGGAGCGAGACCCCCAGTTCGTGCGCGTGCGCATCGTCGTCAGCCGGACGACGCCCGTCCTGCAAGGCACGACCGCGACGATCAATGGCGTGGGCTTTACCGGCGTCTCGGAAATTCAGCTTGAGGGGGCAGTGCGCGGCGCTCCGCCGATTGTCTGCCCGGAGCGCAATACGCAGGCGGTATGCCCGGAAGGCGTGCCTGTCATCCCGACCAAACCCGGTGCGCTTGGCGAACTGCTCAACAGCGCCCCGATGCTGCTGGAGCGGCTGACGACGCTCACCGAGCGACTGACCGAGCTGCTGGATGATCGCAACCAGAAGCATATTGCCGGCATCCTGCAGAATCTCGACAAGCTGACCGGCGACATCGCCGCGCGTGGGCCGGAACTGGCTGATACCATCACGCAAGCCAAGCTGACGCTCGAAAATGCCTCCAAGGCTGCGGAATCGCTCGCCCAAGCCGCGAACAACACCAATGCGCTGGTGAATGAAGAGGGTCGCCCCCTCATCCGCGACCTGCGCACGACGATCCGCAATGCCGGCGCCACTCTGGAAACGCTGGATGCGACGCTGAAGGAAGCACAGCCTGGCATGCGGACCTTCACCCGCGACACCATGCCGCAAATCGGCTTGCTGGTCCGCGATCTGCGTCAGGTCTCCCGTTCGCTTCAGGCTGTGACGGATACCGTTGAACAACAGGGTGCAGGCGCCTTGATCGGCTCGCCCAAATTGCCGGATTACAAGCCATGACGAACAGCAGAGCGAACGTGCATACAGCCCCGGCGACTAGCGGAGCAGCGATGCGCAAGGCAGCGCGGGCGGCCCTGATCACGGGTCTGCTGATCTCGGCGGCCGGGTGCGTGAAGTTCGGTGCCGAGCCGCCCGACCGGCTGCTCGCCATTGCCAGCACGGCGACGGTGCCGGCCGGGGTATCGGCGTCCAGTGCCAGTGAATCCGCCCTGTTCATCGATGTGCCGAACGTGCCGAAGGCCCTCGCGACCCCGCGCGTGGCGGTGCGCGAGAACAGCACCAGCTTTGCCTATGTGAAGGATGCGATCTGGGTCGACACGCCGGCCCGGCAATTCCAGTCACTGCTGTCCGAGACGATCCGGTCCCGCAGCAATATCCTGGTGCTCGACCCCGGCCAGTATCTCGCCCGCACCGGCTACATCCTCAATGGCGATCTGGTCGAATTCGGCATTGATGCGACGCGCCGGGAAGCGGTCGTCACGTTCGATGCGACCATGCTCTCGCCGGACGGTCTGACGGTGACGCGCCAGCGGTTCACCGCCTCCGCGCCGGTGAGCCGCATCGACGCAGATGGCGTCGCCCCGGCGATCAGCGCTGCCGCCAACGATGTCGCCAATGCCGTGGCGACCTGGGTCTCCAGCCGGACCTGACGCCCGGCTGAAGTCCTATCCCGCTCAGGCGAGGCTCTTCGTCGCCTGCTCCATTACGTCCCGCGAAAGGCCGGGTTCGGCGATGATCCGCTCCAGTGCCGCGCGCATGGCGGCACCCCGCTGCGCATCGAACCGGCGCCAGCGACCAAGTGGCGGCACGAGCCGCGCGGCGGTCTGCGGATTGAGCTTGTCCAGCGCGATAATAGCGCCTGCCACCATCTCATAGCCCTTGCCGTCCGCCCGGTGGAACGCCCATTGATTGGCGGCAAACGCGCTGTAAAGCGCGCGGGCGCGGTTCGGATTGGCCAGGGTAAAGTCGGGGTGGCTGCTCAGCGCCGCGACATTATCGACCGTCTCCGGATGGAAGGCCAAAGCCTGGGTCTGGAACCACTTGTCGATGACCAGCGCATTACCCGCATAGCGCGCGTGGAACGCCGCCAGTGCTGCGTCCCGCTCTGCCGCCGTGCCGTTGGCGAGAACGGCCAGCGCGGCCTGGCGCTCGGTCATATTATCCGCCTGCTCGAACTGGGCGAAGGCAAGCGCCGGGCCATCCGATGCGCCTGATGCGACCAGATAGCTCAAGGCAACCCCGCGCAGCTTGCGGGCCGCGCGCGCATCCGCCGAGAGCGAGAAGCCGTTACGCGCGCAATCGGCATGGAGCCTACGCCAGTCCTGCTCCAGTTGCGCGCCGATCTCGTGCTGCAGCGCCTCGCGCGCCGCATGGATGGCGTCGGGGTCAACGACCTGCATCTGGTCGCCGAGATAGGCCTCGCTTGGCAGCTTCACCGCTTCGGCGATCAGCGCCCGGTCCAGCGTGTCGTCGCTGATCGTCCGGCGGATCGAGTCGATGATGACGCCGCTCTCCAGCGGTCCGCCCGCAATGTGGCTGAGCAGGCCATTGATCATGAGCTGCTGCAACGCCTCATAGCGGCTGAACGCATCGTCATCGCGCGCGGCGAGAAAGGCCAGATCCTGGGCGCTCTGCTCGGCTTCCACCACGATTGGCGCGGAGAAGCTGCGATTGAGCGAAAGCACCGGCGGCTGCGCGAAGCCGGTGCGCGTGATGACCGTCTCCGCCTGCGTCAGCACCTCCAACTCCTCGCCGGCATGGGCGCCCCTTTCCCGGTCGAACAAGGCGAAGAGGAATGGGATCGCCATGGGCTGCTTGTCGCCCTGCCCCGGCGTCGGCGGCACGGTCTGGCGCAAGGTGAGCGTCACCGTACCACTCGTCGCATCATGCGCGGTCTCGACCGTCACGCGCGGGGTGCCGGCCTGGCTGTACCAGAGCCGGAACTGCGCAAGATCGATGCCGCCGCCATCTTCCATCGCCCGCACGAAATCCTCGCAGGTCGCCGCCTGCCCGTCATGCCGGTCGAAATAGAGGTCGGTGCCCTTGCGGAACCGCTCCGGCCCTAGCAACCTAGCCATCATGCGGATCAGCTCGGCGCCTTTGTTATAAACGGTCGCCGTATAGAAGTTACTGATCTCCATGTAGGATTCTGGCCGCACCGGATGGGCGAGCGGACCGCCATCCTCCTGGAACTGCGCCGCGCGCAGCACGCGCACATCCTCGATCCGTTTGACTGCCGCAGAGCCCATGTCGGCAGAAAATTCCTGATCGCGATAGACGGTGAAGCCCTCCTTGAGGGAGAGCTGGAACCAGTCCCGGCAGGTCACCCGGTCGCCGGACCAGTTGTGGAAATATTCATGCGCCACAACCGCTTCGATGGCGTCATAATCCGGGTCGGTCGCCGTCTCCGGGTCTGCCAGAATGTAGCGCGTGTTGAAGATGTTGAGGCCCTTATTCTCCATCGCGCCGAAGTTGAAATCCGCCACCGCCACGATGTTGAACACGTCGAGATCATATTCGCGGCCATAGACGCGCTCGTCCCACGCCATTGAATCCTTGAGCGCCTTCATCGCATGGTCCGTGCGCGGCAGATCGCTTTCCGCCACCCAGATGCCGAGCTTCACCGGCCGGCCGCTCATGGTCGTGAAACTGTCCGCATTGCAGGCGAGATCGCCGGCGACCAAAGCGAATAGATAGCTCGGCTTGGGGAACGGATCGGTCCAGCGCGCCCAATGCCGCCCGCCCTCCAGATCGCCCGCCTCGACAGGATCGCCATTGGCGAGCAGCACGGGATAGGTCGCCTTGTCGGCGCGTAAGGTCACATCATAACGCGAGAGCACATCCGGCCGGTCCGGGAAGAAGGTGATACGACGGAAGCCCTCCGGCTCGCACTGGGTGCAGAGCAGGCCCCCAGAGGCGTAGAGCCCCATCAACTGCGTATTGGCCGCAGGATTGATCTCCACCTCGGTCTCGACGACGTGGCTGTCGCCGGTCAGCGGGATCAGCAGCGCGCCATCCTCCTGCCGCCAGTCGGAGGAGTCGAGCGTGCGGCCATCCACGGCGACCCGCAGCGGGGTCAGCCCGTCGCCATCCAGTCGCAGCGGCTGGGCATGATCGCCGGCGCGGGTGACCTCAAGCCGGGCCTTGACGCGGGTGGCGCGGGTATCGAGATCGAAGTCGAGGCTGATCTGCGGCACCTGCCAGAGCGGCGGGCGATAATCCTCGCGGCGGATGACAGGCGGGGTAGCGGCGGCTTGGGTGATCTGAATATCCATGCCCCAGTCCTATGCCCGCATCAGGCGGGGCACAAGCGCGGTGCGGGCGGTAAAAGTCCCAACATCCGTTCGTGTCGAGCGAAGTCGAGACACCGAGGACAGTCCTAACGTGTCTCGACTTCGCTCGACACGAACGGGAGGTCAGATTACCAAGATTACTCCGCCCCACTCCGCCCGTTCTCCGGCCCCGGCGGCAGATCGAACGGGTCCTCCGCGCGCTCCATGGAGCGGTCGAGCAGGTCTGCCTGCCGGTCAGGCTTTGCCTGGGTGGATGGCGTCATGAGCTGCTTGGGCGTCTCCCGCTCGGGCGCGGCGGCGGCCTTGGGCACCTGACCCATGCCCTCCTTGGGGCGCAGATCCTTCACCGAGCCGCAGCCCGAAAGACCAGCCGCCACGAGCAGCGCCAGAGCGGCGCGCGCCAACATCTTGTGATTCATCGCCTTCATCGAGCGGTCTCTCCATCCAGCGCGGTTTGCGCTTCGGCAATCCGCGCGCGCACCTGATCGGGTGCGGTGCCCCCGTAGCTCTTGCGGCTGGCGACGGAGGCGTCGACCGTCAGCACCGCATAGACGCGCTCGTCGATCCGCGGATCGATGGCCTTGAGCGTCTCGATCGGCAGCGCCGCGAGCTGCACGCCCGCCTCTTCCGCTGCCTTGACCGCACGCCCGGTGATGTGATGCGCCTCGCGGAACGGCACATTGCCTTCCCGCACCAGCCAGTCGGCAAGGTCAGTGGCGGTTGCGAAGCCGCTTTCGGCCAGCGCCCGCATGCGCTCGGTGCGGAAGGTCGTCGTCTCCACCATGCCGGTCATCGCGGTGATGGAGAGGCCGAGCAGATCATGCGCCTCAAACAAAGGCGGCTTATCGTCCTGCATGTCCTTGGAATAAGCGAGCGGCAGGCCCTTCATCGTCACGCACAGTGACGTCATGCAGCCCATGATCCGCCCGGAATGGCCGCGCACCAGCTCGGCGGCATCGGGATTGCGCTTTTGCGGCATGATCGAGCTGCCGGTGGAATAAGCGTCGGGCAACGAAATGAAGCCGAAGGGCTGGCTCGCCCAGATCACGAACTCTTCCGCCAGCCGCGAGAGGTGCAGGCTGCACTGGGTGGCGGCCATGAGATAATCGAGCGCGAAATCCCGGTCGGAAACGCTGTCGAGGCTGTTGCGCGTCGGCCCGTCGAAGCCGAGCGCTCGCGCAGTCATATGCCGATCGGTCGGAAAGCCCGTGCCCGCCAGCGCCGCCGCACCGAGTGGCGAGAGATTGAGCCGCGCGCGCGCATCGGCAAAGCGCGAGCGATCCCGCGCGATCATCTCATAATAGGCCATGAGGTGATGGCCGAGCGTCACCGGCTGAGCGCTCTGCAAATGGGTGAAACCGGGCATGACGCTCTGCGCATGCTCGCCGGCCCGCCCGATCAGCGCGCGCTGCAGCGCCTTGAGGCTGGCGTCCACCTCATCAATGGCATCGCGCACGAAGAGGCGGAAATCGGTCGCCACCTGATCGTTGCGCGAGCGCGCCGTGTGCAGCCGCCCGGCGACGGGGCCGATCTTCTCGGCCAGCCGCGCCTCGGTGGCCATATGAATGTCCTCAAGGTCGAGATCCTCGGGCAGATCACCGGCTTCATACTCGGCCTGGATCGCCTCCAGCCCGCCAATGATCGTCGCCGCCTCGTCCTGCGCAAGGATGCCTTGCGCGCCAAGCATCCGGGCGTGCGCGATGGAGCCGGCAATGTCCTGCCGCCACAAGCGCTTGTCGAACGGAAGCGAGGCATTTATCTCGCGCATGACGGCGGCCGGCCCGGCCGCGAAGCGACCGCCCCACATGCTGTTCGCGCCCTTGCTTGCGGAGTCTGCCATGCGCTCTATTTCTGCCCTTGCTATGCTGATCGGCCTCTCACTGGCCGCGAGCGGCTGCGATAGGCAATCCGCTCAAAACGCGCAAGGCGCCGGCAACGCCGCCGCGGTGGGCAATGCCCTCTCCCCCGATGAAGTGAGCCCGGACGAAGCCGCACCGGGGAGCGCGGGCAAGACCTTCTCCCATGTCATTGACCGCAGCCACAAGGGCGAGGCGATGCCGGACAAGCCCTTCACCACCATCGAGGGCAAACCGGCGACGCTCAAGGCCATTGCGCAGGGCAAGCCGATGCTGGTCAATCTTTGGGCGACCTGGTGCGCGCCTTGCGTGGCCGAACTGCCTGCCCTCGACCGCGCCGCCAAGGCTGCGGAGGGCAAGGGCGTTAAAGTGATCGCCGTTTCTCAGGACATGGAGCCGGATGGCGTTCCCGCCTTCTGGTCGGCGCGCAAGCTCTCCACCCTGCAAACCTGGCTGGACCGGGAGAATGCGCTCGGCTTCCATTATGGCACCGGCACGCTGCCGACGACCATTCTCTACGATGGCGCGGGCAAGGAAGTCGCCCGCATCGTCGGTGCGCTGGAGTGGGATGAGGAAGATGGGCAGAAACTGATCGCCGAAATTGGCGGGTAAGCCCTCCCGACTCCCCTAGCCGGAGATCATCGCCCGCAAGCTTTCGATCCGGTCAGCCTCATGGGCGGGCTTGTCATTGCGGATGCGGCTGATGCGCGGGAAGCGCATGGCGAGGCCGGATTTGTGGCGCTTGCTCTCATGGATCGAATCGAACGCGACTTCGAAGACCAGGCTCTTATCCGTCTCCCGCACCGGTCCGAAGCGATGGAGGGTGTGGCGACGGACGTGGGAATCGAGCCACTTAAGCTCCTCGTCGGTAAAGCCGAAATAGGCCTTGCCGACAGGCAGCAACTCAGCGCCGGCATCGGGATCGCCATCCCAGCAGCCGAAGGTGAAATCGCTGTAGAAGGAGGAGCGCTTGCCGCTGCCGCGCTGGGCATACATCAGCACGCAATCGGCGAGTAGGGGATCGCGCTTCCACTTGTACCACAGGCCCGTGCGGCGGCCGGCGACATAAGGGCTATCCCGCCGCTTGAGCATCACGCCCTCAATGGCATCATCGCGTGCGCGCTCGCGAATGGCGGCAAGATCGGCAAGGCTTGCAGCCTCGATCAGCGGCGAAATGTCGAAGCGGGTGGGGTCGAGCCGGGGGAGCAGCGCCTCCAGCACGGCGCGGCGCTGCTCCCAACTGAGCGCGCGGTGATCCTCGCCGTCGGAGAGCAAGACGTCGTAGAGGCGGACGAAGGCGGGAAAATCGGTGAGCATCGCCTTCGAGACGGTTTTACGTCCCAGCCGCTGCTGCAAGGCGTTGAAGCTCGCTGCCCCGCCCTCTTCGCCACCCTGATGGCTGCCCCGGACCAGCAGTTCGCCATCGAGCACGCCGGGCTCGCGAAATGCCGCCGCGATATCCGGGAAGCTGCCGGTGATGTCGTCCCCGGTGCGTGAGAAGAGCCGCGTATCCCCGCCCGGCCCCGCGCCATCCGACTCCGGCACATGGACGATCTGCACGCGGATGCCGTCCCATTTCCACTCCGCGCCATAGTCGGCCATATCGAGCGTTTCGCGCGCGATGACATCATCCTCCAGCGGATGCGCCAGCATGAAGGGACGGAAGGTGGGGATATGGTCGACCCGCGGCGGAGGGCCAACCTTCGCGGCCCAGTCGAACAGCGCGCCATAAGGCGGGGTCTGGCCGTGCCAATATTCCTCGACATCGTCCACCGGCACATCGAACGCCTGCGCGAAGGCGACCTTGGCGAGCCGCGCCGAAATGCCGATGCGCATCGCACCCGTCGCCATCTTGATGAGCGCATAGCGGCCATTCACATCGAGCCGGTCCATGAGCTGCGCCAGCGCGGGGGCGACGGACTGGCGGGTCATGGCGGACAGCGCCGCCACCGTTTCGCTCAGGCTCGGCGGATCGAGCGCAGCGGGATTGTCCGGCCAGAGCAGGCTCGCCGTCTCCGCCGTATCGCCGACGAAATCCCGGCTAAGCTTGAACAAGACCGGGTCGACGCGATCCATCAGCAAGGCACGGATCGCGCCGGCCTTCACCGCCGGAAAATCGAGGCCGTCCGTCAACGCAGCCAGCGCCCAGCCCCGGTCAGGATCGGGCGTCTCGCGCAGATAGGCGGCGATCAGGGCGAGCTTGCCGTTGCGCGAGCGGGTGTAGACGAGCGCATCCAATAGGGCAGCGAAGGCCTCCATCAGTCGTCCTCATCCTCATAGCCGACAAGGGCGAGCGCGCGGGCACGGCGCTGATGGAGTTCGCACCAGCGCAGCAGTGCATCCTCCCGGCCATGGGTGATCCAGGTTTGCGCCGGATTCACCTCCGCAATCGTGGTCGTCAGTTCCGCCCAGTCGGCATGGTCGGAGATCACCAGGGGCAGCTCGACATTGCGCTGCCGCGCCCGCTGCCGCACCCGCATCCAGCCGCTTGCCATGGCCGTGACCGGATCAGGCAGGCGACGGCTCCAGCGATCGTTGAGGGCCGAGGGCGGACACAGGATGATCTGCCCGGCCAGCGCACCCTTGGGCATTCCGGCGATCAATCTCAGCTCGCCCAGATCGACGCCGAGGTCTTCATACAACCGGCACATCCGCTCCAGCGCGCCGTGCAGATAGATCGGCTCGACATAACCTGCCTGGCGCAGCTCAGCGATGACCCGCTGAGCCTTACCCAGCGCATAGGCCCCCACAAGGATGCAGCGCTCGGGATTGGCCTCGCGGGCCTTGAGCAGCTTGCCGATTTCCTCGCCAATGGGCGGGTGACGGAAGACCGGCAGGCCGAAGGTGGCTTCGGTGATGAAGACATCGCAGGGCGTAACCTCAAAGGGCGGACAGGTCGGATCGGCCCGGCGCTTGTAATCGCCAGTGACGATCACCCGCTCGCCGGCATGTTCAAACAGGATTTGCGCGGACCCGAGCACATGCCCAGCCGGCAGGAATGTCGCCTGTACGCTCCCCGGCAGGCTGATCGTCTCGCCATAGGCCACCGATTGCGCGGCGCCGGGCGGACCGTAACGCAGGTCCATGATGGCCAGCGTCTCCGGCGTCGCGATGCAGCGGCCATGGCCGCCCCGGGCATGATCGGCATGGCCATGCGTGACGAGGGCTGTCTCCACCGGATCGGCCGGATCAACCCACGCCTTGGCCGGCACCACATGCAACCCATGCGCCTCTGCGCGAATCCAGGAGAAGTCGGCCATGGCCTCTAAATGGCGACCGGCACGTCCCGGTTCCAGCGCGGCTTTGCGATGTGCCCCAAAGGACCTATATCATGGCCATGACAGATGCTGCTCCCCAGACCACAGACGTGCGTTCCTTCCTGTATCGCGATGGGTCTCTCGACCCGGATAGCGCCCGTCGGCTCACCGCCGAGGCGCTTACCGGCTGCGAGGATGGCGAGCTTTACCTGCAATATGTCGCGACCGAGAGCTTCGGCTTCGATGATGGGCGGCTGAAGACAGCGGATTATTCCACCGATGCCGGATTTGGCCTGCGCGGCGTCTCTGGCGAGATGACCGGCTTCGCGCACGCCAATGACATCAGCGAGCGGGCGATCCGCAAGGCAGCGCAGACGCTCCAGCTGCTCAACCCGGCGCGTGAGCCGATGACAACGCCGCCTCAGCGCACCAACCGGCATCTTTATACCGACGCCAACCCGCTCGATCTCGTCCCCTTCGCGCAGAAGGTCGACCTGATGGCCAAGATTGACGCGGCAGCCCGGGACCGCGATCCGCGCGTGGTGCAGGTCTCTGCGGTGCTGGCCGGTAGTTGGTCGGTCGTTGAGATCGTGCGGCCGGACGGCTTCGTGGCGACCGACGTGCGTCCCCTAGTCCGCCTCAACGTCTCGATCATCATGGAAGAGAATGGCCGGCGCGAAACCGGCTATTTTGGCATTGGCGGGCGCTATCTCTACGATTCCCTGTTCGAGGAGGCGACCTGGCAGCGCGCGATCGACGAGGCGCTCAAGCAGGCGCAGGTCAACCTTCGCTCAGTGCCGGCGCCGGTGGGCGAGATGACCGTGCTGCTTGGCCCCGGCTGGCCGGGCGTGATGCTGCACGAGGCGGTCGGTCATGGCCTGGAAGGCGATTTCAACCGCAAGGGCACCAGCGCCTTCTCGGGCAAGATCGGCGAGCGCGTGGCGGCGCCGGGCGTGACCGTCGTCGACAATGGCGCAATGGATGCGCGACGCGGGTCGCTGAGCATCGACGATGAGGGCACGCCGACGCAGGAGAATGTGCTGATCGAGGATGGCATTCTGCGCGGCTACATGCAGGACCGGCTCAATGCGCGGCTGATGGGCGTGGCACCCACTGGCAACGGCAGGCGCGAAAGCTACGCCCATGCGCCGATGCCGCGCATGACCAACACTTATGCGCGCGCGGGCAACGACGATCCCGCCGAGCTGCTCAGCCGCGTGAAGACCGGCATCTTCGCGCGCAGCTTTGGCGGTGGGCAGGTGGACATCGTCTCGGGCAAGTTTGTCTTCTCCTGCACCGAGGCGTACAAGGTGGAGAATGGCAGGATCGGCGACCCCATCAAGGGTGCAACGCTGATCGGCGATGGCCCCGCCGCGCTGCACCGCATCGTCGGCATCGGCAACGACCTCGCACTTGATGAAGGCATCGGCATGTGCGGCAAGGCGGGTCAGGGCGTGCCCGCGGGCGTGGGCCAGCCGACGCTGCTGCTCGAAGGGCTGACGGTCGGCGGCACCGGGGGCTGAGGCGCCAGTCGGAACGACCAGACGGCGCCCTCACACCCCGGTCAACAGCATGTCGAGCGCGTTCTTGATCCGGTATTCCTACTGCGCGAGGGAGCCGGCGCGCTGTTGAAGGTCGGAAAGCGGCACGGCCGTCAGAAGATGTGTGGCAAGGACATAAGCCGTGCTGTCAAATTCCACGACGGGATGAAGCCGCGATGCCGGCGAGGGCGCGTCTGTGCTGCGCACGAGCGGAACAACGACCCGCGTGGCGAAGTGCGATAGTGAGTCGGTTTGACAGTCGACGACGAGCGCGCCGCCCGCGACGCGATAGACATCGAACTGCGCCATCAGAATTGGCGATATTTCGCCAGCGGCAGGCCGTGCTCCGCCACCCAGGCGTTCCACTCCTCAATGGCGCCGCGATTCTCCTCCTGCCAGCGCCGCTCGCGCTCTGCCTTCGCCGCCGCGCGCAGGGCTGCTTCGCAAGTCTGGGAGAGATTGATCCCGGCCTCCCGCGCGGCCTCCACCACGCCAGTATCGAGCGAGAGATTGACTGGCTTGCGCTTGCCGGACGCGATAGGATCAAGCTTCATATGCGCAAGCTATGCGCATGAACCATGCGCGTCAATGTGCGCATCCGACCAGCAAGACCTGAGGCCCCATGTCTGAATTCTTCACTGCCATTTCCGACAAGCAACGCAGCTTCATCGAGAAACAGCCGGTCTTCTTTGTCGCCACCGCTGCGGACGGCGCGCGGATCAACCTCAGTCCCAAGGGCATGGACAGCTTCCGCGTGCTGGGGCCCAATCTGGTCGGCTATCTGGATGTGGGTGGATCCGGCAACGAGACCCAGGCCCATCTTTCAGCGGACGGGCGCATCACCATCATGTTCTGTGCGTTCGACCAGCCCCCGCTGATCCTGCGACTCTATGGGCGAGGCAAGGCGGTGCTGCCTCAGGATGATGAATGGGATTTCGCCTCGCGGCCCTTCACCATCCTGCCCGGTACCCGACAGATTTTCATGATCGCGGTGGAGAGCGTGCAGGAGAGTTGCGGCTGGGGCGTGCCCTTCATGCGGCACGAGAAGGATCGCGACACGCTCTCTCGTTATCATGAGCAGAACGAAACGCCGGAACGGCTGGCGCGCATCTCAACCCGGACGCAAAGCATCGATGGCCTGCCGCTGCGCGTGCAGGACCATTTCCCCGAGCGCAAGCCGGCGCGGGTGCATGTCGATCCCGACTGGGTGCCGGCGGTGCTCAATCACTGGCTCAATGAGATCGGCCCGGAGGGCTGGTTCGATTCGAGCGAGGAAGAGGATGTGCGACTGACGCATCTCTTCCGTTCGCTCTGGGAAGCGCAGCGCGACAAACCCGCCGATATGTTCGTGGCCGATGCCGACACGGCGCTGGCGGCGCTCATTCTGTTCGACCAGTTTCCGCGCAACATGTTCCGAGAGGAGGCTCGCGCCTTCGCGACCGATCCGCTCGCCCGTGAGATCGCGCGCGTGGCGCTGGACCGTGGCTTCGACAAGGCATTTGTGGCGGGCGCCCGCGCCTTCTTCTACATGCCGTTCATGCACAGCGAGTATTTGGCCGATCAGGACTTGTGCGTGGCGCTGTTCAGCGCGCCGGGCTTCGAACATAATCTGAAATTCGCCGAGGCCCACCGCGAGATCATCGCCCGCTTCGGCCGCTTCCCGCATCGCAATTCGGCGCTCGGACGGGAAACCCGGCCCGAGGAGCAAGAGGCGGTGGCGGAGGGCAGCGACTGGTAACCCACCGCCGCTCGCAGCGGATCGGCATCAATCCGGCAGGCGCCAGTTCAGGCGGACATCTGTATCGCCATTGGGCGCGATCAGCAGGCGCTGGTCCGGAATTTGTTGGGCGCGCAGGATCTCGCGCACCATCTCGGCGCGTGTGGCCTGCCCCGTAATGGTGATGCCCAATGGCACCCGCCGCGCCGCCCACACGGCCAGATCGAGGTCGGCAGCGCCCTGCTGGGTCAATGCCTCGCCCGAAAAGCCGATGACCGGCAGCGGGGCGGGCGGTGGCGTCAGCACCAGCGTCCAGCCATCGAGGCCGGCGGATGCGCGCCGTTCAAGCTGACGGTACAAATCGAGCGACGCGCCGGTGAGCGGCTCGGCTGCGACCGTGGCCTGGCGCCGGCCGCGGTCCACCAGCACCGCATCGCTGGACACGCCCGCGACGAGGGCCAGCCGGTCCACGGCCGTCGTCGCAAAGCGCTCAAGGCTCTGCGTGCGCTCGCGAGACTGGGCGGCGGCCACCTGAGCCGCCTCGCTATTGCCCGCCCCCACCTGGATCTGGTCGATGGTGACATCCAACTCCCGCTGCAGCGCATCGCGCAGGCTGGTCGCGGTGTCCCGCTCGGCATCCTTCGCATAAGTGGGCGTAAGCACGGTGGCGACGACCCGCATGGGCTGGCGGTTGAAGTCGGTTTCCAGATCGCTGATGCGTGCCGTCTGGGGGAACTGGCGCTGGATCACGTCCCGCACCTGGCGGGCGGCCAGCGTTTCCCAGGCGATGTGCCGCAAGGTAAGCGCCAGCGGCACCGAGAGCGCCGTCATGCAGACCACCATCACGATGCTTTGCAGCCGGGTATGGGCCGGGGTGAGGTGGGAACCAAAGCCGTAGAGCCGCGCCATGAATGCGGCCGTGAGCGTGATCGTGACCGTGTTGGTCATGAAGAGCAGGAAAGCACCGCCAGCGATGGTCCAGTTCCATGTGGCAATGCCGAAGCCGACGGCGGCCAGCGGCGGCATGAGGGCGATGGCGATGGCAACGCCCACGACCGTCTCGCCCCGCCCGCGAATAAGTGCATAACCGCCCGCGAGCGCCGAGAAGAATGCGACGAGAAGATCGAAGAGGTTGGGGCGGGTGCGGGCCGCGATTTCCGTCGTCACGGTCTGCACCGGTGAAACGAGGACGAACAGCGCGGTGAACGCAATGGCGATCACCGCCCCGACCGCCAGCGCGAAGCCGGAGGCGCGCATTTCCGCAAAGTCCAGCGTCGCGAGCGCAAAGCCCAGGCCGATGATCGGCATCATCAGCGGAGACAGCAGCATGGCGCCGATGAGGACCGCGCTGGACGGCAGCAGCAGTCCGAGAATGGCGATACCGGCGGATATGACCGTCATGAAGACGTAGCGCGGCGACCAGCCGGATTCCTCGACGATCCTCCGCAGGATTGCGTCGTGATCCACCGTCGCAATCGAGCGTTCCCGCCAGCTGACCCAGAGGGGGTTGCGCGAAACCGCGTAGGTCTTGTTGGTCAAGCGATCGGCTCCTCTGCCACGTCCGTCATTCCATTGACGCCCTAGCAGGGAAAATCGCTGTGTTTCCAGTCTGCTGCCCATGCGGGCGAGCCGGGACCTTACAACCGCCGAAGCTCGGTGCCGTCCAGAATCGATTCGCAACCCAGCGCCAGTGGGTCGTCGGCCTCGTCCAGCGCGGCGATGGTCACCCAGCCTTCCGCCCGGAGCGCGGCAGCCCGGGCACCATCATGACCGATCGGCAAAAAGGCCCGCTGCGCGGCGGTGGTGCCGAACCCGGCATCGATGAGCGGATCAGGGTAGAGCGAGAAGCCCATGGCCGGCTCAGCCTTGCCGTCCGCGCCCGCCACCGCATAGCTGCCGCCCCGGCCGATCTCGCCGATGAAGCCCTCGGCAAAGACAGAAAAGCCGAACCAGCTCTGATATTCAAAGCCGTGGCGCTCGGTCGGATCCAGCGTCAGCGTGATATCCCAGCCGATCGGCTTGGCAATCGCGCGCAGTGCCGCAATGAGGTTATCCAGCTTGCCTTTGGCCGGCCCCGCGTTGAAGGCCTGCAGCCGCTCCATGGCGGGGTGGAATGGCCCGGTCGCCTCGATGAGTGCCAGATAGGGCCGCGCTGCTTCGCCCAGAGCTGCTAGCGAGCCTGCATCCTTCGCGTCGAGACTGTCGCGGACCGCCTCGACATCGCCCTGGGGGAGCGGCATCGGGCCATCGGCCAGCATCGTCACGAGATCGGGCAAGGTGAAGTCGATGGTGATGCCGCTGACACCCGCGCGCTGCAGCGCTTCGATGGCGACATTGACGATTTCGACTGCCGCCGCGACGCTGTCTGTGCCGATGATCTCGGCGCCGACCTGCATCCGCTCGCGCTCGGGCCGCAGCTGGTCGGCCCGCAGCTTCATCACCGGTCCGCCATAGCACAGGCGCAGCGGACGCGGGGTCGCAGCCATGCGGGTGGCGGCGATGCGGCCAATCTGGGCGGTCATGTCCGGCCGGATCGCCAGGCTACGCTGGGAGAGCGGATCGACGGCGCGGAGCAGATCTTCGGCGCGGGCCGACTGCAGGCGCGCGACCAGCGTTTCCTCGAACTCGGCGAGGGCCGGCATCACGCGCCGATAGCCATGCGATGCGACGGTATCGAGCACTTCGCGCACGAGGCGGGCGGAGGCCTCCGCCTTGGGCGGCAGACGATCGGCAAGCCCTTCGGGCAGCAATCCGGGAGCGATGGCTTCAGTCATGCCGCGGCATTTAGCCGATTCCGCTCGCCAAGCGAGGATAAATTACATGGGTCACCGGCCCGACGTGATGACACGCCGGGCCGGGCCGTGATTTAGAACTTGAGCGGGCAGACCCGGTGCACGTTCGGCAGGGCGCAGATCTTGTCGACCAGCGTCTGCGGCACGGTCTCGTCGACCGAGAGTAGCAGGATCGCCTCGCCACCAGCCTCGCGACGGCCAAGGTGGAAGGTGCCGATGTTGATCTTGGCCTCGCCAAGAATGCCACCGACGCCACCGATGAAGCCCGGCGCATCGACATTGGCGATGTAGAGCATGGTGCCATCGAGATCGGCCTCGACCTTGATGCCGAACAGCTCGACCAGACGCGGCGCGCCGTTGCCGAACAGCGTGCCGGCCACCGACCGCTCGCCCTGCGAGGTCTTCACGGAGACGCGGATCAGGGTGCTGTAGTCGCCCTCGCGCTCGGTCTTGATCTCGCGCACCTCGATGCCGCGCTCGCGGGCGAGGAAGGGTGCGTTGACCATGTTCACCGTGTCCGTCTGCGTGCGCAGGAAGCCGGCGAGAACGGCCGAGACGATCGGCTTCTGGTTCAGTTCGGCCGCCGCACCCTCGCTGTGGATCGAGATCCGGGGGATGACGTCACGCGAAAGCTGGCCAACCAGGCTGCCCAGCTTCTCGGCCAGCGCCATATAGGGCTTGAGCTTGGGCGCTTCCTCAGCCGACAGGCTCGGCATGTTGAGCGCGTTGGTGACACCGCCGCTCAGCAGATAGTCGCTGAGCTGCTCGGCGACCTGCAGCGCCACGTTCACCTGCGCTTCGCTGGTGGACGCGCCGAGGTGCGGGGTCGAGATAAAGTTGGGCGTGCCGAACAGCGGGCTGTCCGTTGCCGGCTCGGTCTGGAACACGTCCAGCGCCGCGCCGCCGATGTGGCCGCTGTCGAGACCGGCCTTCAGCGCCGCCTCGTCGATCAGGCCGCCGCGCGCGCAGTTGATGATGCGCACGCCCTTCTTGGTCTTCGCCAGATTCTCGGCCGAGAGGATGTTGCGGGTCTGGTCGGTCAGCGGCGTGTGCAGCGTGATGAAATCCGCCTTGGCCAGCAGCGTGTCCAGATCTGCTTTTTCCACACCCATTTCGATGGCGCGCTCGGGCGTCAGGAACGGGTCGAAGGCAACGACCTTCATCTTGAGACCCAACGCGCGGCTGGCGACGATGGATCCGATGTTGCCGGCACCGATCAAGCCAAGCGTCTTGCCCGTGACCTCGACGCCCATGAAGCGGTTCTTCTCCCACTTGCCGGCCTGCGTGGAGGCATCGGCCTCCGGCAGCTGGCGCGCGAGGGCGAACATGAGGGCGATGGCGTGTTCGGCGGTGGTGATCGAGTTGCCGAAGGGCGTGTTCATCACCACGATGCCCTTGGCCGAGGCATAGGGAATATCGACATTGTCGACGCCGATGCCGGCGCGGCCAATGACCTTGAGATTGGTCGCGGCGTCGATGATCTCCTTGGTCACCTTGGTGGCCGAGCGGATCGCCAGACCATCATATTTGCCAATGATTTCCTTGAGCTCGTCGGGCTTCAGTCCGGTGATCTCGTCCACCTCGCACCCGCGCTCGCGGAAAATCTGCGCGGCCTGCGGGTCCATCTTGTCGGAAATGAGAACTTTGGGCTTGGTCATTTTACTGTCCTTCAAAGAGAGACAGTGCCCCTGCGAAAGCAGGGGCCCAGGGCGGGATGGCAGTGCTGCTGAGCCCTGGGCTCCTGTTTTCACAGGAGCACCGGAAAGTGGGGTCAGGCGGCAGTCGCGCTCAGCGCGGCCTTGGTCTCGGCATAGGCCCAGTCGAGCCAGGGGCCGAGCGCCTCGATGTCCGCGGTGTCGACCGTGGCACCGCACCAGATGCGCAGGCCAGCCGGGGCGTCGCGATAACCTGCGACGTCATAAGCGGCATCCGCCTTCTCGAGCAGCGAGGCCATCTTCTTGATGAAGTCGGCATCGGCGCCCTCGACGGTGAGGCATACGCTGGTGATCGAGCGGGTCGCCGGATCGGCGGCAAGGTGCCCGAGCCAGTCGCGCGATTCCACAATGGCATTGAGCGCATCGGCATTGGCCTGCGCGCGGGCGATGAGGCCCTTGGCGCCACCGATGGTCTTGGACCATTCGAGCGCGAAGATCGCATCTTCGACCGCCAGCATGGACGGCGTGTTGATCGTCTCGCCCTTGAACACGCCCTCGGCCAGCTTGCCCTTGGACATCAGGCGGAACACCTTAGGCAGCGGCCAGCTCGGCGTGTACTGCTCAAGCCGTTCGACGGCACGCGGGCCGAGGATCAGCACGCCATGGCCGCCCTCACCGCCCAGCACCTTCTGCCAGGAGAAGGTCGCCACGTCGATCTTGTCCCACGGCAGGTCGTAGGCGAACACTGCGCTGGTGGCGTCTGCGAAGGAGAGGCCCTCGCGGTCGTCGGCGATCCAGTCGCCATTGGGAACGCGCACGCCCGAGGTGGTGCCATTCCAGGTGAAGAGCACGTCATTCGACCAGTCGACCGCATTCAGATCGGGGATCTGGCCATAATCGGCGCGCAGCACCGTCGGATCGAGCTTGAGCTGCTTGGCGGCATCGGTGACCCAACCTTCACCGAAGCTCTCCCAAGCGAGCGTTGTAACGGGGCGAGCGCCCAGCATCGTCCACATTGCCATCTCGAAGGCGCCGGTATCGGAGCCGGGCACGATGCCGATGCGGTGCGTGTCGGGCAGGTTCAGCAGCTCGCGCATCAGGGCGATGCAATAAGCGAGGCGATCCTTGCCGAGCTTTGAGCGGTGGGAGCGTCCGAGCACTTCGGTGGCCAGCTTCGCCGGATCATAGCCGGGCGGCTTGGCGCAGGGGCCGGACGAGAAATGGGGGCGGGCCGGCGTGGTCGCCGGCTTCGTAACGTCAGTCATGGTATGCGTCTCCTTGCAGAGAGCACGCGCGGCGTTGGGACCGCGTGGCCCGCCGGCGGCCATAGAGATTTGCAGACAGGTGTCAATGTAAGATCGGGACCGGCGTGCCGTGCCCGGGGTGAACGGAGCCTCGGCGGACAGGCGCCAGACCGCGCGCGGCGGTCGAGGCATCCCCTTGCACTGTCTAGGTTTTGTTCAGCTGCGATGCGTGATAAACGGCGCTATGGTCCATTGGGCGTCATCGGTCGGATTGAGGGCGGGGATGCGCAGGCTGGTCGGCCTGCTGCTGGTCACCAGTCTTGCCGCCTGCGCCGACCGCCCCAGCCCGCGCCCGGGTGTAAGGGCGCCGGTGGCCGCAGCGCCCGCACAACGCACAATGCCGAACAGCGAGAGCTATCGCATGTGCGCCGCGCGCCTCTCGACCGCGAAGGTCCGCTTCGAGCCGCTGCCCAATCAGGATCGCGGCGGCGGCTGCACGACAATCGATACCATCCGCCTGCTGGAAATCGGCACGCCGGTGGCCAATCTGGGGCCGATGACCTGCCCCCTTGCCGCCAATTTCGCGGCCTGGGTGCAATATGCGGTGCGCCCCGCCGCGCGACTCTATCTGCGCAGCGAAGTGGTGCGCGTCGAGACCTTCGGCACTTATGCCTGCCGCGATGTCCGTGGCACTGGCGGGACTATCGCCGGCAAGCGCAGCGAACATGCGCACGCCAATGCCGTGGACATTTCCGCCTTCGTGCTGGCCGACGGGCGCCGAATCAGCCTAGTGAACGATTGGCAGGGCGAGAGCGCCCACGCCCAGTTCCTGCGGGTCCTCCACCAGAGCGCGTGCAAGCGATTCCGCACCGTGCTCGGCCCGGACTATAACAGCGCCCACCGCGACCATTTCCATTTCGACATGGGCGGACGGGGCAGTTTTTGCCGCTGAACCCGCCGGTTTTCTTCTCCGCCGAAATCGTCTAGCGCCACTGGATGACAGACCAGCCTACAGTGCGCGAAAGCAAGTTTCGCCGTGCCCGCGAAGAAGCCATCGATGCCAAGCGGATCATCCCCACCCCGCAGACAGAAAGCAAATCCTACAAGCTGGCCTTCCAGGACAACGAGTTTCTGCTGCGGGAAGACCTGCGGCCGGTCCGCTTCCAGCTTGAATTGATGAAGCCGGAGCTGCTGCTCGATGAAGCAAAGATCGCCTCGACCTTCGTCTTCTATGGCTCGGCGCGCATTCCAGAGCCGGAGGCCGCGCAGGCGCTGATCGATGCCGCGCCCGACGAGCGCGCCCGGAAAGTCGCCGAGCGCCTCGCCGAAAAGGCGCGTTATTATGAGGAAGCCCGCAAGCTGGCGCGAATCGCGGCGCAATGTCCGCCGAACGAAGCTGGCTGCCATCACTTCGTCGTGTGTTCGGGCGGCGGCCCCTCTATCATGGAGGCGGCCAATCGGGGCGCGGCGGACGTCGGCGCGCAAACCATCGGGCTCAATATCGTGCTGCCGCACGAGCAGGCGCCCAACCCCTATGTGACGCCCGATTTATCCTTCCAGTTCCACTATTTCGCGCTGCGCAAGATGCACTTCACCCTGCGCGCTCGCGCGCTCGCAGTGTTCCCCGGTGGTTTCGGCACGTTCGACGAATTTTTCGAGCTGCTCACGCTGGTGCAGACTGGCAAGATGAAGCGCATCCCCATCCTACTGTTCGGCAAGGACTTCTGGACACGCGTCGTGAATTTCGAGGCGTTGGCCGAGGAAGGCGTGATCAGCCCACGCGATCTGGATCTGATCAGCTGGGTCGAAACGGCAGAAGAAGGCTGGGCCGTGGTCGAGAGCTTTTATGCGGATAGCCAGCCGGGCTGCTGAGGTCCGCGCCCGTCCGGCTCGCTGATACCAGCGGGTCCGATAACAAAAGCGGCGCGGGTTGCCCCGCGCCTGCTTGAATATTTGAGCGAACCCAAGCCTGAGCTCTGGCTAATGAGATTATTCGTGCGGCGTCGCAGCGTTGGCGGCAGCGCCCTCAGTGCCCGCTTCCGCCGCATTGTCTGCAGCAGCCGCATTGTCGGCGCCACCTTCTGCCGCAGCGGCCTCTGCCGGTGCATCAGCAGCCGGGAGAGGCAGGTTCGAGCCCTGCGTGTTGAGATAGGCGATCAGATTGGCGCGATCTTCAGGCTTGCTGAGACCGGCGAAGCTCATCTTGGTGCCGTTGGCGAAGGAACGCGGCGAGGTCAGCCAGTGATCCAGCTGCTCGAAGGTCCAATTGCCGCCCACCTTCTTGAGTGCATCCGAGAAAGCGAAGCCGCCACGGCCATGGCCGATCGGGTCGCCAACGATGGCCCAGAGGTTGGGGCCGATGCCATTGGCGCCGCCCTGATTGACCGTGTGGCAGGCCACGCACTTGGCGAAGACCTTCTCACCGGCTGCCACGTCCGCCGAGGCGAGCAGCGTGTTCAGCGAAGGACCGGACGCACCGCCCTCGCCTTCCGCCTCAACGCCCTCGATCGCGTAGCCCATCGGCTCGGGACGCTCGGCGTGAAACAGCTTGCTGCTCACAATGCCGCTGCCAAGCGCAATGATGCCGCCAAACAGTGCCCAGCCTGCAATGGTATTGAAACGATCGCTCATGCGCCCTCAATCTCCAGAAATCTACCCGACGCGCGACCTCCTCAATCGCGGCGCTGCCGGTGCCCGTCGGCGCTCCCCTTAATGACTGCATTGCGCGGGTGCAAGCCTGTCGGAAGGCCTGTGTCGCGACACATGTGCCGGCGCCTTGCGCGGCAAGGCCCAAAGCCCTAAGCGCAGCGGCCATCATGGACACTTACCCGCTCCCCGCGCAGCGCCTTGTCGCCGAGATGACGGACGCCGCCGCGCGCGCGCCTGAGCGTGCGATCAGCTTTCAGGGCGCGCCGGGCGCCAATTCGCATCTGGCGGTGATGGATTTTGCGCCGGACGGCCTGCCCCTGCCCTGCTTCAGCTTCGAAGACGCGCTGGATGCCGTTCGCGATGGCCGTGCCGACCGCGCGATGATTCCCATCGAGAATTCGCTGCACGGGCGGGTTGCGGACATGCACTTCCTGCTGCCCGAATCCGGCCTGTCGATCATCGACGAATATTTCCTCCCGATCCACCACAGCCTGATGAGCGCGGACGAGACGCCGCCGGTCACCGCGCTCAGCCATGTGCAGGCGCTGGGGCAGTGCCGTAAATATCTGCGCAGCCGTGGCATCCGCCCGATCGTTTATGCCGACACCGCCGGCGCGGCCGCGCTGGTCGCCGAGGTCCGCGAGCCCGGCGCAGCAGCGATCGCGCCCTCGCTCGCCGCGCGACTCTATGGCCTCACGATCCATGATGAGAAGATCGAGGACAGCAGCGACAACATGACGCGCTTCGTCGTGCTGGGCCGCGATGCGATCATGCCTTCGCGTGACGGGCCGGTGATGACGAGCTTCCTCTTCGAGGTGAAGAACATCCCCGCCGCGCTCTACAAGGCAATGGGCGGGTTTGCGACCAACGGGGTCAATATGACCAAGCTGGAGAGCTATCAGCGCGGCGCCAGCTTCTCGGCGACGGAATTCTACGCCGATATCGAGGGGATGCCCGGCGATCCCGCTGTCGACCGCGCTTTGGAGGAACTCGCGTTCCACAGCAAATGGGTCCGTCTGCTGGGCAGTTATCCGCAGGGGCGCTCTCGCTCGATCTGACGTCGCTGGGCCTCGAGGCCCTATCCACCTGATAACTGCGAACGGTCTGTGCGTACTTTTTAAGCACTGCTCACACATGCCGCCTCAATTTGAGGCAATCGCCTCAACGAGGCCCGACTGCCGACCGCTTTAACGCCTCGTTTATGATTTGGCACAGCTCTTGCTTGGCATTCCCCTGCAACCAATGGGGGCGCAAGAGATGAAACTCATTATGGCAATCATCAAGCCGTTCAAGCTGGACGAGGTGCGTGAAGCTCTCTCTGCGCTGGGCGTAGCTGGCATGACAGTAAGTGAAGTGAAGGGTTTTGGCCGCCAGAAGGGCCAGACCGAAATCTACCGCGGTGCGGAATATTCCACCAACATGGTCCCGAAGATCAAGGTCGAGGTCGTCTGTGACGATGCCCTCGCGCCGCGTGTTGTGGAAGCCGTGCAGCAGGCCGCCAACAGCGGCGCCATCGGCGATGGCAAGATCTTCGTCCTCGACGTGGGACAGGCCATCCGCATCCGCACCGGCGAAACCGGCGAAACCGCGCTGTAAGTTAAAGGGGGTAACGCATGACACCTTTCAAGACATTCTGCGGCGCGGCGGGGGCTCTGGGCCTTTCGCTCTTCGCCGCCTTGCCCGCATGGGCGCAGGAGGCCGCAGCGGAAGCCGCGCCTGCCGTTCCCAATCCGGGTAACAACGCATGGATGATGACGTCCACCGTCCTCGTTCTCCTCATGATCCTGCCCGGCCTCGCCCTGTTCTACGGCGGCCTGACGCGTTCCAAGAACATGATCGCCACCATGACGCAGATCGGCGCCGTAGCGGCGCTCGCGATGCTCATCTGGGTGATGTACGGCTACGGCCTCGCCTTCGGTCCTGAAGGCAATCAGTTCATCAGCTGGGGCAAGTTCTTCCTTGCTGGCATCACGCCGGATTCGACGGCCGCGACCTTCACGTCTGAAGTGATCTCGGAATATGTGTTCGTCAGCTTCCAGATGACCTTCGCCGCGATCACCATCGCCCTCGTGCTTGGCGGCATCGTCGAGCGCATGAAGTTCTCGGCCATCATGGTCTTTGCCATCGTGTGGCTGACCATCGTCTACTTCCCGGTCGCCCACATGGTCTGGGAAGCGCGCGGCGTGTTCTTCGCCATGGGTGCTCTGGACTTCGCCGGCGGTACGGTGGTGCACATCAATGCGGGCGTTTCCGCACTGGTCGCCGCCCTCATCCTCGGCAAGCGCAAGGGCTTCCCCAGCGAGCCGATGCCCCCGCACAGCCTGACGCTGACCATGGTCGGCACCGGCCTGCTGTGGGTCGGCTGGTTCGGCTTCAACGCCGGTTCGGCGCTTGAGGCCAATGGCTCTGCGGCTCTCGCCATGATCAACACCTTCGTCGCCACCGCCTCGGCCGGTCTCTTCTGGATGCTCACCGAGCGCGTGATGGGCCACAAGGGTTCGGCTCTCGGCTTCTGCTCGGGCATCATCGCCGGCCTCGTCGCCGTGACACCCGCTGCGGGCAACTCCGGTCCGTTCGGTGCCATCGTTCTCGGTGCCGTTGCCTCCATCGTCTGCTACTTCTTCGTCGCGAAGGTGAAGCCGGCGCTGGGTTATGACGACTCGCTGGACGCCTTCGGCATCCACGGCGTGGGCGGCATCATCGGCGCCATCGGCACCGCAGTGGTCTATTCGCCCTCGCTCGGCGGCCCTGGTGGCACCGACTATGCGATGGGCGGCCAGCTGGTCACGCAGATCACGGCCGTGCTTGCCACGATCGTCATCGCCACCGTGGGCACCGTCATCGCCATGTTCATCGCCAAGGCCCTCACCGGCCTGCGGGTGAGCACCGAAGTCGAGCAGGAAGGCCTCGACCTCGGCGAGCACGGCGAGCGCGCTTACAACTGATCCGAATTCGGCGGGGGCGAAAGGTCCCCGCCGTCCGTTGTTCCTCCTGCGAACATCCCTGGGCCGGCGTGAAAGCGCCGGCCTTTTTTTTCGGGCTCGCGCAAGCTGACGATTGCCTTCCCGGACACGGCAATTTCATTTCGCGCCTGACCGTCCTATTCCTCGTCCGGCGAAAGACGCCCGATGAGGAGACTGAACGATGCCGATTGAACTGATCATTCTGGCCTGGGGCTGCCTGCTGGCCCTCGTTCACATCTTCGCCGCCGTGCGGGCCAAGACCGCGCAATATGGCACCGCCTGGAATGTCGGCGCGCGCGATCAGTCGCTGCCCGAGCCCAAGCCCCTCGTCGGGCGGCTGGCGCGAGCGCAGGCAAATTATTTCGAGACCTTTCCGATCGTCGCCATCGCCATCCTCATCGATGCGCAGCTCGGCCTGTTCGATCGGTGGACGGCCATTGGCGCCGCGCTCTGGCTCGGCGCGCGCATCGTGTATCTGCCGCTTTATGCTGCAGGGGTTCCCGTGGTGCGGACGATGGTATTCGGCATCAGCATGATCGGCGTGCTGATGCTGCTCTGGCCGGCGCTACGCCTCGCGTTCTGAACAGGAGTGCTGGAGGGGGCCGTCAGCCCCTCTGGTTGGCCAGTGCGTGCATCATCTCGCGAATAGGCGAGAGATCATAGCCCGCCGCGGCCGCCTGCTCGGCCAGGACATCGGGCGAATCGCCCGCCCGCGCCCGCGCCAAGGCCCAAAGCAGCGTGCTGCGGGTGCCGGAGCGGCAATAACAGAGCGCCTTGCCCTCGCCATTCTTCGCGAGTGCCTCATCCAGCGCATCGAGCTGCCAGGGCGCAAAGCCGCTATGCGAGACGGGAATGGCGACATAATCGAGCCCCGCCGCCCGCGCCGCCGCCTCGATCGTGTCGCCGGAGGTCTGGTCTGCGGACTCACCCTCGGGTCGGTTGTTCACGATGAGCGAGATGCCCATCGCCGCAGCCTGCGCCACGACATCCGCATCGATCTGCGGGGCAACGAATAGGGATGGGGTCAGTTGCCGCAACATGGCGCGTCTCCGATAAGGGCCTTGCCCGTCCCTAGGCCCGGCAGTCCCCTGCGCGCAAGAGAGGGGTTGCCGGTACGGATTTGCGAAGCGGTCAAAGCGGCTTCTGGTAGATCACATAGCTGCGGTTAATGCGGCTCTCGATCGCCTCGGCAATGGCTTTCATGCCCTGATTATCATCGAGGATCCAGCCGATCTCCCCTCGCGTCGCGCCATAATGGGTGATGGCATCGCGGCGGATATATTCGATCATCATGAAGGCCAGCTGGCTCGCCATGCGCGAGGATTGGAGCCGCTGGACCACGCCCATCAGCGGCACGCGCATGGTGCGGACCTTGGGCTTGCGCAGCCACCAGAGCAGCTTTGCCCAGCCGAAGGGGAGGAGCGTGCCGTTGAGGCGGGCGAGCGCTTCGTTCATGTCCGGCAGCGTCATCATGAAGGCCACCGGCTCGCCATCCAGCTCGGCAATGCGAATCAGGTCCTCGAACACCAGCGGCTTGAGCGCCTTGCCGAAATGCGCAACCTCATGGTCGGTAATCGGCACAAAGCCCCAGTTGCGCCCCCAGGCATCGTTGAGAATATGCAGGATGATCGCTGCATCCCGGTCGAACTCGCTCTTGTCCACATGGCGAATGCGAATGCGCTCGTTGCGCTCGCCGGATTGGACGATCCGCTGGATCAGCGGCGGAAATTCCTGCGTGATGTCGAGCTCATAGGTATCGAGCTGCTTGGCATGGGCATAGCCGGCCGATTCGATCCACGCGCGATATTCCGGCCTGTTGTGGCCCATCATCACCGTAGGCGAATGGTCGAAGCCCTTCACGAGAAGGCCCGGCTCCTCCCAGATGGAGAGCGAGATCGGGCCGAGCACCTGGGTCATCCCCCGCTCGCGCAGCCAGCCTTCCGCCGTCGCGATCAGCGCGTGCGCGGTCGCTTCATCCATGGCCTCGAACATGCCGAAATTGCCCGTCCCCGGCCCCATGCCCTGCTCGGCGGGCATGGAAATGGCGAGATGATCGATATGCGCGCTGATGCGCCCGACGACCTTGCCACCGCGCCGCGCGAGGAAATATTGATGCTCGGCATGTTCGTGGAACGGGTTCTTGCCGGGCGTCAGAAGTGCCCGCACTTCGCCCTTCAGCGGCGGCACCCAATGCGGATCATCGGCATAGACGGTCCAGGCCAAATCGATGAAGGCCGCCATGTCGGCCTTGCCGGAGACGGGAGTGATCACTAAATCGGCTGATGTCACGGCGATACCCCTGTCCCGCGCCTCGCTGATGAGGCGCTGATGAGTGGGCACAGCACTGCGGAACTGGCGGCGGATTTGTCAAGCCGCGCGCCGTGGCGGCAGAACAAAATCACATTGCTGCCATGATCTGTGCTCATTCGACCGATAGGACCCCTTTGCATGACCGCAATCGACCAGAGACTGGACGCCGCGCCGTCCGCGCCAGCCGGCAAGGCCCCCGCCGCAGCGGGCCCTGCGTTGGCAACCACGCCCGATGATATGGCGATGCTCCGCGCCGCCGTGGATTTGACGCGCGATCTGGCAACCGCGCGGCCCGGCATCTACTGGCCCGATTTCCTGGTCTCCGCACTGATCGGTTATGCCGCCATGGCGCTCGCCATGCTCGCCTCTCAAGGCTGGGTCGTGGCCCTCGCTGGCGTGATTTCCGCCCTAGCATTGTATCGCGCGACGAGCTTCATTCACGAACTGACGCATATCCGGGCAGGTGCGCTGCCGGGCTTTCGTTTCACGTGGAACCTGCTGATCGGCATTCCCTTGCTGTTCCCCTCCTTCCTCTATGAAGGCGTGCACACCCAGCATCATGCGAAGACGCGCTATGGCACCATTGATGATCCCGAATATCTGCCGCTTGCGCTGATGAAGCCGTGGAGCCTGCCGCTGTTCATCCTCGTGGCCGCTCTAGCCCCGGTGGCGTTCATCGTCCGCTTCGGCGTGCTGGCACCGCTCAGCCTCGTCATCCCGCCGCTGCGCCGGTTCATCGTGGAGCGCTACTCGGCCCTCTCCATCAATCCCGGTTATCGGCGCCGCGCGCCGGAGGGTGACTTTGCGCGGATGTGGGCTTGGCAGGAAGCCGGGACCAGCCTCTGGTCGATGGCACTCATCGCCAGCGTGCCGCTGCTCGGCTGGCGTCCGCTGCTCACCTATCTTGCGATCCTCTCGGTGGCGATGGTCGCCAATCAGCTTCGCACGCTGGTCGCCCATCTCTGGGAGAATGAAGGCGAGACGATGACGGTGACCGGCCAGTTCCTCGATTCCGTCAATGTGCCGCCACCCGCCCCACTGGCCGCGCTCTGGGCACCGGTCGGTCTGCGCTATCACGCGCTTCACCATTTGCTGCCGAGCATGCCCTATCATGCGCTGGGCGAGGCCCATCGCCGGATCGCGCAGCATCTGGGCGCGGGGTCGACCTATGATCGGGCCAACTATCCCGGCATGGTCCCACTGGTCGTTCGGATCGCGCGGAGCACGATGGTCGCGCGATAGTCACCACCGGTGAGAATCACGCTCCCGAGCGGCGTATTTTCCCCATCGCCTTCCCACGGCGAACCTGCCATTTGGGCTTCATGCCCACGATCGCGCTGCTGCTCGCCTCCAACATCCTGATGACCACGGCCTGGTACTGGCATCTCAAGGGCGGCATGAGCAAACCGCTCGCCCTGGTCATCCTGATCAGCTGGGGCATCGCCTTTTTCGAATATTGCTTTGCGGTGCCGGCCAATCGCATCGGCTATGCCAGCGGCTGGAGCGCCGGCCAGCTCAAGATCACGCAGGAAGTCATCGCGCTGACCGTTTTCGGCGTCTTCATGGTCACCTTTCTGGGTGAACCGCTCCACTGGCGCCATTTCGGCGCGCTGGCCTGCCTCATTGGCGCCGTCGTCTTCATGTTCTGGGGAAAGGCCTGACGCTGTAGACGCCGGGCGTGCGTCAGAAATCGTAGACCAGCGTCGCGCGCGTGATCGTATCCGTCATCTCCGAGCCTGCGGGCGGTGACGTCTCATGGCGCACCGCATAAGAGAGGCGCGCGGAAAGCGAACCGTTGAGCTTGCCAGTGAGGCCCGTGGTATTCGCATAGCTGCTATTGCCGGAGCTCCACACCGCCTGGGCATTGTTCTTGAGCTCGAAGGCGCGTGAAATCTGCCAGCGCAGATCGGCGGCGGCCAGCGTGTTGAGTTCAGTCGTATCGGGCTCGTCGATCCCGACGGTGTGCCGCCACGCCGGCCCGCCCTTGATGTCCAGACTGAAATCGGCCTGCCGCACCAGCCGCACACCGACACCGCCTGAGGCGGTCGTGCGGTCCGAAAAGCCCTGGAACCGGTCTTTCTCGTAGGTCGCAAGCCCATAAGCGTAGATCGCGTCGTTCAGGGTGAAGTTGGGCTCATAACTCGCCAGCCACTGGTTGCGCGTCGTGACGCCATCGCTGCGCTGATAGTCGACATTGGCGCGGAACTTGTGCAACCAGTCGATCCCGCGCCGTTCGAGCGAGAGGCCCGCGCTGATGCCGGAGCTTTCGGTGTTGCCGGTGGTGATAAAGCCACCCAGTTCGCCACTGCCTGACCAGGCGTGAAAGAAGCTGGCTTGCCTGAGGCGCGCTTCCCGCTCGGCATCAATGGCGGCCTTGTGCGCCTGAATCTTCTCGTCGATCTCCGCGGCATTGTCGGGATGCGTCTGCTTGGCAAAGCGCGCGACGGTGGCGAGCGCCCCGGCATCCCCGCTTGCGATGGCGGCATCCAGCATGGCCTTGACCGATGGCGGCAGTTCGGCCGCTGCGGGTGCAGCCCCGATGCCGCTCGCGATCATCGCCATTGCGCCAAGCCTGAGGGCCGACTTCATGCCCAACTCCTTCTAAAACGACAGGACGGCCATCCCGCACGGGGACCGCTGTCCGACCTCACTCGCCTCGTTCGAGCCGCCGACTGGCGCGAAGATGCGCATGGGTGATGGCGACGGCAAGTGCATCCGCTGCATCAGGACCGACCACGCTCGTTCCCGGCAGCAACCGCATCACCATGGCATGGATCTGATCCTTGCTCGCATTGCCCACGCCCACAATGGCTTTTTTGACGAGCCGGGCCGCATATTCGCCGACCGGTATGCCGGTGCGCGCGGCGCCGAGCAAAATAACACCCCGCGCCTGCCCCAGCTTGAGGGTCGATTGCGGGTTGGTGTTGATGAACACCTCTTCGACCGCCGCTTCCGCCGGCCGATGTTCCGCGATCAGTGCCGCCAGCGCCGCATCGAGCGCCACCAGCCGGGCGGGCAAGGCATCGCTCGCTGCCGTGCGGATCTGGCCATTGGCAATATGAGACAGGCGATTGCCCTGCGCACGGATCAGGCCCCAGCCCGTGGTGCCAAGGCCGGGGTCGAGACCCAGAATGATCATGACCGCAAGATGCGGGCGATCACCCCAGCTTTTCCATCACGTCGTCGGGAACCTCGTAATTGCCCCAGACGGTCTGCACGTCGTCGTCATCGTCCAGCGCGTCGACGAGCTTGAGCAGCGTGCCGGCATTGCTCTCGTCCAGTTCCACGGTGGTCTGCGGCTTCCACGCGAGGTTGGCGCTTGCTGCGGCGCCGAGCTTGTCCTCCAGCGCCTTGGCGACCTCGTGCAGGGCATCCATGGCCGTCCAGATCTCGTGCTCATCGTCGTTCGACGACACATCGTCCGCGCCCGCTTCCAGCGCAGCCTCGAAGATCGCGTCCGGATCGCCGACGGAGGCCGGATAGGTGATCAGGCCCATGCGATCGAACCCGTGGCTCACCGCGCCGGACGCGCCCAGATTGCCGCCATTCTTGGAGAAGGCCGTCCGGACATTGGTCGCAGTACGATTGCGGTTGTCGGTCAGCGCCTCGACGATGATCGCCACGCCACCCGGGCCGTAGCCTTCATAGCGCACTTCTTCATAATTCTCCGCGTCACCCTTGCTCGCCTTGTCGATCGCGCGCTGGATGTTGTCCTTGGGCATGGACTGCGCCTTGGCCGCGTTGATCGCCAGCCGCAGACGCGGATTCATGTCCGGGTCCGGCGCGCCCATCTTGGCCGCGACGGTGATCTCGCGCGAGAGCTTGGAGAACATGGCCGAGCGCTTCTTGTCCTGCGCGCCCTTGCGGTGCATGATGTTCTTGAATTTGCTATGGCCTGCCACGGCCGGCTCCTTCGATTATGTGATCCGGATTTTTCTTGGGGGCCTCCTATCGCGGCAAGTCCAATCAGGCAACGGGCGCGAGGGCAGGAGGCAAAATGAGCGCCATCGTCCTATCACGAAGATGCGCCAGCACGACGCATAGGCTCGTGCCCGTCCTGACTCTCGCGGTGGAGGTGGAATGTTGACCCGAAGGCATGCCATCGGCTTGGGCGTCGCGGCGTTGGCGACACCCGCTATCGGCAGGGAAGCCGGCCGCGCTCAGACGCTCGACGGCAACCAGCCTCTCGTGTTCGCCCACCGGGGTGCGAGCGCCCTGCGGCCCGAGCATACGCTGGAATCTTATGGCCGGGCTATTGCGGACGGCGCGGATTTCATTGAGCCGGACCTGGTGATGACCCGCGACGGCGTGCTCGTTGCGCGGCATGAAAACGAGATCGGCGGCACCACCGATGTGGCAAAGCGCCCAGAATTTGCAGACCGCCGGACCACAAAGCAGATCGATGGCGAGGCGGTCACCGGCTGGTTCACCGAGGATTTTTCGCTCGCGGAACTCAAGACCCTGCGTGCCGTGGAGCGATTGGGTGCCATCCGCCCGGAAAGCCAACGCTACGACGGCCAGTTCCCCATCCCGACGCTGGACGAGATCATCGCCTTCGTCGCGGCGCAGGCGGGCACGCAAGGCAGGACGATCGGCCTGATTCCGGAAATCAAGCACTCCACATGCTTCGCCAGCATCGGCCTGCCGCCTGAAGACGTCCTGCTCAGGGCGCTGGCCGGCCACGATTATACGCGCCGCTGCCCGATCGTGATTCAGTCGTTCGAAACCACCAATCTGCGCGCCATTCGGCAGAAAATCGGTCGGCCGACGAACATCCAGCTGCTCCAGTTGTTCGAGACATTCGACCGCCAGCCCGCCGACGCCGCCCTCGACGGACTGAAGACAACCTATGGCGATATGGCCTCGCCAGCCGGGCTCGCCGCCATTGCCGGCTATGCCGACGCCATCGGCCCCTCCTCGCGGTCGGTCATGCCGCTGGACGCCGAAGGCCGCCTCGCCAAGCCGGCCCGCCTTGTCGCCGATGCCCATGCCGCGGGGCTGCGCGTCTACCTCTATACCTTCCGCCCCGAGAACCGCTTCTTGCCGAGCGATCTGCGCGGTCCCGGCGGCGAGAATGCCCGGCATGAGGCGGGCTCGGTGGCAGAGATCCGGCGCTACCTGTCGCTTGGGGTGGATGGCTTCTTCACCGATGACCCGGCTCTGGGGCGCCTCGCCGTGGATGGAGCCTGATCGGCGCTGGCCTCCCGCCCGTGGCCGCGCTATCCCGCTTCGCATGGCTTCCCGCAATCATCTCTATCTCGTCGATGGCTCGAGTTACATCTTTCGCGCCTATCACCAGCTTCCACCGCTCACCAACCGCCATGGCACACCCGCCGGCGCGGTATATGGTTATACGGCGATGCTCTGGAAGCTCGCCGACGCGCTGGACAAGGAGGAAGGGCCGACCCATCTCGCGGTGATCCTGGACAAAGGCTCGCACACCTTCCGCAACGATCTGTACGATCAATACAAGGCCCATCGCCCGCCGCCGCCGGAAGACCTGATCCCCCAGTTTCCCCTGATCCGCGAGGCGACCCGCGCCTTTTCGCTGCCCTGCATCGAGGAAGCGGGATTCGAGGCCGACGATATCATCGCGACCTACACCTGTCAGGCGGTGGCGCAGGGCTGGGACGTGACGATCGTCTCCTCCGACAAGGATCTGGCCCAGCTCATTCAGCCGGGCGTGGACATGCTCGACACCATGAAAAATGAGCGTCGCGGCCCCGATTATGTGCAGGAGAAGTTCGGCGTCGCGCCCGGGCAGTTGCGCGATGTGCTCGCGCTGATGGGCGACAGCGTGGACAATGTGCCCGGCGTGCCGGGCGTCGGCGCAAAGACCGCGGCGAAGCTCATTGTGGAATATGGCGATCTGGATACGGTGCTGGCCGCAGCGCCGGAGATGAAGCCCTCCAAGCTTAAGGAGCGGCTCATCGAGCATGCCGATCTGGCCCGCCTCTCGCGGGAGCTGGTGACGCTCCACTGTGAAGTGCCGCTGCCCCACGCGCTCGATGATCTCAAGCTGGACGGCATCCCCGCCGAGCCGCTGCGCGCTTTTCTTGAGGATCAGGGCTTCAAGGCGCTGCTGGCCCGCATGGCCAGCCATGCGCCGGGGCGGCAGACCGCCGATCCCGTCGCCGAGGCGGTCGTGGACGCCGCGCTGGACCCGACGACGCCGGATTTCGTCCCCCTGCCCCCGATCAACTGCGAGAGCTACGAAACGGTGACGACGCTGGAGCGGCTGGATGCGTGGATCGCGCAGTCCTACGCCAGCGGCATCATCGCCATCGACACGGAGACGGATTCCCTCGATAGCATGGCTGCCAATCTGGTCGGCATCTGCCTCGCCACCGCCCCCGGCACGGCCTGTTATATCGCTCTGGGCCACCGCAGCGGCGACGACATGTTCGCCGAAGCGCCGCCACAGATTCCCATGGCGGACGCCATAGCGCGCCTTCGCCCGTTGTTTGCCGATGCGAGCGTGCTGAAGATCGGCCACAACATCAAATATGATCTCAACGTGCTGGCCCGGCATGGGCTGTCCGTCGCGCCCTTCGACGACACGCTGGTGATGAGCTTCGATCTCGATGCCGGGCAGTCCCTTGCCGGTCACGGCATGGATGAGGTTGCGCACGCGGTGCTTGAGCATACGTGCATCAGCTTCAAGGACGTCACCGGCACCGGCAAGAAGGCGATCAGCTTTGCGCAGGTGCCGCTCGATGCCGCCACGCGCTATGGCGGTGAGGATGCGGATGTGACATGGCGGCTGTGGACCCGGTTCAAACCCCGCCTCGCCCAGGAAGGCGCGACGCGGGTCTATGAGCTGGTGGACCGCCCGCTCATTCCGGTGGTCGCCGGCATGGAGCGCAGCGGCATCAAGGCAGACCGCGATCATCTCTCCCGGCTCTCCGGCCGCTTCGCGCAGGAAATGGCGCGGCTGGAAGAAGAGATTCACGCTGAGGCCGGCCAGCCCTTTGCCATCGGATCGACCCAGCAGCTGGGCGCGATCCTGTTCGAGAAAATGGGTCTTAAGGGCGGCAAGAAGGGCAAGTCCGGCGCTTATTCCACGGACGTGACCGTGCTTGAGCGGATGAAGGCGGATGGCGTCAAGATCGCCGGGCTGGTGCTGGACTGGCGCCAGCTTTCGAAGCTCAAATCGACGTATACCGACGCTCTGCAGGCCCAGATCAACCGCGATACCGGTCGCGTCCACACCAGCTACTCGCTGACCGGCGCGCAGACCGGCCGCCTCTCCTCCACCGACCCGAACCTACAGAACATCCCGATCCGCACCGAAACCGGTCGCCAGATTCGCGATGCCTTCATTGCCGAACAGGGCAATGTGATCCTGGCTGCGGACTACAGCCAGATCGAACTCCGCCTCGCGGCCCACATGGCCGATGTGCCGCAGTTGCGGGACGCCTTCCTGCGCGGCGAGGATATTCACGCGGCGACTGCCCAGGAGCTGTTCGGCGAGATGAACCGCGAGACGCGTGCGCGGGCCAAGACCATCAACTTCGCCATTCTCTATGGCATCTCTCGCTGGGGGCTGGCGGCCCGTCTGGAGATCGACGCGGACGAAGCACAGGCCATGATCAGCCGCTATTTCGACCGCTTCCCCGGTATCTCGGCCTATATCAACGAGACGCTGGAGGAGGTGCGTTCCACGGGGCACACGACCACGCTGTTCGGCCGCAAGACCTGGTTCAACCAGATTAAGTCGCCGGTGCAGCACGTCCGCCAGGGCGCGGAGCGCGCCGCGATCAACGCCCCTATTCAGGGGACCAGCGCGGACATCATCAAGCGCGCGATGGTGCGCATGGGTCCGGCTCTTCGCGATGCCGGGCTGGACCGGGTGAAGATGCTGCTGCAGGTCCATGACGAGCTGGTGTTCGAACTGCCGGAAGACGATGTGGCGGCCGCCACGCCGATCATCCGGTCTGTCATGGCCAGCGCCGCAGAGCCACTCGTTACACTCACCGTGCCGCTTGGCGTGGACATTGGCACCGGATCGAGCTGGGGGGCTGCCCATTAGGGGCAGCCATATGCGGAACTCGACCTGATGCCCCACATGCTGATCTTTGGACTTGGTTACACCGCTACACGGCTCGCCGAGGCGCTCCGATCGCGCGGTTGGACGGTCGAGGCGACCGGGCGTGCCGGCACGATCGCATTCGATGACGACGCGGCGGTTACAAACGCCATGCGCCGGGCGACCCACATCCTGTCCTCTGTTCCTCCAACGGACGAAGGCGATCCAGTGCTGCAGCACTATGGTGCCTTGCTGGAAGAAGCACCTGCCGGTTGGATCGGCTATCTGTCGTCGACCGGGGTCTATGGGGATACCGGCGGCGCATGGGTGGATGAAAGTGCACCCGTCGGCAAAGGCCGGCGCAATGCTCGAGCCGCTGCTGATCTAGCGTGGCAGAATCTTGGCGCGCGCGTTCGGGTGTTTCGGTTGCCCGGCATTTACGGCCCGGGGCGCAGTGCCCTGGATCGTGTTCGCGAGGGCCGGGCCCGCAAAATAGATCTCCCTGATCAGATATTTAGCCGAATCCACGTGGAGGATATCGTGTCTGGCATATTGGCCGGCATGGCCGGGCGCTCAGGCGTTTATAATCTCGCCGACGACATGCCCTGTTCGCAGAATGACGTCATTGTGTTCGGCTGTGTCCTCCTCGGCCTTCCTGTCCCGCCCATGCAATCTTTGGAAGATGCGGGCCTGTCTCCGGCCGCACGGGCTTTCTATAGCGAGAACCGGCGTGTCGCGAATGGCAAGGCGAAACGCCTGCTCGGCTGGGAGCCGCGGTTTCCAGATTATCGCAGGGGTCTCGCCGCCTGTCTGGGAGCAGAAGGGATAAACGGCCAGCCTCCCCTGTGATGCGTGGGCGCTGCGCAGGCTTTGCGGGATCGCGCAGTCCAGCTATGCGGAATGCATGACACAGACAGCACCGCGCAGCATCACCATAGGGCAGATGCGCATCGCAAATGACCGCCCTCTCGCCTTGATCGCCGGGCCATGCGCGATGGAATCGCGGGCGCATGCGCTGGAGACGGCGCAGGCCCTTGTCGAGATGACCAGCGCGCTTGGAATGCCGCTCATCTACAAGAGCAGCTTCGACAAGGCGAACCGCACCTCCGTGGATGCGCCGCGCGGCATCGGCCTAGCCCAAGCGCTGGATGTGTTTGCAGAGGTGAAAGCGCAGTTCGGCTGCCCGGTGATCACTGATGTGCATGATGCGGCGCAATGCGCGCCAGTCGCTGAGGTGGTGGATGTCCTCCAGATTCCGGCCTTCCTCTGCCGCCAGACCGATCTCTTGCTGGCTGCTGCCGCAACAGGCCGCGTCGTCAACGTCAAGAAGGGCCAGTTTCTGGCCCCTTGGGACATGGCGAATGTCGTCCGCAAACTGCGCAGCGCCGGAAACGATCAGGTCATGCTGACCGAACGCGGCGCGAGCTTTGGCTATAACACTTTGGTCAGCGACATGCGGGCGCTCCCGCTTCTGGCGGAGACGGGCTGCCCGGTCGTTTTCGACGCCACCCACAGTGTCCAGCAACCGGGCGGACGGGGAGAAAGCTCAGGCGGCGAACGACGCTTCGTGCCCGTGCTGGCGCGCGCTGCGGTTGCAATCGGCGTCGCGGCCATATTCATCGAAACGCATGAAGACCCTGACCGCGCGCCGAGCGACGGCCCGAACATGGTGCCGTTGCGCGACCTGCCAGCGCTTCTGCGCGACCTTCAGGCTTTCGACGCGCTGGCCAAGCGGCGCTGACGCCCGAAGGAAGCGATTAGAAGCCGCCGCCGGTCAGCTTCTGGCAGATCATGTCCAGCTGTTCGAGGCTGGAATATTGCAGGGTCAGCGTGCCTTTCCCGCCCTCATGATTGATGCCGACGCGCAGGCCGAGCAGATCCGACAGATGCTGTTCCATGGCGATCAGATCGGGATCACGTCCATAATCAGCTCGTGCCTCAGCACGCGGCGCCGATTTTCCTTCACGTGCCAATCGAACCAAGCGCTCGGTTTCGCGAACAGACAGGCCCTTGGAGGCGACATCTTTTGCCAGTTCCGCGCAATCGGCGGAACCGATAAGGGCGCGCCCGTGGCCCATGGACAGGGCCCCGGTCATCACCAGCTCCTGAACAGGCTCCGGCAGATCCAGCAACCTGATCAGGTTCGCAATATGACTGCGGGATTTGCCGACGATCCGGGCCAAGGCGTCCTGCGTGTGGTGAAACTGATTTATCAGGCGCTGATAGGCTTGCGCCTCCTCAATCGGGTTCAGCTCCTCCCGCTGGATGTTCTCAACCAGCGCAATCTCGAGCGTTTCTGCCTCGGTGAAATCGCGGACGATTGCCGGAATCTGGTGAAGCTGCGCCTTTTGCGCAGCGCGCCAGCGCCGCTCACCCGCGACGATCTGATAGCGATCATTCCCAAGCGGACGGACGACGATCGGCTGGATGATTCCCCGCTCACGGATGCTGTCTGCGAGTTCAGAGAGCGCGCCTTCGTCGAAATGTCGCCGCGGCTGATCGGGATGAGGCGACACCCGCACGATTTCAAGGAAGCGGACGGCCTTGGGCCGCTCCGCATCGCCTGCCCCGCTATCCGCCCCGGCCCGGCCCTCTTCGGACACCGATACGTCGCGTTCGACTTCACCGAGCAGGGCAGAAAGACCGCGACCCAGACGGCGCGGCTTGCCGGATACATCTGCGTCGCTCATGCCGCTACGGTCTCCTTGGGAAGCTTCTCGATCAGTTCGCGCGCGAGGGCCATATAGGCTTCCGATCCGGCACAGCGCATGTCGTAGATAAGGGCGGGGAGCCCGTGGCTGGGGGCTTCCGAGAGGCGCACGTTGCGCGGGATGACCGTCTTGAACACGAGGTCGCCGAGACAGGCCCGCACATCGTCCGCGACCTGATCGGTCAGCCGATTCCGGCGATCGTACATCGTTAGCGCCACGCCTAGGATTGACAGGTCCGGATTGAACCGCGCCCGAATGCGCTCGAAGGTCTGCAGGAGCTGCGACAGGCCCTCAAGGGCAAAGAACTCGCATTGCAGCGGCACAAGGATCGACTGCACCGCGACCATGGCATTGACCGTTAGCAACCCGAGCGACGGCGGGCAGTCGATCAGGCAGACTTCCCAACGACCGGCTTCCGCATTGTTCAGAGCGTTGGCGAGACGGTGAGTTCGTTGCTCGACATCGATTAGTTCGATCTCCGCCCCTGAGAGATCCTGCGTGGCGGGAATGAGATCCAGGCCCGGCACCACTGTGCGAATAACAGCGTCATCGAGATCACAATCGCCCATCAGCAAATCGTAGCTCGACCGCGCGCGATCCTTCGTTGTGACCCCCATCCCCGTGGAAGCATTGCCCTGCGGATCGAGATCGATCAGCAGGGTGCGGTGACCAGTGGCAGCCAAGCCAGTAGCGAGATTGATCGCCGTGGTGGTTTTTCCAACGCCGCCTTTCTGGTTCGCGATTGCAATACTGATCATGACTGTCCTTTTGGCCCCGCCGACGTCACTATCGCCGTGCGCCTCTTGCCATTCCGTCCCGAACTGCCCGGCTTTTTATCGGTCGCTCGGACCGGGACACGTTTTTTCAGCTGGCGGACTGTTAGGATGGCGCTTTCGGCGTCCGTGACGCTTTGTTCCACGTGAAACACAGCTTGCCAGTGCGGCCGGACAATTTCCAGTTCCTTCTCGCTGCTCCGGCCCTTGGGGAGCAGCCAGATGGTGTTTTCGTCCGCCAAATGATGCGCTGTGGTGAGCAGTCGATCCAAAGGCGCATAAGCACGGGCGCTGATAATGGCAGCAGGCCGGTCAATTCGGGCCGATTCCACCTTGGATTGTAAGACTTCCACATGATCGAGGCCGAGAGACTCGGCACAGCGTTTGAGGAAAGCGACTCGTAAGGGACGGACCTCTACGAGACGAATCGGCGCCTCGCGCAAGCAGCCGATAACCAGGCCCGGAAACCCAGCGCCGGTTCCGAGGTCCAGCCACAGCCCATCGGCGGGCGTTTGAGCGGATACCGCATGAGTTAGCAACTGGGCGGAGTCTACAATATGCCGCGCCCAAATGGATGCCTTGGTCCCAACAGAAATGAGGTTCTGCCGGTCGGCCTCTTCCAGTACGAGGGCCACAAAAGTCCGCAGCCTATCCCCGGTTGGACCATCCCACCAGCCTTGATCGGAGAGCCACGCTTGCGCCTCTTCCTCCGTCATGCGGCGCGGCCCGTCCGCGCTGCGACGAGCAGCGCGGCCAAAGCTGCCGGCGTAATTCCCCTGATCCGGGCGGCACCACCAAGCGTCTCGGGGCGCGCAAGGGTCAACCGTTCGACCATCTCTGTGCTCAAGCCGCCGACCGCAGAAAAATCGAGGTCGGCGGGCAGCGCAATGGCGTCATTGGCGCGGAGGGCCCTCACTTCCGCGTCCTGCCTTTCGACGTAAGGCGCATAGATCGCGTCCTGCAAAAGCTCTTCGACAAGGCCGTCTTTTCCCGTTTCGAGGGCCGGCGCATATTTGGCAAGATGCCCGCGCGCCACTGCCGGGAAACGAGCCCACTCAGCGAGGGATCTGCGGACACCGTCGTCGCGAACATCTGCCCCTGCCGCGCGTAAATCAGTGCCGGACACTTGCTTCTCCAACACGCCAGCGAGCGCCACGCGTGCTTGTTCTCGCTGATGCCACCAAGTCATTCGGGCTGCGCTTGCCAAACCAAGCCGAACGGCCGTCGGTGTGAGGCGCGTTGCAGCGTTGTCCGCACGCAGTCGCAGCCGGAATTCGGCGCGCGCGGTCAGCATTCGGTAGGGTTCGGTGATCCCCTGCAGGCAGAGATCGTCGATAAGAACGCCAATATAGCTTTCTGCCCGGTCAAGCAGCAGCGGCTCAAGACCTAAGGCATGAGCGGCAGCGTTCGCTCCAGCCACAAGCCCCTGTGCCGCAGCCTCCTCATAGCCGGTGGTGCCATTGATCTGACCGGCCAGAAAGAGCGCAGGCATGGCACGGAGCGAAAGGGTCCGATCCAAGGCGCGCGGGTCGATATGGTCATACTCGACCGCGTAGCCGGGGACGGCGACCTCGACTTGTTCCAGCCCTTTCATGGACCGGAGGAACGCCACTTGCACGTCCGTAGGGAGGGACGAACTCAGGCCATTGGGATAGACAAGATGATCATCCAGACCCTCGGGCTCGAGGAAGACCTGATGGCCCTCCCGGTCTCCGAAGCGGACAATCTTGTCCTCGATTGAGGGACAATAGCGTGGTCCCCGCCCCTCAATATCGCCCGAGAACAAGGGTGAGAGGCCGAGGTTATCGCGGATGATGCGATGCGTTTCGCCGTTGGTCCGAGTGATGGCGCAGCGAAGCTGCGGTGGCTGCTCGCTATCACCGAAGCCTAGATGAGACATCGACCAGGCGTCAAGATCTGACGGCTGCTCTTCCAGCCGGGCCCAATCGATCGTGCGTCCGTTCAGACGGGCCGGTGTCCCCGTCTTGAGGCGGCCCATTGGTAGATCGAGGTCTCGCAACTGCTGAGCCAAGGCACTCGCGGCATGCTCACCGATCCGCCCACCCACAACTCGCTCCGCGCCCCTGAACATCAGGCCGCCCAGAAATGTTCCGGTTGTGAGGACAACGGCCTGTCCGCCCAGCTTCTGTCCATCCGCGAGCACGACCCCGCTCAAAGCCCCGGCAGGACCGACATCCAATGCCGCCACTTCACCGCCAATGACCGAGAGGCCCGGTTGCGCCGCGATCATACTCTGAATGGCTGCGCGGTACTTCCGGCGGTCGGCCTGGACACGCGGGCCGCGAACAGCGGCACCCTTGCTGGCATTGAGCATTCGGCGATGGATGGCGGCGCTGTCTGCGGCCCGCGCCATTAACCCATCCAGGGCATCCACTTCGCGTACGAGGTGGCCCTTGCCCAACCCGCCGATGGAAGGATTGCAGGACATTTCCCCGATGCGGCTCGGATCGGCCGTTACCAAAGCGACACGCGCGCCGCGGCGCGCGGCTGCGGCCGCAGCTTCCGTGCCGGCATGGCCACCGCCGACAACGATGACATCGAACATGGCTTGCGCATGCTTGCTCATGTCCCAGCCCCTAGCGGCCACATCAAAGAGCGTCAAAGCATTGCGGACAGGCCGACGTTCCACGTGGAACAACCCGCTCTATTTGCCGATGCAGAAGCCGCGAAACACCTCGTCCAACACCAGCTCAGTCGTGGTGCGTCCGGTCAATTCATCCAGAGCGGCCAGCGCCTGACGAAGATTTTCTGCAACCAGGATTTCGTCAGACTCACCAGCGCAGGCATCCAAAGCATCACCCGCTCGTTTTATGACAGCTCGTTGCCGCTGTGACAGTGCATAGTCGCCGGGCGCGGGCAACATACTGCTGGCCAGCGCACACAGCTCCTCAATGAGAGAATCAATCCCCTCACCTGTCACACTCGACACGTACAGGCTCGACGCCTCGCGATCTGCGAGAGCAAGATCGGCTTTCGCTGCGACCTGCACCAACGCCCCTTGACCTGAGGGCGCGTCTTCAGACCGCCCTAGCCACAGCACGATGTCAGCCTCGGCCAAAAGAACTTCCGCGCGTCCGATGCCGATCTGCTCGATCTCGTCACCGGCTTCGCGCAGTCCCGCCGAGTCAGATAACACGAATGCGATGCCATTGAGGGCGACTGACGCCTCGATCACGTCGCGGGTCGTTCCCGCATGAGGGGAGACAATCGCAGCATCGCGTCCAACCAGCTGGTTGAACAGGGACGACTTGCCAGCATTGGGCGGACCGCCGATGGCGACGCGAATACCATCTTGTAATCGGTCCGCCGAGGGACGCTGCAGTTCCGTACGCATGTCTGCGCTGATCTCAATCGCTGCGGCTGTGATGCGCGCGAGGTCCGCGCCCGATACGTCCCCTTCATCGGAAAAATCGAGCTGAGCCTCGATCTGTGCGGCGAGCAGTCGAAGGTCGGTCGTCCAGGATTCGATCTTGCGGGAGAACGCTCCACCCATCATCGCCATGGCAGCGCGCCGTTGCAGCGCCGTCTCTGCCGCGATCAAATCGCCTAAGCCTTCGATCCCGGCGAGATCCATCTTGCCGCTCAAAAAGGCGCGCCGGGTAAACTCGCCTGCCTCGGCCCGCCGAAAGCCCGGCATGGCAACCAGAGCGGCTTCCAACGCCCGCACCACCGCATGGGAGCCATGGCATTGGAATTCGGCCATGTCTTCGCCGGTCTCTGTATTTGGCCCGGGAAAGCAAATCAGCAAACCTTCATCGAGCAAGTCGCCATTCGCCGGATCGAAAAATCGCCGCAACGTCGCTTGCCGAGCCGCTGGTGCGTCCCGGCCAGTTATGGCGCGAGCAGCTTCAAGAGCAAGAGGCCCAGATACCCGGATGATCGCAATTGCCGCGGGCAGCTGCCCGCTGGAGAGCGCAAAAATCGTATCCCGATCCGTCATCGAGCGTCAAACCACGTGAAAACTCAGCCGTCATTCTTGGATTTTGCAGGAGAGCCAGCGCCCGCCGCGCCCATACCGATATCCATGAGGCTTGAAAACAGTTTCATGCCCGCATCTCCCAGCGGCGACATACTGCGAAACATCCGCTCCATCTGCTCAAGGTTGGTCTGGCCGCTCATCGTATCGAGCACCGCCTGAATATAAAGATCATGGATCGGCTTCAGATCAGGCAGACCGAGAAATGACCGTGCCTCTTCCGGGGTGCACTCAACATCGACCTTGAACTTCATGATGGCAGGGCTCCGCGCCAGATAGGGTGGGTCTGACATGCCGCATCGGAGCTCATTTCGCTAGCAAATTGCCCTCGCCCGGCGATTATCTCCCGGCACTGGTGAGCCAGAAACAAGGAAACCGGCAGCGCTCCTTTGCTGAGCGCTGCCGGTTCCTGTTTAGCGATTTGCCGCTTGGCTCAAGCGAAGAGCTGGAGCAGCCCGATATCCTTGTCGGTGATGCCGGTGTAGATCATCGTTGCGGCCACATAGAGAATGACCAGCAAGCCGATCCAGGCAATCCAGCGATAGCGCTCGATATATTTCGCGATGATATTCGCAGCGATGCCCATCAGAGCGACTGCAAAGACCAGGCCGATCATCAATATGCCGGGGTGCTCGCGGGCTGCACCGGCCACCGCCAGCACATTGTCGAGGCTCATGGAGACGTCTGCCACCGCCACAGCCCAGGCCGCGCCGATGAAGCTCTTCGCGGGACGAAGCCCGGAATGCTCGTCACCCTCGACCTCAGGCGAGCCGGCATTGTGCCCTGCCCCCTGCACGATCTCGCGGTACATTTTCCAGGAGACCCACAGGAGCAGGATGCCGCCAGCAAAAATCAGCCCGATGATCTGCATGAGCTGCGTGACCACGAGCGCAAAGGCGATGCGCAGCACCAGCGCGGCAATGATGCCGATGAAGATGACCATTCGGCGCTGATGCGCCGGCAATCCCGCCGCAAGCGCGCCGATGACGATGGCATTGTCCCCGGCCAGGACGACGTCGATCAGCAGAACTTTGACGAACGCGGACCAGGCGCTGATATCGCCCGAGAACAGAGTGGAGACGTCCGAGACGATATGGGACCAGATTTCAGCCATGGCAGCGCGTAACCCCTGTTGAAATGCGTTACTGGTTCATCGTGGCGAAGAAGTCTTCGTTGGTCTTGGAATCCTTCATCTTGTCGAGCAGGAATTCCATCGCGTCGATCGTACCCATCTGCATGAGAATACGACGCAGCACCCACATCTTGGAGAGCTTGTCCTTCTCGACCAGCAGCTCTTCCTTACGGGTGCCGGATTTGCCGACATCCAGCGCCGGGAAGATGCGCTTGTCCGAGACCTTGCGATCCAGGACGATTTCCGAGTTACCGGTGCCCTTGAACTCCTCGAAGATCACTTCATCCATGCGGCTACCCGTATCGATGAGCGCCGTGGCGATGATCGACAACGAGCCACCCTCCTCGATGTTCCGCGCCGCGCCGAAAAAGCGCTTCGGGCGCTGCAGGGCGTTGGCATCGACACCGCCGGTCAGCACCTTGCCGGAGCTCGGCACGACGGTGTTATAGGCTCGGCCAAGGCGCGTGATGGAATCGAGCAGGATGACGACATCCTTCTTGTGCTCGACAAGGCGCTTGGCCTTCTCGATCACCATCTCGGCGACCTGGACGTGGCGCGTCGCGGGCTCATCGAAGGTGGAGGAAACCACCTCGCCCTTCACGCTGCGCTGCATGTCCGTGACTTCCTCCGGTCGCTCGTCGATGAGCAGCACCAGCAGGAAGACCTCGGGATGATTGTCGGTGATCGCCTTGGCGATGTTCTGCAGCAGAACGGTCTTGCCGGTCCGCGGCGGCGCCACGATGAGCGCGCGCTGGCCCTTGCCCTGCGGCGCGATGATGTCGATGACGCGGGCCGACTTGTCCTTGATCGTGGGATCGAGCGTGTCGAGCCGCAGCTTCTCGTCGGGATAAAGCGGTGTCAGATTGTCGAAATTGACGCGGTGACGGACCACATCGGGATCGTCGAAATTGACCGAGACGAGCTTGGTCAGCGCGAAATAGCGCTCACCATCCTTGGGTGCGCGGATCTCGCCTTCCACCGTGTCACCGGTGCGCAGGCCGAATTTGCGGACCTGATTGGGCGAGACATAGATGTCATCCGGGCCGGCCAGATAGTTCGCCTCAGGGCTGCGCAGGAAGCCGAAGCCATCGGCCAGCACCTCGATGGTGCCCAGACCCATGATCTGCTCGCCATTTTCCGCCTGCTCCTTCAGGATGGCGAACATGAGGTCCTGCTTGCGCAGCGTCGAGGCACCTTCAACGCCGAGTTCCTCGGCCATGGCGACCAGCTCGGCCGGGGCTTTGCGCTTCAAATCTTTAAGATGCATGGATTGGGTCCGACGGCGGGAGTGAAAATAAAGGGAATGTGACTGTGCCGGAATGCCTGGAGAGGGCAATCAGGCGCATAGGTCAGCGCCTGTAAAGGGAACGCCCCGAATTACGCACTGGCCGATTCCAAGTCAAGCGCAGAGCGATGGCGCCCTACCGCTCAGAAACGCACGGCTCAGAACGGGCGGACGATCACCAGAATGACGATCAGCGTCACGAGCAGCGCCGGCACCTCGTTGATCATGCGCAGGCGCTTTTCCGGCCAGGGGCGCAGGCCGCGAGCGAGCTTCTTGGAATAGCCGACGATCCAGCCGTGAAAGCCCGAGAGGACGATCACCAGCAGCAGCTTGGCGTGGAACCAGCCCTCGCTCCAGGCCCCGGTCTGAAAGGCCAGCAGCAGGCCCAGCACCCAGACCAGCACGATCGAGGGGTTCATGATGATGCGCTTCATTCGCGTCTCACGCTCGATCCACGCCTGATCCTCGGCCGAGCCGGGCTCGGTCTGATGATGGTAGATGAAGTAGCGCGGGATCATGAACAGGCTAGCCATCAGGAAGATGACGAAGATCACATGTGCGGCAAGAACCCACGGATAAGCAGCGCCAAGAAAGCCAATGCCGGGCAGGATGGACATGGAGACTGAACCTCTTCGTCGTGCTTCAACAACCGCGCGCGATCGCCAAGCCTTCTAGGCCAGCCAGCCAGGAATTGGAACGGGGTGCGAGGCGCTGGTTTGCGTTTTCCAAGAGCCGCCGATCACCCGCGAACGCGCGCCACCAGTTGCTCGACATGGGCAATCGGCGTGTCTGGCAAGATGCCATGACCCAGGTTGAAGATGTGCGGCCGGCCGGACAGAGCCTCGAGAATGGCGTCCACCGCCCGATCCAGCGTCTCGCCGCCCGCGATCAGCGCCAGCGGATCGAGATTGCCTTGCAGCGGCAGATGGGCGGGCAATTCACGCGCCGCCCAGGCCGGATCGAGCGTTTCATCGAGACCCAGCGCATCGACGCCGGTTTCCTGCGCATAGTCGACGAGTTTGGCCCCTGCCCCCTTTGGAAAGCCGATGATCGGCGTATCGGGATGGCGCAGCTTCAAGGCTTTGACGATACGCGCGTTGGGCGCGATCACCCATTGGCGGAACTGTGCCGGGCTAAGCGAACCGGCCCAGCTATCGAAAAGCTGCACGGCATCCACGCCGGCCGCGATCTGGTCGGAGAGATAATCGACCGTCGTTTCGATAACGGCATCGATGATGGCGCCGAACTTCGCCGGCTGCTGATAGGCCATGCGACGGGCGGCCGCGTGATCCTTGCTGCCCTGCCCGGCGACCATATAGGTCGCCACCGTCCAGGGACTGCCCGCAAAGCCCAGAAACGTCGTCTGCGGGGCCAGCGCGGCCCTCACGCGCCTGACCGTGTCAATGACAGGCGCCAGCCGCTGCGGTGCCGGTACGAGACTTGTCAGCTCGCCCTCGACCAGCGGCGGGGCAAGGCGCGGTCCTTCCCCGGCCTCAAACCAGAGATCCTGACCCAGAGCATGGGGGACCACCAGAATATCGGAAAACAGGATCGCGCCATCGAACCCGAAGCGCTGAATGGGCTGCAAGGTGACTTCGGCCGCTGCCTCGCTGTCATAGCAAAGATCGAGGAAACCGCCCTTCTCGGCACGCAAAGCCCGATATTCCGGCAGATATCGTCCGGCCTGACGCATCAGCCAGAGGGGCGGACGCGCCGGGACAGCGCCGCGCAGGACGCTCAGCAGCGGTGCCGTCACACCGGGATCGATCACGGACGAGTCATGCACAGACCAATATCCTATTTATATAAAAGAGAAGGTTGTTGGATTCTGTTGGGAAGTGGACAACGGGCATTATTCGCTCATCACCCTTTTGCCAACAGCTTGACCTCAGGCGACCCGTGAAGCCGTGACGAGTCACCGGCGTCATCCCCATGATTCACAGCCTGTGTGCAACCCATTGCGGCTGTGGATAGATGATCGGGTTCCGACAGGGTGAGTGGGCATGAATTGAGGGGAAGCAGTTATCCACAGTTCTGTCCCTTGTGTTATCGCGCAATGTTCCACATGAACGGTGGATATGGACCGCCTGAACCTGCATCTGCTTTCGGATTCCACCGGCGAAACGCTCGAGCATATCGGCAAGGCGGCGCTCGCCCAGTTCGAGAATGTCGAGACGATCCGCCATTTCTGGCCGATGGTGCGCTCCGAGCAGCATCTCGAGCGCATCTTGGAGGAAGTGGCGCGCAATCCGGGCATGGTACTGTTCACCTTGGCCAACCCTACCTTGCGTCGTCGATTGGAAAATGGCTGCCGGGCCATCGGCATTCCCTATGTCGCGCCGCTCGATCCGGTGACGGATGCCATGTCCAATCTGCTGGGCCAAGAGATGCGCAATCGTCCCGGTCGCAAGCATGTGCTTGACGAAGCCTATTTCGCGCGGATCGACGCCATCCAGTTTACCATCGCCCATGATGATGGGGTCGGCTGGGAGAATTGGGAGGAGGCGGATATCGTCCTTGCCGGCGTCTCCCGCACGTCAAAAACGCCGACCAGCATTTATCTCGCCAATCGCGGCTACAAGACGGCCAATATCCCGCTGGTGCTGGAATCCCCGCCCCCGCCGAGCCTGTTCAAATTGCGGCATCCGATGGTCGTCGGCCTGACCGCGGGCGCCGAGCGGCTGGTGCAGGTGCGGCGCAATCGGCTCCTCTCCCTCAATCAGGCGCCGGAAACCGCCTATGTTGATCTCGAACGCGTGAATGGCGAGGTGGCACACGCCCGCCGCATGTTTGCAGATCAGGGTTGGCCGGTCATCGATGTCACGCGCCGATCCATCGAAGAAACTGCCGCAGCCATCGTCAACCTGTATCAGGAACGGCTGAAAAGCAACAGCGGCTTGCCGGGGCTTGGGCCGGTATGAGCACGCCCCTTCTGCTGCTCGCCTCGCAAAGCGAGAGTCGCCGGCGGCTGCTCGCCGACGCTGCCGTGCCATTTGAGACGGTTCCAGCCGGTGTCGACGAGGATGCGATCAAGGCCAGTCTGGTCGGCGAAGGCCTGAACGCCCGCGATCTGGCCGACGCGCTGGGGGAATGGAAATGCCGTCGCCCGTCGATGCGACATCCGGACGCGTTCGTGCTGGGCTGCGACCAGACGCTGGAGCTGGATGATGGCAGCCTGATCGACAAGGTTGAGACACGGGAAGCCGCGGCCGATCTGCTCGCGCGGATGAGCGGCCGGGCGCACAAGCTCCACAGCGCGGCCGTGATCGCGCAGGCCGGGCAGGCGCAATGGCGCCAGATCGAGAGCGTCACGCTCCAGATGCGTCCGCTCAGCGCGGCTTTCATCGACCATTATCTGGACCTCGACTGGGAGCAGTGCCGCTGGTGTGTCGGCTGCTATCGGATCGAGGGGCCGGGCGCGCAGCTTTTCTCGCGCATTTCCGGCAGCCTCTTTGCCGTGCAGGGCCTGCCCCTGCTTCCTTTGCTCGACTATTTGCGCGTGCGCTCTATCTTGCCGGCATGAGTCAGGGAAAACCATATGCCGAGGTGATCGGCGACCCCATCGCGCACAGCAAGTCGCCGGTCATCCACAATTTCTGGCTGGAAGAGCTGGGCATCGACGCGGAGTATCGCAAGACCCGGGTCGCGCCGGAGGAACTGGCCGGCTATTTCCTCAGGCGCCGGGCCGATCCGGACTGGCTGGGCTGCAACATCACTATTCCGCACAAGATCGCGGCGCTGGATTATGTCGATGATCCCGGCGGCGTGCGCGATCGCATCGGCGCCATCAACACGGTGGCCTGCGAAACCGGCGGGCCGCTGATCGGCACCAACACCGACGCGGGCGGTTTTCTGCAACCCTTGCTGGCACGCGGCTGGAGCGGCACCAGCGCGATTCTTGCCGGAACCGGCGGTGCGGCGCAGGCAATCGGCTTCGCCCTGCGCTCTGTGGGCGTGACCGACCTGACGATCGTGGCACGCGATGCCGCCAAGGGGAAGGCTTTGCTGGATCGACTGGGTTTGGCTGGCCGCGTGCAGGGCTTCGATGCGGCACTGCCGGCAGCTGATCTGCTGGCCAATTCCACCTCGCTCGGAATGGTCGGGCAGCCGGCATGGACGCCCGATCTGTCACCGTTGCCGGATAAGGCAATGGTCTACGACATCGTCTATGCCCCGCTGGAAACGCCGCTGCTGGCGCAAGCGCGCAAGCGCGACCTCATGTGCATCGATGGGCTGGAGATGCTGATCGGCCAGGCCGCGCTCGCCTTTGACATCTTCTTCGATGCCCAGCCGCCGCGCGAGCTGGATGCGCAGCTGCGCGAACGCCTGCTCGTGCCTGCCTGACCGCCGCTTGTCGGGTCTGCGCGTGAGACATCGTCCATTCCGCATCGGACTGACCGGATCGATCGGCATGGGCAAGTCGACCGCGGCCGCCATGTTTCGCGCAGCGGGTGTGCCGGTGTTCGATGCCGATGCCGCAGTCCATCAGTTGCAGGGACCGGGTGGCGCCCTACTCGGGGCGATTGAAGCGCGCTTTCCCGGCACCACCAGCGCTGCTGGCGTCGATCGCCGGATGCTTGGTGCCCGGGTGATCGGCCAGCCGGAGGAAATGCGGGCCCTGGAGCGGATCGTCCATCCCGCCGTTGCGGGCGCCCGCGCAGCGTTTCTGCGCCGTCATCGCAGCCGGCCGATGGTCGTTCTCGATATCCCGCTGCTGTTCGAAACGCGGGGCGAGCGGCACATGGACATGGTCGTCGTCGTTTCCGCCGCGCCGTCTCTCCAGCGGAGGCGCGTGCTTCGCCGGCCCGGCATGACCGCAAAGCGTTTTGAAGCCATCAAGGCCAGTCAGCTCTCGGACCACATCAAGCGACGCCGCGCTGACCTGGTGCTGGATACAGCACAGCCCAAATGGCGGATGAGAGCGCGGATTTTTCGTCTCGTTGCTTGCCTTCGCACGGCGCTGGTCCGATAATGCCTCCCCAACGAGTGAAATGCCACGATGCGTGAAATCGTCTTCGATACTGAAACCACCGGCTTCGATCCGCTCAGCGGTGACCGTCTTGTCGAAATCGGCTGTGTCGAGCTGATCAATCGCATCCCGACCGGCGAGACCTACCACGCCTATTTCAATCCCCAGCGCGATATGCCGGCCTCGGCCGAGGCGGTTCACGGGCTGTCCGCGCGCTTTCTCTCCGACAAGCCTTTGTTCGGCAGCAAGGCCGCAGAGTTGCTCGAGTTTCTCGGCGATTCCATGCTGGTCGCGCACAATGCGCGGTTCGATTTCGGCTTTCTCAATGCCGAGCTGGAGCGGTGCGGCCATCCCACCGTCGACATGGGACGGATGATCGACAGCCTGACGATTGCCCGGACTCTTCATCCCGGTGCCAAGCACAGTCTTGATGCCCTGTGCAGCCGCTACGGGATCGACCGCAGCCACCGCATCAAGCATGGCGCGTTGCTGGACGCGGAATTGCTGGCGCAGCTCTATATCGAACTGACCGGCGGGCGTCAGATCGGCCTCACCTTGATGGCGGAAGAACAGATCACCGTCACCGTGACGACCACACAATCCATGGCCATTCCGGCTGCCCGCCCGTTCCGCCCGGCCCGTCTGTTTTCGCCGAGCGCGCAGGAACTGGCGCGTCATGCCGCGTTTCTGGAAAAGATCGATCACCCTTTGTGGCTCGATCGCCCGGCCTGAGGATTATCCTCACTAGGCGGCGCGCCACGTTCACAGACCATCAGGTCCAACAAGAAGGAGAAATCAGATGGAAATCCGCGTATCGGGTCATCAGGTCGACACCGGCGAGGCGCTTCAGGCGCATGTTGCCGAGCGGATGCAGGCGATCGCCGACAAGTATTTCTCGCGCACCATCTCCTCCAGCGTGACGTTCAGCAACGCGCCTCATGGCGCCTTTCGCTGCGACATCGTCTGCCATGTGATGGCAGGGCTGATCCTCAAGGGCGCGGGCGAGGCCCATGATGCCCATGTCTGCTTCGATCAGGCCGCGGAACGCATCGAAAAGCAGCTGCGCCGCTACATGCGGCGGTTGAAGGATCGCCACAGCCAGGCGCTCGCCGCCGAAGCTCAGCGTGACGCGCCCGGCATCGACGATGCCAATTATGTCGTCTTCCAGTCCAGCGAAGCGGAAGAGGAAGTGGACGTCGATGCACCGGTGGTGATCGCGGAGATGCGCGTGGATATTCCGCGCGCCAGCGTCTCGGATGCGGTGATGATGCTCGATCTGCGCAACACCAATGCGCTCATGTTCCTCAACAGCAGCACGGCCACCTTCAACATGGTCTACCGTCGCACCGACGGGACCATCGGCTGGGTGGAGCCGCCCCGCGCCTGAATGCGCTCGAGGGCTGCGCGCGATGCGCAGCCCTCCCTCCCCTGACTCCGTCCCCGGCAACCTGTTGACCCGAATGGCCTTTGCGCCTATCAGCCGGCCAAGTTTTCTCCAGGCGGCCATGATGGGTGGACTTCACCCCGGCGCAGAAATCCCCAGGTCGGCCGCAGGACACGGGTTGAACATGGATAATTTCAGCGACTTGCTCGCGGCGAACGCTGTTTCGTCCGCGGTGGCCCTTCCTAACAAGAAACAGCTTTTCCTGAAGCTGGGTCAGTTGGCGGCCGATGCCTATGGGCTCGATGCCGCCGAGGTTGTCGAGCGCATCACCGAGCGGGAGCGCCTTGGCTCGACGGGCTTTGGTGGCGGAATCGCGATTCCCCACGCCAAGCTGGAAGGCCTTGAGAGCGTCCATGGCGCCGTGGTCCTCCTCGCCGAGCCGATCCCCTTCGATGCGATCGACGATGTGCCCGTGGATGTCGTATTCATGCTGCTCTCCCCGCAGGATAGTGGCGCAGAACATCTCAAGACCTTGGCCCGCGTCTCGCGCCTGCTGCGTAACGAGCGCCATCTTGCGCGCATTCGTGGCGTTGGCTCGGACGCCGCGCTCTATGCCCTGCTCGCCGGCGGCGAGTCGCGTGACGCAGCCTGACGGCACGCCGCCATCCGGCGAGGCCGCGCATTTCCGGGCGCTCGAACGGCTCTATGCCTCGGCGCCGATCAACGGATTATTCCCCTCAAGGCTGGATATCTCGGCCCCCGGCGAGGCGCGCATCGTCATCGACGTGACGCCGGACTATTTCCATGCCGCAGGCGCCACCCATGGCACGCTGTATTTCAAGATGCTGGACGATGCGGCTTTTTATGCCGCCAACAGCCTCGTCACGGATCGCTTCCTCCTCACCACCGCATTCAACCTGCTGTTCACCCGCCCGCTCAAGGCTGGGCCGATCGTAGCGGAAGGGAAATGGCTGAGCGGCAAGCGGCGCGTTTTTGTCGCCGAGGCGCGCCTTATTGATGCCGAGGGTGAGGATGTCGGTCGCGGTACTGGCACGTTCATGCGCTCCACCATCCCGCTGGTTGGCCTGCCGGGTTATGTGCGCCCGGAAGCAGGAGACCAGTGACCGCGCGTCTGACGAGTCAGATCCTCATCGGGGTTCTGTTGCGCCGTGTCCAAGCGCAAGGGGGGCATGGCACCGTGCTTCACAAGGGGGAGCCGTTGAGCGGAACCATCGTCGTGCAGGCGGTGGATCGCGGCCGGACAATCGGGCTTTTTGAGCGTGTTACGTCCCTTGACGGGACTCTTTCGCTCACCCCCTGCGGGCCTCGGGATTTAACCCAAGAATCTGAAATATCACAATATATAGATAGAAGAACCCGGGTGGACCCCGATATCTGGTTCGTGGAACTGGATGTCGCAGACGGGGAACGGCTCGCCGCCGAGATACTGTGCACGAGTTGACAGTTCCCGGCTGAGCGGCCAAAGGCCCCACCAACTCGCGCAGGTTGCGTGTGGCCGTCATGGGGACAGGTCATCGCAAACACGCAGACGGGGGGCGGACCGGAGCGCTGAGCGTCGCACGATAGATGCGACCTGCATTCCGATCTCCGACCCACCGCACAGTACTGAGAATGAATGCCCAATCGTGTCGTGGTCGCCATCGTGGCGACCGTTGGACTTCTCTCGTCCACAATCGCTCTGGCTGCTGCTCCTGAGGGAACAGCCCGCCAAGGTTTCTCGACCATGCTCGAGGTTCCCGCCGTCGTCGCTGCAAGCCTGACGACCCCCGCAACGATTGAACCCGATGCCGAGACGGCTCCGAACGAAGCCGCTTCTGCCGACTCTGTCGATTCGCTGGCCGAATTGGTCCAGCAGGCCAATGTCGAAGAGATTTCCGACGCTGATGCGAAATGTCTCGCCACCACCATTTATTATGAAGCGCGCAGCGAGAGCCTGACCGGCCAGCTCGCCGTTGCCAATGTCGTGCTCGAGCGGGCGCGGTCCGGGCGTTTCCCCACCAGCCTGTGCGGCGTCGTCACGCAGCCGGGTCAGTTCAGTTTCGTCCGTCAGGGCCAGCTGCCCACGCCGACCCATGCCGGTCAGTGGCGCACCGCGCGCGCCATCGCCCAGATCGCGCTGGACGGAAGCTGGGACAATCCGGTGGAAGGCGCCCTGTTCTTCCATTCCGCGCGCGTGTCGCCGAACTGGAAGCATGATCGCCTCACGCGCATTGGCGGTCATATCTTCTACCGCTGAGCCAACCAATCAATCACAAGCCGGGCCGGGTCAGCAGAGCGCTGGGCCGGCCCGTCTCGTTTGAGCTTGGCTTGCAGTTGTTCCCATTGTGTTCTAATCCCGCCACATGGCCTCACATCCTGAACCTGCGCCTGAACCTGTGATCGCCTGCGATCCTGCATTGACCGATGGAACGGCGCTGGCCGTCACGCGCGGAGTGCTGCGTCTCTTTGCGCGCCACGATATTTTCGGCATTTCCGAAGTGCCGCTCCCCAATGGTCGGCGGCTGGACATCATGGCCGTGGATGCCCGCGGCCAGATCATTGCCGTCGAAATCAAATGCAGCCGTGCCGACCTGCTCGGGGACGGCAAATGGCCGGACTATTTCGATTATTGCGATCGCTACTTCTGGGCCGTGCCTGCCGGCTTTGATCTGACCCTGTTCGAGTCCGAGGCGCTGTGGCCGGGCCGCACGGGACTTATCGTTGCCGACCAATATGATGCCGAGATCCTTCGCCCCGCGCCCAGCGAGCCTCTGGCGCCCGCGCGGCGCAAGGTCGAAGTGCAGCGGCTTGCGCGGCGGGCAGCGCGCCGGCTGACCCAGATCACCGATCCGGACGGCCAGTTGCTGTGGAGCAACGACGCCTGAGACTGGGCGCCTGCTTCTTGGACCGGCATTCCGTGCCACCCGCGATGGACTTGGCATGGCCGGCAAAACGGCTAAGGTTGGCGCATAACAGTCTTTGGAGAAGTGCGTGAGTCAGCCCCTCTACCCTGTGCCTGCGAATTGGCGCGAGCGCGCCTATGTGACCGGTGATGATTATTCACGCCTTTATACGCAATCGATTGCAGAGCCGGACAGCTTCTGGCGCAAGGAGGCGGCGCGGCTCGACTGGATCAAGGACTTCACCCAGGTCAAGGACGCCAGCTTCCATGAAGCCGATTTTGGTACCAAATGGTTTGCGGACGGCACGCTCAACATCGCGGCCAATTGCCTCGACCGGCATCTGACGGAGCGTGGCGATGTCCCGGCGATCCTCTGGGCTGGTGACAACCCCGATGAGAGCCGCACGATCACCTATCGCGAATTGCACGGGGAAGTTTGCCGCTTTGCAAATGTGCTGAAGGCGCAGGGCGTCCGCAAGGGCGACCGGGTCACCATCTACATGCCGATGATCCCGGAAGCGGCGATGGCGATGCTCGCCTGTGCCCGCATCGGCGCCATCCACTCGGTGGTGTTCGGTGGCTTCTCACCCGACAGTCTGGCCGGGCGTATCACCGATTGCGATTCCACGGTGGTGATCACGGCCGACGAGGGCGTGCGGGGGGGCAAGACGATCCCGCTCAAGACCAATGTGGATGAAGCGCTGGACGACTGCACCTGCGTGGAATCCGTGATTGTGGTGCGCCGGACCGGCAATGCCGTTGCGATGACAGACGGCCGCGATCATTGGTATGACGTGCTGCGCGACAGCGTCTCGGACGATTGCCCGGCCGAGGAAATCGGTGCCGAGGATCCGCTGTTCATCCTCTACACCTCAGGCTCCACCGGCAAGCCTAAGGGCGTGCTGCATACCAGCGCAGGCTATCTGCTCTGGGCGGCGATGACGCATCATTATGTGTTCGATTACCGCCCCGGCGATATCTATTGGTGCGCCGCCGATATCGGCTGGGTCACCGGCCACAGCTATATCGTCTACGGCCCGCTCGCCAACGGCGCGACGACGGTGATGTTCGAGGGCGTGCCGCATTATCCCGATTTCAGCCGGTTCTGGCAGGTGGTCGATCAGTTTAACGTCAGCACCTTCTATGCCGCGCCGACCGCGATCCGCGCCCTGATGCGCGAGGGCGATACCTGGGTGGAGAAGACCAGCCGCAAGAGCCTGCGCATTCTCGGTTCGGTCGGCGAGCCGATCAATCCCGAGGCGTGGGACTGGTATCACCGCGTCGTGGGTGACGGGCGCTGCCCGATCATGGACACCTGGTGGCAGACCGAAACCGGCGGCCACATGATCACGCCCCTTCCCGGCGCGATCGATCTCAAGCCCGGCAGTGCCACCAAGCCGTTCTTCGGCGTGGTGCCGCAGATCGTCGATACCGAAGGCAAGGTCCTCGAAGGCCCGTGCGAGGGCAATCTGGTGATTGCCGAGAGCTGGCCGGGCCAGATGCGCACCGTGTGGGGCGATCATGAGCGCTTCTTCCAAACCTATTTCAGCACCTATCCCGGCAAATATTTCACCGGCGATGGCTGCCGGCGCGATGAGGATGGCTATTACTGGATCACCGGCCGGGTCGATGACGTCATCAATGTCTCCGGCCACCGCATGGGCACGGCCGAGATCGAATCGGCACTGGTTGCGCACGCCAAGGTGGCCGAGGCGGCCGTGGTAGGCATGCCGCACGACATCAAGGGACAGGGCATCTACGCCTATGTCACGCTGAATGTCGGCATCGAGGGCGATGACGAACTACGCAAGGCGCTGGTGCAATGGGTGCGTCACGAGATCGGCCCGATCGCCACGCCCGATGCGATCCAGTTCGCCCCTGCCCTGCCCAAGACCCGCTCGGGCAAGATCATGCGCCGGATTCTCCGCAAGATTGCCGAGGACGCGGTGGATCAGCTTGGCGACACCTCCACGCTGGCAGACCCGGCCGTGGTGGATCACCTCGTCGCCAACCGGCAACGCCCGGCGCGCTGAGGCACCGAGCGGCGTGGATTAATGGAATATTAGGCAAGATCCTTCACTCCCGGAGTCGACCTGTTCGGTTCCGGGGGACCTGCCTGAATGTCGAATTCCGCCCATTCCGTTGATGTGGCCATCATTGGTGCTGGCCCGGCCGGGCTGACCGCTGCCTATCTGCTGACCAAGGCGGGGCTGCGCGTGACGGTGATCGAGAAGGATTCCGCGCAGGTCGGGGGCATCAGCCGCACGGTCGAGCATGAGGGATTCCGCTTCGATATCGGCGGCCACCGCTTCTTCTCGAAATCGCAGGAGGTGGTCGATCTGTGGAACGAGATCCTGCCCCATGATTTCATCGAGCGGCCCCGCATGAGCCGCATCTATTATCAGGGCCGCTTCTACAGCTATCCGCTGCGTGCCTTCGAGGCGCTGCGCAATCTCGGCATCATCCGCTCGACCCTGTGCATGCTGAGCTACGCCAAGGCCAAGATCGCGCCGATCAAGCCGGTGCGCAGCTTCGAGGACTGGGTGGTCAACCAGTTCGGTCGCAAGCTCTATTCCATCTTCTTCAAGACCTACACCGAGAAGGTGTGGGGGATGCCGTGCGATACCATGTCCGCCGACTGGGCGGCGCAGCGCATCAAGGGCCTGAGCCTGGGCAAGGCGGTGCTGGATGGCCTCAAGCGCAGCCTTGGCCTCAACAAAAAGCCAAACAACGGCATGGGTGCCAAGACCCTGCTCGAGAATTTCCGCTACCCGCGCCTCGGGCCCGGGATGATGTGGGATGCGGCGCGCGATCGCGTGGTCGAAGGCGGCAATCATGTGCTGATGGGCCATGCCCTCAAGCAGATTCACCGCGATCAGGTTACAGGCCGGTGGCGCGTTACCGCGACGCGGGCGGCCGGCGATACGGTCGCGATCAGTGCCGACCATGTGATCAGCTCCGCGCCGATGCGGGAGCTGGCGAGCCGCATCCATCCGGTGCCCAAGACGCTCGGGCACGCGCTGGCGCTCAACTATCGCGATTTTCTGACGGTCGCGCTGATGATCCGCTCCGAAGACCTGTTTCCGGACAATTGGATCTACATCCACGATCCGCGCGTGAAGGTGGGCCGGGTGCAGAATTTCCGCAGCTGGTCACCCGAAATGGTGCCCGATCCCGATATCGCTTGCGTGGGCCTGGAATATTTCTGCTTCGAGGGCGACGGGCTCTGGTCATCCAGCGATGACGAGCTGATCGCGCTGGCGACCGAGGAGATGGTTCTGATGGGCCTCATCAGCGCCGATCAGGTTGTCGGCGGCGCTGTGGTGCGTCAGGAGAAAGCCTATCCCGTCTATGGCGAGGCTTATGCGGCGAATGTCGCGGCCATTCGCGCCGAGCTGGAAGACAAATATCCCACGCTTCACCTGATCGGGCGGAACGGGATGCATCGCTATAACAATCAGGATCACGCGATGATGACGGCCATGCTGACCGTGCGCAACATCATCGCCGGCAAGCGGGTGTTCGATATCTGGGGCGTCAACGAGGATGCCGAATATCATGAAGCGGGCCATGAGGGCGCCCTGAGCGCGGGAGAGCGTGCGGCGCTGGAGAGCCAGCGGGCCGTGCCCGCCGGGCGCCGCATGGTGGCGTGATCGGGTGATGGGCGCGTTCCTGGCCGGGCTGCTCGGCCACACCTATCTGCGTTATGGTCTTGCCAGCCTCGTCGCGCTGGCTGGGGACGTGGGGCTGTTCATGGCTGGCCTGCACCTGGGCATGGCCCCTGCCGCCGCGGCGGCTTTTGGTTATATGGCCGGAATCCTCATGCACTGGCTGATCTCCTCGCGTCTTGTCTTCGCGCAAGGCGTCGCTGCGAGCGGCGCGGATCGCGTTCGTCAGAAGGCGCTGTTCGTGGGGTCTGCGCTGATCGGTCTGGCGCTGACGACCGGTATCGTGGCGCTCGGCGCGATGCTGGGGATCATGCCCCTGCTCGCCAAGGCGCTGGCGGTCGCTGTCAGTTTCCAGGCGACCTATATGCTGCGCAAGGCGATCGTTTTCGCATGACCGCCGGGGATGTTTCGGGCCAGCGCATGGGGGGCGCCCAGCCCTTTTACCGTTACGTGCCGCTCATCTGGCTCTTCGCCATGGCCCTTCTCGCCATACCCAATTGGACCGAGACGAGGGCGGGTTCGCTCGGCGATCCGGACAATTACATGCGCATGGTTCAGGTCCGCGACTGGCTGAATGGCCAGGCGTGGAGCGACGTCACCCAATATCGCATGAACCTGCCGACCGGTGGGGACCTGCACTGGTCCCGGCTGGTGGACCTGCCGATCGCTTTGGCGATCGTGCTGCTTCGGCCCCTCGTCGGCCAGCCCATGGCGGAAGTCGTCGCATTGGTGGCGGTGCCCGCCCTGCTCTGTCTCGCCCTGATGCTCGTCATGGGCCGGCTGCTCCGGGATATCGCCGGGCGGGAGGTCGCATTGCTGATGCTCGCCCTGCTGCCCGCATGCCTCATGGTCGGGCTGCAGTTTGCGCCGATGCGGGTCGATCATCATGGCTGGCAGTTGCTGATGGCCGCCTGCGCCTTGCTGGCGTGGACCCGGCCCGGCCGCTGGCCTGCGGTCGGATGCGCGCTTGCTTGTGCGGTCTGGATGCATGTATCCATTGAGGGCCTGCCTTATGCGGCGCTGTTCGCCGGCCTCTATGCGCTGGCGTTTGTGCGCACCGGCGATCGGCGCATCCATCTGTTCATGGCGGCGCTGATCGGCGCGAGCCTGTTGCTGATTCTCGGCACGCGCGGCGCTGGCCTGCTTGTGGAGAGCCATTGCGACGCGATCTCCGCGCCCTACATCGCCGCGCTGTTCATTGCGGGCGCAATGCTCTTCCTGATCGACAGCCTGCTTCGTCCCGCCAATCCAGCGTCGCGCCTCGTCCCGCTCATTGTCGCCGGAGCCGGGGCCGCCGCTTCGGTTGCCCTGATCGCGCCCGCCTGTCTGGCTGGGCCATTTGCCGGGCTGGACCCTCTGGTGCGCGATTACTGGTATTATAGCGTCCGCGAGGGCCTGCCCTTTTGGCGACAGGGCGGCGCGTTCGCGACCTTGATGATTCTGGCCCCTCTCCCCGGTGTCATCGCCGCCATGTGGCGAACCTGGGCTTGTCGCAGGTCGTCCGATGCGATGATGTGGCTGGGTTTGGCGCTGGCTGCCGCCTTCGCTTGGCTGCTCGGCATGACCGTGATGCGGGCGACAGCGGTGGCAGAGCTCTATGCCCTGCCCGGCATGGCCGCCGCCATTGTTCTGCTCGCCGGCCAACGCGATCGTTTTCGGCCGCGAATCGGCTGGAGCCTCACAATGGCGGGCACCCTCCTCCTCTCGACGGCACTCCCCGCCTATGGGCTCGGCCAGATGCTGTTCCCGCCCGATAAAGGCAGCACCGACGCGCGGACGGATGGCGACTGCCCGACCGCCATCGCCAGTCCGATGTTCAAGTCTCTGGGTGCGGGCCAGATCTTCGCTCCGATCGATATGGGGCCGCTGATTCTCTATCGCACCAATCTCTCGATCGTCGCAGCGGGCTATCATCGGAACAGTGCCGCGATGGCGACGGTCATTCGCGCCTTCACAGCTACGCCCGACAACGCGCGCGCGATCGTCCTGGCGACACCCGCGCAATATCTGCTGCTGTGCCCGACCGCGCCGGAGGCGCGCAATTATCTCAAGGCCGCGCCTCACGGCCTTGCTGCCAGTCTGACGGATGGACAGGTGCCGCCTTGGCTGGTCCCCGATGACCGCCTGCAGCAGCCGGGGTCGCGTTTGTACCGCATTTTGCGCTGACGTCACGCCTTCCGGCGCATCCGTGCCCGGCCTGTCCCTCCCGACTTGCATCGCAGGGCGACCCCTGCTAACCGCCCCCCCGTGTCAAGGGGGGTGCAGCCGTACCTCCCCTTTTCTGGCGCGATTCAATTCGGACAAGAGGCAAGGCGCGCGTGGAGCATTCCAGCGGTATTCAGGCTAGCTTGGCGGGGCGTTATGCGCTCGCGCTTTTTGAGCTGGCGCGGGACAAGGGGGCGCTCGATTCGGTGGCGGCAAGCCTTGAGACTCTCAAGGTCGCGCTGGCCGAATCGAATGATCTCAAGGCGTTGACGCAAAGCCCGCTGGTCGGCCGCGACAATGCCGCCAAGGCGATCAAGGCCGTGGCGCAGAGCCTTGGGCTCGATTCGCTGACGGAGCGGACGCTGGGCGTACTGGCGCAGAATCGCCGCCTCTCGCAGATTCCTGCCGTGATTCGGGCATTCTCCACGCTGCTCTCCGCCCATCGTGGCGAGACGCGCGCGGAAGTGACCTCCGCCTTCCCGCTGACCCAGGACCAGCAGAACGCGCTGGCCAGGCAGCTCAAGGCGCGCACGGGCCGCGACATGGCTCTTGATCTTACCGTCGATCCCGAAATCATGGGTGGCCTCGTCGTCAAGATGGGCAGCCAGATGATCGACAGCTCGCTCCGTACCCGACTGAACAAGCTCGCCCAGGCGATGCGCGGCTAACGCGCCAAAGAATCCGATGAAAGGCTGAACATGGATATCAACGCCGCAGAAATCTCCAAGGTCATCAAGGACCAGATCGCCAACTTCGGCGCCGAAGCGGAAGTCAGCGAAGTCGGCACCGTGCTCAGCGTCGGTGACGGCATCGCGCGCATCCACGGCCTCGACAAGGTTCAGGCCGGTGAGATGGTCGAGTTCTCCAACGGCGTGCAGGGCATGGCCCTCAACCTGGAAGCCGACAATGTCGGCGTCGTGATCTTCGGCTCGGACGCCGAGATCAAGGAAGGTGACGTCGTCAAGCGGACCGGCACCATCGTTGACGTTCCGGTCGGCAAGGGCCTGCTCGGCCGCGTGGTCGACGGCCTCGGCAACCCCATCGACGGCAAGGGCCCGATCCAGTCGGACCTGCGTTCGCGCGTCGAGGTGAAGGCGCCGGGCATCATTCCCCGCAAGTCGGTGCATGAGCCGGTGCAGACCGGCCTCAAGGCCATTGACGCGCTGGTGCCGATCGGCCGTGGTCAGCGCGAGCTGATCATCGGTGACCGCCAGACCGGCAAGACCGCTGTCGCGATCGATACCTTCATCAACCAGAAGGGCCCGAACGCCGGCACCGACGAGAGCAAGAAGCTCTACTGCATCTACGTCGCCGTCGGCCAGAAGCGCTCGACCGTTGCGCAGATCGTCCGTCAGCTCGAAGAGAATGGCGCGATGGAATATTCCATCGTCATCGCCGCCACCGCGTCCGAGCCGGCGCCGCTGCAGTTCCTCGCGCCCTATACCGGCGCCGCGATGGGCGAGTATTTCCGCGACAATGGCATGCACGCCGTGATCGTGTTCGACGACCTTTCCAAGCAGGCCGTCGCCTATCGCCAGATGTCGCTGCTGCTGCGTCGTCCGCCGGGCCGCGAAGCCTATCCGGGCGACGTGTTCTATCTGCACAGCCGTCTGCTCGAGCGTGCCGCCAAGATGAACGACGCCAATGGCGCCGGCTCGCTGACCGCGCTGCCGATCATCGAGACGCAGGCCGGCGACGTGTCCGCCTACATTCCGACCAACGTGATCTCGATCACCGACGGTCAGATCTTCCTCGAAACGAACCTGTTCTATCAGGGCATCCGTCCTGCCATTAACGTGGGTCTCTCGGTGTCTCGCGTGGGTTCGGCGGCGCAGACCAAGGCGATGAAGAAGGTGTCCGGCTCGATCAAGCTGGAGCTGGCCCAGTATCGCGAAATGGCAGCGTTCGCCCAGTTCGGCTCGGACCTCGACGCCTCGACGCAGAAGCTGCTGAACCGCGGTGCGCGCCTGACGGAGCTGCTCAAGCAGCCGCAGTTCTCGCCGCTGCCCTTCGAGGAGCAGACCGTGTCGATCTTCGCCGGCACCAATGGCTATCTCGATGGCATCGCGACCAGCGACGTCACCCGCTACGAGGCGGCGATGCTGGCCCATATGCGCGCCCACCATGCCGATATCCTGGCCGCGATTCGCGACAGCCGTGACCTCGGCGACGACGTGAAGGCCAAGGTCAAGGACGTGCTGGACGCATTCGGCAAGACGTTCGCCTGAGATGGTTCGCATCCCCATCGGCCTAGCCGGTGGGGACCTGATGCCGGCATGACCGGCACGACGATGAAAAGGTAGGTTGAGCCAGTGGCTTCGCTCAAGGAACTCAAGGGTCGGATCGCCTCGGTCAAGTCGACCCAGAAGATCACCAAGGCCAAGCAGATGGTCGCTGCGGCCAAGCTGCGCAAGGCGCAGGCGGCGGCCGAAGCCGGGCGCCCCTATGCCCAGCGGCTCGAGAAGGTCGTTGCCAGTCTTGCTGGCAAGGTGACCGGCGACAGCGCACCGCGCCTGCTTGCGGGCACGGGCAAGGACGACGTGCATCTGCTCGTTGTGGCCAATGGCGACAAGGGTCTGGCGGGTGCCTTCAACGCCAACATCGTCAAGGCGGCTGTCGCCAAGGCGCGCTCGCTGATTGCCCAGGGCAAGACGGTGAAGTTCTACCTCATCGGCCGCAAGGGTCGCGCGGTGATCGCGCGCACCTTCCCCGGCCTCATCGCCGGTCAGTTCGATACGACGGACGTGCGCACGCCCGGTTTCGACGAGGCCCAGGCCGTGGCGCAGGACATCTCCGAGCGCTTCTTCGCCGGCGAGTTCGACGTGGCCCATCTCTTCTATGCCGCGTTCCGCTCGCCGCTGGTGCAGACGCCGACCGAGCAGCAGATTATCCCGGTCGCTGTGCCGGCGGATGCGCCTGCCTCTTCGGGCGCCGCCGTCGAATATGAGCCGGACGAGGAAGCGATCCTCGCGGATCTCTTGCCGCGCAACATCACCATCCAGATCTTCAAGGCGTTGCTGGAGAACATGGCCAGCGAGCAGGGCGCATCGATGACCGCGATGGACAATGCGACGCGCAACGCCGGCGATCTCATCAATCGTCTGACGATCGAGTACAACCGCAGCCGTCAGGCCGCGATCACCACCGAGCTGGTGGAAATCATTTCGGGCGCAGAAGCGCTTTAACGGACAAGCAGGCAAGGAAGCAGAGACATGGCAGCCACCAACAATGTCGGCAAGATCAGCCAGGTGATCGGCGCCGTCGTCGACGTGATCTTCGAGGATCGGCTCCCGGCGATTCTCTCGGCGCTCGAGACGGACAATAACGGCCAGCGGCTGGTGCTCGAAGTGGCGCAGCATCTGGGCGAGAACACCGTGCGCACCATTGCCATGGACGCGACCGACGGTCTGACCCGCGGTCAGGACGTGAGGGATACCGGCGCGCAGATCTCGGTGCCGGTCGGCCCGATGACGCTCGGCCGCATTCTCAACGTGATCGGCGAGCCGATCGACGAGCGTGGCCCGGTGAATGCCGCGACCACCGCGCCGATCCACGCCAAGGCACCGGAGTTCGTCGACCAGTCGACCGAGACCAGCATTCTGGCGACGGGCATCAAGGTCATCGATCTGCTCGCGCCTTATGCCAAGGGCGGCAAGATCGGCCTGTTTGGCGGCGCCGGCGTGGGCAAGACCGTGCTCATCCAGGAGCTGATCAACAACATCGCCAAGGGCCATGGCGGCACCTCGGTGTTCGCTGGCGTTGGCGAGCGGACTCGTGAGGGCAACGATCTCTATCACGAGTTCCTGGATGCCGGCGTTATCGCCAAGGATGCCGACGGCAACCCGACGCCGGAAGGCTCCAAGGTGGCGCTGGTGTTCGGCCAGATGAACGAGCCGCCGGGCGCCCGCGCGCGCGTTGCGCTTTCCGGCCTGACGATCGCCGAATATTTCCGCGACCAGGAAGGGCAGGACGTGCTCTTCTTCGTCGACAACATCTTCCGCTTCACGCAGGCCGGCTCGGAAGTGTCCGCTCTGCTCGGCCGTATTCCTTCGGCCGTGGGCTATCAGCCGACGCTTGCGACCGACATGGGCGCGCTGCAGGAGCGCATCACCTCCACCAACAAGGGTTCGATCACCTCGGTGCAGGCCATTTACGTGCCGGCAGACGACTTGACCGACCCTGCGCCGGCCACGAGCTTCGCCCACCTTGACGCCACGACTGTGCTCAACCGCGCGATCTCGGAGCTGGGCATCTACCCGGCCGTCGACCCGCTCGACTCGACCAGCCGCGTGCTGACCGCCGCTGTCGTGGGCCAGGAGCATTACGACACGGCCCGCCGCGTTCAGGAGACGCTGCAGAAGTACAAGTCGCTGCAGGACATCATCGCGATTCTGGGCATGGACGAGCTGTCCGAAGAGGATAAGCTGACCGTCGCCCGTGCTCGCAAGATTCAGCGCTTCCTCTCGCAGCCCTTCCACGTCGCCGAGGTGTTCACCGGCATTCCGGGCAAGTTCGTCCAGATCGAAGACACGGTGAAGAGCTTCAAGGCCGTGGTCGACGGTGAGTACGATCACCTGCCCGAGGCTGCCTTCTACATGGTCGGCGGCATCGACGAAGCCATCGAGAAGGGCAAGAAGCTGGCAGCGGAAGCAGCCTGATCTGACGGCTTGAAGCGCCTTTCGCCGATGGCGGGAGGCGCCGGCACCCTTTCGCGGGGTGTAATCGAAACAGGGTCGGCGCCGGGCATGTTCCGCCGGCGCGACCATTCCACCCTTTACCCCTCCGACGTGAGGGGGGAGAGACGACCATGGCACTGCACTTCGAACTCGTGACCCCTGAGAAGCTTGTCCTCTCGCAGGACGTCCACATGGTCGTCGTGCCCGGCACCGAGGGCGAATTCGGCGTGCTGGAAGGCCACGCGCCCTTCATGTCCACCGTCAAGGACGGCGCCCTCAAGGTCTACGACCGCGACGGCGCCGAGCCACGCGTGATCATGGTCGAAGGCGGCTTTGCGGAAGTGAGCGAAGCTGGCCTGACGGTGCTGGCTGAGAAGGCTGGGTAAGAGTAACTGACAAAAGTCCCAATACGGTTTTTTAACCGTATTCGCTGCAAGGCCAATGCAGCGGTGTATCGGCCTGTTGCGATAATCCGCCAGGGTTTCGCGATATGCAGCATGTGCGCGTTCAGTCAAAAGCTCCAGCGCAACGATCGCGCTTAGCAACATACCCCAAGAAGATATCGCAGTTCGTCCGACGGCATCAGTCTATACTGATCGGAGCGGCTTTGCTCTTGGCCACCGTCGTGACCCGTGCTCCATGGTTTGGCGACCTCGCTTATCATGAAGACGAGAACTATTATCTCGTTTTCGCAAAGGCGATGCATCAGGGTGCAGTTCCCTATGTGGATGTATGGGACCGCAAGCCATTCGGTCTTTTCATAATCTACTGGCTGATCGCGTTTCTTCCGGGAAATGGCATCGAGGCCACCCAGCTGGTTGCGGGGCTTTTTGCCTTCTGCACCGCCCTCACCATTTCCAGTATCGTCCGCCGCTTCTATCCGGCTATTCCTGCCTGCTTCGCCGGCGTGGCTTACCTCGCTTGCTTGCCGATGTTGATCGGAGCAGGAGGCCAATCGCCGGTCTTCTACAACCTCTTCATTATCCATGCCGTTTCATTGTTGCTGCCTTCAGCCGACCGGCAGGGTCCGGATGAAATGCCAATCCGCCGAGCGTATATCGCGATGCTTTTGTGCGGCCTTGCGATCACCGTGAAACCGACGGCGATCGTCGAGGGCGTTTTTCTGGGCATTGTGGCAGCCTACCATGCGCTCCGGCCGGCCAGCCCCTCGGGCCGAATCCGATGGGTAAGGATCGTCCAGTTCGCGCTTCTCGGCGCTGCGCCAACGCTCATGATCTTCTTTGGCTTTGCGGCGATCGGGAAATTCGAAGACTATTGGTTTGCCTCCATCCGCTCAGTGGGCTTGAAAGCCCCTCAGTCTCTCGACGTGACAATCCAGGTTGCCAAATGGCTTAGCCTTATTCTCTGTCCGTTGATTTTGATGAGTGTTGCAGGCGCGCATTACCTCGTCCGTACGTCAGACAAGAAGACCGTTGCTGTCTTTCTGGTCTGTTGGATGTTCGCTGCGCTGGGCGGGTTTCTCATGATTCCCAACTTCTGGGATCATTATGCGTTGCCCCTCTTGCCACCTCTGGTCGTGCTGGCTTCGCCCATATTCGCGCGCAAAGGGACCGGTTTCCTTTGGCTCTTGGTCCTTATCATCTGGGCGGCACTCATCAGCGGGTGGCCAGATCGCTCTCGTGTTTTGGAGCGCAGAGGATACATCGAGCAGCTTGCGAGGGCAATTGACGGTGCCCGCCATGGAGGTTGCTTCTACCTGTTTGAAGGGCCGCCCGTTCTGTACGCACTCACAGATGCCTGTCACGTGACGAGCAGGCTGTTCCCGCAGCATATGAGCTTTTCGCTGGAAAGCCCCGCCATCGGAATCGATCCTTCCGAGGAAATGCGGCGAATTCTCTCACGTCGCCCGGCGGTGATCGCGTTGTCACACAACCCTCTCGTGCGCCCGCACAACGAAGCGACGCGCGCTATTCTCATGCAGGGCTTGCAGCGCAATTATCGTTTGATCGCAAGGCTTCCAATGAACGAGGCCCATCGGCCCCGTTATGAAATGGAGGTCTGGGCGTTGCCCGCCCCCCCGCCGCACCGCCGTTTCACTGCACCTGGGTCGAAATCCGACCACCTCTTAGCATTTTCCAAACAGTTCTGAGCGTAAATCAAGCGCAATGGTCGGCGCATGCCGACGACAGCTGAAAGCAGACCTGTCGATGAATGCATTTGGACGAAAGACCGGTTTAGGCGCCAAGTCGTCCTTTGGGGTTGCGCGGCCGATGCATGGGGGCGTTCCCTCAGCCAGTCCAGCCGTCGCGCCGCTAGAACCAGCCGCGCCAGATATTTCCCCTGCTGGCGTAGGCTCCACCCCCGACCGCCACGCCGATGCCCTCGGGCGCCTGAATGAGCGGATGAATTCCGAGCATGCGCAGACCGATCATTCGCAGGGTTTCGAGGCCAACGTCCATCGCATCAAGGAGCAGGTGCTGCCGCGCTTGCTGGAGCGGGTAGATCCGGAGGCGGCGGCGACGCTGACCAAGGATGAGCTGGCCGAGGAATTCCGGCCGATCATCATGGAGGTGCTGGCGCAGCTCAAGCTCACGCTCAACCGGCGCGAGCAGTTTGCACTGGAGAAGGTGTTGGTTGATGAGCTGCTCGGGTTCGGGCCGCTCGAGGAGTTGCTGGCCGACCCGGATATCAGCGACATCATGGTCAACGGCCCGGCCCAGACCTACATCGAGAAGAAGGGCAAGCTGCAGCTCGCGCAGATTCATTTCCGCGATGAGGAGCATCTGTTCCAGATCGCCCAGCGCATCGTGAATCAGGTCGGCCGCCGGGTCGATCAGACCACGCCGCTGGCGGACGCCCGCCTGCCGGACGGTAGCCGCGTCAACGTGATCGTACCGCCGCTCTCGTTGCGCGGCACGGCGATCTCGATTCGTAAGTTCGCCGCCAAGCCGATCACGCTGGACATCATGGCGCGGGGCGACTCGATGTCCGACAAGATGGCAACGGCGCTCAAGATCGCCGGAGCCTGCCGGTTCAACATCGTGATTTCGGGCGGCACCGGCTCGGGCAAGACGACGATGCTGAATGCCCTCTCCAAGATGATCGATCCGGGCGAGCGCGTGATCACCATCGAGGACGCGGCGGAACTGCGTCTTCAGCAGCCGCACTGGCTGCCGCTCGAAACCCGGCCGCCGAATCTGGAAGGGCAGGGGGCGATCACCATCGGCGATCTCGTCAAGAACGCCCTGCGTATGCGCCCGGACCGCATCATTCTGGGCGAAATTCGTGGCGCGGAGTGTTTCGATCTGCTCGCAGCCATGAACACCGGCCATGATGGCTCCATGTGTACGCTCCACTCCAACAGCCCGCGCGAGTGCCTCGGCCGTATGGAGAACATGATCCTGATGGGCGACATCAAGATCCCCAAGGAAGCCATTTCAAAGCAGATCGCCGATTCGGTGGACCTGATCGTGCAGGTGAAGCGCCTGCGCGATGGCTCACGGCGGGTGACCAACGTCACCGAGGTGATCGGCATGGAGGGCGACGTGATCGTCACCCAGGAGCTGTTCAAGTTCGAATATCTGGATGAAGATGCGGACGGGCGGATCATCGGCGAATATCGCTCGATGGGCCTGCGTCCCTATACGCTGGAGAAGGCGCGCGGCTTCGGCTTCGACCAGGCGTTGCTCGAAGCCTGCCTCTAAGGGCAGCGTGTTCGTCCGTCATTGGGTTGCGCTCCGTCCGGGCTTGCGACATCTTGCCGCATAACGCCCCCTCACGGAGAGACACGCCATGCCTTTCAGGACATCCCTCATGCTCGCCGGTGCGTTTCTGCTCGCTGGCGGTGCCGTCGCCACCGCTCCGGTACTGGCGGCTACCGAGGCAGCCGTCGCCATCAAGCCGGACATCGCCGCAGCCGTGGCTGCGCCGACCCGCACAGCCAGCAATGTTGCACGCGACACATATCGCCACCCGGCCGAAACGCTGAGCTTCTTCGGCGTGAGCGGCAATCAGACCGTCGTCGAATATTTCCCCTCCGGTGGCTGGTATCTTGAGATTCTTGTGCCTCTGGCGGCCAAGGGCGGCGGCACCTATTATGGCGTCCAGCCCGGCGGGCAGGGGCGCCAGTCCACACAGAAGCTGATCGAGTCCAATCCTGCGCTCTATGGCGGGGTGAAGCTGGTCGAGCTGACCGAAGTGCCGGATGGCGCGGCGGATACCGTGCTCACCTTCCGCAACGTCCACAATATGGTCATGCGCGGCAATGGCGGCGAGATTTTCGGCCAGTTCTTCCGGATGCTCAAGCCCGGTGGCGTGCTTGGGGTGGTCGATCATCGCCTGCCCGAAGACCGCGACACCGCGGCCGAAAAGACGAGCGGCTATCTGAAAGTCTCGACGGTGCGCAAGCTGGCGGAGGATGCCGGCTTCGTGCTGGAGGCAAGCTCTGACGTGAACGCCAACCCGCGTGACACGGCGGACTGGGCCACCGGCGTCTGGACGCTGCCGCCGACCCTGCGCAATGGCGCGGTCGATCGGGACAAATATCTGGCGGTGGGCGAAAGCGACCGCATGACGTTGCGGTTCCGCAAGCCCGGCTAAGCGGCGCGGCCCCGCGCAGCCCCCATCTTTTATGCGGGGGCGGGCGGGTTGCCGTCTGATGGGGCCTGTGCGGCGATCTGCCGCAACGCGTGCTCATAGGCTTCCGCGGGCTGCGCGCCGGAGATCAGGTAGCGACCGTCGATGATCGCTGCCGGCACGCCTGTCACGCCGCGGGTCTGCCAGAGATATTCGGCCTGACGCACATCATTGGCATATTCATCCGAGTCGAGCACCGCGCTTGCGGCATCCCGGTCCAGTCCGGCTTGCTCGGCGGCGTTGAGAAGCACGGCAGCGGTCGCGATATTCTCGTTGCGGCTGTGATAAGCCTCAAACAAGGCGCGCGCGAGGGCCGGCTGCCGGCCCTGCAGCCCTGCCCAATGCATCAGGCGATGGGCATTGAAGCTGTTGTAGACGCGCGTCTCCAGCGAGGTCTTCATGTCGAAGCCCAAAGCGGCGGCGCGATCGCTCACCACGGCGCGGCGCTGGAGGATCTCGTCGGGCGTTGATCCATAAGCCTGCGCAAGATGATCGACGACAGTGCGTCCCTCCGGCGCCATATCTGGGCTGAGCTCGAACGGTTGGAAATGCAGATCGACATCCACGTCACCCGCCAGGCGACCGATGGCCTCTTCAAGCCCGAGCAGGCCCAACACGCACCAGGGACAGGCAATGTCGGATACGAAGTCTATTCTGAGGGTGGGGGTCATGGTCTCTCCTGATCGCGACGAGTGTAGCGGAGGGGAGGGGGAGCACAACCCCGGCGAGGGCCGTCTACCGCCGCCTCTGGCACATGAAGAAGGGGCGACAGACTATCGTCCATCGCCCCTTCATGTTGATCGTCGGCCGGGTCAGCGTGCCCGGCGATCTGCGTCTCAGGCTGCGAGCTTGCGCAGCACGTAGGGCAGGATGCCGCCGTTAAGGAAGTAATCCAGCTCGTTCACCGTATCGATGCGGCACAGCGCCTCGAAGGTGAAGCTGGTGCCGTCCGCGCGGCGCGCTTCTACCGTCACTGTCTGGCGCGGCTTGAGGCCGGCGACGTTGCGGATGGTGAAGCTCTCGTCGCCCTTGAGGCCCAGCGTCTCGCGGTTCGTGCCCTCGGGGAACTGCAGCGGCAGTACGCCCATGCCGACGAGGTTGGAGCGGTGGATCCGCTCGAAGCTCTCGGCCACGACCGCACGCACGCCGAGCAGGCGCGTACCCTTGGCCGCCCAGTCACGCGAGGAGCCGGTGCCATATTCCTTGCCGGCGATGACGACGAGTGGCGTGCCGTCGGCCTCATGCTTCATGGCTGCGTCATAGATCGGCATTACTTCGCCGGCATAGCTGGTCATGCCGCCTTCCACGCCGTCCAGCATCAGGTTCTTGATGCGGATGTTGGCGAAGGTGCCGCGCATCATCACTTCATGATGGCCGCGACGCGAGCCGTAGCTGTTGAAGTCGGCGGGGGCGACCTGCCGCTCCTGCAACCACTGGCCGGCCGGGCTGGCTGCCTTGATCGAGCCTGCAGGGGAGATGTGGTCGGTGGTGATCGAGTCGCCGAAGATGGCGAGCGGCTTGGCGTCGATGATGTCTGCGACCGGCGCCGGTGTCATCTCCATGCCCTCAAAATAAGGCGGGTTGGCGACATAGGTGCTGCCTGCGCGCCACGCATAGGTATCCGAGCCGGTCACGTCGATCGCCTGCCAGCGCTCATCGCCGGTGAAGACGGCGGCATAGCGGCTCTGGAACATGTCGCGCGTGAGCGCGCCTTCCATCACCGAGCGGACTTCCTCGTTCGAGGGCCAGATGTCCTTGAGATAGACGTCTGTGCCATCGCTGCCCTGGCCGATCGGCGTCTCGACGAAATCGGTCGTGACCGTGCCCTTGAGCGCATAGGCAACCACGAGGGGCGGGGAGGCGAGGAAGTTGGCGCGCACATCCGGGCTCACGCGGCCTTCGAAGTTGCGGTTGCCCGAGAGGACTGACGCCGCGACGATGTCGTTGCCGTTGATCGCCTTGCTGATCGGATCGGCGAGCGGGCCGCTGTTGCCGATGCAGGTCGTGCAGCCATAACCGACGAGATTGAAGCCGACGGCATCCAGATAGGTCTGGAGGCCCGCCTTCTCGAGATAATCGGTGACCACCTGTGAGCCGGGAGCGAGGCTCGTCTTCACCCACGGCTTGGGCTTGAGGCCTTTTTCGGTGGCCTTCTTGGCGACCAGACCGGCGGCGACGAGTACGCTCGGGTTGGAGGTGTTGGTGCAGCTGGTGATCGCGGCAATCACAACGTCGCCGTCACCAATGTCATGCGCCGCGCCCTCGACGGGCACGCGCACGGCGGCATCCTTCTTGTAGACCTTGGCGAGGTCGGCGTTGAAGACCTCGTCCACCTGCGTGAGGATCACCTTGTCCTGCGGGCGCTTGGGGCCGGCGAGGCTGGGCACGACCGAGCCCATGTCCAGCTCCAGCGTGTCGGTGAAGATCGGGTCGGCAGCTTCGGGGTCGAGCCAGAAGCCCTGCACCTTGGCGTAGGCCTCGACCAGCGCGATCTGGTCCTCGTCACGGCCGGTGAGGCGCATGTAATCGAGCGTCTTGCCGTCGATCGGGAAGAAGCCGCAGGTCGCGCCATATTCCGGCGCCATGTTGGCGATGGTCGCACGGTCGGCGAGGCTGAGCGCGCTGACGCCGGGGCCATAGAACTCGACGAAACGGCCCACCACGCCCTTGGCGCGCAGCATCTGCGTGACTGTGAGCACGAGGTCGGTGGCGGTGATGCCCTCGGCCAACGTGCCGGTCAGCTTGAAGCCGACGACCTCAGGGATGAGCATGGAAACCGGCTGGCCGAGCATCGCGGCCTCGGCCTCAATGCCGCCGACGCCCCAGCCGAGCACGCCCAGGCCATTGATCATCGTCGTGTGGCTGTCTGTGCCGACGCAGGTGTCCGGATAGGCCACCGTCTCGCCATTGGCATCGACCGAGGTCCACACGGCCTGCGCGACATGCTCCAGATTGACCTGGTGGCAGATGCCGGTGCCGGGAGGAACGACCTTGAAGTTGTCGAGGCTCTTGGAGCCCCATTTGAGGAAATCATAGCGCTCCGCGTTGCGCTGATATTCCAGCGCGACATTGTCCTCGAACGCCTTGGGCGTGCCGAACTCGTCGACCATGACCGAGTGATCGATGACGAGGTGGACAGGCACCTGCGGGTTGATCTTGCTGGCGTCCGCGCCGAGCGCGTTCATCGCGTCGCGCATCGCGGCGAGGTCGACAACGCAGGGCACGCCGGTGAAATCCTGCATCAGCACGCGCGCGGGGCGATACTGGATCTCGTTGCTGGAGGCCGTGGGGTTCTTGAGCCAGTCGATCACCGCCTGCGCATCGCTGGTGGTGACAGTGACGCCATCCTCGAAGCGGAGCATGTTCTCCAACAGCACCTTCATCGAGAAGGGAAGGCGCGAGCAATCGCCGAGCTTCGCGGCGGCCTTCGCCAGCGAGTAATAGCCATAGCGCTTGCCACCGACATCCAGTGTGTCGCGCGTGCCAAGCGTATCCTGTCCGATCGCGGTCATCAGCGGGTCTCCTCGAAAAATATCAGTGGCTGGCACTCCGCATGGTTCTAGCCGTTCAGTGCGGTCGCAGCGCAGGGCGTTTTGATCGGTTGGGCCATAACGGTTCAATGCGACCTGTCAACGGGAGCGCGAGCGCGGGCCGGGCCAATCAGAGCGCGGACGTGGCGCCCCGGCTCGGTGCCGATAGGATTGGATTGGTGGCGGGACAGCCAATTCATCCAAAATGGAACAAAACTGGTTCAAAAGGTTAAGCGAATGGCGCATATTGGTGTCAGATCAAGCAATTGAGGCTCCAAATGTTAACAGGCTTCGATGACAACCCGCGTTATGATGCAAGCTTTGCGCCCCGGCTCGACCAGATGCTGTGCGAAGCGTTGGAGCAGCCCACGGTCCTGGTGGGAGGGGATCGCCCGGCAGGTGACTTTTTGGCGCGGGCTGCAGAGCGCGCGGGACTGCAATGCATCGGGTCTACAAGCCTCACGGCCCTTCTTTGGTCGGCGGTCTCGACCGTGCCCGATCTGCTGCTGCTCGATCTAAGGGGTGAGGAGGCCCACGACTGGCTGGAGCATCCCTTGGCGCCACAAGTTATGCTGAAGGGGCGCCGGGTCTGTGTGCTCGTCGATCTGGCTTCCCTCGAGCGCGCTTTTGCGCTTCTCGAAGGCGTCGAGGCCGAGGTCTTGTGCGATCCCAGCCTTGCGGACATCGTCACGATGCTCGTCTCAGCCGGGCTGCGCCCAATGACGTCCGGGCCTGCGACGATGCGCGATATCGCCGGGGACGGGGAGGGCGTTCGGCTGGAGAGACTGAGCGAGGAAGTCCGCCGGCTCGCCCAGACGCTCGAGCGACTGTCCGGCAGCGCCAAGCCTGCCTCGTCGCTAGCGGGTTCGACATCGCAAAGCGGACAGGCGCTTTCCCCGCCGCCCTCCACACAAAAGCCTCAGGCCGCAGCGCTCCCAGCCCAGCCGGCCATGGCGGAGCGGTCGCCGATCGAAAGCCGCGCCAGTGCCGCGGAGATCCGCACCCTCATCCGGGCGCGGCGGCTCCGCGACGAGTTTCTGCCGGCGGACCTGTTCGCCGATCCCGCCTGGGACATGCTGCTGGACCTGCTGGCGGCCCGCCTTGCCGGCCAGCGCGTTTCGGTTTCGAGCCTCTGCATTGCCGCTGCCGTTCCGCCAACCACGGCGCTGCGCTGGATGACGCAGCTGACCGAGCGCAAAATCCTGGTCCGGCTTGCTGATCCCACCGATGGGCGGCGGGTATTCATCGACCTGACCGACGAGACGGCGGAGGCGGCCCTGCAATGGGTCGACAAGGTGCGCCGCAGGGGCGGGCTTCTGGCGCCGCCGCGTTGAAGCACAGCTTGACCCGCCCCCATAGCGACCGATAAGGGGCGCCTGTGACGGGCGAACCGTCACGATGCTGCTGGGGCGATTAGCTCAGTTGGTAGAGCGTCTCGTTTACACCGAGAATGTCGGCGGTTCGAGCCCGTCATCGCCCACCAGCATCCTGTCCGGCGATCACACGGACGCGCCAAACCGCCCGCTGTTGAAATCATTGATCGCGGCGTGGATTTCCGCTTCGCTGTTCATCACGAAGGGCCCGTAGCCGACAATCGGTTCGTCGATCGGTTCACCGGTGAGGACGAGCAGGCTCGACTCGCCCGCGGCCTGGATTTGAACATCCTTGCCGTCTTGACTCAGCAGCAGAACCTCGGCCTCATCAAGCGGCTGAGTGCCATTGATCGTGAGCCGGCCGCTCAGCGCGACGATCAGGGCAATGTGTCCCTCAGGCAGATCGAGCGTCGTGTCCGCGCCTGCGTTCAGCCGCACATCCCACACGTTGATGGGCGTGAAGGTGCGGGCCGGCCCCTGAGCGTCGCCAAGTACGCCCGCGATGATGCGTGCGGTACCCGTATCAGCACCGAGGTCGAGGGTGGGGATGTCTTCGGCCGAAATCGCCTGATAACCCGCCGGCCCCATCTTGTCCTTGCCGGGGAGGTTCACCCAGAGCTGCACGATCCGGAACGGACCGCCGGCGCGCGCGAAGGCGGGCGAATGGAACTCCTCGTGCAAAATGCCGCCAGCGGCCGTCATCCATTGCACATCGCCGGGTCCGATGATGCCGCCATTGCCCGTGGAATCGCGATGCTGCACTTCGCCATCATACACGATGGTGACCGTCTCGAATCCGCGATGGGGGTGCTGTCCCACACCCCGCCGGGTCTGGGTCGGTTCGAACGCATGCGGCCCGGCATAATCGAGCAGCAGGAACGGGCTGATCTGTTGCCCAAGGTCATGATAGGAAAAGAGCGAGCGAACCGGGAAGCCATCGCCGACCCAGTGACCCTGATTGTTGCCGTAACGGCCGAGAATTGCCTTGCGCACGAACGATCTCCGCAGGCGGGCACGCGCCAGCCTTTCACCTCAGATAGGGTGAGAGACTCAGGAAATGAAGGACGGCGCAGCTCGCCGAGCGCCCGCCCGCCGCCACTTAGCGCGGCGGCAGCGGGGGCCGCATGGCGTTGCGACGCGGGCGGGTGAAGAGGCGTCCGCGTTCGGCAAGCAGGATGAAGACGAGCGCGACCAGCCCGGTGGCCATGAAGCCTTCCGCCAGTGGCTGGGTGGTGCCGTCGAACCTTTGTCCGGTCGCCGCCCCGATCAGCGTCGCAATCGCCATGCGCGCAAAGCTCTGGAAGCTGGCGGCCGATCCGGCGATGTGACCGAAGGGCTCCATGGCGATCGAGCCGAAGTTCGATCCGGTAAAGCCGACCATGCCCATGTTGAGCGCGATCAGCACCATGAACAGCAGCAGCGGCTCGGGATGCATCTGGCTGGCCAGCAGCTGGGCAATGCTGACGACGATGAAGAAGATGAGCGCGAGGTGCGAAACCCTGCGCGCACCGAAGCGCTCGACGATGCGGCTGTTCGAGAAGTTCGCCACCGCCATCGACCCCGCCACGCAGGCGAAGGCAAGCGGGAAGAAGGCCCCGGCGTCGAACACGTCGAAGAAGATCTGCTGCGCGCTGTTCAGAAAGCCGAACATGCCGCCCATCATGATCCCCGCGCCGAGCATATAGCCCAGGCCCTGACGATCCTTGACGACCGCCGCCCAGTTGCGGGCGATGACCGGCAGGGAAATGCGCTGGCGCTGATCTTCATCGAGCGTCTCCGGCAGCCGGCGCCATGTCCACACCAGTACGATGCTGGCATAAGCTGCGAGGACGAGGAAGATCTCGCGCCAAGATGCCACGGTCAGCACCAATTGACCTACGGAGGGAGCGATGACCGGCACCAGCATGAAGATGATGAAGATCACGCTCATCAGCCGCGCCATGGTGTCGCCCGAGTAGCGATCGCGGATCACGGACACGGCGAGCACGCCCAGGCCCGCGGCAAAGAAGCCGTGCACCGCGCGCATCGTGAGCAGCATCTCGTAGGTCGGCGCCAGCGCGCTGGCGAGGCCGCCGAGCGCTGAAAAGGTAATGCTGAGCAGCAGCATCGGCCGGCGACCGAACCGGTCGGCCAGCGGACCGGCGACCAGCGATCCGACGGCATTGGCCAGCATATAGGCCGTGATCATATATTGCAGCGAATTGGGGTCGGCCACGTTCAGGGACGCGCGAATCGCGGGGAAGGCCGGCAGCATCGCATCGATGGCGAGCGCATTGAGCGCCATGATCGACGCCATCAGGCCGACAAATTCACGTTCGTTCATGGGAAAGGGCTTAGCCGCAGCAGTCATGTCGTCGTTTCGCTGTTCTGTTCGTGGCACGCCCTATGCACCGCCTGCTGCGATCTGGCCACCCCGTTGTTGCACTGCAGCATGGTTCGGAAGGGTGGTGTGGCGCCCATCACGCATGCAGTAGGAAGACGGCATGTTCGGCGAACAGATTGGCATTGGCCGATCCGGTCGTGCGGCCATGGTTGAGGAACCATTGGGCATCGATGGTCCAGCCGCGCTCGCGCACCAGCGCCCGAAAATCGTCGATGGTGAGGTGATGGATGTTGGGGGTTTCGTACCAGCGCTCGGGCAGCAGCGGCGTCACCGGCATGCGCCCGCCCCACATCAGCGAGAGGCGCCCGCGCCAGTGCGCGAAATTGGGGAAGGACACGAACGCCTGTTTGCCGATGCGCAGCAGTTGCTCGATCACCTTGTCTGGCCGCCGCGTGGTCTGGAGCGTCTGACTGAGGATCGCGAAATCGAAGCTCTTGTCGGGATAATAGCCAAGGTCGGTGTCGGCATCGCCCTGAACAACCGGCAGACCGCGCCCGACGGCTGCGGCGACATTGGCCGGATCAATCTCCAGCCCGCGCACATCCGCGTGTGCTCCGTCGCGCATCGCCGCCATGAGGGCGCCATCGCCGCACCCCACGTCCAGCACCCGAGAACCCGTGGTGACATGGCGCGCGATCAGCGCAAGATCCGGACGCAGGCCGTCAGTCATGCGGTGAAGTCTCTTCGCCGTTCAGCAGTGTGTCGAAGGCGGGGTCGAGCCGTTCCATGTAGCGGTCCGGCTTTCGCGGGCTGCGGAAACCGAGCGGGGCATAGACGCCATGCGCATCGAGCGTGGTGAGGCCGATACGCCGGATGCCCTGGAAATCAGGATGATCGAGAAACCACTGGACCATGCGGCGTGCGAGGCCGGCCCCGCGCGCGGCCTCGTCTATCCAGACGTCGCTCAGCCAGGCGAAGGTGGCATGGTCGGTGATCATGCGGGCGAAGCCGACTTGGGTGCCGTTGCGATAGGCGCCGAGGCAGTGCGATCCGTCAATGGCCCGGTCCACCAGCGCGCGGGCGATGCCGGGCGACCAATAGCTCGAGGCTAGCCAGCCATGAATGCGTGCGCGGTCCAGCCGGGCCGGATCGTCGCTCAATGTGATGTCATGGGGCATCCCGGTCACGCGCCGCCTCTCAGGAAGCCGTCGAGCACGCGATTCATCTCCGGCGCATCGAGCAGGAAGCTGTCATGCCCGAAGGGGCTCGAAAGCTCGACGAAGGTTGCGGCCCGACCGGCGGCATGGAGCGCGTGCACGATGTTGCGGGACTCTGTCGTTGGGTAAAGCCAGTCTGTGTCGAAACTGATGATGCAGAAGCGCGCCTGCGTCCGCGCGAACGCATTGGCCAGACTGCCGCCATGATCCTCCGCCAGATCGAAATAATCCGTCGCCCGGGTGATATAGAGATAGCTGTTCGCGTCGAACCGCTCGACGAAGCTGATGCCCTGGTGGCGCAAATAGCTCTCGACCTGGAAGTCGGCATCGAAGCCGAAGGTCTTCGCCTCCCGCGCCTGCAGCTTGCGCCCGAACTTTTCGGTCAGCCCGGCTTCGGAGAGATAGGTGATGTGCGCGGCCATGCGTGCCACCGCCAAGCCCGCAGCCGGGGGCTCGCCGCTCGCATAATAGTCGCCGCCGCGCCAGCGCGGGTCGGCCATGATCGCTTGGCGCCCGACCTCGTGAAAGGCGATGTTTTGCGCGCTGTGACGGGCGGTGGTGGCAATCGCCAGCACGGCGCGCACGCGCTCGGGATAGAGGGTCGGCCACGCCAGCGCCTGCATCCCGCCCATCGAGCCGCCGACCACGGCGGCAAGCTGGGCCACGCCCAGATGATCGAGCAGCATCGCCTGTGCGCGGACCATGTCGGCGATGGTGATGACGGGAAAGCGCATCGCAAAAGGCGCACCGGTGGCAGGATCGATGCTGGCCGGGCCGGAAGAGCCGAGGCAACTGCCCAACACATTGGCGCAAATGATGAAATGCCGCTCGGGGTCAATGGGCTTGCCGGGCCCCACGGCGCGCGTCCACCAGCCCGGCTTGCCTGTCACCGGATGTTCCGACGCCACGAACTGATCGCCGGTCAGCGCATGGCAGATCAGCACGGCATTGCTGCCCTGCGCGTTCAATGTGCCATAGGTTTCGTAAGCGATCTCAACGGGCGTCAGGCTAGCGCCGCTATCGAGCCGGAGCGGCCCTGCCAGCCGGATGGACCGCCGCAGGCCGAAGCGCTGGTCTGTGGAAGCGATGGCACTCTCCATGGACATGATCCAGCGCTTGAGCCGAAGAACGGGCATTGTCAATCGGGCCTGCCGGGCGGGGCTGTCGAGCGCATCATCGCGGAGCTTTGGGCTAATCGCACAGGCCTTTGCCAATTGCGCGCAGCGGGGCTAAAGCGCCACGCCATGACAGACGATCTCCAAAAGCCCGCCGCACCCGTCGCCAAGGACTGGATCATGGCCATCGCGCCTTATGTGCCGGGCAAGTCGAAGGCGGACGATGGCCGCGAGGTCGTGAAGCTTTCGTCCAATGAAAATCCCTTCGGCACGGCCGAGCCGGTGCGCGCGGCATTCCGCTCCGCTGCCGACTGCCTGGAGCGCTATCCCGACTCCGCTGCGGTTGAGCTGCGCGAAGCGATTGCGCAGCGGCACGGGCTGGACCCGGCACGGATCATCTACGGGACGGGGTCAGATGAAGTGCTGCACATGGCCGCCGGCACCTTCGCGGGCGCGGGCGATGAGATCATCTTCATGCGCTATGGCTTCTCGGTCTACCCCATCGCGACGCGGCGCGTCGGCGCGGTGCCCGTCGAGGTGGCGGACAAGGATTATGCGACGGATGTCGATGCCATCCTCGCCCATGTCACGGACCGCACCCGCCTGGTGTTCCTCGCCAATCCGAACAACCCGACCGGCACGTTCACGCCTCGCGCGGAGATCGCCCGCCTGCATGCCGGACTGCCGCCGCATGTGCTGCTGGTGCTGGATCAGGCCTATAGCGAATATCTCGACGCCGAGGATGACGATGGCGGGCTGGAACTGGCCCGCACCGCGCCCAATGTGCTGGTCACGCGCACCTTCTCCAAGATCTTCGGCCTTGCTGCCGGCCGGGTCGGCTGGGGCTATGCCAGTGCGGAGGTGATCGACGCGATGCATCGTATCCGCCAGCCCTTCTCCTTCCCGATCGCCTCGTCCCGCGCGGCGGTCGCGGCGCTGGAGGCGCAGGACTTTGTGGAGAAGAGCCGCGCGCACAACAGCGAATGGCGCGCCTGGTTCGAGACGGAGATCGGGGCGCTTAGCAACAAGGGGCTGCGCGCCGTGCCGTCCAAGGCCAATTTCAGCCTCGTGCTGTTCGAGGGCGAGACGAGCGCCGAGACGGCCTATAAGGACCTGATGGACGCCGGCTACATCGTGCGCTGGCTGCCGGGGCAGGATCTGCCCAATGCCCTGCGCATCACCATCGGCACGCCGGAAGACATGAAGGGGCTCGTCGCTGCACTCCGCCGGATCGTCGGCGCCTGATGCTGCCCTTTTCGCGCGTTGCCATCATCGGGCTGGGCCTGATCGGATCGTCGCTGGCGCGCGCCCTGCGGGCCTATGCGCCGACCGTGCGGGTGGTCGGGCATGATGCCAATCCGGAAGTGCGGGAGACCGCGCGGCGGATCGACCTGTGCGACGATGTGACGGACACGCCCGGCGCGGCGGTGATCGACGCCGATCTGGTGGTGCTGTGCGTGCCGCCGGGCGCGATGGCGCCGGTTGCCGAGGCGATCCGTGACGATCTGGCAGCCGATGTCATCCTCTCGGAGGTGGCCTCCTCACAAGCCAGCATCATCGCCGAAATCCATCGTGTCCTGCCTGATGTGACGCTGGTGCCCGCGCATCCGGTTGCTGGCACCGAGAATAGCGGCCCGGAGGCAGGCTTTGCGACGCTGTTCCGGAACCGCTGGTGTATCCTCACGCCGCCGGCCGGGACCGATCCGGTTGCGGTCACGCGGGTCGAGGCGCTGTGGCAGCGACTGGGCGCCAATGTCGAGATCATGGATGCCGCGCATCATGATCTGGTCCTGGCCGTCACAAGCCATTTGCCGCACCTCATCGCCTATACGATCGTTGGCACGGCGAATGATCTGGAGAGCGTGACGCGCAGCGAGGTCATCAAATATTCGGCCGGCGGCTTTCGCGACTTCACCCGCATCGCCGCATCCGATCCCACCATGTGGCGCGATGTCTTCCTCACCAACAAGGATGCAGTGCTGGAGATGCTTCAGCGCTTCTCGGAGGATCTCTCGCAACTGCAACGGGCCATTCGCTGGGGCGATGGCGACGCGCTGTTCGAGCATTTCAGCAAGACGCGGGCGATCCGCCGCTCGATCATCGAGCAAGGGCAGGACGACGCCGCGCCTGACTTCGGCCGGCAGCACGAATAATCGGCCGCCGAAACACAGCGATCGCGTCCGCGGCGTATATCCCTGACAGGATATGACGCCTGTACCCGGCTCGGGCATGAGCGCGCCCTCACGACATTTGGGGGGAAAGCAAAAATGCCTATCAAGATGAAGACCTGTCTCGCACTGAGCACCGCCACGCTTCTGGCGGTGTCGCCCGCCTTCGCAGAAGATGCGCGTTACTCGGTTGGCGTCACCGCCGGCACGCTCGGCGCCGGGCCGGAAGTGGGGATGAGGATCAATGACACGTTTGGCGTACGAGCCAGCGCGTCCTTCTTCGATTTCAGCCATGACATCGACGTCAACGACCTGACCTATGAGGGCAAGCTGAAGCTCGAATCCTATGGCGCCGTCGCGGACGTCTATCCGTTCGGCGGCGGGTTCCGGCTTTCCGGTGGTTTCCGCATCGCCAAGAACCGGGTCAGCGCTACGGCGACGCCGACCGAGCCTGTGACCATCGGCGATGTCACTTATACCCCGAGCGAGATCGGCACGCTCTCCGGCACGATCCGCGCCAAGGACTTCGCGCCGTTGCTGACCGTGGGTTATGCGGGTGGCCTGACGCGCGGCATCAAGTTCGGCGTGGACGCCGGCGCCATGTTCCAGGGCACGCCGCGCGTGGATGCGCTGCGGGCCACCGGTAGCCTCGCGACCAACGCGGCTTTCCAGGAGCAGTTGCTCAAGGAGCAGGCGGATGTCAACGACGAGGTCAACAAGTACAAGGTTTACCCTGTGCTGCAGTTTTCTCTGTTCTATGCCTTTTGACCTGACAGCGCAGGAATGAACGACGGGGCGCGCCTAGATGGAGCGCCCCTTTATCCAATGTCCCGCGCGATCAGCGGCGTTTGACCGGCCCCTTGCGGCGCGCGGTGTGCCGGATGTTCGGCGGGCGTCCGGTGCGGCGGACGGGCGCACTGCCGGGACGGCGACGGTCCTTGCGTTCGGGCATGTGGCTGGCGCCGTGCGGAATCTCGAAACGTAGCGCGCCGCTCACCGGGTCGGATTCGGCGATGCGCAGGTCAATGCGATCGCCCATGGCATAGCGGTCGCCGCTGTCCTCGCCGATCAGCGCCTGCTGTACCTCGTCATAGCGGAAATATTCGCCACCGAGCGTCGAGACGGGCACGAGGCCATCGCCGCCCAGTTCGACGACGGTGGCAAAGAAGCCGAAACTCTGCACACCGGTGATGCGGCAGGCCATGATCTCGCCGACATGCTGCGCCAGAAATGCGGCGACATAGCGGTCGACCGTTTCGCGTTCCGCTTCCATCGCCCGCCGCTCATATTGGCTGATCCGCTCGCCGATGGGCGCGAGATCGGCCACGTCTTCCGAAGAGAGCCGCGTTTCGCGCGGGAGCGACTTGTCCGCCGGGGCTGGCATTTCCAGCCCATAGGCGCCGACCAGCGAGCGATGCACCAAAAGGTCCGAATAGCGCCGGATCGGTGAGGTGAAGTGCGCATAAGAGCCGAGCGACAGGCCGAAATGGCCGAGATTGCGCGGGCCGTAATAGGCCTGCGTCTGGCTGCGCAGGATCTGCTCCATGATCTGCGGGCGCGCGGCGGCATCATCCGGAATCTGCTCGATCAGCCGGTTGAAGGTCTTGGTGGTGATCACCTGCCCGAGCGCCAGGCTGATGCCGTAGGTTTCAAGATACTCCTTGAGCGTCGTCAGCTTCTCCCGGCTGGGCGGCTCATGGACCCGGTACATGACCGGCGCCTTCTTGGCTTCCAGCGCCTTGGCTGCGGCGACATTGGCGGTGACCATGAAATCCTCGATCAGCCGGTGTGCATCAAGCCGTTCACGGATGGCGATGCTGACGATGCGACCTTCCTCGTCGAGCACGACCCGGCGCTCGGGCAGGTCGAGATCGAGCGGACCACGGGCATCGCGTGCCTTGGCGAGCGCCCGCCAGCAAGCCCAGAGCGGCACCAGCGCCTCGTCGATCAGCCCATCGCCTTTGAGGCGATCAATCAGGCCCGTGTCGAGCCGGGTGTCGGAGAAGGTTCGCTCGGGCTTGCCTTCGACGCGGTCGATGGCGGCCTGCGCCATCTCATAGGGAATGTTGGCGGCGACACGGATGATCGCGCGGGTAAAGCGCCAGGATTTGAGCGCACCGCCCGGTCCGATGACGAGGTGGCAGGCCAGTACGGCGCGATCCTCGCCGGCCTTGAGCGAGCACATGTCCGACGAGAGCGCGTGCGGCAGCATCGGCACGACACGGTCGGGGAAATAGACGCTGTTGCCGCGCTTGCGCGCCGAGCGATCCAGCGCCGAGCCGGGGCGCACATAATAAGAGACGTCTGCAATGGCGACGATGGCCTTGAAGCCGCCTTCATTGGCCGGATCATCGTCCGGCGCGGCCCACACGGCATCGTCGAAATCGCGGGCATCGACCGGATCGATCGCCACGATGGGCAGGGCGCGCAGGTCCTCGCGCGCATCGGTGTGGAGAGGCAGGTCGTGGACCTTCGCGGCTTCGGCCTCGGCCTCCTCGGGAAACACGTCGGGAATGCCATATTTGTGAATGGCGATCAGGCTGAAGCTACGCGGCTGGAAGGGGTCGCCAAGCACGTCCGTCACCCGCGCCGTGACGCGCGGCGGTCGGCCACTCTTCTCGGCCAGCACGAGATCGCCCGGCTGCGCATCGCCCTGGTCGCTGATCGGCGTCTCATAGCGGATGCGTTTATCGACGGGACGCAGGATCAGCTTGCCGCGCTCGTCCTTGGCCACCACGCCGAGCATCTGCTCGGTCGCGCCGGCCAGCTTCTTCATCGGATGGGCGACCCAGCCATGACCGGCCTGCTCGGTGCGCGCCAGAATCCGGTCGCCAACGCCCAGAGCGCCGCGCTTGCCGCGCTCGATGACGCGCAGCTTGGGAATAGGGTGGCCCTCGGCTTCCCAGCGCTCCGGTACGGCGATGACCTGGCCGCCATCGGACTCGACCACGCGCAGGACGGTGACCTTGGGGACGCCGCCCATCAGGTTGAAGGCCCGCGCCTTGCCGGTTTCGAGCAGGCCTTCATCGGCCATGTCGCGCAGCAGGGCCTTGAGCGCGATTTTCTCGTTGCCGCGCAGACCGAAGGCCTTGGCGATCTCGCGCTTGCCTGCCGGCTGATCGGCATTGCTGATGAAATCGAGGATCTGTTCGCGCGTCGGCAGGCCGGCGGGCTGAGGACGGGTGGGCTTTCTGGGTGGTGCCATAGCGTCGATATAGGCACGTGCCGGCGCCGGCGCTAATCAATTGCAACGCGGCCCGTTCGGCGCATTTCGGGACTCGGCATGGGGCGCGAGTCGACGGATGGGATTTGCGCCGGCAAGCGAGCCTGCTATTTGCGGGGAGATTTCCTCAGCCCCGCAGACGTCCGGGAGGTCGGACGGACGCCGGACCGAGCGACGGTTCTAGAGAATGTTTTTTGGATAGGAAGCCGATTGTGCCGATGCCGGCAGACCAGTCCAACCCAGCGGCCGCTCGGCCTTCCCGCACGAATCTGCTCCTGTCCGCGACTATCGAGGCGGAGGGGATCGCCGCTCCGGTGCGCATCCGCAATCTCTCCGAGCACGGCGCATTGCTGGAAGGCGCTGCGCTGCCGCCGGTCGGTGCTGGCCTTATCTTGCGGCGCTTGCAGCTTGAGATGGGCGCCACGGTCATCTGGGTGGACAAGAATCGCTGCGGCGTGCGCTTTGAGGGCACGATTTCGGTGTCCGGCTGGCGCGAGGGCAATTGGATCGCTGCCGCAAGTCAGACCGGGCTGCCCCGCGCCGATGCGCCTCTGCCGTCATCACGGCTCGCTGCGGCTGGGACGGCGCCCCGCGCCTCGGCCCCGACTGCGGAGCTGGATCGGCGGATCGCCGAGGAACTGGATGTGCTGCGGCATCTGATCGAAGACCTCGGCGCGCAACTGGTCGAAACGGTGGATGTCACGAGCCGGGCGACCGCCTTGCAGCAGTTCGATCTTGCGGCGCAGACGCTTGGCTATCTGGCCGAGGTGCTCAAGGCGCCCGATCGGGCAGTCGCCATTGACGCCATCGGCATGGAACGCCTCCGCCAGCGCCTGCTCGGCGGCGGCTGAGGGTCGGATCGCCCTCTAGCCGCACCCCTTGATCGAGCGTGGTGCGGCTCCTAGATTTTCTCCGCGGCGACCACGTTCCCGCCTCTGACGTCAAGACCGGGACGGCCCGGCGCTTTCAGGAGGCTGTCATGGCGTGGATTGCGCTTTTTATCGCGGGTTTGTTCGAGGTCGTCTGGGCGACGGCCATGAAGCAGTCGGATGGCTTCACCCGGCTATGGCCCACCTTCGTCATGATCGCGGCGATGCTGCTCAGCTTTGCCTGTCTGGCATGGTCGCTGAAGGTTTTGCCACTCGGCACGGCCTATACGATCTGGACGGGCATCGGCGCGCTCGGCGCATTCGCTGTCGGCATCGCGTTTTTTGGGGAGGCGCTTACAGTGCTGCGATTAACCGCCGCCGGGCTGATTGTTTCGGGCCTTGTCCTCATGAAGATTTCAACGCCGGTCTAGATCGGGGGAGCAGCCAGCGGCCCGCGCAATCCGGCCGCTGGTTTGACTTCATGCCTAAAGGCAGGCAGGTTGGCCGCCCAATTTGAGATAAAACAGGAGCTTATCGCCGGCCCGCTCGCGGCCGCGCCCTTTGTCATGATTGATTCTATTCCCACGGCAACCGACCCTTCCTTTTCCATTCCCCTTCTCGATCGATGGTTCGCCGGTCTGCCGGCCTGGGCTGAAAGCCTCGCCGGGCTGGCAATCCTGATCGCGGTCGCGGCGCTCGCGAACTTCATCTTCAAGTCGATCCTGCTGCGCATGGCGCTGCGCGTCCTGCCGCACGATACGCCCGCGCTCGGCCGCGCGGTGGCCCGGCTGACCAATATCGTCCCGGCTATGGTCGTCTCACGCGGGATCGCGGCCGTGCCGCATCTGCCGCCGTCGCTGGTGACGGTGGTGCAGAATGTGGCGGGCGCGTTCGTGATCCTCACCATCGTGCTGGCGCTCAGCCATGCACTGACCTTCGTCAACGATCTCTACCAGCGGCGGCCGCACGCCGTGAACCGGCCGATCAAGGGCTATATCCAGGTTCTCAAGATCGTGCTGTTTGCGGCGGCGGCGATCCTGATGATCGCCCAGCTGATGGACAAGTCGCCGCTGCTGCTGCTGTCCGGCCTTGGCGCCATGGCGGCAGTCATCATGCTGGTGTTCAAGGATACGATCCTGTCGCTGGTGGCGTCCGTCCAGCTGACCTCCAACGACATGTTGCGCGTCGGTGACTGGATCGAGATGCCGCAGCTCAATGCTGATGGCGACGTGATCGACATCGCGCTGCACACGGTGAAGGTGCAGAACTGGGACAAGACGATCACCACCATCCCGACCCACCGGCTGATCGAGGAGAGCTTCAAGAACTGGCGCGGCATGTCCGAATCAGGCGGGCGGCGGATCAAGCGCTCGCTGATGATCGACCAGACCAGCGTGCGGTTTCTGTCCGATCAGGAAGAGCAGAGCCTGCGCCGCTTTGCGCTGCTGGGCGACTATTTGATGGAAAAGCAGGCGGAGCTGGAGCGATGGAACAGTCGCATCGCTGATGACGGCCTCGATCCGGTGAACAGCCGGCGGGTCACCAATTTCGGGACGTTCCGGGCTTATATGGCCGCCTATCTGCGGGCCAATGCGCGCATCTCGAAGGAGATGACGCTGCTGGTGCGGCAACTGGACCCGACGCCGCAGGGCATTCCGCTGGAAATCTACTGCTTCACTACCACCACGGCTTGGGCGGCCTATGAGGCGATCCAGGCCGACATCTTCGACCATATGCTGGCCGTGCTGGACTCCTTCGATTTGCGGGTTTTCCAGGAGCCGAGCGGACGGGATTTGCGCCAGCTCAAAGCCGCCTGAGGAATAGGGGAAGGCGGGGCGTGGTCTGGCCCCGCCCCCCTTCCTGATCAGTCGCGCAGCAGGTCGTTGATGCCCGTCTTGGAGCGGGTCTGTGCGTCGACGGTCTTGACGATGACGGCGCAATAGAGGCTCGGGCCGGGCGTGCCGTCCGGCAACGGCTTGCCGGGGAGCGAGCCTGGCACAACCACCGAATAGGGCGGCACCTCGCCCATATAGACCTTGCCGGTGGCGCGATCGACGATCTTGGTCGACTGGCCGATGAACACGCCCATCGACAGCACCGAGCCCTGGCCGATGCGGACTCCCTCGACGACTTCCGAGCGTGCGCCGATGAAGCAATCATCCTCGATGATCACCGGATCCGCCTGCAGCGGTTCCAGCACGCCGCCAATGCCGACGCCGCCGGAGAGGTGGACGTTCTTGCCGATCTGCGCGCAGCTACCCACCGTCACCCAGGTGTCGACCATCGTGCCGTCACCCACGAACGCGCCGATATTGGTGAAGCTGGGCATCAGGATGACGTTCTTGCCGACATAGCTGCCGGCGCGGACGATGGAACCGGGCACGGCGCGGAAGCCCGCGGCGCGGAAATCCGCCTCGCCCCAGTTGGCGAACTTGGAGGGCACCTTGTCCCACCAGTGGCCGGCGCCGGGCCCGTTGTCGATCAGCGCATTGTCGTTGAGGCGGAAGGAGAGCAGCACGGCCTTCTTGAGCCACTGATTGACCTGCCAGCCATTCCCGGTGGGCTCGGCAACGCGTGCCTCGCCGCTGTCCAGCAGCGCCAGCGCCTTCTCCACCGCCGCACGGACGTCACCAGTGGTGGACAGGCCGATATTGGCGCGGTCCTCCCACGCGGCATCGATGGTGGCGATCAGCTTGGTATCGGTCATGACGTCCCTCGTATTTCATCGCGAGTGCGGAGTGTGGGCCGCCCCTTAATGCGTTTTGGCGCGATGCTGAACCGCTTTGTGACCGGGGCGTTGGCATTTCGGCAGTTGCTGTGACCGATGTCCTGTCGCCAGCAAGGCGTTGCGCTTCGCGGCTGATTCGACGCGGACTTTGCTGGTCTCGACTGAACGGGCCGGCTATGTCCACGCACAGCCAAATCCCGATGATCGCACGTGAGCGGAAGGAACAGATTTATGAGCCGGATCAGTTTGCAACAGGCCAATGCGGTCATCGAGGGCGTCTTCGCGAAAGGGCAGGCCGCAGGGTTCAAACCGCTGAGCGCCGCCGTCGTGGATGCGGGCGGGCATTTGATCGCCTTTCAGCGTGGCGATGGCGCTTCTTTCGCGCGCGCGCAGGTGGCGACGGGCAAGGCGGCCGGCGCGCTCGCCATGGGCGTTTCCTCGCGCAAGCTGGGGGACATGGCGCAGGAGCGGCCCTGGTTCATCGGCGCTTTTGCGGCCTCCGCGCCGCATGCGGTGATCCCGGCCGCCGGTGGCGTCATCATCGTCGACGATGAGGGCGTGGCGATCGGCGCGGTCGGGGTGACCGGCGACACATCGGACAATGACGAAGCGGCCGCGCTGGCCGGGCTGGCAGCGGCCGGCCTCAAGGCGCAGGGCTGAACGGCGGGGATGCAAGGCATGACGAACAAGGTGGACCGCGCCGGGCTCTCGGTGGCGCAGGAACTGGCCGATTTCATCGAGCAGCGCGCGCTGCCGGGTACGGGGCTGACTGCGCAAGCCTTTTGGGCCGGGACGGCGGCGATCTTCGCCGATTTTGCACCGCGCAATCGGGCGTTGCTGGCGAAGCGCGACGATCTTCAGGCGCAGATCGATGCCTGGCATGAGGCGCGGGCCGGCCAACCGATCGATCAGCCGGCCTATGAGGCGTTCCTGCGCGAGATTGGTTATCTCGTTCCAGAGCCGGCGCCCTTCACCATCGATCCGCAAAAGGTCGATGCCGAGCTCGCAACGCTGGCCGGTCCGCAATTGGTGGTGCCGGTGCTCAACGCCCGCTTCCTGCTCAACGCGGCCAATGCGCGCTGGGGTAGCCTGTACGATGCGCTCTACGGCACGGATGCCTTGCCGGGAACGGCCAGGCCGGGCGGATACGATCCCGAGCGCGGCGCGCAGGTCATCGCCTGGGCCAAGGCCTTTCTCGACCAGGCTGTGCCGCTGGTGTCCGGAAGCTGGGCGGACATGGGCGATCCCGCCAAGGGCTTCGCGATCGCGGATGGCACCCAATATGTCGGCCAGACGCCCAAGGGCCGCCTGTTCCGCAAGAACGGCCTGCATATCGAGGTGGTGTTCGATCGCAATCACCCCATCGGCAAGGATGATCCCTCGGGCATCGCTGACGTAGTGATCGAATCAGCGCTCTCGACCATTGTCGATCTGGAGGATTCGGTCGCGGCGGTGGATGCGGAGGACAAGGTGGCGGCCTATGCCAACTGGCTCGGGCTGATGCAGGGTGACCTCTCTGCGACGTTCGAGAAAGGCGGCAAGACGCAGACGCGCAGGCTCAACCAGGACCGGGTTTTCAAGGATCGCGACGGGTCGGAATGGTCGCTCAAGGGACGCAGCCTCCTGCTCGTCCGCAATGTCGGCCATCTGATGACCACGCCAGCGATTGTGCTGCCCGATGGTGCCGAGGCGCCCGAGGGCATTCTCGATGGCATCGTCACCAGCCTGATTGCCCTGCACGATCTCAAGGGCGCCGGCCCGGTGCGCAACAGTCTCGCCGGCAGCGTCTACATCGTGAAGCCCAAGATGCACGGGCCGGAGGAATGCGCCTTCACCAACGATCTGTTCGATGCGATCGAGGATATGCTGGGCATGGACCGGCACACCATCAAGGTCGGCGTAATGGACGAGGAGCGGAGGACGTCTGCCAACCTCATGGCCTGCATCGCGGCGGTCAAGGATCGGGTGGTGTTCATCAACACCGGCTTCCTCGACCGGACTGGCGATGAGATTCACACATCGATGCGGGCCGGGGCGATGATCCGCAAGGGCGACATGAAGAGCGCCGCCTGGATCAAGGCCTATGAGGATCGCAACGTGCAGATCGGTCTGGCCTGTGGGTTCTCCGGCCGGGCGCAGATCGGCAAGGGCATGTGGGCGGCGCCGGACCGGATGGCCGACATGCTCGAGCAGAAGATCGCGCATCCCATGAGCGGGGCGAACACGGCCTGGGTGCCCTCCCCGACGGCGGCGACGCTGCACGCGACGCATTATCACACCGTCGATGTCGCGGCGCGCCAGCAGGAGCGCGGACACGAGCCGGTGGCGCCGCTTTCGGACCTGCTCACCGTGCCACTCTCGCCCGGCACCAACTGGTCCGAGCAGGAGATCGTCGAGGAGCTGGAGAATAATGCGCAGGGGATTCTCGGCTATGTTGTGCGCTGGATCGATCAGGGGGTTGGCTGTTCCAAGGTGCCGGACATCAACGACATCGGCCTGATGGAAGATCGCGCGACGCTGCGCATTTCCTCCCAGCATATCGCCAACTGGCTGCTCCATGGCGTGTGTACGCCAGCGCAGGTCGATGCGGCCTTCGAGAAGATGGCGGCCAAGGTCGACGCGCAGAATGCCGGCGATCCGCTCTACCGACCGATGGCAGGCCATCCGGAGAGCCTTGCGCTGAAAGCCGCACGGGCCTTGGTGTTCGAGGGCGTCGCGCAACCGAACGGCTATACCGAGCCCCTGCTTCATGCATGGCGATTGCGGGTGAAGGCGCAGGACAACCGGGCATGAAAATGGGCGGCTCCTGAGGGAGCCGCCCAATTCGTTTCAGCGTTGTGCGCGCCGCGTCTTAGGGATTCGCGGTGGCCGGCTGCTGGGTCGCCATGTCGGCCGAGGCCAGTTCCTGGATCTTCTTCACGAGATCCGGATTGGTCCGGGTCGCCTGGGCAATCTCGTTGTAGCGCGCCGGCGTCAGGCCATTGGACTGCACGGCGGCGAGCATCTGCTCCTGCTTGGCGTCGGCAGCGACCGTTGCGTCCTTCTGGATCTTGTCCGCCTGGATAGCGGCCTTGGCAAAGCCGACCAGCTCCGCGTCCGTAAAGCTCGTGGGAGCCGCTGCCGTGGCCGGTGCGGCCGGCGTGGCAGGAGAAGCCGGCGCTGCGGGCGAGGCGGGCGACGCGGGGGCCGCCGGCTGTGCAGTGGCCGGCGCTGTGGTGTCCTGCGCCATGGCTGGCACAGCAATGCCGCCGCTCAGCAGCAACGCAGCGGTGTAAAGCAGTGATGACTTCATGACGGATACCTTTCAGATGTTTTGAACCGTGCTTGAAAGGTAGGGAGCGATGGGGAGGGGGCAAATAAACGTCGATTACACGTTTACTCACCGGGGTGAGGTGTGTCTGCGGCGCCGCTCATACGCTGTAAGTCGATGATTTCTCATGGCCCGCGACCGCCCTTTGGGGAGCGGCTGTGCGTTCTTCACAACAGAATGGGGGAAAATGGTGCTGCCGGCGAGGATTGAACTCGCGACCTCAGCCTTACCAAGGATGCGCTCTACCACTGAGCTACGGCAGCACTGCCGTTCGCAGGGGTACCCCGCGTCAGCAAGGCCGCGCCTATGGCCTTACCGTCTGGCCTTGTCAAGGCGACTTGCAGCGCAAAAGCCGGATTCGTAAAGCAAGAGGATGAGCACCCCGCCCTCCGACCGCCAACGCCGGCTCGCCGAAGCGCTGCGGGCCAATCTGCGCCGCCGCAAGGGGCAGGCCCGTGCCAAGACGGATGCGCCGGATTCAAAGGCCAAGCTGGATCAACCTGTCGAGGGGCGCGAAGAGGAGGCTCCTACGGATCGCTAGGGCGTCGCAGCGGTTCAACCTAGCCTTCCTGACGGTTACTCTCACCATTTGACATTGTTCGTTCGATCGAACAAATATCCTTCATGCGGTCTCCGTCGTCATTGTGCTGCTCATCGTTGAACGCCGCTCGACGAAGGATCTCGAGATCGAGCGGTTCAGGGACGTGCCACCAGCACGTCCGCCACGCCACGACGGGCAAAGAAAATGCATGAGGCCGTAACCGGCACGCGCAAGAAAGCGCTCGCAACGGATGTCGGTGCCGCATCCGTGGACACAGAAACCCCTGCAAGAAGCGATCTTCCGTTGCAGATTATCGAAGCTGCCTTGGAGCAATTCGGCCGCTTCGGCTTCGATGGGGCAAGCACGCGCGAGATTGCCCGCGCCAGCGGGACGGCGATGTCCTCGATCACCTATCATTTTGGCTCCAAGGAAGGGCTCTACCTCGCCTGCGCCGACCATATCGCCTCCGTCGTGGGCAGTATCTACGCACCGCTGATCGCCATCATCGAGAAGCAGCCACCGCAGACGCCCGCGCAGGCCCGCACACAGATGCTGGCGCTGCTGGAGACGCTGGCGCGCTTCCTGCTCTCGTCGCGCTCGGCGACCTTTGCGCAGTTCGTGGCCCGCGAGCAGCAGCACCCGACGGAGGCCTTCACGCGACTCTACGATGGGTTGATCGGGCCGCTTGTGGAGACCGCGATCCTGCTCTCCGCCGTCGCACGGCCCTCGCTCACCGAAGCGGAGCGCCGCCCGCTGATCCTCCATATCATGGGCATGGCGCTGATTTTGCGCCTCGGTCGCGCCTGCGTGGTGCGGACCATGCAAGTGCCCGATCTCGATTCCGCCACGGGCGAAGCGCTGGTCGCCAGCCTGCTCAAGTCCGCCGAAACCCTGCTCACCGAGGAATGACGCCATGACCCGCCAGCGCCTGATCGTGCTCATCATCGTCGCCGTGCTGCTGATCGCCGCCGTGAGCACGCGCGGCTTCGGGCTGCTGGGGCGGGATGACGGGCCTCTGACGCTCTATGGCAATGTCGACATTCGGGAAGTGGATCTCGGCTTCCGGGTCGGCGGACGGATCGCGCAGATCCCGGTCGAGGAAGGCCAGCGCGTCAAGCAAGGCATGCTGCTGGCCGAGCTGGACCGGGCCTCCATCGATAGCGCCGTCGCCCAGTCCGATGCGCGCGTGGCGCAGGCTCGCGCGGAACTGCTCAAGCTCCAGCGCGGCAGTCGGCCGGAAGATGTCGCTCAGGCGCAGGCTCGCTTTGCGGCAGCGCAGGCGGCGGCGCGCGATGCCCAGCGCGATTATGAACGCCGGCAGCCGCTGGTCGCCCCGGGCGCAATCAGCCGCGATGTGTGGGAATCGACCGTCGCCATGCGCGATCGCGCTAATGCCCAGCTCGCCGAGGCGCAGGCGGCGCTGACCCTGGTGCGCACCGGCGCGCGGCGCGAAGACGTCGAGGCGGCGCGCGCGGCGCTGCAGGCCGCAGAGGCTGCGCGCAAGGGCGTTGGCACCGATCTCGACGACGCCCGCCTGCTCGCGAGCGTGGATGGTGTGGTGGTGACGCGCGCGCGCGAACCCGGCGCGATCGTGGCGCCGGGCGAAACCGTCTTCACGCTGGCCATCGATCGTCCTGTGCGCGTGCGAGCCTATGTGGCCGAGAACCAGCTCAGCCGGATCGCGCCGGGCATGACGGTCACGATCACGGCGGACGGCAACCCCAAATCTTATTCAGGCATCATCGGCTATATTTCGCCGCGCGCGGAATTCACCCCCAAGACGGTGGAGACGAGCGACCTGCGCACCGACTTGGTCTATCGCTTGCGGATCGTCGTGGATCATCCGGACGGCAAGCTGCGGCAGGGCCAGCCGGTGAGCGTCTCCATCGCCGATGCCGCTCCTGTAGCGAAGCGCTGACCATGCGCGGGACGTCGCCATCGCGACGGAATAACGGCGGTAGGCCGATATGAGTGACCTCGCGCCAGTCGCTGGCGATGGCCAGCCGGTTGCGACGGCCACGGGGATCGTGAAAGCGTTCGGCGACACGCGCGCGCTCGGCGGGGTCGATTTGGTTGTGGTGCCGGGCAAGGTTACCGGGCTGGTGGGGCCGGATGGTGCCGGCAAGACAACGTTGATTCGCGTGCTGGCCGGGTTGATGCGGGCGGATGAAGGCACCGTTTCCATTCTCGGCGCGCCGCCTGCCGATCGCCTTGATTCGATCGGCTACATGCCGCAGCGCTTCGGCCTCTATGAAGACCTAACCGTGCGCGAGAATCTCGGCCTTTATGCCGAGGTGCGGGGCCTGCCGCGCGATGCGCAGGAGAGCGTCTTCAAGCGCCTCCTCGAATTCACCGACCTTGCCCGCTTTCAGGCGCGCCCGGCCGGCAAGCTCTCGGGTGGCATGAAGCAGAAGCTGGGCCTGGCCTGCGCACTGGTGAGCACGCCGCCATTGCTGTTGCTGGACGAGCCGGGCGTGGGCGTCGATCCGATCAGCCGTCGCGAGTTGTGGGCCATGGTGGCCGAGCTGACCAAGGAGGGCATCGGCGTGCTCTGGTCCACCGCTTATCTCGACGAGGCCGAGATGTGCGACACGGTGTATCTGCTGAGCGAGGGGCGGACGCTGTTCACCGGCCCGCCGGCCACGCTGACCGATGCGATCAGCGACCGCGTGATTCGGGTCACCGGCTTTGCCGAGCGCCGGCGGCAGGCGCTCACCCGCGCGCTCGACCGGCCAGACGTGATCGACGGCACCTTGCAGGGCCGCGCGATCCGCCTGCTTATCGGCGAGGGCCATCCGGTACCCAATGCCGATGCGCTCGATATGGGGCCGGAAACGCAGGTGTCGCGTGCACCCGCGCGCTTTGAGGACGGGTTCATCGAGCGGCTGGGGGGCGGGCCGGAAGGGACCAGCGCGCTGGCAGCGGCCTATCGCGAGATTCCCGCCAGCGAGGCACCCGCTATCGAAGCCAGGGGTCTGACCAAAAGATTTGGCGACTTCACGGCGGCGCGTGATGTGAGCTTCACGGTTCCGCGTGGCCGGATTTTTGGCCTGCTGGGGCCAAATGGCGCCGGCAAATCGACGACGTTCAAGATGCTCTGCGGCCTGCTCACGCCCAGCGAGGGCAGTGGCTCCGTAGCCGGCCACGACTTGCGCCGGGCCGCCGCACAGGCCCGCGGATCACTGGGCTATATGGCGCAGAAATTCTCGCTCTATGGGGATCTGTCGGTCGCGCAGAATCTCGACTTCTTCGCCGGCGCTTATGATCTGTCCGGCGGGCAGGCGCGCGCGGCGATCGAGCGGGTTACCGACATTTTCGAGCTGGGCGGCAACCTCAAGCGCAATGCCGGGACGCTGCCGCTCGGCTTCAAGCAGCGCCTCGCTCTGGCCTGCGCGGTGATGCACGAGCCGCCGGTGTTGTTCCTCGATGAGCCGACATCCGGTGTCGATCCGGTGATGCGCCGCGAGTTCTGGACGCATATCAACGGCCTCGTCCGGCGCGGCGTTACTGTGCTGGTTACCACCCATTTCATGGATGAGGCCGAATATTGCGACGATGTCACGCTCATCTATCGCGCACAGCAGATCGCCAGCGGTCCGCCTGATTCGCTTAAGGCGAAAGCCGGCGAGCTGACCGGCAAGGATGATCCTACGATGGAGGATGCGTTCATCGCCCTCATCGAGGCGTCCGACGCCCATCGGGACGCGGAGGCCGCGGCATGAGCAGGCCCGATCCCGACCCGACGCTGGCGCAGGTGGAGGCGCGTGCTGGCGCCATGGCAGGCTCTTCGCGCCGTCGGCTGCTGGCGCTGATCGTCAAGGAATATGCCCAGATCCGGCGCGATCCTTCGACCTTCCTCATCGCCTTTGCGATGCCGCTGCTGCTGCTCTTCCTCTTTGGCTATGCGATTTCCCTTGATCCGCGCGACACCAAGATCGCTTTGGTCGTGCAGGATGACAGCGCGCCGGCCGCGCGGCTGGCGCAGGCCTATGCCCATTCGCCCTATTTCCAGGTCACCCCGCTCAATGCCGTGCTGCCCGCCCGCGCGCTGATGCAGCAGGGTGCGATTCGCGGCTTCGTCGTCATTCCGCCCGATTTCGGCCGGGCCATGGCGCACGGGACACCGCAACCAATCCAGATCGTCACCGATGGCACCCAGCCCAATCAGGCGAATTTCGTCGCCAGCTATGCCGAGGGGGTGCGCCAGACATGGATGGCCGACGAGCTGGGGATGCGCCTCGGGCGCGGGGCTGCGCCGCCCATCGATGTCTCCCAACGGATGTGGTTCAATCCGGGCCTGCAGAGCCGCTATTTCCTCGTGCCCGGCGCCATCGCCATCGTGATGACGATGATCGGGACGCTGCTCACCGCGCTGGTCGTCGCGCGTGAATGGGAGCGCGGCACCATGGAGGCGCTGCTGGCCACGCCGATGCGGATGACTGAGTTCATTCTCTCCAAGGTGCTGCCCTATTTCCTGCTCGGCATGGTCTCCATGGCGCTGTGTACGGTGATCGCGGTGACCGCCTTCGGCCTGCCCTTCCATGGATCGATCTTCGCCCTGTTCGCCATCGCCGCTGCCTTCCTGTTGCCGGCGCTGGGGCTGGGGCTGTTCATCTCGGCGACGACGCGCAACCAGTTCGTGGCCAGTCAGGTGGCGTTGCTCGCCTCCTTCCTGCCCACCTTCCTGCTCTCCGGCTTCATCTTCGAGATCGGGTCGATGCCTTGGCCGATCCAGGCGCTGACCTATGCCGTGCCGGCGCGCTACCTCATTCCAGCGCTGCAAACCGTGTTCATGGCCGGGGACATCTGGGCGATCATCCTGCCCAACATCCTCATCATGCTGGGCTTTGGCCTCCTGTTCTTCATCCTGTGCTTCCGCGCCACGCGGCGGAGCCTTGACTGATGGCCGCCCGGTTCACCCGCCTGCGCGCGATGATCGTCAAGGAGATCTGGGCGCTGCTGCGCGATCCCAAGTCGCGCATCGTGCTCGTGCTGCCGCCGCTGATCCAGTTGCTGATCTTCACCTTCGCAACCACGCTGGACGTCAAGAATGTCGACATCGGCCTCGTCGATCGCTCCGGCGGCGCCCATGCGCAGGAATTGCTCCAACGGATCGAGGGCAGTCCGCGCTTTCGGGACGTCATCGTGCTGCCCTCCATGGCGGCGATGGAAGAGGCGATCGACGAGCAAAAGGTGCTTGCGGCGCTCGTCATTCAGGAGGATTTCGACCAGCGGCTGGCCCGAGGCCAAAGCGCCACGCTGGGCCTGGTGCTGGATGGCCGCCGGTCCAATGCCGCACAGATCGTCGCGGGCTATGTGAACCAGATCGCGGCGGGCTATGGGGCGGAACTGGCGCCGATCAGTGCGCGCATGGCCGGCGGGAGCGCGGTGACGCATTGGTACAATCCCAGCCTCGATTATATGTGGTTCACCCTGCCGGGACTGGTGGCGCTGATCATCTCGATAGCCGGCATCGCCATCACCTCGCAGGCGGTGGCGCGCGAGCGGGAACTTGGGACGTTCGATCAGCTGATGGTCTCGCCCATGCGGGTACATGAGATCCTCATCGGCATGATGGTACCGCCGCTCTTGGTCGGCATGGTCAACGGCGTCTTGTTTCTGGTGGTGGCGCAGGTGGCGTTCGGGGTGCCTTTCACCGGCTCCTTCCTGCTCTTCCTCATTGCGATGCTGTTCTACCAGCTTGCCCTCATCGGCCTGGGTCTGCTCGTTTCGGCCATGTCGATGACGCAGCAGCAGGCGTTTCTCGGCTCGTTCATCGTCACCGTGCCGCTCATCCTGCTCTCCGGCTATGCCGCGCCGATCGAGAATATGCCGGACTGGTTGCAGATCATTACGCACGCCGATCCGGTCCGCTATTTCCTCATCATCGTGCAGGGCCTGTTCTTGAAGGCCATGCCCGCCGCCGTCGTGTTCCATCAGCTCTGGCCGCTTGGCGTCATAGCCCTCGTCTCTCTGAGTGCGGCGGCCTGGCTGTTCCGTGCCCGAATGGAGTGAAGTCCATGCGTGTTACCTCTCTCCCTCCGCTCGCCGGCGCTGCGCTGGCACCACTGCTGCTCTCCGCCTGTGCGCTCGGTCCCGCCTATGCGCCGCCGCAGACCCAACTGGCGGATCGCTGGCTGGGCGAGGCTGGGACGGGCGCCGTGCAGGCCGAGCGGTGGTGGGAGCAGTTGCACGATCCCATGCTTAACGGGCTGGTCGAGCAGATGCTGGCCGGCAATCCGGACCTGCGCGAGGCACAGGCGCGGGTGGCGGAGGCGCGGGCGAATCGCGATGCCGTGCGCGGCGAGCGCCTGCCGCAGGTAACGACGAGCGCGAGCGGCAATCAGGTGGTGCTGAGCGAGAATGGCCAGATGCCGGTGGGCCAGATTCCCGGTTTCGCGCGGGACTTCCCGCTGTTCGATGTCGGCTTCGACGCCAGTTGGGAACTTGATCTGTGGGGCCGGCAGGCGCGCCAGAGTGAGGCCGCGCAGGCGCGTAGCGAGGCGGCGGCGCTCTCGGCGCAAGCGGTGCGGATGCAATTGATCGCCGAGCTGGCGCGGGCCTATGTCGGTCTGCGGCAGGCGCAGGCGGATCTTGCGGTCGCGCAGGACATGCTTGCCGCGCGCACGCAGCTTGCCGATCTGGCGGGGCTGCTGGAACGTGCTGGCGAAGCCAATGCCATCGATGCCGGCCGCGCGCGGGGCGAGGCCGAGACCGCCCGGCTGGCGGTGACGCAGGCGCAGGCCGGCGTGCGGAGCGCAGCGGTGCAAGTGGCGCGGCTGGTCGGCAAGGAACCCGCCGCGCTGGTCCCGCAACTGGAGCAGCCGGGCGCCATTCCTGCGCCGCCGCCGGCCATTGCGGCGGGCTTGCCCTCCGAGCTATTGCGGCGCCGGCCGGATATTCTCAGCGCCGAGCGGGAGCTGGCGGCAGCCACGGCCGACATCGGCGTGGCGCGGGCCGATCTTTTCCCGCGCCTGTCGCTCAGCCTGGCTGTTGGCCAGCAGGCCCGCGCGATCGGCGATCTGGTGAGCGGGGACAGCACCCGGCTGCAGGGCGGGGGCGGCCTGTTCTGGCCGCTGTTTAACGGCGGGCGGGCGCGGGCGATGGTGCGCGCGGCCGATGCGCGCGCGCAGGCAGCGGCGGCCCGCTATGATGGCGCCGTGGTCGGCGCGCTGGCGGACAGTGAAGACTCGATCAATCGATTCGACCGCAGCGTGGAGGGGCTCATCGCAGCACGCGAGACGCTGGCGCGGGAAGAGGCTGCCTATGCGCTGGTGTCCCGCCGCCAGGCCGCTGGCGAGGACGACCGGCTCGCCCTGGCGCGGGCCGCTCTGGCGCGCCAGTCCGCGATGCAGCAGCTGAACCGCGCGCAGGCGGGGGCGGTGCAGGCTGCGATTGCGCTCCACAAGGCATTGGGCGGTGGCTGGACGTCCGAGTCGCAGGCCTCGATGGAACCCGATGGAGCGCGCTGAGCGAGCCGCGTGAGAACAAGAAGAGGACAAGCGCAAATGGTGTCCGAACGGTTAAACTTTCGGGGTGCAGGAGCGCCGCGACCTGATCTTCGGAATCCCAACGATTCGCAGCGGGCGCAGCAAATTCCGGCTTCCCGATGCCTAAAAAATATACTAGATATCAGTGCCTTATCTGTTTAACCGTCCTTCCGGTCGGGATTCCGTGGTCAAGCATTTTATTTCAGATTTTTGACAGAGGGCGTGCTTGATCGGGGGGGCGAGCACTGCCACAACTTGCCCTCGGCGGGGCTCGAATCGTAGCCACGTCATACAGCGGTCTGAGTTGAACACTGGACGTGGGAGGGGCACTCCCGCGAGGGATTTTCGCGTCCAGCGTCTGACAGCAGATCACCTGCGAGGAGTAGGACGATCGGGGATCGGGAAGACATGGGGCAACACGTGAATCAGCAACATTTCAGCAGCGTTGCCGACGGCATCGGGCCAGCCGACATCGGCGAGCAGCCCGAGCGCGAGGCGCTGGAACAGGCATGGACGGAGATCCGCGCGGGGCTGCGCAGGGCCGTCGGGGTTCGCCTGTTCGATCAATGGATTCGGCCGTTGCGGCTGGGCAGCTTCTGCGCCCAGTCCGGCACGCTCGATATCGAGGCGCCGTCGGAATTCGCGGCGAGCTATGTTTCCAGCAATTTCGCCACCCGTATTGCTCTGGCCTGGCGCACGACGCCGGTCGGCGTGCATGACCTGCGCATCGTTCGAGCCAGCGAAGCGCCTGAAACGGTGCCGGTCACCCCGCGCGGCTTCCGCCCACAGGAGAGCACGGCGCGTCCGGGCCAGTCGGCGCGGGCGCTTGCGTCCTCGCAAGACGCATCGACCAACCGCGAGTCGGCGGGGCGGCGCGCTGCGCAACGCTTCGAGCCGCGTCACGATTTCGCCGGCTTCATGACGGACGAGAGCAATGTGCTGGCGGCGTCGGCTGCCAAGGCCATGGCCGGCGCGACCCGCCCGGCCTTCAATCCGCTGTTCATCCACGGCCCGACCGGCTTTGGCAAAACGCACCTCCTCCACGCCATTGCGCAGGCCTATGGCGAGACGCTTGGCGGCAGCACCGGTGCGCCGCCGAGGGAGGGGGCGATCCTCTATATGTCGGCCGAGCGGTTCATGAACGAGTTCGTGGCGGCGATTCGCGCCAACGACACCTTCTCGTTCAAGGCCCGGCTGCGCGAAGCACGGATGCTGCTGGTCGACGACATCCAGTTCATCGCCGGCAAGGGGCCGACACAGGAGGAATTCCTCCATACGCTCAACGATCTCATCGATGCCGGTGCGCGGATCGCGATCGCCGCCGATCGGCCGCCCCAGCAGCTTGGCTCGGTCGATCCGCGCATCCTGTCCCGCCTCGCCGGCGGGCTGGTCGCCGACATCCAGCCTGCAGGCCTCGAGCTGCGCATGAAAATTCTGGAAGCGCGGCGCGAAGCAGTGGCGGACATTGCGGTGCCGGACGACGTCATCGCCCTGCTCGCCGGGGCCATCCGCACCAGCATTCGGGAGCTGGAGGGCGCCTTTAATAAGCTGGTGGCTTATGCCCAGCTCGTCGACAAGGCGATCACCACCGAACTGGCACAGTCGATGTTGGCCGAATCGCTGCGAGCCAGCCACCGGCGCATCACCATCGACGAGATCCAGAAGCTGTGCGCGGCTCATTACCGGATCGACCAGTCCGAAATGCGCTCACAGCGTCGCGCCCGTGCGGTTGCACGTCCGCGTCAGGTGGCGATGTATCTGGCCAAGAAGCTCACGCCGCGCTCGCTGCCGGAAATCGGCCGCGTGTTCGGTGGACGGGACCACAGCACGGTGATCCACGCCGTGAAGACCATCGAGGCGATGCGTCTCGATAATCCCGAGATGGATGCGGATATCCGCACGCTGCAGAAGCAGCTCGAGGGATGAAGGGGTGAAGAGGCGGGCTGGGTGCGGTGTGCATCCGGCTCGGCTGGTCACGGGCCGCCGCCAGCCGAGATAATCATGTCCCGCGTCGGCCCGTTTGAGGCGATCAAATGCTCTCCACCCACCCACTACGTGCTCCTGCGAAGGCAGGAGCCCAGGGCGGTTTAGGCGGTCCCATGCGCCCTAGGCTCCTGCCTTCGCAGGAGCACGGGGTGGTCAGGTCGTGGGGTTTTCTTCCCCAACGTGCGGCCATCGAAAGGCACGATGCACCGCACGGGACTTGGCAAATGAGGGCTCTTCCCCTATTTTCCGATCTATCGAAGCCTCCGTGGGGACGGGATGCGGGGCGCGTTGCAATCATCGATTGATCGAAAAGAGCCGTCATGTCCGTTGTGCATCGCCGTCAGTTTCTTACGCTCGCTGGAGCGGCCGCATCGGCTGCTCTGGTGCCTGCCAGTGTGCGCGCCGCCGTGCGCACGCCGCCGCAATGGGCCAAGCTCGTTGCCAAGGCGGAAGCGGCCATGGACCAGTATAGCGTCAAGTTGCGCGACCGGTTCGTCGTCGTGGACTTCTCGCTGCCCTCGGCCGCCGCGCGGATGTTGCTGGTCGATCGCGAGAGCGGCCTCCACCGGCTGCTGACCGTCGCGCACGGGCGTGGGTCCGATCCGGCGCATAGCGGCTTCCTGCACAGCTTCAGCAATGCGCCCGGCTCCAACGCCAGCTCGCGCGGGGCCTATCTCACCGGCGCTCATTATACTGGCCAGCATGGACGCTCGCAGCGGCTGATCGGGCTGGAGACGAGCAACGACAATGCCGAATCGCGCGCCATCGTGATTCACGGCGCCTGGTACAGCAATGACGACATGGTGAAGCGCCTCGGCAAGCTGGGGCGCAGCGAGGGCTGCTTTGCCGTGAGCGAAACGCAGATCAACCCTCTGCTCGACTGGCTCGGCCCCGGACGGATGCTCTACGCCGACAAGGTGTAAGGCGCCGCCACTGACGAGCGTGTTACGGGGCGCCTAGCCAGCCAGACATCCCATGCTGGAGAGTTGCCGGGTCGCGGCGAGGTTGCCGGCGCCGAGGGCTGCGGCAATGTCGCCATCCAGCCCGTAGACATCATCGAACCTGTTGAGCCGGCCTTTCGCATCGGCACGCGCTGTCATGTAGACGATGTAGACCGGAATCGGTGCGGACAGCTTGGCCGTCACGGTGGTGCCGGCGGCGACTGCAGCGTCGATCCGCGCTCGCGTCCAGTCCGTACCGGTGAGCATCGCCACGGCGAGGTCGAACGGTTGGTCCGTGCGCACACAGCCGTGGCTGAAGGTGCGCTCTTCCTTCTCGAACAGGCTCTTGCTCGGCGTATCGTGCAGGAAGATGGCGAGCGGATTGGGCATGTCGATCTTCATCTGCCCGAGTGCATTGCCGGGGCCTGGTTGCTGCACGACCTGCAGGCTGCCGCCCTGCTGGGTCCAGCTATAGCCCCGCGCGCGGGCCGTGGCCGGGCGCGTGCGGATCAACGCGCCGACGCTCTCGCGCACGATCGACTGCGGCACGGTCCACGTCGGGTTGAGGATGACCCCAGTGGCGGTGGTGGTGAATTGGGGCGTCGGCGTGCCGGGTTTGCCCACGATCACCCGGTGCGTGGCCAGCACCGCACCGCGATCGACCAATTGCGCCACATATTCCGGCACGTTCACGATCAGATAACGCGGCCCCATGTCGCGGGGCAGCCAGCGCCAACGCTCGAGATTGGCGCGCAGCCGGGCACGGTCCGCCACGGCATCGGCCGGCAGGCTCAGCAGCGCGGCCCGGAGCCGGCGATAATCGGCATGGGCAGGGGCCAGCCGGTCCAGCTCGGCAGCGATATCGCCGCTGCTCAGCGCGCGGTCGATCAGGGCGAGCACCGCGTCCGGGCTGAGATTGGGGGTGCGGAAATAGGAGAGGCGGCGCTGGTCGGCAGGCACCCGGCCATTGGCGAGGTCGCGGGCTATCAAGGCAAAGCTGCGCGTCGCAGCGATGTCAAGGCCGCGCTGGTCTCCGCCTTCGAGAGCGCCGCGCAACCGGTCCAGCTCATAATCACGCGGATCGAGGCCATGTGAGTCAATCTTGCGGCCATAATCGAGCAGCGTTGTGGCCGCCGGGCGGGACCAGGGCGTGCTCGCCTGCGCCGGCATCGCGATGAGAAAACACAGAAGAGCGAGCAAGATACGAGGCATGGGCCGTCCTCCCAAGGTGATCGGTCCCTCCTAGGCCGGCACCGCAACCCCGCCATGATATGCATCAATCTCCGTCGTCAGGCTGCGCATGGCGGGATGGATCGGCCGTCCGTTCGGGATGTTCAGCCACAGGCGCAGCAGCAGGCGGCGCGCATCGGGCGTGTCGTGGAATTGCTGGCGCGAGTGCAGCACGAGGAAATTGTGCCAGAAGAACATTTCGCCGGGTTGGAGGACGAAGTCGGTGCGGACATCGGGCCGCAGCGCGACCTCGTCGAACAGGGCGAGCGCCTCGCGGAACGCAGCGGGCAGCTTCTCCGGCTCGCGGCCATGGCGCAGGAACACGCGGTTGTTGAACCCGCTCGTCTTGCCATCCAATGTCCAGAAGAAAGGCAGCGCCTCTTCGTGAGGCTGCGGCCGCTGCGGCCAGTCGATATAATGGCCCTCGTACAGACGGGCGAGAAGATCGGGTCGCTCGCGGGCCATGATGTTGTGGATGGCGAGCAGGCTGACAGCACCACTCTCGCCACCCTGCGCCGAGGCACGAAGGCCGTAGAGCGAGAGCACTTCGTGAAAATCGGTATGGGAGCGCAGTTCCAGATCGGACGTGTAACCGCGCGGCGGCCCGCCCTCTTCCTTCTGGACATGGGCGATATGGTCGCCACGTGGGCTTTGCACGACGCCGGTGCCGATATGGGTGCCAAGCCCCCAATAGAGCCGCTCATGATCTGCCAGATCATAACGGCCAGCATCGATCCCGGAGAGAATGACCGCGCCGCAGCCATGGAAAAGCTGCCAGCGCGCTGCCTTCATCAGCGCGTCGATTTCAGGGCAGGAGAATTCCTCGCGCCGGATGTCATGCGCGACTCGGCCGCGCACGCGGAGCACGGCGCGATCGATAGCGTCGCGTTGCGCAGGGGAAAGCCGATGGGTGAAGCCCTCGCGTCCACCGATTTCGGTACTGGTCCAGACAGCGGGATCGTCGACCGGCACGGGATGCAATGGCATGGGCGGTCGATCCTCTCCGTTGATGGCCCGGTCTTCGCCGGGTGGGTCGTCAGCCGTTCAGAGGCTGGCGCCGGACGAAATGTCTGGCTTGTTCACAATGTCCGGGGTGTCGGCCGGGCCACCCGCCAGCACGAAGCGCCTGTCGCAATAGCCGCAATCGACATAGCCATGCTCGTCGATCTCCAGGAAGATGCGCGGATGCCCCAGCGCAGCGGGGATGCCGTGGCCCGAGCCATCACAGGAGACTCGGCGAGCATGAACGTGAATGATTTCAGGCGGCGTGTGCATGAGGTTGGCGGTTAGCACCCCCGCCGCCAGCGGGCAATATGGAGGATGCTGTTGATCCCGCGCAAAGCCCGGCGGCGATGGCTAACCTATCTTCTGCACATGTTGGAAGATGAGCGGCAGACGATGGGCAATCCATCAGAGCAGCGGGACTGCGCGATCGCCGCACGGCTGGCTTATGCGGCGGCATTGGCCTGCGCATTGCTCGCCCTTGCCTATGTCTGCGGGCAACTGCTCGAATGGCTCGGCGTGCTAGGCTCTGCCGGCGGCCCGAATGCTGCCAGCACCCCGCGCGGGCTGGCGCTGCTGCTCACGCCGTCGCTGCTGCTCGGCCCAGCCTTCGTGATCCTCACGGCCGCCCGGCATCGGCTCGCGCCGCCGGGGCGCCGGGCCGTCAGTCAAAGCGCGTTTGGCTTCGCGATCATGTATGCCACGCTCACGGGCCTCGTCTATTTCGTTCAGCTCACCTTCGTCGGGCCGAGACTGGCCAGTGGCGATACGGCAGGCATCGAGCCTTTTCTCTTCCTGCCCTATCGTAGCTTCCTCTTCGCGGTGGATCTGCTGGGCTACGCTCTGATGAGTCTCGCTACCTTGCTGGCTGCCTTCGCGCTTCCAGCCGGGCGGGGCGGTCGCGCGGCCCATGCAGCCTTGCTCGCCAACGGCCTCCTCATGCCGGCGCTGGCGCTGCAGATGTTTTGGCCGTGGCTGATCTGGGTGGGTGCCTTGTGGGCGCTCAGCTTTCCCGCCGCGATGCTTCTCGTCGCGCGCTTGGTGCGGCGGATTTGATTCCGCGCACGATCGCGCTTACATCGCACCTTCAACGCCAGCAGGAGCACATCATCATGGACAAGGCACCGGACATCCGCCCGATTGTTCCTTCGTCACAGGTGTTCCATGCCCGGCCCGAATCCCGCTCTTCTCACCCTCGATCACGTCACGCTCGCCCGGCCTGACGGGACGGCGCTTTTCTCTGACCTGACTCTGGCCATCGGGCGGGAGCGGGTCGGCCTTGTCGGGCGCAACGGCGCCGGCAAGTCGAGCCTGCTCGCCATGATCGCCGAGGGCGGCGCGCCACAGGCGGGGACGATCCACCGGACCGGGCGCATCGGCACCTTGCGGCAGATCCAGCTGGATGCCGGCAGCGTTGCACAAGCGCTCGGCCTTTCCGATGCGCTGGAGAGACTCGCGCGCCTGGACGGGGGCGAGGGATCGCTGGAGGATGCAGCGGAGGCGGACTGGACTCTGCCCGAGCGCCTTGAGCGGGCCCTGGCGGACGTCGGGTTGACCGGCACGGCTCTGGACCGCGATTGCGCGACGCTGTCGGGTGGGGAACGCACCCGCGTCGGGCTGGCGGCGATGCTGCTTGCAGAGCCCGAACTGCTGCTGCTCGATGAACCCACCAACAATCTCGATGACGCCGGCCGGGCCGCGGTGGCGGCGTTGCTGGCCTGCTGGCCGGGCGGCGCGCTCGTAGCCAGCCATGATCGCGCACTGCTGGAAGGCATGGACCGGATCGTCCAGCTCTCGCCGGTCGGGGCCTTCAGCGTCCGCGGAGGGTGGAGCGCCTTTGTGGCGAGTCGCGATGCGATGCGCGCACGGGCCGAGGACGCGCTGGATCGCAGCCAACGCACACTCGCCCGGCAGCAGCGGGATGCGCAGGCTCAGGCCGAGCGCAAGGCCCGGCGGGACAAAGCCGGGCGCACTGCCCGGGCGCGGGGGGATCAGCCGCGCATTCTGCTCGGCAAGCGGGCCGAGCAGGCCGAGCAAAGCGGGGCGCGCGAGCGTCAGCAGGCCGAGCGCCAGATCGGCGCGGCAAGCCAGTCGCTGGAGGCCGCCCGCGTGCAGGTCGAGGTTCTGACGCCGCTTCAGATCCATCTGCCATCGGCCGGCCTCCCACATAATCGCACGGTATTGCGGTTTGAGGATGTGGTGTTGGACCGGGGCGGGCGCCGGCTCTTCGGCCCGCTGTCCTTCGCCATGACCGGGCCAGAGCGCGTCGCGGTCACTGGGCCGAATGGCAGTGGCAAGACCAGCCTGCTGACCCTGGCGATCGGGCGGGCCGAGCCGAGCGCGGGGACCATCCATCGCGGGGCGGGCCGGATCGCGCTGCTCGACCAGCATGCCGACCTTCTGAGGCCCGGCCAGACCCTGCAAGCCGCGATGCTGGCCGCGCATCCCGGTATGACCCCACACATGGCGCATGAGGCGCTGGCCCGCTTCGCCTTCCGCAACCGCGATGCCCTGAAGGATGTCGCGGTGCTGAGCGGTGGCGAGCGGCTGCGCGCCGCCCTGTGCGTGATCACAAGCGGGCCGGTGCCGCCGCAGCTTTTAATCCTCGATGAGCCGACCAATCATCTCGACATCGAGAGCATCGAGCTCCTTGAGCAGGCGCTCGTCGACTATGACGGCGCCTTACTCGTCGTGAGCCACGATGCCGCGTTTCTGGACCGGATCGGCATCGAGCGGAGGCTGGGCGTGGACGGCTTGTGAGAGCTAAACCCTCGATCAGTCGAACAGCTCTTCGAGGAACGACTTCTTCCGCTTGGGATAGCCTTTATGCGAGCGGTAGCCGTCATCCCGATAGCCCTGCTCGCGATATCGCTCATCGCGGTACGGCTGGTGAGCCTGAGACTGAGGCGGATAAGGCTCGGCGCGGGTCTGCGGCGGAGGGACAGGCGCCAGTTCTACGCTGGCGCGCTCGATAATCTTGTCCAGCTCGCCCCGGTCCAGCCACACGCCGCGGCATTGGGGGCAATAATCGATTTCGACGCCTTGGCGCTCGCTCATCACGAGCGGCACGTGGCAAACCGGGCAGGGCATGGACTGGGCTGATGTCATGAAAAACCTCCGATGGAACGATTGTCGATCGGGTGGCTGATGCAGGTCTTCAGTGAGTCTGGAGCCGGCACCGAGCGCACTCGATGCGGTCCGACATCACGATCCATAGGGGATCGCCAGAGAGGCCCGGCCCGCAAGTTCAAGGTAGGTGAGCCCTGTTGCAGGTCAAGCCGTCGCGCGTGAATCCATGAGCGCTGCGCCCACAACGCGCCCAAAAGAAAAGGGCCGCCCTGAAGAGCAGCCCTTGTTCCGGTCCCGGACGGGAAATTCTGAACCTCCTGCGCGTCCGCGGAGCCGGACCATAGTCCGGCCTCGCGAAACGACGCCGACGTTCTTAGCGCTTCGAGAACTGGAAGCTGCGGCGAGCCTTGGCGCGGCCGTACTTCTTGCGCTCGACGACGCGCGGGTCGCGCGTGAGGAAGCCTTCTGCCTTCACGGCGGCGCGCAGCGTGGGCTCATATTTGCTGAGCGCCTGCGCGATGCCGTGCTTCACGGCGCCGGCCTGACCGGAAAGACCGCCACCCTTCACGGTACAGATCACGTCATACTGGCCGGTGCGGTCGGTGACCGTGAAGGGCTGGTTGATGACGAGACGCAGCGTGGGACGTGCGAAATAGGTTTCCTGATCGCGGCCATTGACCGTGATCTTGCCGGTGCCGGGCTTCACCCACACGCGGGCGACGGCATCCTTACGACGGCCGGTGGCGTAGGCGCGGCCCTGCTTGTCCAGCTCCTGCTGGCGCAGCGGCGCGTTCGACACCTTCACCGGTGCCTGCACGGCGTCGGTGGCGGCGGGCGCATCGGCGTTACCCTGGGTGAGGTCCTGCAGATCGGACAGCGAGTTGACGGTATCGGACATCAGGCACCAACCTTGTTCTTGCGGTTCATCGCCGCAACATCGAGCACTTCGGGGTTCTGGGCTTCATGCGGATGTTCGCTGCCCGCGAAGACGCGCAGGTTGCGCATCTGCTGACGACCGAGGGGACCGCGCGGGATCATGCGCTCCACGGCCTTCTCCAGCACGCGCTCGGGGAAACGACCCTCGAGCACCTTCTGCGGAGAGGTCTCCTTGATGCCGCCGGCATAGCCGGTGTGCTTGTAATAGCGCTTGTCGGTCAGCTTGTTGCCGGTGAACTTCACCTTGTCGGCATTGATCACGATGACATTGTCACCGCAGTCGACATGGGGGGTGAAGCTGGGCTTGTGCTTGCCGCGCAGGATGTTCGCGATGATGCTCGCGACGCGACCAACGACGAGACCCTCGGCGTCGATCAGCAACCATTTCTTCTCGACCGTGGCCGGGGTTGCCGGCTTGGTGGTCTTCATGAGCGCCTTCATGGCCTCTTGCCTCCAGGAATGAGTATCCAGAAAATAACAACAGCGGCGCCCCGGAAAAGGCACCGCCCGTGCGGCTCCAATGGCGATGAGGGGGCGGAGAGTCAAGAAAAAGCACGCCCTTGCTGACGGGTATCAGGATACCCTATCAGTCCGGACGGGCGTCGGGCCGCGTTTTTTCGTGCACCCATGCCGCATAGGCCGGGGTGGTCTGCGCGGCCCAGGTGAGGATCGCGGGGAGATCATAGGTATGGGCCTGCGCAATGGCGGTCATGAGCGCCGCGTAGCGGTCCGGCGCGGTCTTGAACAGCACCACGGTTTCGGCGCTCTGCTCGATAACGCCGTCCCACGGATAGATCGAGCAGCCTTCGCCCAGCACATTGGCGCAGGCGGCCAGTCGCTCTTGCACCATCTGGTGGCCCGCCGCTTCAGCCTCCGCGCGCGAACCATAAGGCACGTAGACCAGAGCGATCTCGCTCATGCGCGCGCAGGCGCGAGATCCGATTCGCGATCCCGCTGGCCGAGTCGATGCGCGCCGGCCACCGCGATGGCGAGAAGCAGCGCGCCGATGACCTGATGCGTGACGGCAATGTGCAGCGACACGCCGGTCAGCACCGTGCCGATGCCGAGCATCACCTGCACCAGCGTGGCGCCGGTCAGCGCATAAGAAAGGCGGAGCGCGCCCTGGGCATGAAGGCGCCCGGCCATCCACAGCATGGCGCCCGCCGCGACCATGGCCCACCAGCGATGGAGGAAATGGACGAGGAACGGGTCGCTGGTCAGCGTCATCCACAGCGATCCCCACCATGCGATTCCGTCGGGGACGAAGCGGTCGTTCATCATCGGCCATGTGTTGGAGACATAGCCGGCGCGCAGACCGGCGGTGAGCGCACCGAGCAGCAACTGGATGAAGAGGATGAGCACGGGGATGGTGCCCGCCCATGTCGGCACGGCCCGTCGCGGCGCGAGGCTGGCGGGAGTGGTGGCGCCGACGGGATTGGCGGCACCATGCCGGGCCAGCCGCAGGAAGTCGCAGGCGGTCCACACCACGGCGCCGAGCAGGATCAGTGCCATGCCCAGATGCGCGGCGAGCATCGCCGGCTGCACGTTCACCCGGTCGACAAGGCCGCTCTTCACCATCAGCCAGCCGACGGCCCCCTGGGCGCCGCCCAGCGCCAGCAGCACCAGCAAGCGGACACCGAAGCCGCGCGGAATAGCGCGACGCAGCGCGAACCAGGCCAGCGGCACGGCATAGGCAAGGCCGATGATGCGGCCGACCAGCCGGTGGAAATATTCCCAGAAATAGATGTGTTTGAACGCTTCGAGCGTCATGCCCTTGTTCATCAGCGCATATTGTGAGCTGGTGCGATACTGGTCGAACTCTTCCTGCCACTGCGCCTCGTTCATGGGCGGCAGGGTGCCGGTCACCGGCTTCCACTCGGTGATGGAGAGGCCCGACTCGGTCAGGCGGGTGATGCCACCCACCGCCACCATGAAGAGAATCAGGCCCGCGACGACGAACAGCCAGCGTGCCAGCGGGGCGGGACGGCCAAGATGGCGCCCGCCGACCGCGGGCGCACCGGGCGAGGACGAGTGCGCAAGTTCAGCCATCCGGTCCCCATGCGCCGCGGGATCGGCGGAAGCAAGCCCCCCGCATAAAGGCCTCACCCGGAGGCAAAGGATATGTTGTATCTTCCCGCGAGGGGGCGTATGGCCCTTGCAATGAGAACGCTCACCGCACCCCGGATGTGGACAATGCCACAGCTCGACCGGCTGGCCATCGGCCTGTCCGGCCTGTGCGCCGTGCATTGCCTGACGACGGCGATTGCTGTGGGCGTGCTGTCTTCTGTCGCGGGCATTTTCGAGGCGGAGATCATCCATGAGGCCGGCCTGATGATCGCCATGGTGCTCGGCGCACTGGCGCTCGGCCACGGCGCGCTCAAGCATGGCATGGCGCTGCCGGTTGCGGTCGGCGCGCTCGGCCTCGGCATCATGGCCGGGGCGCTCAGCCTGCCCCATGGCTGGGCCGGCGAGACGCCTTACACGCTGCTCGGCGTCGCCCTGCTTGCCTTCGGCCACGAGCTTAATCGCCGCGCTTTCTGGTGACCCGCTAGGACCGATCGACATTCAGCGCTGGCGGCCTCTCGCGCTTCCGGTGCTCATGTACCGTGAGTACACGGCGTTGAAATGAGGCACGCGGCTCGTTTCAAGGGTCGCGAAAAACCCCCATTTTCGACTCGCCATCATCTGAATGTCGATCGGTCCTAGCGGCAGGGCCGCTGCGACGACGACCCCCCGCGCGATCAACATCCCCTGCTTGATCAAGGTCAATGTCTGCCCAGCGCGGGGAGCGCAGTGACGGATCCAGTCCTGAAGCAGGAGCATGGATCAATGGGTGCGATCGAAACGATCGAGGCGGGAACGACCGCCAAACGAATCATTCCCGGTACGCCGGTCTTCGACGGTGATGCGGCGGCGCGCGGCTTCGCGCTGAACGCCATGTGCTTTTCGTTCAACGATGCGGCCAATCGCGCCGCCTATCAGGCGGACGAGGAAGCCTATTTCGAGCGCTTCCATCTGACCGAAGAGCAGCGCGAGGCGGTCCGCGCCCGCAACGTCCTCCAGATGATCGAGGCGGGCGGCAACATCTATTATCTCGCCAAGCTGGCCGGCATCTATGGCCTCAACGTGCAGGATGTGGGGGCGCAGCAGACCGGCATGAGTGTCGAGGCTTTCCGTCAAATGCTGCTCGACGCAGCCCATCAGCAAGAGGAGGCCTGAGCCATGGCGCATATTCTCGGTGGTATCTTCACCAGCCACGTGCCGGCAATCGGCGGCGCCATTGCGCGCGGTCAGGAGCAGGACCCTTATTGGAGCCCGTTCTTCGATGGGTTCAAGCCGATCCATCGCTGGCTTGCAACCGCCAGACCGGACGTTGCCGTAGTTTTCTACAATGACCACGGCCTCAACTTCTTCCTCGACAAGATGCCGACCTTCGCGGTGGGCGCGGCGGACAGCTACCACAATGCCGATGAAGGCTGGGGCCTGCCGGTGCAGAACGGGTTCAAGGGCGACGCTGCCCTCTCCTGGCACATCATCGAGGGACTGGTGGAGGACGAATTCGACGTCACGACCTGCCAGTCGATGCTGGTGGATCATGCGCTGGTCGTGCCGTTCCAGCTGTCCTGGCCCGGCGGCGGCCAGTGGCCGGTGCGCATCGTGCCCATCGCCATCAACACCGTGCAGCATCCGCTGCCGAGCCCCAAGCGCTGCCTGGCGCTGGGTCGCGCGGTCGGCAAGGCGCTGCGCAGCTGGCAGGGCGATGAGCGGATCGTGGTGTTCGGCACCGGCGGACTCTCCCACCAGCTGGACGGGGAACGCGCCGGCTTCATCAACCAGCGCTACGACCAGTTCTGCATGGACAATCTCGGCCCCGATCCGGATGCGCTGACGAAAATCAGCGCGCTGGATATCGTTGAGGAAGCCGGCAGCCAGGGCATCGAGATCGTCAACTGGATCGCGGCGCGCGGGGCCTTGGGCGAGGATGTGGCCGAGGTCAGCCGGAACTATCACATCCCCATTTCCAACACCGCGGCTGCGACGATGTTGCTGGAAAGCGGCTCGACCGCCCTTGAACAGGCGGCCTGACGGGGAGGCTGAATCTCCCCGCCTGTTGAGAGGAGGGGCTGGGGATGGTGGCGATGCGCCAGCATCGCATAGCCGGCGAATGACTGCGCGGGGGTAACACCACTCCAACCCCTCCTCTGAGCCGCAGGCAAGCGAAGCTCAACAGGAGGGGCTAGAGTGCGTGGACAAATTCGGCCCGCACGGATTGTCCGCTATTGGGCAGTCTATAATGCCCCGCCCGATAGCTGGTTTGTCGGGCGGGCATTGACCTTATCGATGCCAGCGCCGAGAATCGACCGATAACGGCGCAAAGGGATTGGATGTGCCGCTCGATGGGGGCCTGCGGCCGCCAGGAGCAGCGAGGCAAGATTAGATTTAGCGCCATTGATCAAGGCAGGCTGAAAGTTGACCTTCGTTAGCGACAGAAAACGGACGTGGGACCCCGAGAGGAATTTGGAGCTCAAGATCACGTATTCTGGGCGAAGGTACTACGATTTCGAACTTGTCGGACTTCAAGGCTCCACTCTATTTTATGGTGAGTACGAAGTCCAAAAATTACCATCCTCTGAAAATTCTAGTAAAAACAACCCAAACAGTAACACGGTTATGGAATGGAAAATTAGAATAATACGACCTTTTTCTCATTATTCAATTGAAGAAACAAAAGAAATAATCCGAGAATCACTGAACTCATTTGAATATTTTCATGGGGGTGATCGATTAAAAGGAAATCCTCTTTTAGGTGCGGTGTTTCACTTTGTAGGGCAATATGCGTGAATAACCCAATATGGCTTTGCCTTATTAAGACAAATATGGGCTTGAAGCATTAGATCGCCCTACTCACCGCCGGATCAATTCAAAGTGGCATACGTCCGAAAAGTCGTCATGTCCTGACAGTCTGCCTCCCGATCGGCACGGAGAATAGCTGTCGTTCGAATTTGTCCACGCTGCCTAAGGTTGTTCGCCTACGCCCCGATGATCGAGCAAATGCGGCCCGGCGTCCGCTACGCGGGCGCAGCCGGTTAGCGCGAGGCCGGAGCGCAGTTCGAGCGCATATTGTGCGAGCATGCGGGAGACGGCGGCTTCTCCCCCGGCGGCGAGGGCGAAGGCCCAGGGGCGGCCGATCATGACGCCCTTGGCACCCAGCGCCAGCATGCGCAGCACGTCGAGGCCGTTGCGGATGCCGCCATCGATCAGCACGGTGAGGCGATCACCCACCGCTGCCACGATATCCGGCAGAGCCTGCGCGGTGCCGACCGTGGCATCGAGCTGGCGGCCGCCATGGTTGGAGACGACGATGCCATCCGCGCCGATCTCCGCCGCGCGGACTGCGTCGGCCGGGTCCATGATGCCCTTGAGCACGAGCGTGCCGGACCAATGCTCGCGGATGAAGGCCAGATCCTTCCAGGTGACGGACGGATCGAAGTTCTGGCCGCTCCAGCGCAGAAAATCGCCCATGCGCACCTTGCCATTCATGATCGGCACCAGATTGCCGAGCGTATGCGGACGGCCATGCAGGCCGACATCCCAGGCCCAGCCGGGATGGGCAAGGATCTCACGCCAGCGCCGGGCCTGACCGCGCAGGCCGGGCGGTCCCGAGAGGCCCGAGCGCTGGTCGCGCCAGCGCGGGCCGGGCAGGGGCAGGTCCACGGTCATGAACAGCGTGTTGCAGCCCAGTGCCTTCACCCGGGCCAGCAGATCGGCGATGAACGCGCGATCCTTGGCCATGTAGAGCTGGAACCAGAAGGGCAGGCCGGTGCCGGCGATTTCCTCGGCCGAGCAGACCGTCACGGTCGAGGCGACCATCGGCACGCCGTTGGCATGGGCAGCGCGAATCGCCTGCGCTTCGCCGCGCCGCGCCAGCAATCCGCCCATGCCGATCGGCGCGAGCATCAGGGGCATGGCGAGCTTTTGCCCGAACAAAGTGGTCGAAAGATCGGATGCCGAGACGTCGTTCAGCACTTGCTGGCGCAAGGTGACGGCGCGAACGGCGGCGCTGTTGCGCGCCAGGGCCAGCTCGTCGATGCTCCCGCCATCGACATAATCGAACAGGAAGCGCGGTAACCGGCGGCGGGCGGCGTCACGCAGATCGGTGAAGCTGTGCGGCCAGACCATTCAGCGCCGTGCCTCGCGGGCCTTGGCGGGCGCGTTCGACGCCGCCTTCGTCATCCTCATCGTCTGGCTCTCCTCACGGGGGTGCGCCCCCCATTCTGTTCGCGGTGGTGAGCGTAGAGCGGATGAAGCGCAAACAAAATAGCGTGCTCTCGATATGACGGGGGTGCGCGATGGTGAATTTCACCAACTATCTGAACGAATAACCAACCTGTGGGAGGGGCCTTTTAAAGGCGCTGAGCCTCATGATTTACAAAGTACTGAAAAAACGTGTTTTTATGATTTGGCACGCAAAGTGCAATGCCTTGTGTGTCAGTCATTCGGGACTGAAAAAAATTCAGTAGGGAGAACCAACATGTCGAGCAAATTTCATCTGATCGCCGCCGCTGCCGCCGTCGCCATCCTGCCGCTGGCCCAGCCGGCGCTGGCCGCGCCTGCTGCCGAAGCCACCTATCAGATCCCGGCCAAGGTGCTGAAGCGTGGCGACCAGACCTTCTATTGCTTCAAGCAGCAGGCGACGACCGGCACGCGCATGTCCCGCCGGGTTTGCGTGACCGAGAAGGAGCTGAGCTATGTCGGCGCGCGGATCGAAGGCGCGGGGGACTCGGTGCAGATCAGCAAGGGCGGTGAAACCCGGATCGCGAGCCAGCGCTGATCGTTACAGGCTACAGGCCGGGGGAGCGTGGGAGCGTGACCCCTCGGCAGCCGGCCCGGTCGGTTAAGGATTTCAATCCCGGTCCGGCGCGCCAAGCGGGAAATAATGGCGATAGGGCCTTGCGCCCTCGATACAGCGGGCAACCGACGGGCGCGCGTTCAGCCGCCCGCGATAGGCGCGCAATTCCGGATAGCGCTCGCCAATGGCGTGGACCCAATCGGCATAGAACAGAGCCGGCGCGGCGGCGCAATCCGCCATGCTGAAGCCTTGCGGCGAGGCCCAGAGATGCCCGGTCAGCCGCGCTTCCAGCCAGCCATAAATGGTCTCGAGCGCATCGCGCGCGCGCTGGGTGCGCACCGGATCGCTCGCGCCGATGAGGTGGGGCAGGGCCTCGGTCACCGCCGCCTGAACCGGCGTCATCACATGATTGTCGAACACGCGGTCCATGAAGCGCACATCCAGCGCATCATGGGCAGTGGCGGGAATCAAGGGCGCGCGCTCATAGTGGCGCAGGTCGAGATATTCGATGATCGTCGTCGCCTCGATCACCGGTGTGTCCTCATCCACCAGCACCGGGAACTTGCCGAGCGGCCACTGGTCGCGCAGCGCGTCCATCACGCCTTCGTCTTCGACATTGCGCAGCGTGTAGGGCAGTTCCTTCTCGTGCAGTGCGATCATCGCCTTCCAGCTGTAGCTGGAAAAGGGATGGGCGTAGAGGATGTAACTCACGGGGTCAGTCTCCGGAAAAGGCGGTTTCGAGCGTGGCGATGTCGATCTTGTGCATGGTCATGAGCGCGCTGCTCATGCGACGGACGGCGTCTGCGTCGTCGCTGGCCTGCATCTCCAGCGCCCGGCGCGGCACGACCTGCCAGGAGACGCCGAAGCGATCCTTGCACCAGCCGCACATGCTTTCCGCGCCGCCATCCGCGATGAGTTCGGTCCAGACGCGGTCCAGCTCGGCCTGATCATCCACGGGGATGACGAACGACACGGCTTCGGTCTGCGGAAACATCGGCCCGCCGTTCAATGCGGAGAAGGGACGACCGCCCAGCGTGAACAGCACGAGCATGGCCGTGCCGGCGGGGAAACTGGGCGGGAAGGGCGAGTCATCGACATAGCGGACGATCCGGTCGATCCGGGAATCCGGGAAGAGCGAGACGTAGAAGGTCGCGGCCTCCTCGGCGGTGCCGTCCATCCAGATGCAGGGCGTGATCGCGCTGGTCATGCTCGCTCCTCCTTATCGCCCGCCCACAAGCGCAAAACGCGCACCCTGCGGATCGGTGCCCATGACGACCCAGTCACCGCCGGGAACCTCATGGGGGCCTGTGGTGATGGTGCCGCAATGCGCTGCCGCTGCTTCCATCGCGGCGCGGATGGACGGCACGCGGAAATAGAAGCGCCATTCGGCCCGCTGGTCTTTCTGTTCCAGACTGGCGCCGATGGGCAGATCGCCGACGGACAGGAAGCGATAGTCGCCCATCGGCCCCATCGGCATGGCGGAGGGGTTGGTCCAGCCGAACAGGCCTGTATAGAAGGCCAGCGCTGCCGGTTGGTCCGGCGTGGATAGCTCGTTCCAGCTGCAATGGCCCACCGCCTGCGGGGAGAAGGCGCGGCTGACGCCGCCCTCGACGCTGCCGCGCATGATGTAGAAGGGCGCGCCATGCGGGTCGGCCGCCATGGCGAAGCGGCCGACACCGGGGATGTCCTGCGGCTGTACGTAGAGGCGACCGCCCATGGCCGGGATCGCCGCCGCTGTCGCATCGACATCATCGACGCCGATATAGCCGAGCCAGATCGGGCGCCCGCCGCCGGCGATCATCTCGGCATCCAGCGCCATCATGCCCCCGACCTCGCCATCGGCGGCGCGGATCATGCGATAGTCCATGCCCGGCATGTCGCTGCGCTCCGCGATGCGCCAGCCGACCACGGCGCTGTAAAAGGCGCGGGCGGCCTCAAGATCGGAAGTCATCAGCTCGTACCAGATGAATTCGCCATGCCTGTTGGTCATGGGGCCGCCTCCTCCCGCCAATGCTATTTGCGCTCGTCCAGAATCACGGCGAAGCCGCCGTAGATCATGCGCGGGCCGACCATTGGATTGTCTTCCGGGGCGTGCGCCATGCGCTCGTCGGCCATCAGCTTCTGCCAGCCGGAATCGCGAGTCGCCTTGTCCGGCCACTCGATCCAGGAGAAGACGACGTCCTCGCCCTCTTCCGCCAGGACGGCGGTGCGCAGATCGTTGGTCTTGCCGGGCTGCACATCGTCATTCCAGCCCTCCACCACGCGCAGCGCGCCATATTCGATGAAGAGTGGATCGACCCGGCGGGCGATCTCCAGATAGTCTGCCTTGCGGCCGGGTTTTACCGGCACGAGAATGCCATCGATATAGGTCATGCGGATACTCCTTCTGATTGGACCGCCTCATCGGGGATGAAGTCGGCCATTTGCGCCGCCATGGCGGCCTTGAATGCGGGACGGGCCTCGCCGCGCGCGACATAGGCGGTCAGCACGTCCGGTATGGCGAGGCGATCCGGCGTGAGATTGCGCAGCGCCTCGACCATCATCAGGTCGCCGGCCGTAAAGCGCCCTTCCAGCCAGGGCTTGTCGCCCAGCGCGGTGGCCAGCCGGTCTAGGCGGCCTTCGACCTGCTTCACCGCATCCGCTCGTCGCAGCCTGGCCCACTCCTGCCCGGCGCAGAACAGGTCGATGTCGGCAAGGTGCATGATGCCCGGCTCGATGCTGTTGAGTGCGGCGACGGCCCATGTGATCGCCCGCGCCCGCCCGACGGGATCGCGCGGCATCAGCCGCTCGTCCTTCTCGGCGATGTGAAGGACGATGGCGCCACTCTCGAACAGGGCGACATCCCCCTCCCGATAGTGCGGCACCTGGCCGAAGGGCTGCTCGCGATAATAGTCCGCCGGCCGGTCGATGGCGCTGATCAGGCGGGTGCGATAATCGAGGCCTGCCTCCTCCAGCGCCCAGCGCACCCGCAGATCGCGGACATGGCCGCGCGCGAACGGCGGCACCCATGAAAATGCAGTGACCTCGATCGGCGCATCAGTCTTCTGCGGCATGGTGAACTCCTCTCATCGGATGCGCTGAGGCGATGGGCGCGCTCAATCGCCTTCCTTGCGAATGCCCTTGAGCAGGGCGTAGACGGCCATCGCGTGGCCCCGGCCAAGATCGAAATCGCGCTTGAGACTGGCGATCAGCGTCGCGGCCTTCACGTCCGGCTTCAGTCTCTTCTCGTCATCGAGAAAGCCGTGAAAGGCGGCATAGGCGCGCAGATCGTCCGGCGACTGGCCGGTCTTTGTCCGAATGGTATCGAGATAGGCCTGAAAGGACATGGCGTGTCTCCGTCGTGTGGCAATTAGGCAGGCTCAGGCATTGCGCTCATGTCCATCCATACCGGCTCCCAGATGTGCCCATCGGGATCGGCGATGCTGCGCGCGTACATGAAGCCATGGTCTTGCATGGGGTTGGGATCTGCGAGACCGCCGCTGCCGGCGCCGCGCTGGACCATATCGTCCACGGCCTCACGGCTTTGCTCGCTCAGGGCAAAGGCCGCCTGCGCGCTGCGGTGGGCGTCGATGATCTCCCGGTCGGTGTAGCTCGAGAAGCGCGGGCGGGTGAGCAGCATGACGCAGATCGCGTCCGAAAAGCGCATCATGGCGGCGCTATCATCCGTAAACTCCGGCACATTGACGGCGCCGATCGCCTCATAGAAGTGCATCGATCTCGACAGATCGGTCACTGGCAGATTGACGAAAATCATCCGTTCCATGGGCAGCGCGTTTCCTCTCCGGTAGCGAGCCGACCGACTCGGTTCGCCTTGACGATCCTGACCCACAGACTTAAATGTTGCAACCATGGAGTTAGAAAAAATAACTAACGAGTCGAAACTCCCTCAAAAGCGTCGATTTGATGATGCCTGCGGCCTTGCGCACGGGCTCGATCTGGTCGGCGAGCGCTGGGCGCTGCTTGTCGTCCGCGAATTGCTGCTGGGGCCGCGCCGCTTTTCCGATCTACGCGCGGCCCTGCCGGGGCTGAGCGCCAATGTGCTCACCCAGCGCCTGACAGAGCTGGAGGAGCGCCACATTGTCGAGCGTCTGCGCTTGCCGCCGCCCGCCAATGTGCAGGTTTATGGCCTGACGCCATGGGGCAAGGAGGCCGAGCCGATGGTGCTGGCGATGGCGCAATGGGCCTATCGCTCGCCGACGCATGACCGGATGCTGCCGCTCAACGGCACGGCCATGATGCTCTCCTTCAAGATCAATCTGGATCGGGCAGCGGCGGCGGAGATGGTGCTGCAGGTCGGCTTTCGCATTGACGGCACGCCCTATCGCGCCAGTCTGGATCGCGGGCTTTATCATGTCGAAGCCGGCGAGGTCTCGGCGCCGGACTTCGCCTATGAGGGTAGCGCGCGCGGCCTTGCCAAGCGCTTCTACGGCAAGATGCCCGTCGACCAGCTTGCCGAGACGGGCGAGCTCAGCGTGAGTGGCGATGCGGCGCTGGAGGCGCGCTTCGCGGCGCTGTTCAACTTGCCGGCTCGATACCAGCCCAACGAAAGCGGCTCGACTTTGCCCCTCTGACCCGACATAGACAGGGAGGGGAACAAAGAGGGGGCAAGCTTGGTTGCGACGGTGGAAACGGTGGCGTTTCTCGGGCTGGAGGCCCGGCCTGTCGAGGTGCAGTGCCAGCTTGTCTCCGGCTTGCCGAACTTCATCGTCGTCGGGCTGGCCGACAAGGCCGTGGCGGAAAGCCGCGAGCGCGTGCGCAATGCCATCGCCGCCATTGGCCTCTCGCTGCCGCCCAAGCGCATCACAGTCAATCTTTCGCCGGCCGACCTGCCCAAGGAAGGCTCGCATTACGATCTGCCGATTGCGCTCGCCTTGCTGGGGGCGATGGGCGTGGTGGATGCCGAGCAACTGGCCGATCATCTCGTCGTGGGTGAGCTGGGGTTGGACGGGCGCATCGCGCCGGTGCCGGGCGTGCTGCTGGCCGCGCTCCATGCGGCGCAGGCGGACAAGACGCTGATCTGCCCGGCGGCGCAGGGGTCGGAGGCTGCCTGGGCAGGTTCGGAAGGCGTGCTGGCCGCGCCGGATCTGCTCGGTCTCATCAATCATCTCAAGGGCGCGACGGTGCTGCCGCGCCCGGCACCCGGGACGGTCGAACTGCCGGTGCCGGGGCCGGATCTGCGGCAAGTGAAGGGCCAGGAGGTCGCCAAGCGGGCGCTGGAGATCGCGGCGGCTGGCGGGCATAATCTGGTTCCGTTGGGGACTTCAAGACCCTGGGAGGAACTAATCGCGTTTGAGAATGAAATCCTTATAGAATGCGTCATTCGCTATCGGAAGCCTCCTCGCTAGAGGGCATAGGTTGCGGCGATGTAAGCTCGAATGTATCGTCTTCCTGAACTCGGGGGATGTTCCATGAAATCATTACTGCTGCGAGTTGCCCGCGTTGTCGTGGTTATGACGACGTGCGCCGTTACATCGCCGGCAGGCGCGGCTTACATCAATGGGACGACGGTGAACTGCCGGGCTGGCCCGGATGCCAAGGCCTCTATTGTCGCGAAGCTCCGGCAGGGTCAGGAAGTGTCCGTGGTGGAGGCCGGAGCGGGGTGGTCACGGCTTGCTACTCCCTCTTGCTGGGTAAGCTCGCGGTTCATCTCTACGAGCTTCGTTGCGGCGGCGAGTTCATCCGCGCAACGAACGCGGAGCACCGCCGCAAGATCGTCGAACCGACGGTCTGCGGGAAGCTACTCATTGTTTAACCAGTCAGCGAAGCTCTCGCGGCCGAAAAAGAAGCGCAGCGCGTCCTCCACTCGTCGTTCGACCGGAAGCGGCGTCTACGGCGGATCGAGCTGCCCGTGTAGTGGTGGCACGGTGTGCATAGGGCCTCGCGGGGGCCGGTATTGCATCACAAGCGGCGGCAACAAGCGCTACGGCGTTTGATTGGGCTCTGAGGTGAAGGCCTATGCGATCTTGGGCGCTGCAGCGCTCATAGGCGCCGTCGTGGGCGTGGGAAGCCTCTATGTCCCCTCAAAGCCTTCAGCGGTGCCCCATGCGCCCCTCGCCGCCCCCGCGACCTTCTCACTGTGCCACGAGGGCGGTGGGCTAAACTGTGTGGTCGATGGTGACACGCTGTGGATGAACGGCGAGAAGATCAGGGTGGCCGACATCGACGCACCGGAGACCCATCCACCCCGCTGTGACGCTGAGGCGGACCTGGGGAACCGCGCGACGCGGCGGCTGGCAGAGCTGGTCAACGCGGGTCCCTTTGAGGCTCAGGTGGCGAGCGACGGGCGCGATGTTGACCGCTACGGGAGAAAGCTGCGGGTCCTTGTGAGGGACGGCCAGTCTCTGGGGGGCGTAATGGTCGGTGAGGGGCTTGCGAGGAGCTGGACCGGTCGGCGGCAGCCTTGGTGCTAAACATGCAGCCGGGTTCTTCTTAACTGTTCCCCCAAGGCCACGGCAAGCTAAGCTGAGGCTTTTGCTTCTAGCACCTTCTTGTCCTCCCTGCGCCGTTTGGGGGGCACCGTGGGCAGCGTTGCCGCATAGAGGCTGAACAGCATAGCGAGTGTAGAAGCCGGGCGAGCCAGTTGGCCATCCCCCGCCGCTACCGAGGGCAATTCGAGAGCCAGCGAAAACCAGAAGACCGCACGGGCGATACCGCTTTGGCCGTAGGGCGCGTCTTTGCGCAGGCCGACCGATACAGTCTCACCGATGGCAATCAGTGCAATGAAGATGCTCCAGAACCACGTCCATTCTTTCGTCGTGAGGATCACGCCGCAAATCCAAATAAACGCGCAGAGGCGCCCGAAGGCCCATTTGGAGCAGCCGGTTTCCTGACAAACCTTGATGATGATTGGCCAGAAGATCGTCTTGGCTAACCACGCGTCTAAGCGCTCCACGTTTCACTCTCCAATGGTTGAGCATCAATGGCCCCGAGCGACTGATAGCGACGAAGGTTAGTTTCGGGCAATGAAACACGAATGAGAGGCGGGTAAATCCTAAAGTCGCCGCAGCCGCCAATCCAGGCACACAATTGCAGTTGGAGCCCGTGCACGCCTAAATATCGTCTCGTAATTTTGCGTTCGGTCCAAAGTTAATCGCAGCCATGATTGCCTCGCACCGGGGGCCGGGGAGCGGCTTCTGATATAAAGCGAAGTTTAAGTCCTGTAGTCGAGAAACATGCGCTCGGGGGTTCCGGCAATGTTCCTGTGGAAAATTTTGCATAGGGACTCGACATTCGGACGACGGAGGTCATAACGACTCGCGACGGTCCGCCGTCTTTCTTCTGCCAAGCCCCACTGCGTGCTGATGCCGCCCGGGGCGCATGGGGCGTCCCGGAGCCCGGGGCTTTAACCCCGGACCCACAGGAGAAAGTCGATGCGTATCATCTGCGCGTGGCCGAAAGCTGTGTCAGTCATCAATTACTGGCGCTTTCGGTTCGGCAAATGGGAGCATGTTTGTTCCCACTGCCGGTCGTATCCGTCCCGTTGAGCCCGGGTAGGATAGTCTGACCACCTCGCGGCGGACCGTCACCCTTAGACTCCCACAGTTTGCAAGATGCAAACGAATTTTGATGCAATTTGCATTCGATTGAGACTGCGAGCAAATTGCTCTCATGTGCAACCTTTTCAATCTCCGGGCCTCCCGAGAAGAGGTCAGTAGGCACTTCAACGCCCCGAATGATCCTCGCTCTGAAGTCCAGATGGACAAGGACTATGTCGCCCCCGGCAAGCCCGGCTTAGTGGTTCGGGAGCAGGACGGCGCACGGGTCACGTCCGCGATGCTCTGGGGCTTTCCGTTCAACGGCAAGCCGGTCACGAACGTTCGCAGCTACACAAGCCCATTTTGGAAGTCCGCGCTGGTCAGTCCCAAGCGGCGCTGTCTAGTGCCTGTGACGGAGTTTCAGGAATGGTCGGCCGCCCCGATGCCTGAGACCGGCAAGAAGCGGCCATTTTGGTTCCGGGTGCCTTCCGAGCCGATCTTCGCTTTCGCCGGTATCTGGCGGCCCACCGAGGGCGACCCGGTGTTTTCCTTCCTCACTTGTGGATACGACGGAGACCCTTCCGCTCACATTGTTGGAGCGGTCCACCCCAAAGCCTGCCCGGTCATTTTGCACCCGGAGGACTATGACCGGTGGCTCAGGGCGGATTTGGACGATGCGCTCTCCCTCGCCGTCACGTTTCCCAGCCAGCTAATGGCGATGAGTTGAGCGCAACATCGCGTGACCATGTTCCTTGTTTGTTCTATTCTCTTCCGACTCAGGAGGAGCCCCCCATGTCTCTCACTATCGCACTCTCGCCCGCTTCCGACGCCCTCACATTCGCAGGCGATGTAAGCCGCTCCGTCAAGGTGCCTCAATGGCCCGCCGCCGTTGCTCTCAGCGACGGAACGCTGCTTGAAGTCTCCCCCGGACCTCCTTCCCCAACTCAATTCAAGGTTGCGACCGCTGGCGCCGGCCTCGTGGTGCCCCAAGGCCAAGGCGTCGAAGTCCAATGGCCCGTTGAATGGTTCACGGTGTCCGGGATCGATCAGGCCGTGACAGTCTCCCGCGTCGCGGAGCCTCTGCCGTTGTTCCCTGAGACGCCGTGAGCCCCTCCAAGCGTCGGAAGTGCGAACAACCGATTGTTCATCTGCCGCTTGTCTGGTCTGAAAACTGCACCGTAGCCCGCATGATAGGCACGGGCTCCGGCTGGCTTGATGCTTGGATGATGCAGCAGTGCGTTTCAATGGAGAAGCTGAGCAAGAAGTCCGGGGTGCCGATGGAGCGGCTGCAAGAGTTGGTCCGGGGTGCTGAGGTGGCGGAAGGGGAGCTTGAGAGGATGGCGGGGGTCCTCAGAACTGATCCGGAAAGCTTAGGGGCATCCGCAGCGCTGAGGGTCAAGTGCGGCGCTAAGACAAACAAGTTGCACCAAAGCAGTTCCTAGTAGGAAGCTAATGTGCTCTCTAAGCTTCCGAGCGACTCGCCGATTTGGTCTACTGCATCCTCCGCTTCGGAAGCCGAACCCTGCACGGAGCCGACCACATATTGCCAATCCTCGTAGCTGAAACGCTCCGCCTCACCCTTCACCTCAGCAGCCGCCGCTTGAGCGTCGTCGAACGCACTTCTAACATTTGAGGCCTCTGACTCAGCATCCTCAATGACGCGCTCTAGCAACTCAATTTTTCTCTGGCTTTCGGCCTCTGCGTCAGCAAAGCCTTTCTCGTAACCCTCATCGTAGCGGTCGGAATTGCTACAGGCTGCAAGAGCCAGAGCTCCGCTGAAGACGATGGGCGCCGCAATCATTCGCATCCTTTACCATCCCCATCACGGTCCAAGTGCGTGCCGTATCCGGGCTGCCCTCGGTAAACCGGCGCTGCTCCGGCTGCCCTGGCCGCTGAGCAGTTCGGATAATAGACAGTTCCATTGTCACTTCTCGTGAGCCTAGCTGGGTGTGCAGATTGCAGCGGTGCAGAACCTGCTAACCCTCTGTGGCAATGCCGGGTTCCGGTGCTGCGGTCCATATGGCAGCCGTCCGCAGCTAACCCGCCGCCGTGCCCTCTCGAAGGTGTGGGTAGCGTCACAAGGGAGATAGCTAATAACGCCACCATTGTTGCCGCAGAGGCAGAAGGTCGCGGGCACTCTAACGTCGACGTGCTACAATAAGCGCTTGCCATGTCGAACGTTATCTCCATTGTTAACGGGAGTTATCCGGGGGGATATAACATGAAAATTTCAAAGACGTTTATTGCTCTTGCGGCGTTGGCTCTGACCGTCGCCCCTGCTCATTCCAAGAAGCGTTACTTAGACCTCAATCCCGTGGGAGAAACGCAACGCTCGCGCATGGATGCAGGCGTCGAAACTGTGGAGAGTGCCCTCGCATATAGTAGTGTGCGGGTTTTTGAGAGTGAGGAGCCGGTTGGCAAACGTGGCAGTTTCTCTCTGCTGATATTCAACGCAGCCGGTGCGCCAATCAATTTCGGCTCAGAAAACGTCGCAATCACTATGAGTGACGGAGAAACTGTGGCCGTTGTTCCCTACGAGAGGTTGTTAAAAGAGGAGAAGAGTCGGCAGATGTGGGCCGCCATTGCTACCGGGCTCTCTGCGGCGTCCAACAGTTTCGCAGCCTCACAGGCCGGAACAAGCTACGGCTCAACCTCATACTCGGCAACGTCGTTCAGTAGAGCGGGGACGATTAACAGCTTCGGGAGCGGAACCTACACCGCTTACAATCCGGGAGTGGCATATGCTGCGCAAGCTACGGCAAATGTCCAAAACCAACAGCTCTTCGACCGCTTAGCCGCCACTAATGCCGCCAATCTAGAAGGTCTCCGCGCATTCGTGCGGACGACTACGGTAGACCCTGAGAGTTCTTTTGGGGGACTGGTGACTTTTGAGCTCCCTAAGAAGGCTCGAAAAATCAAAGGGACGGCTAAAGCGACAATGGTGATTTCGGTTGGTGACGAACAGCACGTCTTCGACGTTGCGATTGTAGAGCGCTGAGCGGGGGTCAAAAAAAGCAGGGCATCTAGCAAGCACGAGTTAACCAGGACTTCTACCCTCCGGGCTGTGAGCAATACCTCTTCACGGTCGCCAGACTGAGCCCGAAGTGCTCCGCAGTCCCCTTAATGGACGCCCCGCGCTCCTGCCGCCACCTGCGGACCTCTGCGGCATCCTTCGCAAATGGCCTGCCGAGGCTCTCTTTGCCCCGATGGGTCCTGCCGGTTTCCGCAAGAGCCCTTCGAGCTGCCTTCCGGCCTGCCTCGGTACGCTCTGCAATCCTGCGGCGTTCCATCTCTGCCACCTGCGCCAGGACGGCTAGGATGAGTTCCCCGACCCCCCGGCCAATCGGGCCGATGCCGTGAACGTCCACAGTCACGCCAGCGTCCAGCAGGCGCCGGACAGTGGCTTGAACATCGATAGCGTCACGCCCGAGGCGGTCCACCGCATAGACATGCAGGGTGTCTCCGCTCCTCACGCTCTTCAGCATGGCAGCGAAGCCGGGACGGTCTGCGGCCATGATGCCGCCGCTCACGCCTTCGTCCGTGAACTCCTGATCGAAGCCCCCGCCCATTGTCGAGCGTTGAGCTTCTATCGACTGGTCTGCGGTCGAGACACGGTAATAGGCAATACGGTGCGACATGACTGGCTCACAAGTTAGAGGTCCTGACAAGTTGGCTCATATGACCGGCTCAATCAGCCTGTCAAGCTATGTTGTGAGCCTAGCGCCTAACTTACACCTTGTGAGCCATAGAAATGGGAAGGAGATGGGAACGGTTCACCGCAAAGAGGACTCGCTTGGACTCGTGCTCTAATTCGGAACCTGCGGAAATCCGCCAGACTCTTTGAACCCTCAGGCTAACGGAATTTCAATTCTGGTGACGTGCCCCGATCTAGCCTCTAACTGAACTCCCCTCAGTAACTAGGCGGGGGACCCCGATGAGTTGGAAGTTTGATGTAGAGCCGGAACTCGAGGAATATGCCGAACACTGCCGCCGGGTTGCGGCTGATTCGCGTCGTCGCGTCCGCAGGGCAGCGACCTGTCCGGTAAGGACGTGGTGGTCTCAGAACCCAGAACAGGTTTTGCCCATGTTGGAACAGAGGGCGCGTGTCCTTTACGCAGAGAGGCAGAAGACCCTACGCAGCATCCGCGATCTGAGACGGTATTTGAAAGAGAAACAGGGAGGAGGGGACGGGATAGCCCCTGCGGGAGCCTTCGGAGTTCATAAGGATACCTAAGTATCCTAAGAAAATCTTCCACCCTTTAGTCCGAGAGTGCGGCCTAATCGATTGCCCCGGTTTCCTCTGGAAGCTGGGGCATTCCTTTTTCTCGCGAGGCGCCGCAACCGTGTGGAGAAAAAGCACTCATCCGGGCACCAAAACCCGCCTCCGGTCTCCGCCAACACCCTCAGGTTGCCGGAGGAGCCTTTCGCTGCTGTAGGGGCCGCGATGGGGTATTTTTTGGGGTATCTCAGACTGTCTCGCGAGCATGAGAGATATCCGCCGCAGTTTAGGTGTCCCCTTTTGTTTTCCTACTAGCCGTCGGGTTCCGCAGATGGGCCGACCTACACTTGGACGTGGCCGAGCTGCCCCCTCACCCCCCTACGGGGGGAACGGCGCGGAACGCAGTAACGTATGGGGCTTCGGAAATTTGTGGCAAAACTAACCGGACTTCCCGTGTGGCCATGCTTCGCAACATGCAGCGTTTCAGGCTCGCGCGCGGGAAGCGGAAACGGATTTATTGAATTTCATCCTCTCGCGAGCTTTCCTGATGCTTGAGCGGCGATAGGAGCCACAGGGTAGCGAGCGTGGTGAGCGATAGCATAAGCGCCACGTCGTAAGCTCCCAAGCCCACAGAAGCGCCTATTGCGCCAGTGACCCACAGGCTCGCGGCGGTGGCTGTGCCTTTAACAGAGTCCTTCAGTCGGAGTATGGCGCCCCCACCTATGAACCCCATACCGGTGATTAGACCCTCTACGATGCGGGCCATTGCCTCAGGGCTGTTGGCGGTTAGGGTTTCAGACGCCTGGATCATCCCGCAGGTAGCCAGCGCAACTAATGGGAATGTTCGCAGGCCCGCGCTTCGCTCCTCCTTCTCTCGGTGCCATCCGATAGGGAGCGCAAGCAGATAAGCGATGAACAGCGCAAGAGCATGTGGTCCGATATTAAAGTCATCGGAGCCAAGCATTTCAAAAACCTGCAAAAGACCCTCTCCAACGAAGCTTCAGGCAGACGCATCTTGGACGTCACTTTTTCAAGCAGAGACGAAACGCACACCCCTGTTTAATGATCCTTACAGCGAACGGGGACGGGCCTTTCCGCTCTAGGATGGTGTAAGTGGGGTATATTGGACAGAAAGTTGGCGTCTCTATCTTCCGGGCTCCCCAGGTCGACTCAGCCCTCTTTCGCTCTCCTACGGTCCAGAAGAGGGCATTTTTTGTCCCATCCTAGACCCTCTGGCCTGCAAGCCTCGTCAGCGCTTGCCGGGCCATGATCCTATGGGCGGCATCCCGAACAATCGCCCGGCGCTCCTGAGCCAATCTCCATTGCTCTTTCAGGCAAGGGCGGCACCTTGCTTCGCGACCGTCGGGCCGGCGTGGATTGGATGGGAAGGCTATGAGCGGGAGCGCCGCTTGGCACCCGAGGCACCATTTCTGTCCGGGAGGGACGGGAGGAGTATTTAGTCTGGCAATGGTATTATCCTCCAAGGCGTCTGTCAGAATGCCGGGTGTTGCCAAAGGCAACAGGCGGGGGGGTGAGCCGTTAACAGCCCGTCCTTTGCATGCCGATGCAGCAGTTGGTTTTCTATTGCGAGGCAGTCAGACGTAGCCAGCAGTTTGTCATCAAAGATTTGCAATCGCCGCCCTCGTGTATGAGTTCGAAGCTCTCGCGGCGGTCGCCCACCAGCGCCGCGCTGTACTGATAGCGCCCGAGCACGACCTCAAGCTGGTTGCCCACGACGGCGATCTCCCCAGGGGGCATGCCCATCGTGGTAGCGAAGACCCTTCGGGCATGAGACTTGCGCCCGTCACAGCGCAGCAGCTCCATGTTCTGAGGAAGCCAGCCGAAACCCAAGAAAACCAGTGTCTCTGCCTTGGCGATACAGTCCTTAACGGCTTCTCCTGTCGCTTCTTCCAACGACTCTGAGAATGTCCGAATACCTGCAACGCTTCTCGCTACTGCGGGCTCGTCTAGGGCGCCAAACGGTACATGACTTTCGCCTTCTTTCCACGGGTCACCCATTAACCCATATGGGTGTACAATCCGGGCGGAAGCTACGACCGCAATGGCGCGACTGCGATCAATCGCGAACCTGCGCGCCAATGAAGTTGCGAGAAACTCCTCTAGGCACCTGTCGTAGTTAAAAACGATAAAAGATGCGTTTTTAAATACGTCATCAAGAGTATCGCGGGTGTGCCCCTCAAACAGAATTTGTCCCAGCTGAGCGTGCCAAGTCTCGGCCAGCGAAACAACGTCAGGATTCAACGAATCGACATGGCGGCCCTCAGCCAAATCAGGGTTGGCAATTGCGGATGACGCTTCCGCCCTCAGGATGACCGCGGCTATCGCCAATTTCGCTAAGAATTCGATGTCTGGCTCGCCGCGCAAACTATCCAAAAATCCGTCGATGCTGCGGGCGAAAGGCAAGCCGTTCCGTATTTTCGCCGCAGCTTTTCGGTAAGCGTCTTGCCGTACCGGCCATTGAGTAGGCCCTGCCTGTGCCATCGACACATTACCAGTTATCGATGAAATCGCGCGGTCGGCGAAACCGGTTCGCCGCTCTTCGTATGAGAGCACCTCGATAATACGGTCCCTCAAATCGCTTCCGAGTGGGAAGCCGAAGTCTCTGCTGCCGCCGGCGCCGATAATAAAGCTGGTATTCTTGTTCAACATGCGACGAAATCAAGCATATGATTTGGGATAACGCAAAGGGAAGAGGAATTTGCAGGAGCAGCGACCGTCCACGTTTGGGAAGGGACTAATGGGAAACAATCCCCCACAGCAGCCCGCCCACTGCTTCAACGGATGTTGACGGGCGCCCGTCCGCCACTGTGAGGGTTTGCCTGATTTGTCACTTTTGCTTGGCGGCGACCTTTGCTTTCGACACGTCGACCCACGCAGACGATGCGGCTGAGGCGATCTGAAGGCCTGCACCAAGCGCGGTCGGCTTTTGCACATAGGACATTTGGGAAGTAGCCTCGGCCACGGCGGCGGCGTCCCTGCTCTCGCGGTTTGCAATCGACCGCTGATTGGCGAGGTCGGACTGCATGGCGCTGTCGATGAGGAGTTGGCCCACGGAACCAGAGTTGAGACCTAGCCCGGCTTCGCCAGCGGCGACCCGGATGCGGGCCTGCTCGCGGCGCGCGGCGCGCATTCGGTCGAACATTTCGGCCGATGCGGCGAGACGGTTCTCATCCTGAACTTGTTCAAGCTGCTGATTGATGGCGGCGGTTTGGGCCTTCGCGGTGTTGATCTGCCCAATAACTGTTGCGGCTGTTCCAACAACGCTTACGACGCCAGCGACAATGGCCGGCGCTAATGGTGCGCACATGTTATCCGCCCGACTCTGGGAGAAAGTAGAGCGAGAAGAACTCGCTCTCTCCATATGGCCCGATCTTATCGAGCAGCAGAGCAAACCCAAGACTCTTGAGAAGATCGATGCTCATGGCGTTGCAGTTTTGCGCCACTGCACAGAGGGTCTGATATGTCTCGCGCAGTTCGGCGATGAGTTGCCTGTAAGCTTCGGAAGGCACCGGGGGAGCTTCCCGATAGGCTGCGGTGTCCAACATCCATACGAGCCCACAACCCGGTACTGCGGATGGTGCGGCTCCGAGCATCGCGACGGGCTGGCCGCCGCTGAGGCTCGCCCAAGCGTGTGTCGACATACTCAGTGAGGCCGCCACGCATTCTTGGGGGGCTAAGCCGTGGGCGAAGGACATCGCATCAAGAGTTTCCGCGCTGAGTGAGCCCGTGATTTCATAGATTAAAGCGCAGGCTTTGACTGGATCGCAGGTCAAGAGGTCAACTAGCTCGCTCATTAACGAAGCCGCCCTTTCGCCGAGCGCGCCGCCCGGTTAATCGCGTGTTCCGCTATCTGGTCGATTTCCGACAGTGGAGGGCTATGCCGGCTGTTGCTAAAAGCCGCCTCGTAATGTGGGCGGGCTTCAGGCGGCAACTTTGCCGCTGCCATGGCGAATGGAAAACGCATGGGATTGCCTTTGGCTTGTGTGGAAGAAAGGGGCTGTCTGAGCCCAAAAGATGGCGTCGGTTGACCGGGGGATAGTTGAGCACCTGAAGATGCCGAAGGCGCCTCTACGCTCAGAGACCGGGCGTTTTTTGCCTTGTTTGAGCCCCTCCGGCCTCTGCGGGTCCGCTTCATCTTAGCCGGGCTCACGGTCTGTCCGCTCAATGCGCTGCCGAAGCGCCTTCAGGGCGTCCGGGTTGCCTGTGCAGGAAGCCGGGAGAGGCCGGAAAGAGTGCAGCGGGCAATTGGAGCTTGCGCAGCAAGCCACCTGCTCCCGCCAAGTTCCGGCGGCGAGAGGGTCATGAATGCAGTCCCGGCACTTGGCTGCGATAGCGGCGGCACGGGAATGGGTAGGGATCGACATAACAGGTTCGGACCTGCGCCTAGTGAAGGGGCGAGGTCCGCTTTCATTCTAGAGAAGATGGAGCGGCGAGCGGCCTTTGCGGCCTGCTCGGCACGGTGGCGGGATGCTTCGGTGGAGAGGCGGAAGGCCCGGCGGCGTTCGGCATCGCAGGACCGGCAGACGTGCTTGAGACGGTCGCCCGCGCGGCGGTCGGTTGCGAACTCCCCGCAGGGCTTCGCAGTGCGGCAGTGAAAACAGAACTTGAAGCCATCCGCGACGGGGACCGGCGGGGCTTTGGGTTTGGGGCCGGGTTTGGCCATGAGCTCCTCCAAGAGCGCTGAGGGGCACCGGGGGACAGCCGAAGCTGCCCCTCGGGCCTTGTGTATGAAGGCGGCTAGCCTTCGCGGGCTAAGCCGCAGCCGTCGCGCCAGTTCCGTTCCAGCTTGGGCGTGGCGGTTTGGGATTGCTGAGGCGTGGCTTCCGGGGTGACCTCCTCTTGCTCAGGGGCAAGCGGGGGATAGCCTTGGGGCGTGTAGGTGGCCCCGTAGGATTCCACGGTGATACCGTTGGCCAGGACAACGCTGCTCGTGACTACTCCGCTGGTGCCCTCGTAAGGGTCCGGGGAGGGGCCGGAAGATTGCCGGAAGAAGCTCTCTCGCCCCGAATAAATTCGCCCGACACCGGGGCGATAGATGACCACGGATTAGACCGCAGAGCGTCCGAGATTTGCGCGGCTCGATGCGAGGCTTTCGATACGCTCGTCGATCAGCTTGGCTTCGGCTCGCCGGGTCGCCTCCTGAGCAATATATGCCTCGGTGAGACGGGCCTTGCGGCGCTCAAGCTCAACCTGACGGGCCTTGCCAATGCGGCGCTGTGCCTCATCTCCGCCGCTGAGGCTGTCGATTTTCGACAGGGCAAGCTGGAGCGCATTGTCCAAGTCGTTGTAGGTCTTGCTGCCCTTCGGATGCTTCAGGGTTGCCGCGCCGGTCTGAAGATCGCGCTCGGCCACAACGGCGAGCTCTTCCGTAATCCTCTGCGTCTCTCGCTGAAGCTGCCGGACCTCTGCCGCCAAGCTGGACTGCTCCTCAAAGACAGCATTGTAGCCAGCGGCGGGACCACGACGAATGCGGGCAGCGCGGGCAAGTTCAAGGTGACGGCGCTGCACGAGCTCGGCTTCCTTTTCGTCCCGGATGGACTCGGGAAGCTGATTAACTTGAGTCATGATGGGGTCACGGTCTTCCGGTGGGAGAGCATCCACCTTCGTGGGCAGAGCGCGGAAACGAGACAGGAAGAAGGGGTCTCCGATCACAGTGCCGGAGCTCGGGATGCTCATGAAGTCCTCAGAGTCGATTTGAGACAGGATGTCCTCATCGCTGGGGAGAAAATTGGAGGGATCGGAGTTAGGGTCTGTCATTCAATTGACCTTATGCGGGTTGTTGAAATGAGGCGGGGCGCCCCGGCTGTCTCGGCACTGGTGCCGGGATGGGGTTGCGTCTGTCCGGCTCCCGCCCCGCAACCCGGAGCAAAGACAGACGCGCAGCACTGAACAGCCGCCAAGTGAGGAAAGCGGCTGGCCGATGCTGTGAAGATTTGGGAGGTGGACTTGAGGGGGCCGGGGGAGTCCTGAGGATACTCTAGAGGTATCTCTGGTTGTGAACCGGGAAGGGTTCTTAGTCCGAGAGTGCGGCCTAATTGTGAGGCACTGTGAGGCGCGGCAGATTGAGGTAGGTTTTCCCCCGAGCCCGCAGGCGCTTCGGAGGGGTGGACCTAATAATGCCGGGATGTATCATCTGGCACATAACGAAACGGAAGGATGTCCATGACCGGCGAAGCGAACAAACAGGATGCGCTGAAGCTCCCAGTGTCACGCCTAGAGCCGCGAAAAGTCGGTGGCGGTAGGCCAGCTAATGGCCTGCTGTGGCAGTTGCATGGCCCCGTCCCGTCTTCAATTGTCGTAGACTGGGATGGGGTCGCCTATGCGACATACCTTGACGGCACGCACGCAATGAACTCGTTTGCGATTCCACGAGGGCGCTTACTCGAAGGCTTGCTCATTTCCAGCGAGCACCTTGAATTTATCGTCGATGTCTCGTCCCGATATGACCCCGTCCGCTACACAGGGCCGGCAGGCGTGCTAATGCTTAAAGCCGGGAAGTTGCATCTGATGACTGTGGATTTCAGCGACGGTTTCAAGGATATCAAAGCAATCCCCCTTTGGGGCGATTATCCCTCCGCAGGTGAAGAAGGGGCCGCTGCCTTTAGCCGCTGGAAACTTGTCACACGAAATGGAGAGCAAGAGATCACTCTTTGGGAATTTTCTGGCCTTCAACCGGGCGCGGCGTGAGCGTCTATGCCGGATGGTGCTAGCTTCCTCCCGGCCCGTATCACTCTGGGGGTTCAGCAAAACTCTCTTGGCAGGCATAGGGAGGCGGCGGGCTCTCCACTCGCCGCCTCTGCCGCTCAATCGTTCCAAGCATACTGAAATCCGGTTTCCCCGCCCTGTCGCCAGAGGAACCGCAGGCCCCCTTGGCGGTAATCCACCACTACGCCCAAGAACAGCACCTTCAGGGCCGCATTGACCCTACCGGTGTCTGCCGGTTCCGCTTCCGGGCCATCGGGATGCACAAGGCTCCAGAGCTCCCCTAGGCGAGCGTGGACAAGGCCCTTGTCGGTCATCTGCCGCCTCTCATCGAGTTCAGCCAACTCCGCCCGCATTAGGCGCAGTTCCGCCTCAACGCGCGTAATCCTCTGCGCAAGGATTGATGAGGGGGAACGGTCGAAGGTGTATGTGAGGTCCTGCAAGAGGTCTTGCGTTGCGGACACGGCACCTTCCATGTGCCGAATGTCACGGTCGAGAGATGAATGTCCGTCGCCCGAAGGAGCACTGTCCAAGAGCACGCCCAAATGGGCTTTAATGGCCTCTTCCACCCGCTCAATTGACACAGACACGTATGAGCATCCGGCGCCCACCTTGGCCTTTGTGCAGACCAGCTTGGGCTTACCGCCCTTTGGACTGCTCCCCTTGTTAACTCGGGTCATGGCAGCGCCACAGGCAGGGCACCGTGCCAGACCAGCGAGCAAGTGCGCGACGGGGGCAGCGGAGTGGCGCCCCCGAACATGCCGAACTGTGCCATCCTTCATCGCACGGACGGCGAGCCAATCCGCTTCGGAGATTACCGCAGGGAAGGCATGAGGGACGGGGGATTCCATGCAGCGCCGTTTGATGCCGCCGGCAAACTCCAGATGTCCCGGAACAAGCGTCCCGATCACCGCAGGATTCCGCAGGAGCTTGCAGATTGTTGAGCGGTGCCACTGCTTACCGCGTCCAAAGACCGCCACCCCTTCGCCATTCAAGGTCTTGGCGATACTGTGTTCGCCCAACCCCGCCAGCGTCATTGCGAAGACCCGGCGGACCACTTTGGCCTTCGCAGGGTCTTCCTTCCACCAGTCCCCATCCAGCAACAGCCATGACGGCCCGCGCGCTGTCATCCGCTTTGTCTCCCCTGCGGCAATCTTCCGGCGCTTCTCAGCCCATGCAGCCGCGACCCGGCGCCCCTTCGTCTTGGACTCTTCATGAGCCCTCCAAGCCACCATCAGGGCTATCAGGAGCGACGTGGGGTCATTGTCCATCCGCTCGGCAGTGTATTCCTGATCATCGTTCAGCGTGACGATGGTGACGCCCGCGTCCACTATCTCGTTGAACAGGGTTTGCGCCTTCCGGGGAGGCATTCGGCTGATGCGGTCGAGGCTCTCCACCAGCAGGAAGGAATTGGGCTCGATAAGCCCCCGGCGGCAGGCTTCCAAGAATCGGGCAAGCCCCCCGTCCGCCGCGTTGGCACCACGGAACGCGGAAACGCCCTCGTCATGGATTGCTAGGCTGCTGTCCAGCACCAGCCCACGGCGCGCTGCCCAACGCTCTGCGGCGGCGGCTTGGCGGCGTGAGCTATCACCCTTGGCTTGCTCGGGCGTGGAAAAGCGCGAGTAGCTGTAAACGCGCCCGGCTGGTGGTTCCGTTAGGAGCGCGGCGAGGCGGCTCTGGGTGTCTGTGGTCATCGTTCGGTCTCCTGAAGAGCCCCGCCGGGGCCGTGTCACTGCAGGGGAACGTTCCCCCGTCGAGAGTGCGGCCCAACCGGGTCTTCAAGTTCCTTACGAGGTGATGGTCGGGCCGCCCGGAGCCGGCAAATCCCTGATGGCGAGTTGCCTGCCCGGCATATTGCCGCCGCTCACGCCGGCCGAAGCGCTGGAAGTCTCCATGGTAGCCTCCGTGGCTGGCACGCTGTCGGGCGGGCGGATCAGCCAGAACCGCCCCTATCGCGCGCCGCATCACAGTGCCTCCATGGCGGCGCTGGTCGGGGGCGGGCTGCGGGTGAAGCCGGGGGAAGTCAGCCTCGCGCATCTGGGCGTGCTGTTTCTGGACGAACTGCCCGAATTTCAGCGCGCGGTGCTGGATAGTTTGCGGCAGCCGCTGGAGACGGGCGAGGTCAGCGTGGCGCGCGCCAATGCGCATGTGACCTTCCCGGCGCGGGTCCAGCTGATTGCCGCGATGAACCCCTGCCGCTGCGGGCATCTCGCAGATCCCGCTTTGGCCTGCTCGCGGGCGCCACGCTGTGCGGGCGATTATCAGGCGAAGGTTTCGGGGCCGCTGCTGGACCGGATCGATCTGCATGTGGAGGTCGGCGCGGTTTCGGCGGCGGACCTGCTGCTGCCGCCGCCGGTCGAGGGATCGGCGGAGGTCGCCGCCCGCGTCGCGCAGGCCCGGGCCCGCCAGACCGCGCGCGCGGCATCAAGCGGGGGCGCGCGCACCAATGCGGAACTGACTGGCGATGCGCTGGATGCCCATGCCGCGCCGGACGCGCCGGGCCGCGATCTTCTGGCGCAGGCTGCCGCCGCGATGAAGCTCAGCGCGCGGGGCTATACCCGCGTGCTCAGGGTCGCCCGCACCATTGCCGATCTGGCGGGCGCGGAGACCGTGGGGCGGGTGCATGTCGCGGAAGCGCTGAGTTACAGGCGGCGCGCGCCAGTGAATTGAGGGGGTGGCTTAGCTCTTCGGCGCGGCGTCCATCGCCTCGCGCGTGCCGGTGGCGGGCGGCTCGTCCCTCAACGAGGCCGCGACCTTCTCGGCCTGTTCCATGACGCGCAGGATGTTGCCGCCGGCCAGCTTGGCGATATTGGCATCGCTCCAGCCGCGTTTCATCAGTTCCAGCAGCAGTGGCGGATAGCTTTCAACGCCGGTCATGCCGTCCGGCAGGGCTGGCAACCCATCATAATCGCCGCCCAGGCCGACATGATCATAGCCGGCGACCTTGGCGATATGATCGATATGGTCGGCGACCATCTGCACCGTCACGTGCGGCTCGGGATTGGCGGCGAGCCAAGCCTCCATGGCGGCCTTCGCCCGGTCCGGCTGGCCGATATAGAGGCCGTTGAGCGGCGGCTGGTTGTAGAGCGCGCGCTGGGCGCCCTGCTGCACGCCCCACACCCGGCGCGCCTCCGAAATATAATTGGGCGCGAAGGCGACCATGACGATGCCGCCGGTGCGCGCGACTTCCTTGAGCACCTTGTCCGAGACGTTGCGGGGATGATCGCACAGCGCCCGTGCGCTGGAATGGGAGAAGATGACCGGCGCGCGGCTGGCGGCGATCGCGTCCAGCATTGTATCCTCGTTCACATGGCTGAGATCGACCAGCATGTTCAGCCGGTTCATCTCGCGCACCACCGCTACGCCGAAGGGGGTGAGCCCGCCATGGGCCGGATCGTCGGTGGCGCTGTCCGCCCAGGCAATGGTGCGGCTGTGCGTCAGGGTGAGATAGCCCACGCCCAGCTCGGCATAAGCGCGCAGGACCGAGAAGCTCTCATCGATCTGGCCGCCGCCTTCCGCGCCGATCAGCGAGGCGATCCGCCCGGCCTTGTGCGCGGCCCGGACCTGCGCGGCGGTGCGCGCGAGCGTGAACTCGGCCGGGTAGCGGCGCACGATGGATTTCACGAGGTCGATCTGTTCCAGCGTCTTCTTGACCTGCTCCAGCGGCGGCAGCGTCGCGGGGACGTAGACGGACCAGAATTGTCCGCCGACCATGCCCTGCCGCAGCCGGGTGATGTCGGTATCGAAATCCTCTGTGTTCAGCCGGGTGAGGTCCACCGACCAGCGCGCATCGCCATCATGGCCGGCGATGGCGCCGGGCCAGTCATTATGCCCGTCGATCAGCGGCGTGGCGGCGAGCACCTTCTTGAGGCGCGGCAGATTGGGATCGGCGGGGTCGGCCGGTTCGGCCAGCGCGGTTGTCGCGGAGAAAGCCAGAGCGGCGGTGAGCAGGCGCGTGAGCATGGACATGGCTGCATTTCAGCATGTCCATGGGCTGGTGGGAAGGGGCCGGCGCGAGGCTTGAGGGGGAGAAATGTCGTACAAGCGGGCGGCGGCGCTGCGGCGCTGCGGCGCTGCGGCGCTGCGGCTCAGCGCCAGCCTGAGTCCCCCTGTGCGGCGAAGAAGCGCACGCCCGATTGGGCGCTGCGGAGGTTGAAGGGCGCTTTGGTGGTCGCCTTCTCGCCATCGACGAGCAGGTCCAGCGTCTTGCCGGCGCTTTCTATCTCCAAATGATCGGCGGCGCCGAGCGATTCGGATGGCCCATTGCGGAAATCGCCCGAGAGCCAGGCCCAGCCATGCGCGAACAGCTCGCCGGCATTGCGGGCAAGCACGCCATAGGCATGCAGGCCTTGCTTGGCCGGCTCGACGAAGATCGCGGGATAATCGCGCGGATCGCCGGCCAGCGAGACGGCCGGGGCCTCGAAGGTGGCGGTAATGGCTTCCGGCACCTTTTCAGCCAGCGCGGCGAGATCATGATTGCGCAGCGCCTCGCGCACATTGCCCCATGCGGCCGTGGGGCCGACGATGATGCCCGTATAGGCGGTGATCCCGTCTGCCTCGATCACCGGCACGGGCATCACGGTCCCCTTGTCCGCCAGATAGGCCTTGGCGATGGCGAGCGGATCCAGATTGCCGTGGAGCCGGTGGGCCAGCAGGTTCATCGTGCCGCCGGGCAGCGCGAGCAGTGTGCCCTCCCAGCCGGCGAGCGCCTGCGCGGTCGAGGCCAGCGAGCCATCCCCGCCGAGTATGATGACGAGGCCAATGCCGCGCTCACGGGCCTGCGCGGCGTTTGGCAGCGGGCCGTCGTCGATGGGCCGGGAGGTGCCGATGGGCCGTCCGGCCTGCGCGAACGCGGCCTGGATCGCGGACACCAGTGCAGGATCGCATGTGCCGCTGCGCTCATTGTAGATGAAGAGGGAGTCGCTCATTGTGACCGTCATGCTCGCCGGGAACGTCTGGCGGGGTGTTTGGATGCAGAGTGGCGGCGGTGACAAGCAATTTCGCGTGGCCTCCGCTCGGTGCTTGAGCCGCGCGGACACACGCGCTAGGACGCCGCATTGCTTTTATTGCGGCGCGGCATCAAGCGCCCGATCAGCCAGCAGGCGGCAGGAAACAAACGATGGCCGAATTCTCCCTCCCCGCAAACAGCGTCGTTCGCAAGAACGGGACCGTGCACAAGGCGCAGGACGGCGCCACGAACGTCAAGAAGTTCAAGGTCTATCGCTACGATCCGGATAGCGGCGAGAACCCCCGCTACGACACGTTCGAGATCGATCTCGATAAATGCGGGCCGATGGTGCTCGATGCGCTCATCAAGATGAAGGGCGAGCAGGATTCGTCGCTGACTTTCCGCCGCTCCTGCCGCGAGGGCATTTGCGGCTCCTGCTCGATGAACATCAACGGCAAGAACGGCCTCGCCTGCACGACCGCGATCGAGGACTGCAAGGGCGAGGTCCGCATCACGCCGCTGCCGCATATGGACGTGATCAAGGATCTGGTGCCGGACTTCACGCATTTCTATGCGCAATACAGCTCGATCAAGCCCTGGCTGCAGACCGTCACCCCGCCGCCGAGCGGCAAGGAGCGGCTGCAGAGCCCGGAGGATCGCGAGAAGCTGGATGGGCTCTACGAGTGCATCCTGTGCGCCTGCTGCTCCTCCAGCTGCCCGAGCTACTGGTGGAATTCCGATCGCTTCCTTGGCCCGGCGATCCTGCTCCAGGCCTATCGCTGGCTGGCCGACTCGCGCGACGAGATGACCGGCGAGCGGCTCGATGATCTGGAAGATCCCTTCCGCCTCTATCGCTGCCACACCATCATGAACTGCGCCAATGTGTGCCCCAAGGGCCTCTCGCCCGCCAAGGCCATTGCCGAGACGCGAAAGATGATGGTCGAACGCGCGATTTGACGTCACAGTCGACCGAGACAACGACAATTCGGAGATCGGCGATGGTGAAGGAAGGCGAAGTTCTGGATGGCGGCTGCTTGTGCGGAGAGCTCCGCTACAAGCTGACCGGGCCGACGCTGTGGGTGTCCCAATGCTGCTGCAAGGATTGCCAGAAGGCGACCGGCACCGGCCACACCACGATCATCGGCATTCATAACAGCCAGCTCGCCATCGAGGGCACGCCCAAGACCTATACCAACCATGGCGACACCGGCGGGGATGTGACGCGGCATTTCTGCGGAACATGCGGCGGACGGATTTTCACATCCGGCACGCTGCCGGGCGAGTTCATCATGGTGCAGGCCGGGTCTCTCGATGAGCCCGACCGCGTCTCGCCGCAAAGCGTCATCTACATGAAGGATGCCGTGGCCTGGGACTATTTCGACCCGGCGCTGCCCAAATATGAGATCATGCAGCCGCGCGTGCAGCACAGCGCTCCGGCGGAGGCCTCCCCGCGCGACGCATGAGTGGCCTGCTCTCCTGTTATGACGACCTTATCGCCGCTGGAGAGCTGAAACCCGATCCGGATCAGCGCGCTGCCGCGATCCGGCTCGACCGGCTGCAGCAGGAACTGGAAGCCGCGCCGAAGAAAGGCTCCGTGCTCTGGCGGATGCTTCGCAAGGCGCCGGAGCCGATCCGCGGCGTGTACCTATGGGGTGGCGTCGGGCGCGGCAAGTCCATGCTGATGGACCTGATGCGCGATTGCCTGGATGGCCCCGCCAAGCGCCGCATCCACTTCCACGAGTTCATGCTCGATGTGCATGCGCGGCTGCGGGCGGTGCGCGAGAGCGAGAGCGGCGACCCGATTGCGCCTGTCGCTGCGCAACTCGCGGCCGAGGCCAAGGTGCTGCTGTTCGATGAAATGGTGGTCAACAATATGGCGGATGCCGCCATCATGTCCCGCCTGTTCACCGCGCTGTTCGATGCCGGGGTGACGCTGGTCGCCACCTCCAACCGCGCGCCGGACGATCTCTACAAGGATGGGCTCAACCGCGAGCTGTTCTTGCCCTTTATCGATCTGCTCAAGGCGCGGCTCGACGTGGTGCCGCTCAACGGGCCAACCGATTATCGGCTGGATCGGCTGGGCGGCATGGACATCTGGCATGCCCCCAATGGCGATGAGACCACCGCCAAGCTGCGCGAAATCTTCTTCCGCCTGACGGATTATCCGCCCGAAGACAGCGCCAATGTGCCGAGCGAGGAATTGAGCGTCGGTGGCGGGCGCAGCCTGCAGGTGCCCAAGAGCCTCAAGGGCGTGGCGGTGTTTTCCTTCAAGCGCCTGTGCGGAGAAGCGCGCGGCGCGGCGGATTATCTTGCCATTGCGCGGCGCTTCCACAGCGTCATCATCGTCGGCATTCCGGTGCTCGGGCCGGAAAACCGCAACGAGGCCGCGCGTTTCGTTACGCTGATCGACGCCCTGTACGAGCATAAGGTCAAGCTGATCGCCGGTGCGGACGCCCTGCCGCAGCATCTCTATCCGCAGGGGGATGGCAAGTTCGAGTTCGAGCGGACGGTCTCCCGCCTGATGGAAATGCAGTCGCTGGAGTATCTCGCGCTCGGCCATGGCGCGCACGCCAGTTGACGTAAAATTAGGCTGCCGGTGCTAGCGGCTGGCGGAATGATGATCTGATATGCGGGCCGGCGGGCCTGTGGGACGTGGGGAATCAATGAAGCAGGGGTCCAGCGGTGCAGGACGGCTTTGGCTTGCGGCCACGCCCGTCCTCGTGATTTTTGCCATTGCGGCATTCCTCTTCGCGCGTGTCCAGAATATCTGGATCGACGAGACGACCCAGCTTTCCGGCGTCACCCTCGCGCCGGGCGCGCTGCTCTCCTGGCTGGCCGGCGGCTATGATGCCGGGTTCGGCGTACCGGATGACCGGATGCCGCCGCTCAGCTACTTTATCGATATGATCGGCTGGCACCTGTGGGGCGCCAATGAGCTGGCGTTCCGGCTTTATCATGCGGCGATCACCGCCGGCGGCATCCTGATCCTGATGCGCGCGCTGGCGTCTCGCTACGGGTTGCGCGCGGCCCTGATTGCCGGGCTGCTGCTGGTGCTTTCCCCCCGGCTGGTCTCGATGGCCGTCGAAATCCGCGCCTATCCCATCCTTCTCGCGATCAGCTGTGGGCAGGCGGCGATGGTGATTCGCGGCGACGTGGCGCAAAGCGTGCGGCGGCTGGGCCTGTTCGTGCTGCTCGGTGTGCTGAGCGGCTACACGCATTTCTTCGGCCTCGTCGCGACATCGGCCTATACGCTGGCGATCTTCATCGATGCGCGGACCGTGCGCGGCGCGGTGCGGGTGGTGCTGGCCTATGCGCTGCTGTTGCTGCTGTGGGCAGGACTTGCGCCCTTCGTTCTGGGTGCGGCCAATCTGAGTTCGCCGGCGCCCGGTTCCGCTGCGCCGGCCAGCGGGGTCGGTTTGGGCGACATCGCAGCCTTTCTGGCGCAGATGCTGGTGAGTGGCGCGACTTTGGTCGATCTGCCGGTGGCTGCCTTGTGCCTTGCGGGCGGTGCCATCCTTTTGCTCATCGCGGCAGTCGGCCTTGGCGGACAGGCCGCGAGACGCGGAACAGCCATCCGCCATGATCCGGTCATCGGCCTGATCCTCGCGCTGGCTGCGGGCATGATCGTGACCATCGCGGCGGCGCTGCTGGTCTCGCAATTCGATGCGCTCGCGCCGCGCTATAATATCTGGATGCTGGCGCCGCTCGCGGTGATCCTCGCGCTTGCCGCTGATGGGGCCATCGCGAGGCGCGGGCGGATCGCCGACTGGGTTCGCCACGCGGGCACCGTCCTGCTGGTCATTGGCAGTGCGGCGGCGCTGGTCATGTTCCTGGTGCGGGCCGACTGGTTCATCCACGGGCCTTCGCGCACGCTGGAGGCCATGGTGGCCAAGACGGAGAAGCCGCTCGCTGTGCTGCATGTTGGCGATGCCTGGGCATGGGCCTATTTCCCGCTCTATCGCACCCATCGCGAGGATCTGCCGCAATGGCTGCTGACGGCGGACGGGCAATCCGCGATTCGGATCACGCGCGGCGGCGACCCGGGTGGGCCGCCGCAGCCGCTGACGGCGCTGGCCGACCGCGCGACATTGCTGGTCAGCCATGTCGAACTCAAAAGCCACAACGATCTGCGCGCCCTGGCGCGGGGTGAGACGCCCCCGCCGGCGAGAGATTTGGTCCCCGCCCTGACGGCGGCCGGATGGCGCCCGGCGGAAACAATCGATCGTCCCGGTAATTTCGCCTTCACCGGTACGCTGTACCATCATCCCGACCCTGCATCCGCGCCGACCCGTCAACCCGCCGCGCCAGCCATTGAGGACCTTTCCGAGTGACCATCCAGACCATGACAGAAGCTCCGGTCGCGGCGCAGATGCTTCCGGCCGAGCTTGCGATCGTCGTTCCGACCTTCAACGAAGCGCAGAATGTGGCCCTGCTCGCCGATCTGGTCGACAAGGCCCTGCCCGGCGTCGCCTGGGAGCTGGTGTTCGTGGATGATAATTCGCCCGACGATACCTCTGGCAAGGTGCGGGCGCTGGCTCAGCGCGATCCACGCGTGCGCATTCTCCATCGCTTTGGGCGCCGGGGCCTGTCGAGCGCCTGTGTCGAGGGCATTCTTGCGACGTCCGCCCCTTATGTGGCGATCATGGATGCCGATCTTCAGCATGACGAATCCGTGCTCAAGACCATGTTCGAGCGGATCAGGGCGGACGATGTCGATCTGATGGTCGGCAGCCGCTATGTCGAAGGCGGCGGCATGGGCGACTGGAGCGAGAGCCGCCAGCGGATGAGCCAGTTCGCCACCAAGCTGGCGCTCAAGCTGACCAAGACGCCGATTTCCGACCCGATGAGCGGCTTCATGATGATGCGGCGCGATGCCTTCATGCGCTCGCTGCCCAATCTCTCCACGGTGGGCTTCAAGATCCTGCTGGATATCGCGGCCAGCGCGCCGACGCCGCTGCGCGTCGCGGAAGTGCCCTACACCTTCCGCACGCGCCAGTTCGGCGAGAGCAAGCTCGATAGCCTGGTGCTCTGGGAATATGTGCAGCTGCTCATGGACAAGGCGGTGGGCCATATCGTGCCCGTCCGCTTCCTGAGCTTCGCCATGGTCGGCGGCACGGGTGTGGTCGTCCACTTTGCCGTGTTGACGCTGCTGTTCGTGGCGCTGGGCATGAGCTTCGCGGTGGCGCAGACCGCAGCGACGCTCGTCGCGATCACCAGCAACTTCCTGCTCAACAACATGTTCACCTACCGCGACCAGCGCCTGCAGGGCTGGGGATTGCTGCGCGGCTGGATCACCTTCAACCTCGTCTGTGCCTTCGGTGCTGCGGCGAATGTCGGCGTGGCAGATTGGCTGTTCGTCAACAATGGCTACTGGGCCCTGTCCGCTCTGGCAGGCATTCTGGTCAGCGTGGTGTGGAACTACGTGATGTCCGCCTTCTTCACCTGGAAGAAGAAGGGCTGAACGCAGCAGGTCATTCGAACCTAACGAAGCGGTGGTAAGCCTCGGTCCGGTCGTCCCGGACCGGGCTAATTCGCGCTAACCGGGGAACCATGGCGCTCCAAGCCTCGCCCAAATCGGAATCGAACGGCGGACGCTGTTCAAAAACCAGGATCGTTGGCGGACACTTGTTGATGGCATCGGCACACAGCCTAAGCTGACTGGCAATTGCGACTTCATCTGCCTCCGGGCTTCTCCGGCTAAGCACATGCCAAGTCGAGGCAGGGAGTCGGTAAGCGGCGAGCTCGCGCGTGAGCTGCTCATCATAATAGACGGTCGCGCCGCGCCAGCCTGAAGCCTTAGCGGCAATCGCCTCTCCGGGGTTGGGCAGGCGCTGTGCAGGGTAGTCAGGCAGAAGCGCCCAGATATGAGCGATCGCGAGGACGAGAAGCACGAGCGGGCGCAAGCTGCGCGGCAGGCTCATCACGGAAAAAGCGAGCAAAATCGGCAACGTCACAAGAGCGCCCATGAACGATCGTGCGAGGTAGATAGGCTTGAAGACGCCGACAAAGGCGAAGAGAAGTGGCCCCAGCACCAGAAAGGTCATCATGACGATGAACAGCCGCGGGGATTGCTTCCACAGTTGCAGGGCCCCGAAGACATACAGACTTACAACAACGATCTTGGCGAGCGCCGGAAAGGCGATGGCCGTCATCGTCTGTTCGTAGAAAACCTTCACGTCTGTGGGTGCGATCCAGCTGTTGCGGACCGCACCTTCCGTCATCGCGTAGCCCAGAAAATGGACCGACTGTGGAATGCACAGCAAGGCCGCGACGGCGATGCAGGCACTCAGCAGCCAAAACAGTCGCCAGTCGCGATCATAAAGCAGCAGCACAAGCGTTGCTGCGCCAAAGAGGACCATGAAGAGCAGCGAGACATATTGGAGGTAAAATGTAAGGGCGAGGAAGAGTGTAAAGCCAATGGCGCATCGCCACTGTCTCGTCCTCGGCATGTCGCGCTGTCGGAGCAACTCGAGATAGAAGTAGGTCGCCCACAGCATTGCGAAGGCGATGACGCCGTAAAAGCGGATTTCCCGAGTGTAATGAACATTCAGCGGGTGAAAAACGAAAAACAGTCCGGCGAGGATCGCTACCGGCAGGCCGAGCCAGTTCCGCGCAATCAGGAAGAGTGCGGGCACAGAAAGAGCACCGATGAACGCCGGTAGCGCGCGCATCGCAGTGCGGCTGTCACCGAATACGGATATCCAGGCCTTGAGCAGGACGGTAAAGGTCGGCGGATGTACATCGGTGGTGCGATGAAGCGAGAAGTGGTGGGCGTAAGTTTCGCGGGTATAGAGCCAGGTGAAGATCTCATCCTGCCAAAGAACCGGATGCTCTATCCAGAACAGCCGGACCGCGGCCGCGAGAGAAACCAGAAAGGCCAGAAGACCCGCCTGTCGATAGGTCCGATCCCCAATCCATGCAGCAAAACTTGACATATCGTCCCCCCACCCGGCTGTTGCATATCCACATTCCCGCAAGCCGCAAAGAACAACCCCTTGTTCAGTGAGCGCCCTGTGAGCGTGCTCGCCAGAGGTGCTGCATCTGACGGGAACGTGCATCGGGCAGGAAGATGCGCTAGCGAAGCGGCAAAGGAGCCGCCAACGTGCTGAGTCTTGTGAAAACTGCCTGGAAAATCATGATGGGGGTGAAGGACGCTCTGGTCCTGCTCTTCCTCATCCTCTTCTTCGCGATGCTCTACGCCGGCCTCAAGGCCGCGCGGATGGAAGACAGCTTTCCGGCCAGTGGTGCGCTCTATCTGGCGCTGGACAGGCCGATCGTCGAGCAGCCGCGGCCGATCGATCAATATGCGATGGTCGCGGGCACCGGCGGGTCGGGCGAATATCGCCTGCGCGATGTGGTGCGCGCCATCGAGGCAGCGGCGGGCGACAGCGCGATCAAGGCCGTGGTGCTCGATCTGGATGGCTTTGGCGGCGGCGGGCAGGTCGCCATGCAACGTGTGGGCGAGGCGCTCGACAAGGTGCGCGCGGCGGGCAAGCCGGTGCTCACCCGCGCTTCTTATTATGACGATGCCAGCTATATGCTGGCCGCCCATGCCAGCGAGGTGTGGCTCGATCCTCTCGGCATGGTCGGGGTGACCGGGCCGGGCGGGAGCAATCTCTACTTCAAGGGCCTGATCGACCGGCTGGGGGTGAAGGCGCATGTTTACCGCGTCGGCAGCTTCAAGAGCGCGGTGGAGCCCTATACGCAGGCCGAACAGTCGCCCGAGGCGCGCGCCGCCAATGAGGCGCTGGTGACGGCGATCTGGTCCGACTGGCTGGAGCATGTCGGCAAGGCGCGTCCGGCGGCGCGGGTGCGCGATTATCTGGCCGATCCGCTGGCGCTGCTGCGCGCCAATGGCGGCGATACCGCCAAGGCGGCGCAGGCGGCGGGGCTGGTCGACAAGCTCGGCGATCCGGTCACGTTCGGCAATCATGTTGCCGAAATCGTCGGGGAGGCGAGCGATCCGCGGCCGGGCGATTATGCCGCCATCCCGTTCGAGGGCTATTTGCGCAAGCATAAGGAAGGCAGCGGCGGACAGGTCGGCGTCGTCACCGTCGCGGGAGAAATCGTGGATGGCGAAGCGGCGCCCGGGCAAGCCGGGGGCACCAGCGTCGCCAGCCTCATCAACGACGCGGTGGCCGAGGATTCGGTGAAGGCACTGGTGCTGCGCGTCGATTCGCCGGGCGGATCGGCGGCGGCGGCGGAGGAAATCCGCCTCGCTTTGGCGCAGGCGCGGGCCAAGGGCCTGCCGATCGTCGTCTCGATGGGCAATGTCGCGGCCAGCGGCGGCTATTGGGTCAGTACGGCCAGCGACATGATCTTTGCCGAGCCGGCGACGATCACCGGGTCGATCGGCGTGTTTGGCATATTGCCGAGCTTCGAGGATGCGCTCGCCAAGGTCGGCATCACCAGCGACGGCGTGAAGGCGACGCCGCTCTCCGGCGAGCCGGACGTCATCGGTGGGGTGAGCCCGGAGTTCAACGCGCTGGCGCAGGCGAGCGTGGAGGATATCTATGGCAAGTTCATCGGTCTGGTCGCCAGCAATCGCAAGATGACGCCGCAGCGCGTCAACGAGATCGCGCAGGGCCGGGTGTGGGCCGGCGGCATGGCGCATCAGCTCAAGCTCGTCGACCGCTTCGGCGGGGTCGAGGATGCCGTGGCGGAAGCCGCGCGGCGCGCCAAGCTGAGCGGTGACGCCGCAAGCGCGCGCTATTTCGACCCCGAGCCGGATTCGCTGGCGCAGTTCCTCGGCATGTTCCTGAGCGGGGAGGCCAGAGCGCCGGCCCTCACTGCGCCGCGCGATCTGCTGAGCTATGCGGCGCGGCAGCAGCGGCAGATTGCCGTGCGGATCATGCGTGATCTCAAGGGGCTGGTCGAGGGGCCGTCCATCCGCGCCGACTGCCTGGAATGCCGCGCCTTTACGCCCGCCAGCGCCATGACGTCGGGCGAGCAGGCCGGCTGGCTCGGCATCCTGCTTGGTGCTGCGCAGCGGCCGCTCTGAGAATGGCGGACGCGATCACCGGCGGCTGCCTGTGCGGCGCTTGCCGCTATGCGACCGATGCGGCGCCGATCAACATTCGCGCCTGCTATTGCCGGCTCTGCCAGAAAGCGACTGGCGCACCGCTTTATGCGCGGGTGCTGGTGCCGCTTGATGCCGTCCGCATCGAAGGTCCGGTGGGATGGCATCACAGCTCGGCGGCTTTGCGACGCGGCTTCTGCACCGCGTGCGGCACCACTTTGTTCTCGGAGCGCGCCTCGGCCAATGTGATCGGCCTTGCCATTGGCAGCCTGGATGAACCCGAGCGCTATCCACCGACCGAGCATATCTGGACATCAAGCGCGCTGAGCTGGCTGACATCGGCCGATGATCTGCCGCATTATCCCGAGGGGCCACGTGCCTGATCCGGGCTGCGACCGGCGCGATAGTGCGGGAGCGCAAGCCCCCGGGCGATGGCGACAGCGCGCAGGATGAAGCCGGCGAGGACAGCCAGAACGGCGGCCCAGGGGGCAGCCATGCCGATGCTGGCCAGCAGCGCATAGAGGCCCGCCGACAGGGCAGCGGCGGTCACATAGATTTCCGGGCGCAGCACGATGGAGGGGTGGCCGGCCAGCAGATCGCGGATGATGCCGCCGACGCAGGCCGTAATGATGCCCATCAGGGCGCTGATGAAGGGCGGGATGTCGAGGCTCATGGCCTTGGCGGTGCCGAACACGGCGAAGGCGACCAGCCCCACGGCGTCCAGCCAGTCGAGCGCGCGCTCGCTCCACCAGCGCTCGGGCGTCATCCACACCACCAGCGATGCACCGAGGCAGATGAGCGCAGGGCGCACATCGTGAATCCAGAAGACCGGCGCGCCGATCAGCAGATCGCGCACCGTGCCGCCGCCAACGCCGGTGGCGATGGCAAAGAAGGCGAAGGTGACGAGGGTCTGGCCGAGGCGCGCCGCCGCCAGCGCGCCCGAGGCTGCAAACACGAAGATGCCGACCAGCCCCATGGCGGAGAGCAGCGCGTCGACGGGCACGGGCAGATCCTGCGGTGTCATGCGCCTTCCTTAGCGCAGATCGGCGGGCTTTCCATCTCTGCTGGCCGGGCGAACCTGCTGTCGCACGGAGCGCGACACGCTGCTAGGCTCGCGCCGACATTGCCACGGAGCCTGACAATATGAGCCTTTCGCTTCTCGTCTTCTATGGATCCTATCGGGAGGCGCGCGCCGGCATAAGGCTTGCGGACTATTGCGTGCGCACGCTGTCCGAACGGGGCCATAAAGTGGAACTGATCGATGCGCGCGCGGTTGGCCTGCCTATGCTGGACAAGCGCCTCTCCGATTATGCGCCCGGCACCGCCCCTGCCGAGATGACGGCACTGGCCGACAAGATCAGCGCGGCCGATGGGTTCGTGTTCGTCACCGGCGAGTATAATTCCGGTCTGCAGCCGGGCCTCAAGAACCTCATCGACCATTATTATCAGGAATGGCGGCGGCGGCCGGCCGGCATTGTCAGCTATTCGGCAGGGCGGATGGCGGGCGCGCGCTCCAGCTATGCCTGGCATCCGACGCTGACGACGCTGGGCATCGCCGTGATTCCCGCCAGCGTGGCGGTCGGCGGGATCACGGACAGTCTCGATGCGGCCGGCGAACCAAGCGGCGCGGGTGGCGCGGCGCTGGTGCGCAGCTTCACCGGCTTTGCGGAAGAGCTGGAATGGTGGGCCGGCGCGGTGAAAGCGCAGCGCAAGCCGGGCTAACGCGGCCGGCCTTCAGATGGCGTCGCGGGTGCCGAACAAAGCGGTGCCCACGCGCACATGCGTGGCGCCGAGCATCACTGCCGTCTCATAATCGCCGGACATGCCCATGGAGCGGCCCGGCAATCCATGATCGCGGGCCAGCTTGTCGAGCAGGGCGAAATAGGGCGCGGCTTCGACGTTCGCCGGGGGGACGCACATCAGCCCGACGACCGGCAGGTCCGCCGCGCGCGCCTGTGCCAGCAGGCCCGGCACATCGGCGATGGCGCAGCCACCTTTCTGCTCTTCCTCACCGATATTGACCTGCAGGAAGCAGTCCGGCCGGCGGCCCGCCTTGTCCATGGCCTTGGCTAGCGCCGCGATCAGTGAGGCGCGGTCGACGCCATGAATGGCATCGAACAACGCGACCGCATCCTCCGCCTTGTTGGACTGAAGCTGGCCGACGAGGTGGAGGCGGATGTCGGGATAAGCCTCGCGCAGCGCCGGCCATTTGGCCTGCGCTTCCTGAACGCGGTTTTCGCCGAACACGCGCTGCCCGGCCTCGATGAGCGGGCGCACCGCCTCGGCCGGATGCGTCTTGCTGACGGCGATCAGCGTCACCGACCCCGCAGGACGACTTGCGACACGCTCGACCCTGCTGATCGCATCCCGCACATGTGCCAACCGGCTCTCGGCCGTGCCGTCGACGCTCGTCTGATTATTTTGCCCATTCATCGGCGCCGCTATAAAAGGCGCGATGCACGCAGGCCAAGGCAAATCGCGCACTCCGCTCCCGACCGTGTGGCTGATGAGCGACGAGCGCGTGGCGACGGACGATCTTTTGCGCGCCATCGCGCGTCTGCCGCGCCAGTCGGCCCTCATCTTGCGCCATTATCGCCTCGACCCCATCGCACGGCGGGCCTTGTTCAATCAGGTGCGGCGGGCGGCGCACAAGCGTCATTGCCGCATTCTGTTGGCCGGCGATGCGGACATGGCCCGGCACTGGGGGGCAGATGGCCATCATGGCCCGACCGCAGGACCGCGCGACCCGCGCTGGCTGCATAGCGCGCCGGCGCACGGCCATAAGGAAATGCGGGCGGCGCAGCGCGCCGGTGCGGATGTCGTCCTGCTGTCCCCGCTGTTTCGTACGCGCTCGCACCCCGGCGCGCGACCGCTTGGCCCGGCGCGCTTTGCGGCGCTTGCACGACTGGCGACTCTGCCGGTGATCGCGCTTGGCGGGGTCCACCCGCACCATGCCGCCTTGGTGCGGCGCCTTGGGGCTGTGGGTTATGCGGCCATCGACGGGTTAACGCCCAGACGTGGCCCGCGCGGTGACGCTATTTGAACAGCGAGAGGTCGATGGACGCAGCCAGCGCCTCATAACCCGCATCGGTGCCGTGCAGGAAGTCGCCCATATGATAGCCGGGCCGCATCTGCTGCGGATTGGCCGGGTCCGCAAAGGCGGCGTCGAAATCCAGCCAGGCATCGAAGATCGTACCGGAGCGGATGGCGGCGTTGATGCCTTGCCGCACGGTCTCGGCTTCCGGCGTCCAGTAGGTCGCGCCCTTATAGGGGGCGATCGTCGCGCCGACCGCGGTGATGCCGCGCGCCCGTGCGCGCTCGGCGATCTGGCGATAGCCCGCCAGCATCGTCTCCAGCGTTACCTTGGTGCCATCGGCGAGGACATTGGGCCGGCCAGCCTGCTGGGCCATGCGCTCGGCGCCAAAGGCGATGCCAAGATCGTTCACGCCCTCGAACACGATCAGATAGCGGATGCCGGGCAGGGCGAGGATGTCGCGGTCCAGCCGGGCCAGCGCGCTATCGCCAAAGCCATCGCTGAGCACGCGATTGCCGCTGATGCCCTGATTGGCGATGCCCCACTTGCCGGGATTCGCCGCCAGCAGACGGGCGGCGAGGAAGTCCGGCCAGCGCCGGTTCGCGCCGGGCGTGGAGCCGATGCCATCGGTGATCGAATCGGCCAGCATGGCAATCGTCCCGGCACCGTCCTGCGCATCGATCTCCACGGCGGCGAGGAAGGGGCGATGCGGACCTTGCTGCACAGGCTCGAAGGGCTTGCCGAGATAATTGCCGGGTGGTGAGACGCGCAGCGTATCCAGCCCGCTTTCATGGCAGGTGCAGGGGCCGGTGTCGCCCGGCACATAGATCTGCACGGAGAGGCGGGCGAGGTCCGGCACGGGCATATCGACCGTGTCGCTCAGCAATGGCGCGCGCGCCGGGATGCGGGCTGTCGCCGCGCCGCCGAAGCGCAGCATCCGGGCTGAGCCCTGCACTTCGGCGCCTTGCGGATCGAGCAGGGCGATGCGCACCCCGCCGATCTCCAGCGGCTTTTCGCCATAGGCATTGGTCAGGCGCAGTCGCAGCTTTTTGCCGCCCGCCGCGATACGGAGCGTCTGCACCAGCGTCTGGTTGTTATAGCTTCTCGGCGCCATGAGCGGGCCAAGATCCGTGCGGGGCCGGACAGGCGCGGCCGACCAGCTGGTGATCCAGTCCGCCCGCGCCGGTGCTGCCGAGAGAAGCAGGCCGAGGGCCATTGCGGCGATGCCTGTCGCGCGTCCGAACCGGCTTCTTGGGGCGCGGTCGCCACGATGATGGGCGATCTGGTTTGTGCGCATAGTCCCTCTCCCCGTTGCAGTGCCGGTTGGCGGCCCGCAACGCGGTGCTGCCTCGCCGGGCGCTGCTGTGTCAATCATCGAGGGGCGAAACGGCGGGCGCGTGAGAGCCACAGCGCTTGCGCGCACGACTTATCGCACACGCAAACGAAAGATAGCGCGCAGGCGGGTTTAGAACTTGAAAGTGGTGCCGACGTAGACGGCCTGGCTGTCCTGCGCCTGATCGGTCACCGTGGGCGCGAGCCGGTTGTTCGGCCCGGCATAGCGTACGCCAGCCTTCAGGTTCAGGTTGCGGGTCAGCGAATAGCTGCTCGACAGATCGACGGCATAGCTGGGCTCGGCGCCAAGCGTGGCCGGCGTATCTTCAGCCGGGGAGGCGGCAGCGACTTCGCGATGCTCAAGCTGGACATTCGCCGAGAAGCGCTCCTGCTTCGGGCGCAGCGTGAAGCTGGCGACCGGCTCGCTGATCGACTTCTCGATGATCGGGTCGAGCCTGGAGGATTCGATGCGGGTGCCCGGCGTGAACCGCGCGAGACCCTTGGTCACGCCCAGCCGGTATGCGACAGGCGCGACGCCGAGATTGGGCAGAACCCGCTCGGACCGGCCATCCAGCGCGGAGGCCATGGCGTTGGGCGTGCGGACGAGAATGGTCAGCGAGCGATTGCCGGCCGCCGAACCGCTGGTCGGCGTGAAGCGGAAGCCCTTGCTCTGCGATTCGCGCGCGGCTTGGGCATAGGCCTTGGCCAGCTTCTCATCATGGGTGACCGGCGTGAACGAACCGATGCTGCCCAGCATCTTCAGCGACACGCCGCTTTGATCCAGGCCCCTCGATTCCGCGCCGAGAACAGCGGAAAGCGCCGGGGTGAGGGCGAGCGACAGGGCGGCTGTCAAAGCCCCCGCCAACGCGATCTTTCCCGTCTTCACCGTCACCGTTCGCTCCCTGCGCCGACTCCATTTCGAGGGCCGGCCTGTGTTCTTATATCATGAGGGGATAGCGCGGACCAGAAGCAGAGACGATTCGCTGGAAAGCGTGACCGATTCTCCACAGTGGCCACCGGCGAGCCGGTTATCCCCTTATAATCCCTTTGTGAAACGACCATTGTTCAACACGGTTGCAAAAATCAACCCATCGCAACTGAAATTGCGCCGGGCCGATGCCGGGAGCGGCGCAAGCGGCAGAGCCCGCGCAATCCGCCACTTGTGCCGCCGCCCTGCCTCACTATAGAGGCTGATCGACAGGGAGCCCGGTCACCACCGGACATCACGGGATAGGCAACGCATGGTTCTGAGCGGACACAAGACTTTGAAGGGCGGCCTGCTGCTGGCGCTTGCCTGCGGGATGCTGGCGGCCTGCGGTGGCGGAAAGGATCGTCCGAAGGCCGATCTGGCCGCATCGCGCGTGACCAGCATCGGCATCAACGGCTATCTCTGGCGCGCCAGCCTCGAGACGCTGTCCTTCATGCCCCTGCTCCAGACCGATTCCAACGGCGGCGTGATCCTGACCGACTGGTACATCAATCCCGCCGCGACGAACGAGCGCATGAAGCTGACGGTGACGATCCTCGACCAGGATCTGCGCGCCGATGCCCTGCGCGTGGCGGCCAGCCGCCAGATGCTGCAGAACGGCCAGTGGATCGATGCCCCGGTGCAGGCGGCGACGACCCAGAAGCTTGAAGAAATCATCCTGACGCGTGCCCGCGACCTGCGGCGCCGCGCGATCAGCGGCTGACAAAGCCCGGCCTCGGCGCCCGTCACGGGGCCGGACCGGCCCTATTGATGAACGAGGCGAGAGTGAGCGACAGACGCTTCAACCCTGCGCAGGCTGACGCCCGCTGGCAGGCCGTGTGGGACGACAGGGAGAGCTTCAAGGCCGGCACCCGTCAGGGCGCGCCGAGAAGCTATGTGCTGGAGATGTTCCCCTACCCCTCCGGGCGCATCCACATCGGCCATGTGCGCAACTATTCCATGGGTGACGTGCTGGCCCGCTTCCGCCGGATGCAGGGCCATGATGTGCTGCACCCGATGGGCTGGGATGCCTTTGGCATGCCCGCCGAAAATGCCGCGATGGAAAAGAAGATCCATCCGGGCAGCTGGACGCGCGACAACATCGCCTCGATGAAGGCGCAATTGAAGCGCCTGGGCTTCGCGCTCGACTGGAGCCGCGAGCTGGCGACCTGCGAGCCGGATTATTACGGCCAGGAACAGGCGCTGTTCATCGACCTGTATGAGGCCGGCCTCGTCTACCGCAAGGAAAGCGCGGTGAACTGGGACCCGGTCGACATGACCGTGCTCGCCAATGAGCAGGTGATCGACGGGCGCGGCTGGCGCTCGGGCGCGCTGGTCGAGAAGCGCAAGCTCAACCAGTGGTTCCTGCGCATCACCGACTTCGCCGACGATCTGCTCGCCGGCCTGGGCACGCTGGACAAGTGGCCCGAGAAGGTTCGCCTGATGCAGGAGAACTGGATCGGCAAGTCGCAGGGCATGCAGTTCCGGTTCAGATTATCCCAACCCCTCCCCTTCAGGGGAGGGGCCGGGGGTGGGGGCGATGCGTCAGCATCGCTCGCGGAGCGCCCCGGCGCGAGCACCCAGCCCCACCCCAACCCCTCCCCTGAAGGGGAGGGGCTTATTGAGGAGCTGGAGGTCTTCTCCACGCGGCCGGACACGCTGTTCGGCGCGAGCTTCGCGGCGATTGCCGCCGATCATCCGATTGCACTGGCGCTCGCTCAGGACAATGCCGATCTCGCGGCGTTCGCCGAGGAATGCCGCCGGTCGGGCACCGCCGCGGCTGACCTGGAGACGCAGGAGAAGAAGGGCTTCGATACGGGCCTGAGCGTCGTCCATCCGCTCGATCCGGACTGGAAGCTGCCGCTTTTCGTCGCCAATTTCGTGCTGATGGATTATGGCACCGGCGCCGTCTTCGGCTGCCCGGCGCATGACCAGCGCGACCTCGACTTCGCGCGCAAATATATGCTGCCGGTCGAGCGCGTGGTCGCGCCGCAGGGCGAGGAGCAGGCGCCGATCCATGACGAGGCCTATACCGGCCCCGGTCGCCTCGTGAACTCGCGCTTTCTGGATGGCATGGCCGTGGAAGACGCCAAGGCCGAAGTCATCCGCCGCGCTGAGGCCGAGGGCTGGGGCAAGGGCACGACGGTGTGGCGCCTGCGCGACTGGGGCGTTTCGCGCCAGCGCTACTGGGGCACGCCGATCCCGTTCATCCATTGCTCGGATTGCGGCGTGGTGCCCGTCCCCAAGGCGCAGTTGCCGGTGGTGCTGCCCGAGGATGTGAGCTTCGACGTGCCCGGCAATCCGCTCGACCGGCACCCGACGTGGAAGCATGTCGATTGCCCCAAATGCGGCAAGGCTGCCGTGCGCGAGACCGACACGCTCGATACCTTCGTGGATTCGAGCTGGTACTTCATCCGCTTCGCCAGCCAGCCCGATGACCAGCCGTTCGACCGCGCCGAGGCCGAGAGCTGGCTGCCGGTCGGCCAGTATATCGGTGGCATCGAGCATGCGATCCTGCATCTGCTCTATGCCCGCTTCTGGACGCGCGCGCTGGCCCATATCGGCAAGATCAGCGTTGCCGAGCCGTTCGAGAGCCTGTTTACGCAGGGCATGGTCACGCATGAGACCTATGCCCGCAAGCAGGGCGAAGGCCTGCCGCCGCTCTACTATGCGCCCAGCGAAGTGACGCGCACCGCCGAAGGCGCGACGCTGCTCGCCGATGGCGCGCCGGTGGAGATCGGCCGCGTGATCAAGATGTCCAAGTCCAAGAAGAATGTCGTGGACCCGGACGAGATCATCGAGCGCTATGGCGCGGACGCGGTGCGCTGGTTCATGCTCTCGGATTCGCCGCCCGAGCGCGACCTGCCGTGGAGCGAGGCCGGCATCGAGGGCTCGTGGCGCTTCGTCAATCGCTTGTGGCGCATCTTCGGGCAGGTCGGCGAAACCGGCGACGGCAGCGAGGACAAGGCGCTCAAGCGCAAGCTGCACCAGACGGTCGACGGCGTCGCCAGGGACATCGAGGCGCTCGCCTTCAACAAGGGTGTCGCCAAGATCTACGAGCTGGCGAATGCCATCGAGAAGGCGGCGCCGTCCGCCACCCGCGCCGAGGCGATTCGCGCGCTGACGCTGCTTGTGGCGCCGATGACGCCCCACATCGCCGAGGAAGCCTGGGCCGAGATGGGCTATGAGGGCCTGATCGCCGACGCCATGTGGCCGTCTGTCGATCCGGCCTTGCTGGTCGATGACGAAGTGACCATCGCCATTCAGGTGATGGGCAAGCTGCGCGATACGATCACCGTCGCTAAGGGCACGGACAAGGCCACGCTGGAGAGCCTTGCGCTCGCGGCGCCCAATGTCGCGCGGCAGCTGGAAGGCCGGGCGCCGAAGAAAGTGATTGTGGTTCCGGATCGTCTGGTCAATCTGGTCATCTGATGACCAGCGCTCTCCCCCGCCTCGCTTTAGGCCGCCTCCTATTGGGCCTCGCCCTTGCCGCCAGCCTCTCGGCCTGCGGATTGAAGCCCATGTATGCGGGCGGGCGCAGCGGGGCTGCGGCGCAGGCGCTGGCGAGCGTGCAGGTGGAACCGATCCCCGGCAAGAGCGGCTGGCTGATGCGTAATGCGCTCAACGACCGGCTGGCCGCCATGGGCGATGCCGCCCCGCGCTTTCTGCTCAAGGTGCAGCTCGATGATCGCATTGAGGGTCTGGGCGTCCGCGCCGATGACACGGTGACGCGCGAACGCCGGACCCTGCGCGCGCGCTATCAGCTGGTCGATACGCAGGATGGCAAGACCGTGCTCGACGAGACGTCAAGTTGGGACGCGGGCATCGATGTCGCCTCCAGCGAATATGCGACGGTTGCGGCCGAGGATAGCGCGCTGGAGCGACTGACCGAGATCGTCGCCGACCGCGTGCTGGCCAGCGTGGCGCTCGCCGCGCGCGAATGAGCCTGCGGGCGGACAATCAGGCCGCGCTCAAGGCGCTGGACGATCCCGCGCCGAACATCCGCCTCTATCTGCTGTACGGGCCGGATGAAGCCGGCAGCGAAGCGCTCAGCGCCCGCGTCGGCAAGGCCATGGGGGCGGGTGCCGAACGGATCGACCTGGATGGGGCGACGCTGCGCAGCGACCCGGCGCGCCTGCCGGATGAAGCTGCCGCCATCTCCATGTTCGGCGATAAGCGCTGGGTGCGCGTGCAGCCAGCGGGTGAGGAAGTCGTGCCGGCGGTCGAAGCTCTGCTGCAGGCGCCGGCGACCGGCAATCCGGTGGTGATGATCGCGGGCAATCTGCGCAAGACGAGCAAGCTGCTCAAGCTGTGCGAGGGCGACAAGGCGGTGATGGCCATCGTCAGCTATGCGCCGGAGGGCCGCAATGCCGATGCGCTGGCGGTCAGCATGGCGCGCGAGCTGGGTCTCGAACTGCCCGGCGATCTGGCCCGGCGGCTGGTTGCGCTCACCGGTGCCGAGCGGGGGCTGCTGGCTGGCGAGATCGAAAAGCTGGCGCTGTATCTGGATGCCTCGCCCGAGGAGCCCAAGGCAGCGACGCCCGAGGCGCTGGATGCGCTGGGCGCGGAGGGGGGCGACCAGCAGCTCTTCAAGGCGGCGATGGTCGTGCTCTCCGGCAATGTCCGCGCCACCGAGCATGAGATGGCCCGGCTGCGCCAGAGTGGCGGCTCGCTGGCGGGGCTTGCCCGCCTCACCCTGCAACGCGCCATCGGCTTTGCGCAGGCGCAGGGCGGACAGGCGCCGCGCTTTGGCGGGCGTGGCGACGAGGAGGTGGCGCGCCGCTGGAGTGCGGAGGCGCTCGACAAGGCCATTCACCGCCTCGCCGAAGCCGAGCGGACCAGCCGCCTTTCGCACCAGATCGGCGAGACGGTGCTGGCGCAGGAGTTGATCAACGTCGCACGGCTCGGCGCACGCGGGCGCTAGGGCCAATCGACATTCAGCCCTGACGGCCTGCAAATGGCGGCCTTCCGTGCTTCCGGTGCTCACGTACCTGACGTACGCTGCGCTCCGGGTCACGGAAAACCGTCATTTTCGTCACGTCATCATCTGAATGTCGATTGGCCCCAGGGGGCGTGGACAGTTCCGAGGCGATGGCGATGGACCCTATCTCGTCATTAGCGACGTCATCCCGGATCAAGTCCGGGATGACGAAAAGAAGGGCTGAAAAGCGGGCGTCTGCTCCCGTAGATTCGGCGCGTTTGTCTACGCCCCACGATCCGCCATCCGGCGCCATTGACGCGCCCGGGCAGGCACCCGATATTCCGCGCATGGACAAGATGAACCTCAGCGATGCCGAGTGGCGCGAGCGCCTGACCCCCGAGCAATATCATGTGCTGCGCGAGCATGGCACCGAGCGCGCCTTTGCGGGCGCCTATGACAAGCTCAAGGATGCCGGCATCTATCATTGCGCCGGTTGTGGCCTGCCGCTGTTCGACAGTGGCCACAAATATGACAGCGGCTCGGGCTGGCCGAGCTTCACCGCGCCGCTGGAAGATGAGGCGGTCAGCGAATATACCGACACGAGCCACGGCATGCGCCGGGTCGAGGTGCGCTGCGCGCGCTGCGACGGGCATCTGGGCCATGTCTTTCCGGACGGGCCGGGGCCGGAAGGCCTGCGCTACTGCATGAACAGCGTCGCGCTGGACTTCGAGCCGCAGGGCACCGCACAGGACGATTGATATCCTATTCAGCGCTTGTAAAGGCGCTGGACGCTTGTAGCGTCCTGCACAGTTGCAGCACGCAGCGGTTCGGAGCGGTACAAGGCAAGGCATGGCCAAGGCAAAATCGGGGAGCTCGATCAGGCTCTGGACCATCCGGCTGATCAAGGTCGGCATCGCACTCGCCATCGGGGGACTGATCGCGCTGGTGATCGCGGTCGTCATCGCGATGCAGTCGCTGCCGAGCTTCGACTCGCTCAAAAGCTCGCCCAATGGGCAGATGATCCGGGTCCATGCCGCGGACGGCTCGGTGCTCGTCTCGCTCGGGCCGAGCTATGGGCGCTGGCTCAACCATTCGCAGATTCCCGAGGTGATGACCCGCGCTTTGGTCTCGGTGGAAGACAAGCGCTTCTACATGCACCCCGGTGTCGATCCGATCGGCGTCGCCCGTGCGGCCTGGGTAGGCTATGTCCGCCGTGGCGAGGGCCGGCGGTTGCAGGGCGCGTCGACCATCACCCAGCAGCTGGCGCGCAACATCTTCCTCAACAACAGCTATTCCGCCGGCCGCAAGCTGCGCGAGATGATCCTGGCGCTCGCTATGGAGCGCAAGTTCAGCAAGTCCCAGATTCTGGAGCTGTACCTCAACAAGGTCTATTTCGGCGGTGGCGCCTATGGCGTGGATGCCGCGAGCCGCAAATTCTTCAATCACCCCGCGACGACGCTCAGCCTCGAGGAAGCGGCGATCATCGCCGGGCTGGTGAAGGCGCCCTCGCATTATTCGCCGACGGCCGATGCCGATGCTGCCGCCGGCCGCGCCAGCGTGGTGCTGGACGTGATGGCGGCCAATGGCGACCTTACCAGCGCCGAGCGGGCCGCTGCCGACCTCGACAGCGTGCGGCTGGTGCCCGAGAAGGCGCAGGACAGCGTGCGTTACTTCACCGACTGGGTGCTGCCGCAGCTCGATACGCTGATCGACGAGCGTGAGCAGCCGCTCGACGTCTACACGACGCTCGATCCCCGGATGCAGCGGGCCGCCGTCGCGGCGCTCAAGGGCAATGTCCCCGGCGGCGCGCAGGGTGCGCTGGTCAGCCTCGACCGCGATGGCGCGGTGCGGGCGCTGGTCGGCGGGCTGGATTATGTCAGCTCCAACTATAACCGCGCGACCGTCGCTCAGCGGCAGCCGGGCTCGGCCTTCAAGCTGTTCGTCTATCTCTCGGCGCTGGAAGCCGGCTACACGCCCGAGACGCGGGTGGTGGACAGTCCGGTGACGATCAACGGCTGGTCGCCGCGCAATGACAATCGTCGCAATGTCGGCGAGATCGACGTGCGCACCGCCTTCGCCTATTCGATCAATACCATTGCCGCCAAGCTGGGCATGGAAGTGGGCTTCTCGACTGTTGCAGACATGGCGCGCCGGTTCGGCATTTCCACGACGATCAACACGCACCCCTCGATGGTGCTCGGCACGTCCGAGGTCCACCTCATCGACATGACGCAGGCTTTTGCATCGGTTGCCCGCAAGGGCGTGGCGGTGCGGCCCTATGGCATCCTCAAGGTAACCACGGCCGATGGCACCACCCTGTATGAGCATGAGGACGATACCAGCCGCGTGCTGGTGGCGCCCTGGGTCGCGGCGGGGATGACCGATCTGATGCAGACGGCGGTGAACACCGGCACGGGCCGCGCGGCCCAGATCGGCCGGCCTGTCGCAGGCAAGACCGGCACGACCACCAGCAACAAGGATGGCTGGTTCGTCGGCTTCTCCAGCGGCATCACCACCGGCGTGTGGATGGGCCGCGATGACAATCGCACCGTGGGCGGCCTGGCCGGCGGGCGCGCGCCCGCACGAGCCTTCGCGGCCTATATGCGCACCGCCGTGGCCAATCGCCCGGTCGAGAATTTCGAGACCGAGGTGGTGCTGCCCGAATGGCAGCTCGAACCGGACGAAGAGGCCTATGGCTCGCCCGACAATGGCATGATGGTCGACGAGAACGGCTTGCCGCTGCCGCCTGCCGAGGGCCAGAGCAGCGGCGCCGAAGGCGCGACACCGGGCGATACCAGCGGCACGGAAGCCCCGCGCCGGATCGACCAGCGCTGGATCGACGAAGTCCTCGGCCGCGACGAACGCCCGGCGCGCCCGGCACCCGCCCAGCCGGGCCAGCAACGGCCGCCGCCGCAGCAGCGTCAGGCACCGCCCGCGCAGCCCCAGCCGCAACGGGAATCGCCGTCGATCCTGCCATCGGGGATGCAGTAGGGGGCTGGTTCAGCCGCGGAAGACTCGTCAGCGCAGCGCCAGACGTGCGCGAATCTTCCGCCAGCATTCAACCTCGCTGGCGAACAAGCGTACACGCGGGCAAAGGGGAAGCTCCTGACCGGACAAGCCGGTCAGGGCGCCAAGTCACATGTGGATGGGCTTGCCGAGTACCGCCATCGCGGCTTCCTTCACCGACTCATTGTGCGTCGGGTGGGCGTGGCAGGTGTAGGCGATGTCCTCTGACGTCGCGCCGAACTCCATGGCCTGCGCGGCCTGGGCGATCATCGTGCCGGCGGGATCGGCGACGATCCACACGCCGAGCACCCGGTCGGTCTCGGCATCGGCGATCACCTTCACGAAGCCGTCGGTCGCGCTGATCGCCTTGGCGCGGCTGTTCGCCATCATCGGGAACTTGCCGACCTTGACCTCGCCCTTCTCGCGGGCGGCTTCCTCGGTGAGGCCGACACCGGCGATCTCCGGGCTGGTATAGACGACGCTGGGGATGACGTCATGATTGACGATGCCGGTCATGCCGGCGATGTTCTCGGCGACGGCAATGCCTTCATCCTCGGCCTTGTGCGCGAGCATGGGGCCGGGAATCACGTCGCCAACGGCCCACACGCCATCGACCTTGGTGGAGAAATCGGGACCGGTCTCGATCTGGCCGCGTTGGTTCAGCTCCAGCCCGATCTTGTCGAGGCCGAGGCCCTGCGTGTTCGGGCGGCGGCCGATGGCGACCAGCACCGTATCGGCCTCGATCGTCTCGGCGGTGCCACCGGCAGCCGGCTCGACCGTCACGCTGGCCTTGCCGCCCTTGACGGCAACGCCGGTCACCTTGGTGCCGGTGCGGATCTCGAAACCCTGCTTGGCGAACAGCTTGGCGGCTTCCTTGCGCACCTCGCCGTCCATGCCGGGCAGGATCTGGTCGAGATATTCGATCACGGTCACCTTGGCGCCCAGGCGACCCCAGACCGACCCCAGTTCGAGACCGATGACGCCGCCGCCGATCACCACCAGATGATCCGGCACCTTCTTGAGCGCCAGCGCGCCGGTGGAATCGACCACCACGCCCTTGTCATTGTCGATCTCGACACCGGGCAGCGGCGTCACGCTGGAGCCGGTGGCGATGACGATGTTCTTGGCGGTCACGGTCTTGCCGGCCACCTCGACGCTGTGCGCGTCCTTGAAGCTGGCGAGCCCCTTGAGCCATTCAACCTTGTTCTTCTTGAACAGGAACTCGATGCCGCCGGTGAGGCCCTTCACCGCCGCATCCTTGTCCGCCAGCATCGCCGGCAGATCGAGCGATACCGAGCCGAGCTTGATGCCGTGCTTGGCCAGCACGCCATCCTTGGCCTCATGGAACAGGTGCGAGGCGTGCAGCAGCGTCTTGGAGGGAATGCAGCCGACATTGAGGCAGGTGCCGCCCAGCGTCTCCCGGCTTTCCGCGCAGGCGGTCTTCAGCCCAAGCTGCGCGGCGCGGATCGCCGCCACATAACCGCCCGGCCCGGCGCCGATTACGAGAACGTCATAGTCGAACTGGTCTGCCATTACTCGCTCCATTGACCGGTCACCGCTTTGTGTTCCTGCGGAGGCAGGAACCCACGGCTAGGTCGCAATCACCGACCACAGATCGCGCCATTCGGGATTGTTCTCCCTGATCAGGCGGACTTTCCAGGCCCGTTTCCATTTCTTCATCTGCAGTTCGCGCAGCCGCGCTTCCTGCAGATCGTCATATACTGCGTACCAAACAAGGAGCCGGCAACCATAGCGTTTGCTGAACCCTTCGACATGGCCCTCGCGATGTTGATGGCATCGCGCGACAAGGTCGCTCGTGACTCCGAGGTACAGCGTGCCATTAGGCTTGCTGGCCATCAGATATAGGAAGCCACGTTTCGTCGTTTCATCTCCGCCGATGGGCTCCTGCCTTCGCAGGAGCACGGGCTAGTTTGCGATGTTTGCCTGCCTCACAAATCGATGAGCAGCCGCGTCGGGTCCTCGATGGCGTTCTTGAGGGCGACGAGGAAGGTCACGGCCTCGCGGCCATCGACCATGCGGTGATCGTAGCTCAGCGCCAGATACATCATCGGGCGTGCGACGATCTGGCCGTCGACCACCATGGCGCGCTCCTCGATGCGGTGCAGGCCGAGCACGCCGGACTGCGGCGGGTTGATGATCGGCGTCGACATGAGCGAGCCGAACACGCCGCCGTTGGAGATGGTGAAGGTGCCGCCGGCCATGTCCGCCATCGACAGCGTGCCTTCTTTGGCGCGCTTGCCGAAATCGGCGATCGTCTTCTCGATCTCCGCAATGCTCATCGTCTCGGCGTTGCGGATGACCGGCACGACGAGGCCGTTGGGGGCCGACACCGCGACCGAGATGTCGCAGAAATCATTGTAGACGATCTCGTCGCCCTCGATCTGCGCATTGACGCCCGGAATATCCTTGAGCGCCATGCACGCGGCCTTCACGAAGAAGCCCATGAAGCCGAGCCGCACGCCGTGCTTCTTCTCGAACAGATCCTTATACTTGGCGCGCGCGGCGATGACGGCGCTCATGTCCACATCGTTGAACGTGGTCAGGATCGCGGCGTTGTTCTGCGCTTCCTTGAGGCGCCGCGCGACGGTCTGGCGCAGGCGCGTCATCTTCACGCGTTCCTGATGGCGCGACGGGCCGGAGCTGCCGGTCGCCGGTGCCGGCGCGGCGGCGGCCACGGCGGACTCGCTCGCGACGGCGCTGCCATCGGCGATGGCGGCCATCACGTCGTCCTTGGTCAGGCGCCCGTCCTTGCCCGTGCCCTTGATCTTGCTGGGGTCGAGGCCATGCTCCAGCACCAGCCGGCGTACGGCAGGCGAGAGGGTGATGGCGCCAAGCGTGCTGTCGCCCTCATGCGCGGCCTGCGCGGGTGTGGGCGTCGGCGTCGGTGCAGGGACTGCCTCGGTCTTGGCCGGGGCCGGCGCAGCGGCTTCCGCCTTGGCCGGTGCGGGCTTGCTGGCCGCAGCCGCGCCTTCCTGCACGGTGGCGATGACGGCGCCGACATTCACGGTGTCGCCTTCCTTCACCAGCAGCTCGCCCAGCACGCCGGCAACCGGCGCGGGGACTTCCACCGCAACCTTGTCGGTTTCCAGGCTGGCGATCGGCTCATCGGCCTTCACCGCGTCGCCGGGCTTCTTCAGCCACTGGCCCACCGTCGCTTCCGTGACGGATTCACCCAGAGTCGGCACTTTCACTTCAGTGGCCATGTCTTTCCTCCTGCCCGGCGCGGCCTGCGCGGACTATGCTTTCTTCTGGCGCTTGATCTCGGTGCGCACATTGTGACCGAGCGCGTCCGCAATGAGCGCACCCTGCTCGGCCTGGTGACGGCGGGCAAGGCCGGTGGCAGGCGAGGCCGAAGCCTTGCGACCTGCGTAGCGGGCGCGCATCGGCGCCTTGCCGGCCTGATCGAGCGCCTCCTCGATATAGGGCTCCACGAAGAACCACGCACCATTGTTGCGGGGCTCTTCCTGACACCACACCACTTCCTCCAGCACGGTCATGCGCTTGAGGCGCGTGGCGAGCGCCTCGGTCGGGAAGGGATAGAGCTGCTCGATGCGGACGATCTGCACGTCCTTGTCACCGGCGGCGTCGCGCGCTTCCATGAGGTCATAGGCGACCTTGCCGGAGCACAGCACCAGCCGGCGCGTCTGCGCGTCCGCCGCCGGTGTGGGGTCGGAGAGGATGCGCATGAAGTGGCGATCGCCCTGGAAATCCTCGGCCTTGCTCACCGCCAGCTTGTGCCGCAGCAGCGACTTGGGCGTGAAGATGATCAGTGGCTTGCGGAACGGGCGCAGCATCTGCCGGCGCAGGATGTGGAAATAGTTGGCCGGCGTGGTGCAGTTGGCGATCTGGATATTGCCTTCCGCGCAGAGCTGCAGGAAGCGCTCGAGGCGCGCGGAGCTGTGCTCGGGCCCTTGCCCTTCATAGCCATGCGGCAGCAGCAGCACGAGGCCATTGGCCCGCAGCCACTTGGACTCGGACGAGGCGATATACTGATCGATGATGATCTGCGCGCCATTGGCGAAATCGCCGAACTGCGCTTCCCACAGCACCAGGCTCTTGGGGTCCGCCATCGCATAGCCATATTCAAAGCCCAGCACGCCATATTCGGAGAGCGGGCTGTCATAGACCTCGAAATGGCCATGCGGCACGGTGGAGAGCGGGATGTACTTCTTCTCGCTGTCCTGATCCACCCAGACGGCGTGACGCTGGCTGAACGTGCCGCGTCCCGAATCCTGACCCGACAGGCGCACGCCATAGCCTTCCGACAGCAGCGAACCGAAGGCCAGGGCCTCGCCCGTTGCCCAGTCGAAATTCTCGCCGGTCTTGAACATCTCCGCCTTGGCATCGAGCACGCGCCGCAAGGTGCGGTGGACGTTCACGCCTTCGGGCACCGTCGTCAGCGTGCGGCCCAGGCTCTCGAATAGCTTGGGCGACACCGCAGTTTCGACATTCTTGCGCGCGGTTTCGATGTCGGCGGGCTGATGCAGGCCCGACCAGCGACCGGCAAACCAGTCGGCATGATTGGCCTTGTAGGTCTTGGCCGATTCAAACTCTTCCTCGAGATGATCGACGAAGCCCTCGACCTGCGCGGAGAGGAACGAATCGTCCACCACGCCCTCTTCACGCAGACGCGAGGCATAGACCTCGCTCACCGGCGGATGCTGCTTGATGCGCGCATACATGAGCGGCTGGGTGAAGCTCGGCTCGTCGCCCTCATTGTGGCCGAAGCGGCGGTAGCACCACATGTCGATCACGATGTCGCGATGGAAGGTCTGGCGATATTCGATCGCCAGCTTGCAGGCGAAGGTCACCGCTTCGGGATCATCGCCATTCACATGAATGATCGGCGCCTGCACGCCCTTGGCGACATCGCTCGGATAGGGCGAACCGCGCGAGAATTGCGGGCTGGTGGTGAAGCCGATCTGGTTGTTGACGACGAAGTGGATGCAGCCGCCGGTATTGTAGCCGCGCACGCCGGAGAAGCCGAAGCATTCCCAGACGATGCCCTGGCCGGCGAAGGCCGCATCGCCATGGATGAGCACGGGCAGCACCTGCTTGTGCTTGCCGGGGCCGATATCGTCGCGGAACAGCTGCTGCGCGCGCACCTTGCCGAGCACGATCGGGTCGACCGTCTCCAGGTGCGAGGGGTTGGGCACCAGCGACATGTGGACATTGATGCCGTCGAAATCACGGTCGGTCGATGTGCCGAGATGGTATTTCACATCGCCGGAGCCGCCGACATCCTCGGGATTGGCGGTGCCGCCCGAGAACTCGTGGAAGATCACGCGGAAGCCCTTGGCCATCACATTGGCCAGCACATTGAGGCGACCACGATGGGCCATGCCGTACACGATCTCGCGCACGCCAAGCTGGCCGCCATATTTTATCACGGCTTCGAGCGCCGGAATCATGGACTCGCCGCCATCGAGGCCGAAGCGCTTGGTGCCGACATATTTGCGGCCCAGGAACTTCTCATATTGCTCGGCCTGGATGACCTTGGCGAGGATCGCCTTCTTGCCCTCGGGCGTGAAGATGATTTCCTTGTCCTTGCCTTCCATGCGGTCCTGCAGGAAGCGGCGCTCCTCCACATCGGAGATGTGCATATATTCGAGGCCGACATTGCCGCAGTAATTGGCGCGCAGAATGTCCACCAGCTCGCGGATCGTCGTCCACTCAAGGCCGAGGGCGCCGCCGACATAGACCTTGCGGTCCTGCTCCGCGCCGGAGAAGCCATGATATTCCGGAGTCAGGTCGGCCGGCAGGTCGCGCTGGCTCAGGCCGAGCGGATCGAGATTGGCCGCCAGATGGCCGCGCACCCGATAGGTGCGGATCAGCATCATCGCGCGGATCGAATCGGCGGCTGCCTTGGCGACATCGGCCTGCGAGGCGGGCGCGCCGCTCTTGGCGGCGGCGGCCTTGATCGCCACCTGCATCTGCGTGGGGTCGAGCGCGGCGGTCAGATCGTCCGTGCTGTCGAGCGGCCAGCCCTTGCGCGCCCAGCTCGGCCCTTGTTCGGCCTCTTGCGCGCCGCTGAATTCCTGATTCTCGTAACCCATCGGTTCGATCCTTGCCTCTCTCCGCCGGGCGGAAGACGCCTGTGCCGCCATCCCGGACCGGCCTTTTAAGCCGTCCCGGGTGAAGCGGCTGTTAACCACCTACGCCTTGAGCACTTCAAGCAGCGTCGTGCCCAGCTCCGAAGGGCTGGCCGCAACCTTGATGCCCGCTGCTTCCATCGCCGCGATCTTGCTTTCCGCATCGCCCTTGCCGCCGGAGACGATCGCACCGGCATGGCCCATGCGGCGGCCCGGAGGCGCCGTACGGCCCGCGATGAAGCCGGCCATCGGCTTCTTGCGGCCCTTCTTGGCCTCGTCGATCAGGAACTGCGCGGCCTGCTCCTCGGCATCGCCGCCGATTTCGCCGATCATGATGATGCTCTGCGTCGCCTCGTCGGCGAGGAAAAGCTCCAGCACGTCGATGAAGTTGGTGCCGTTGACCGGATCGCCGCCGATGCCGACGGCAGTCGTCTGGCCAAGGCCGGCATTGGAGGTCTGGAACACCGCCTCATAGGTGAGCGTGCCCGAGCGCGAGACCACGCCCACGCTGCCCTTGCGGAAGATGGAGCCGGGCATGATGCCGATCTTGCACTCGTCGGGCGTCAGCACGCCGGGGCAGTTCGGGCCGATGAGGCGCGACTTGCTGCCCGAGAGCGCACGCTTCACGCGCACCATGTCGAGCACGGGAATGCCTTCGGTGATCGTGACGATCAGCGGCACTTCCGCGTCGATCGCTTCAAGGATCGAGTCCGCGGCGAATGGCGGCGGCACGTAGATGACGCTCGCGGTGGCGCCGGTCTTGGCCACGGCTTCTTCCACCGTGTCGAACACCGGCAGGCCGATGTGGCTGGTGCCGCCTTTGCCCGGCGTCACGCCACCGACCATCTGCGTGCCATAGGCCAGCGCCTGTTCGGTGTGGAACGTGCCGGTCGCGCCGGTCATGCCCTGCGTGATGACCTTGGTGTTCTTGTCGACGAGGATGCTCATGGGCTCGCTTCGCTTCCTTGTTCCCCGGCGAAGGCCGGGGTCCAGTTCTGACAGATGGACTCGAACAGATCGTTCCAGTCCGGGTTTATTTCTTCAATGATCCGCAGTTCGCGCTGTCGCGCGTTCTGAAGATCGTCATGGGCTTCGAACCAAACCAGCAGCTTGCAGCCATATTTGGTGGTGAAGCCCTTGATCTCTCCTGTCCGATGCTGCGTGACCCGTCTCACCAGATCGCTCGTCACACCGGTATAAATCGTCCCGTTCCGCCGACTTGCCATGATGTAGACATAGCCGGCGCAGGTCATTGCATCACGGCCGCTGCTGGGCCCCGGCCTTCGCCGGGGAACAGGAGGAGCAAGCGATGCGCGTCATCGCTTAGGCCAGGCTCGGATCGATGCCCTTGCAGGCCACCAGCAGTTCCTTGACCGCATCGACGCTGACCTGGAGGTTGCCCTTGGCTTCGTCATCCAGCTCGATCTCGACGATCTGCTCGATGCCGTCCTTGCCGATGATCACCGGCACGCCGACATACAGGCCGTCGACGCCGTACTTGCCCTCGACATAGGCGGCGCAGGGCAGCAGGCGCTTCTGGTCGCCCAGATAGGCCTCCGCCATGGCGATGCCGCTGGTCGCGGGTGCATAATAAGCCGAGCCGGTCTTGAGCAGGCCGACGATCTCGCCGCCGCCCGAACGGGTGCGCTGCACGATGGCATCGATACGCTCCTTGGTGGAGCGGCCCTGCTTGATGAGGTCGGGCACGGGGATGCCGGCGACGGTGGAATATTGCACGACCGGCACCATGGTATCGCCATGGCCGCCGAGCACGAAGGTCGTGACGTCCTTGGCGGACACTTCGAACTCTTCGGCGATGAAGTGGCTGAACCGGGCCGAATCGAGCACGCCGGCCATGCCGACGACCTTGTTGTGCGGCAGGCCGGAGAATTCGCGCAGCGCCCAGACCATCGCGTCGAGCGGGTTGGTGATGCAGATCACGAACGCGTCGGGCGCATTGTCGCGAATGCCCTCGCCGACGGCCTTCATGACCTTGAGGTTGATGCCGAGCAGGTCGTCACGGCTCATGCCCGGCTTGCGGGCGACGCCGGCGGTGACGATGATGACGTCGGCCCCGGCAATGTCCGCATAGTCGTTGGAGCCGGTGATCTTGGCGTCGAAGCCTTCGACCGGACCGCACTGCGAGAGATCGAGCGCCTTGCCCTGGGGAATCCCTTCGACCACGTCGAACAGGACGATATCGCCAAGCCCTTTGAGAGCCGCGAGGTGAGCAAGCGTGCCGCCGATATTGCCGGCACCAATAAGCGCGATCTTCTTCCGGGCCATGCGCGTCTCCTTCTTTGCGCGGTGGTCGATGAGGCGCCCATAGGCCCAATTTCCTTACCGTTCAATGACGATCGGGCCAGATTCCGGCTTTTCTTTGCGATTAGTTCGCAATATCATTTAGGGGCGTTCAGCCGGTTCTTGGGGCCGATGAGTGACCTCCATCCATGGATCGTGACGCCTTCGACGCGATATCGTCCAACGACCGAGAACGGCGAACGGTCCACCGCGCGGGCGAAAGATCGAATAGTTTTTTGCTGCACCGCGCCTTGACGCGGCGTTGAACCGAACCATATGGCGGCCGTTAGCACTCACTCGCTGACAGTGCTAACACAGTGTTTCACAGGCGGGGTGCCGGAGTCGGTATCCGGGGGGCGCGCAGGCTTCGGCAAGGGCCGGCCGGGCGATCCATCGGACATCGACAGCGCCCGCCGCTATGGAAAGGACTTGGATAATGGGATTTCGTCCGCTGCACGATCGCGTGCTCGTTCGCCGCATCGAAGCCGATGAGAAGACTGCCGGTGGCATCATCATTCCCGACAGCGCCAAGGAAAAGCCGCAGGAAGGCGAGATCGTCTCTGTGGGCACGGGCGCCAAGGCGGAAGACGGCAAGGTGACGCCGCTCGACGTCAAGGCCGGTGACCGCGTGCTGTTCGGCAAGTGGTCCGGCACCGAGGTCAAGGTCGACGGTGAAGATCTGCTCATCATGAAGGAAAGCGACATTCTGGGCGTCATCGCCTGATTTTCGCACTCCGTTGAATTCAAGGAAGGACTAGCAACATGGCAGCCAAGGACGTCAAATTTTCCCGCGATGCCCGTGAGCGCATCCTGCGCGGCGTGGACATTCTCGCCGATGCAGTGAAGGTCACCCTCGGTCCCAAGGGCCGTAACGTCGTGATCGACAAGAGCTTCGGCGCCCCCCGCATCACCAAGGACGGTGTGTCGGTCGCCAAGGAAATCGAGCTCAAGGATAAGTTCGAGAACATGGGCGCCCAGATGGTGCGCGAAGTGGCCTCGAAGACCAACGACATTGCCGGTGACGGCACCACCACCGCGACCGTTCTCGCCCAGGCGATCGTGCGCGAAGGCATGAAGTCAGTTGCGGCCGGCATGAACCCGATGGACCTTAAGCGCGGCATCGACCTCGCTGTGACCAAGGTTGTCGAGGACCTCAAGGCCCGCTCCAAGGCCGTTTCCGGCAACAAGGAAATCGCCCAGGTCGGCATCATCTCGGCCAATGGCGACACCGAAGTCGGCGAGAAGATCGCCGAGGCCATGGAAAAGGTCGGCAAGGAAGGCGTGATCACGGTCGAGGAAGCCAAGGGCCTCGATTTCGAGCTGGACGTCGTGGAAGGCATGCAGTTCGACCGCGGCTACCTCTCGCCCTACTTCATCACCAACCCCGAGAAGATGCAGGTCGAGCTGGCTGACCCCTACATCCTCATCCACGAGAAGAAGCTCTCCTCGCTGCAGGCGCTGCTTCCCATCCTGGAGGCTGTGGTGCAGTCGGGCCGTCCGCTGCTCATCATCGCCGAGGACATCGAGGGTGAGGCTCTGGCCACGCTCGTCGTCAACAAGCTGCGTGGTGGCCTGAAGGTCGCTGCCGTGAAGGCGCCGGGCTTCGGTGACCGTCGCAAGGCCATGCTGGAAGACATCGCCGTCCTCACCAAGGGCGAGGTGATCTCCGAAGATCTCGGCATCAAGCTCGAGAACGTCACGGTCGGCATGCTCGGCACCGCCAAGCGCGTCACCATCGACAAGGACAACACCACCATCGTCGATGGCGCTGGCGATGCGGATGCCATCAAGGGCCGCACCGAGCAGATCCGCGCGCAGATCGAGACGACCACGTCCGACTATGACCGCGAGAAGCTGCAGGAGCGTCTGGCCAAGCTGGCTGGCGGCGTGGCCGTCATCAAGGTTGGCGGTGCGTCCGAGGTCGAGGTGAAGGAGCGCAAGGATCGCGTTGACGATGCGCTGCACGCAACCCGCGCAGCTGTCGAGGAAGGCATTGTCCCCGGCGGTGGTACGGCTCTGCTGTACGCCACCAAGGCGCTGGCCGGCCTCAAGGGCGTCAATGACGACCAGACCCGCGGCATCGACATCATCCGCAAGGCCATCGAAGCGCCGCTGCGTCAGATCGCCCAGAATGCGGGCTTCGACGGTGCCGTCGTCGCTGGCAACCTGCTGCGCGAAAATGACGAGACCCGGGGCTTCAACGCTTCGACCGACGTCTATGAGAACCTGGTGGAAGCCGGCGTGATCGACCCGACCAAGGTTGTGCGCGCGGCTCTGCAGGACGCGGCTTCGGTTGCCGGTCTGCTCATCACCACCGAGGCGACCATTGCCGAGCTGCCCGAGGACAAGTCCTCGGCTCCGGCTGGCATGCCCGGCGGCATGGGTGGCATGGGCGGCATGGACTTCTAAGAAGTTCACCGTTTTGGTATCAGGGAAGGCCGTCGGGAAACCGGCGGCCTTTTCCTTTGGGCAACGGCGGGCCGTGCGGGCGCCGCCGGTTTCGCACAAGCATCTTCCCATCGGCGCGCAATGCCGACACAGTAGGACATCGCAACCTGGCGCTGCCTGTTCCGCGGCGCCCGATCAGGATGACCGCATGACCGACCTTTCCCGCCGCGAAGCCGTGGCCGCCGCCGCCATTGCCGGCCTCGCCGCGCTGGCGCCCGCCTCGCTCGCCGCGCAAACCGCCTCCAACCGGGATATCACCTGGGATCTCAGCGCGCTTTATGCCGATGATGCCGCATGGGACAGCGCCCGCCGTTCCGCGCTCGAGGCGGTCAAGGGCATGGCGGCCTATAAGGGACGGCTCGGCGAAAGTGCCGAGACGCTCGCGGCGGCCTTCACCATGCAGTCCGACCTCTACCGGCAGATTCTGCGCGTCTATGTCTATGCCAGCCTGCGTGCCGACGAGGATGTGCGCGTCTCTGCGAACCAGGAGAAGCAGGGGCAGGCGGTTGACCTGTTCACCGCGTTCAGCGAGGCCAGCGCCTGGATCGCGCCGGAAGTGCTCAGCATTGGCGAGGCGAAGATCAAGCAGTTCATCGCCGGCAATGCCGTGTTGCGCGATCGGTTCGATCATGCGCTGGCCGACATGCTGCGTCGCGCGCCGCATACCCTCTCGCCGGAAGGCGAAGGGCTGCTGGCGAGCGCAACATCCGTGCTCTCGGCGCCGGGCGACATTTCGGACCAGTTGCGCAGCTCGGACATCCCCTGGCCCAGCATCACCCTGTCCACCGGCGAGAAAGTGAAGCTCGACAATCAGGGCTATACCGTCCACCGCGCGGCACCCGAGCGGGCGGATCGCAAGGCGGTGTTCGATGCCTTCTGGAAGACCTATGGGGAGTTCCGCAACAGCTTCGGTGCGACCTATCTGGCGCAGGTCCGCGGCAATATCTTCGATGCAAAGGCGCGCAAATATCCCACCGCGCTGGCATCGGCCCTCGCCGGATCGAATGTGCCGGAGGCCGTCTATCGCACGTTGGTGGCGGAGACCAACAAGGGCCTGCCCCAGCTTCATCGCTATTTCGAGCTGCGCCGCCGGATGCTCAAGCTGCCGGACCTCTATTATTACGATATCTACCCGCCGCTGGTGGAAACGGGGCGCCGCTTTTCGCTCGACGAGATGCGCCGATTGACGCTCGCGGCGGTGCAGCCGCTGGGGCGCGATTATGCCGCCTCCCTCTCACGCGCGACGGCCGCGCGGTGGATGGACCCGTGGCCACGGACCGGCAAGCGGCCGGGCGCCTATATGCAGTCCAGCGCCTATGATGTGCATCCCTATCTGCTGCTCAATCTGAGTGACGAATATGAGAGCCTGAGCACCTATGCGCATGAGTGGGGCCATGCCATGCACAGCCTGCTCGCCAATGCCGCGCAACCTTTCGAGAAAGCGGATTATCCGATCTTCACCGCCGAGATCGCCTCGACGCTGAACGAGCTGCTGCTGCTCGATTATATGGAGTCGCAGGCCAAGACGCGCGAGGAGAAGCTCTTCTATCTCGGCCAGCGGATGGAGAATATTCGCGGCACCTTCTTCCGCCAGACGATGTTCGCCGAGTTCGAACTGGTGGCGCATGACCGGGCCGAGGCGGGCGATGGTCTGTCGGGTGGCGCCTTCACCACGCTCTACACCGATCTGCTGGCGCGCTACCATGGGCCGAAGGTCGGCATGGAGCCGGCCTATGGCAATGAGTGGGCCTATATTCCGCACTTCTACAACAGCTTCTATGTCTACCAATATGCCACCTGCTTCTCCGCCGCCGTCTATTTCGCGGGGGAGATCAAGCGCGGCGGGGCGAAGGCGCGGGACAATTATCTGGCCGTGCTCAAGGCCGGCGGCTCGGATTATCCGGTCGAGATCCTCAAGCGCGCGGGGCTGAACATGGCGGGGCCGGAGCCCTATCGTGCCGTCGTCCAGCTCCTGTCGGATACGCTGGATGAGGCCGAGGCGCTGATGGCCTGAGCGAAGGCCGGGGCGCGGGGTTTTTACCGCGCGCGACTCATGAAAATGGGGGCCGGCATCGCTACCGGCCCCCACGATGCCATCGCCTTCCAGCCCGTCTCCGGGACATCCAGCGTCTGGCACGACGCTCTCGATCGTCAGATCGTGCGCCTCACGTCCTGTTCCTTGCGGAAGTCCGACGTGCTGATCCGGCTGCGGCAGGCCGCCTTCGGATCGACCGCGCGAGGCTCGCCCGAAGGGCAAGCCGTGGCGGCCTTTGCGGATGTGGGATCATGCCTAGACGGCAGAGCCTGCATCCTTCCCGCTGCCTCGCGATCCTGTTCCCGGGGGAAGCGTGATCCTGCGGTTGGCGGCGGGTCGAACCAATCCGCCGAGCGCGTTGCCGCGCGCAGGTCTCGGTCCGTAAGATCGACTCAACATTCTGATTAAACAGAATATTTCTGTCTCTCTATGGCTTGATGGTCTCACGAGAATCGAGTCGTGCAAAGCATTATCCGCCGCTGCAACGCGGTGACCGCGATCAAAACTGTGGATGAGTGTGGATAAGTCCGGGGATAATCCGCGCCGGTCCAATCATTGTTCCGCGCTGTAGTGAAGCGCCCGCAGATTCGCCAGCAAAAAGGCGCACAAAAAAGGCGACGCCTTGCAGCGTCGCCTTTTTGATTTGCAGCTAGGCGACCTCAGTGGGTCGCGCCGTGCCTCAGCTGCTTACAGACCGCCGAACGGAACGCTCATGGCAGCGGCAGAGATGTAGGCAGCAAAAATCTTCTTGAGAATGGTCATGTCGTGGCTCCCGGAATTGATCGGGCGCAGCGCCCGGGTCTCTGGAGGCCATTTGTGTTGCAACGCAGCAAAGTTCAATTGCAAAGGCCGGGTGATGGATGCAAAAACTGCAATCGTTGTGGCCTGCGCATTCAATTGGAAATGCTCATTGCTCTGATAAATCAACGATTCTCTGGAATTCCTCGTCGCTCACCGCCGACACGGACAGGCGCGATTGTCGCACCAAAGCCATGTTCGCAAATGCAGGATCGGCCTTGATCTGCTTGAGCGTGACCGGCTTGGCGAGTTTGCGCACCGGCGCGACTTCCACCGCGAACCACTTGCCGGTCTCGTCCGTGCTGTCCTGCTCGGCCCCGCGCACGATCTCCAGGATGCCGACGCATTCGACGCCGATATTGCTGTGATAAAACAGCGCCTGGTCACCGACCTCCATCGCCTTCATGTTCAGCTTGGCGGCATGGTTGCGCACCCCGTCCCACTCGGCGCGACCCTTCTCGACCAGATCGTCCCAGGAGAACACATCGGGCTCCGATTTCATCAGCCAGTAGCGCATGGGCGATCGATCCTCCTTTGCCAGCCTGCCCGGGCGCCATTCCATGCCGGTACGCGGCGTGCAAGGGCCTTCCGCCTGCCAGGCCCGGCGTGACAGCCGCGCCGCGAACGCCTAGTCAGGCATCATCATTTCACGTTCGAGTGAGACCGTCATGACGTCATCCGATCCGCTGGGGCATGTCCCCACTCTCTCGCTCGCGCGCCTCTCGCCGCAGGATTTCGCCGACGCGATCGGCAGCAGCTTCCGCGAATATGGCTTCGCCATCGTCACCGATCATGGGATGGACCCGGACCTCGTGGCGCGGGGGTGGACGCTGGCAAAGGCGTTCTTCGCGCTGCCCGATCCGGTCAAGCGCGCCTATCTCGTGCCCGGCGGCGCGGGACAGCGCGGCTACACGGCGTTCGGGACAGAGGTCGCCAAGGGCGCCAGCGAGAATGACCTCAAGGAATTCTGGCATGTCGGCCGCGCCCTGCCGGCCGGTCATCCCCTCGCCGAGGATATGCCGCCCAACATCTGGCCGGGCGAGATCGCGGGGTTCGAGGAGACTTTTACAGCGCTGTTCGCGGCGTTCGATGCCGTGGGCGCGCGCATCCTCTCCGGCGTCGCGCGCCATCTCGGCCTGGCGCCCGACTGGTTCGACGCCAAGATCGACGAGGGCAATTCCATCCTGCGGCTGCTGCATTATCCGCCCGTCTCCGCGCAGGCGCCCGGCATTCGCGCGGGCGCGCATGAGGACATCAACCTCATCACCCTACTGCTCGGCGCGGAGGAAGGCGGGCTGCAGCTGCTGACGCGCGAGGGTGATTGGATTCCGGCCACGCCGCCGGCCGGCGCGCTGGTCATCAATGTCGGCGATATGCTGCAGCGGCTGACCAATCATGTGCTGCCCTCGACCAGCCACCGCGTCGTCAATCCCCCGCCCGAGCGCCGCCACATCCCGCGCTATTCCATGCCTTTCTTCCTGCATCTGGAGCCGGACGTGATGATCGAGGCGCTGCCGCAATGCGTGAGCGCGGAGAATCCGCTGCGTGAACCGCCGATCAGCGCGCATGATTATCTGCATGAACGGCTGCGCGAGATTGGGCTGAAGAAGGGTTAGGTTTTCACGCCCCCACACATTTCGTTCGTGTCTCGACTTCGCTCGACACGAACGGGGGGCGGAGGGATGTGGGTCTGCGGACCCTATTTCCGCCAGCGGGAGAGGGTGATGCCGATCTTTTCGTTCCGCTCGGAGAGGGCCAGCTTGACGATCTTCACCGTCACATGGCGCGCCTTGCGGTCCTGCAGGAAGATGGTGTCGATGATGTGATCGGCCACGGCCTCGACCAGCATGAAGTGCTGGCCCCGGGTGATCGCCGTGGTCGCCGCATGCTTGAGGTCCATATAGTTTTTGGACGTGCTGAGCGGCGTATTCGGCTCGTAATGGCTGCGATGCTCGAGCAGGGCGCGAATGCTGATTCGCAGCGGCTGCGGCAGATGGGTTTCCTCGGAATAGATGCCGGTCAGCACATCCACCTCAAGATCCTCAATCTCGAGCAGCAGCATGTCATCCATGGGATTCACGCCGTTTGCCGGATTGGCGCTGTGCCCTCCCGTTCCTGGCATTCCCGCCTCGCGTCCCGCCATCATAGCCTCGAATAACCCTTTTCATTTGGGCGTGAAGCGCTAAAGGCCGCCGCCTCGGGCGCTATTGCCCGCTCGGAAGGCGGACGGCAAGCGGTGACACGGATCGGCGAGCTGGCAGGAACCGGAGACGCGGCCATCACCGCGCTGCTCGATGCGGCATTTGGCCCGGCGCGCCACGGCCGCACGGCCTATCGCATCCGCCTGGGCATGGCCTGGTTCACGGACCTCTCCTTCGCCGCCTTCGATTCGGACGGGCAACTGATCGGCACGCTGCAAAGCTGGCCGGTGGCCCTGCACGGCCCGGACGGTCGCGAGACACCGCTGATAATGGTCGGGCCGGTCGCGGTGGTCCCCGCGATGCAGCGCCATGGCACCGGCCGTGCGCTGATGGACCGGCTGATCGAAACCGTCGATCTGCATCCGGGCGATCCGCTGGTGATGATCGGCGATCCCGAATATTATGGCCGCTTCTGGGGCTTTACGGCCGATGCAACGGGGGATTGGGCCGTGCCCGGTCCGGTCGAGCGGCACCGCTTGCTGACCCGCGCGGCGCCCGGCATGGTGCTGCCCTCCGCTGGCAGTCTTGGCCCGCGCGGCACGGCCCTGGTGGCGGGGGCGGCGGCCACGCCGGCGGTCTGAGCGCGCTGATCGCGGTCAGCACCGCGTGGCACCAGTGCGAGACGCCCTTTGCCAAGCCGGCTGGCCTTGCCTATCTGCAGCGCATGGTTGCGCCTCTCGATCCCGGTTCCGATCTGCCCATTGTCGGCGTCCCGCAGGATGCCGATCCGGCGCGCCCCTATCCGGTCATGGACTGGTCGCCCACGCGCTGCGGGCACAGCGCCATGCGAATCGATGCGCAGGGCCGCTGGTTTCATGAAGAGCGCGAGATCCGCCGCCCCGAACTGGTGAGCCTGTTCGCGCGCCTGTTGCGGCGCGAGCCGGACGGGCGGCATGTGCTGGTGACCCCGGTCGAGATGCTCGACATTGAGGTCGAGGACGCGCCTTTGTTCGCGGTGGAAATGGCAAGCGATGGGGACGGGCAGGCGCGCACGCTGCGGTTTCGGATTGGAGCGACCGGGCAGTGGATCACGGCGGACGGCGCCCATCCGCTGGGGATGGAAGAGAATGCGGCCGGGCCGCGTCCTGCGCTCGGGCTGGAGGCCGGGCTGCGGGCCCGGCTGATCCGCCCGGTCTATTATGCGCTGGCCGATCTTGCCATTGCGGAGGGGCACGATCCCCTGGGCCTGTGGAGCGGCGGCGTCTTTCACGCGCTGGAGACGGCAGCATGAGCTGGCGGGACCGGCTGACCGCCTCTTTGCGGCCGGAATTCGACTCGGCGCATACCCATGATTTCTTCCTGTATCGCAACCGGCCCGAGCCGGCGGGGCCGTTCACGCCGGCAGCGGTGCTGATCGCCGTAACCGACCGCCCCGATCCGGGCATGATATTCACCCTGCGCCACGCAGGGCTGCGCGCCCATGCCGGGCAGGTCGCCTTCCCTGGTGGCCGGCTGGACCCGGGTGATCGCGACGCGGTGGAGGCGGCGCTGCGCGAGGCGCATGAGGAAATCGCGCTGCCGCCCGAAGCGGTGGAGGTGATGGGCCGATCGGATCGCTTCCGCACCGGCACGGGGTTCGAGATCGAGCCGATTGTCGGCATCGTCCCGCCCGATCTGGCGTTGCGGCCTTCCGAGGCGGAGGTTGACGCCATCTTCGAGGTGCCGCTCGATTTCCTGCTCGATCCCGCCAACCGCGCCTTGCGCACCGTGGATTGGGAAGGCGGCACCCGCAGCTATTACGAGTTTCTGTGGCAGGAGCACCGCATCTGGGGCGTGACGGCAGCGATGCTGGTCAACCTCGCCCGGCGCATCGAGGCGGCCGCATGAGCGCGCCCCTCCCCGAGCGGCTTCCCGATGCCGAGTGGCGGGCTTGGCCGGGCCTGTTGGCACTCTGTGAGGCGCTGGGCGCGGACCAAGGCGAAGCGCGTTTCGTCGGCGGCGCGGTGCGGGATGCCCTGCTGGGCATCGCGGTTAAGGATATCGACATCGCCACCGTCCACCTGCCGGAGGAGGTGGTCCGGCGCGTCAAGGCCGCTGGCCTGCGCGCCGTGCCGACCGGCATCGCGCATGGCACGATCACCGCCATTCTCGATCATCGCCCGATCGAGATCACCACATTGCGCCGGGATGTTTCCACCGACGGGCGCCGGGCCACGGTCGCCTTCGGCACGGATTGGCGAGATGACGCGGGCCGCCGCGACTTCACGATGAACGCGCTTTATGCCGATCCCGCCAGTGGCGCCTTGTCCGATTATTTCGACGGGCGCGCCGATCTGCTGGCTCGCCGCGTGCGCTTCATCGGTGATCCCAATCAGCGAATCGCCGAGGATCATCTGCGCATCCTGCGCTATTTCCGCTTTACGGCCCGGTTCGGCACGCTGGATCGTGACACGCCGGATTATCGCGCCTGCGTGGCGCACGCGACCAGCCTCATGGCGCTCTCTCGCGAGCGCGTCGCGGACGAGATGCTCAAGCTGCTCGGTCTGCCCGACCCGGCCGACGTGATCGCGGCGATGGTGGGCGATGCAGTGCTGGCGTCCGTGCTGCCGGAGATCGATGCGCAGGGCGTGGCCGCCTTGCGCGCGCTGATCGCCGCCGAGCAGGCGACGGGCATTGCGCCCGCCGGCTTGCGTCGTCTGGCGGCGCTGCTTCCGCCCGATGGCGCGCTGGCCGATCAGGTCGGTGCACGGCTGCGCCTCTCCAACAAGGCGCGGCAGCGTTTGCGTGCGGCGGCTACGCTGGCCTCGGCGGCCACTCCGCAGGCACTGGCCTATGCGCTGGGCGAGGACAGCGCGGTCGATCAGCTGCTGCTGGGCCGGGCCTTTTCGCCCGACTGCGCGCCCGCGCTGATCGGCTGGCAGGCGCCGCGCCTGCCGCTTTCGGGGGGCGATCTGATTGCGATGGGGCTGACGGCTGGCCCGCAGGTGGCGCGGACGCTTCAGGCGCTGGAGAGGGCATGGATCGACCGGGGCTTTCCCGCGCCGGAGGAGACGCGCGAGATGGCGCGTCAGATGGTCGGGGCGGCGCTGCGCTCCAGCCAGTAGTGGAAGGCCTCCTGCGGCGGCAGGGGGCGGGCGAAGTGATAGCCCTGACCGTAATGGCAGCCGAGCTTGCGCAGGGCATCGGCCATGTCCGGCGTCTCGATGCCTTCCGCGGTGGTTTCCATGCCCAGCGCGCCTGCAAGGCTGACGATGGCGCGCACGATGGCGATCTTGTCGGCGTCGCCGATCATGTCCGTCACGAAGCTGCGGTCGATCTTGAGCACGTCGATGGGGAGCGACTGGAGGCTGGCGAGGTTGGAAAAGCCGGTGCCGAAATCGTCCATCGCCACCGTCACGTCCATCGCCTGCAGCGCGCCGAGCAATTGCCGGGTCTTGTCCGGGTCGGCGATCAGGGCGCTTTCGGTCAGCTCGATGATCAGGCGGTTGCCGGCAATGCCGGCATAGCGCAGCGCTTCTTCCACCGCGCGGGGCACATTGTCGCGCACCATCTGCACCGGTGAGAGGTTGACGTTCATGGTGATCGGCAGGGTTTCCCCGAATCGCCTGTCCCAATCCGCGAGGGTCTGCACGCACTCGCACATCGCCCAGCGCCCCAGCGGCACGATCAGCCCCGATTCCTCGGCGACAGGAATGAACTCATTGGGGGAGACCTGCCCCAGCACCGAATCTTCCCAGCGGGTGAGCGCCTCGAAGCCCTTCACCGCGCCGGTCTGCAGGTTGATGAGCGGCTGGAACACCATGGTCAGCTCGCCATTGTCGATCGCCTCGCGCAGGCGGTTCTCCAGTGTGAAGCGCTTGAGCGCCTCGCGGAGCACATTGGCGCGGTAGACCTCCAGCGCGCCGGATTTCTTGGCGCGCTTCACGGCCGCCTGCGCCTGCCGGAGCAGCCGCTCGATATCGTCGCTGTCTTCCTGCGCCAGCGCACAGCCCAGCGCGACCTCGACGTTGATGAGATAGGTGGAGAGACGGATCGGTGTCTCAAAGGCCTTGCGCACGCGCTCGGCGATCTGCAGCACTTCGGACAGGCCATGGCCGACATGGGCGAAGATGGCGAACTCGTTGCCGCCGATTCGGGCCAGCACGTCGCCCGCCCGCAGCACGGATTTGACGCGCCGCGCGACGGTGATGATCAGCTCGTCACCTGCCATGGCGCCCAGCGATTCGTTGATGCGGCTGAACCGCACGAGATCGAAGCCGATGATCGCATAGGTCGCCTTGCTCGCGGCCGGGCGGCCGTTTTCGGCGAGGCCTTCGATCTGCTCCACAAAGCCGATGCGGTTGGGCAGCGAGGTCAGGCTGTCCGTCATCAGCTCCTTGCGCAATGTGCTTTCCGCATTGCGCTCGCTGGTGCGGTCCGTGGCGGTGAAGAGCACCAGCCGGGCGGGCTGCGCATCGTCTTCCTCCACCCAGGTCAGCGAGCAGCTGTAGGCGCGCAGCCCGAGCCGGTCATGAAATTCCAGCTCGAAGCGGTCGGAGCGGCGCTGCGAATCGAACATCGCCTGCGCGCGGTGCCGCCAGTTACGCTGCCTGCGCTGGCTGTCCTCGCAGTCGAGCAATTCGTTGGCGGCCTGATCCTCGACGAAGCTGAAAAACTCCGCATTGCCGACCAGAACGTGCAGGCCTGAGGGGGATTGGGTCAACAGCGCGGCGGGATAAGGGAGCGCCTTGAGGAAGGCGGTATAGCCGCGCAGGTCGTCGACCGCCGGCAAGGGCGCTGTCATGGAGGCGTCAAAGGGCGCAGGCCGCGGGCGTGCCGCTGCCTCTACATGCTCCGTCTCGCGTTTTGCGCTTGCCGTCATGGATCGCCGGGTTAACGGCCCATGGTAAATTAAGGCTGAAAGTCTGGCGCAAGCCCCTATTTTTGTTGATGCTGCAACAGTCCCCCTCGTCCCGTGACGGGAAAAGGAGGATTTGTGCGCTGAGGGGTCAGTCGAATCGGTTGTCGCGGGGGAAGCCGTTGGGCGGCATCCGCCCGGCAGCGCCGCGGGCCGCGCGCCAGGAGAGCAGGTCGGTTTCGGTGCGAGTCCGCCCGCTGTCCCCGCCCATCGTCCAGGAGAGGCCCTGCGCCAGCGTGAGCGTCATCGCGTCGGAGAGGCCGCCATCCTTGTAGCGCTGCAGGGTGACGCCCTGTCCGCGCGCCATTTCCGGCAGTTCGGCGAGCGAGAATATGACCAGCTTGCGATTCTCGCCGATGACAGCGACCGAATCGGCCCCCGGTGCCACCGGCCGCACCACCTTGAGCTGTGCGCCGGCCTTGAGGTTCACTACTTGCCGGCCCTTGCGGGTCTCGGCGATGATCTCGCTCATCGCGGCGATGAAGCCGCGCCCGTCGCTGGCGGCGAGCAGCAGCTTGCCGTCCGCCTTGGCCGGCAACAGCGCGACGATGTCGGTCTCATTGGCCAGATCGATCATCAGCCGCACCGGCTCGCCGAAGCCGCGCCCGCCCGGCAGCTTGTCCGCGCCCAGCGTGTAGAAGCGCCCATCCGATCCGGCGAGCAGCAGCTTGTCGGTGGTCTGCGCGTGGAAGGCATAGGCCGGGCCATCGCCTTCCTTGAACTTGAGCGCATCGGTCGCGGTGAGGTCGGCATGGCCCTTCATCGCGCGAATCCATCCGCGCTGGGACATGATGACGGTAATCGGCTCGCGCTCGATCATCGCTTCGAGCGGAATTTCGCGCGCCGGCCCGGCCTGCTCGAGCCCGGTTCGCCGTGCGCCGATGCCCTTTTCCGGCGTGTAGCGCTTGCGCAGATCGGCGAGGTCGCGCTTGAGGCGGGTGCGCTGGCGGGCGGGCGATTCGACGAGCTTGTGCAGATCCTCGCGTTCGGCGGCGAGGTCGTCGCGCTCGCGCCGCAACTCCATTTCTTCCAGCTTGCGCAGCGAGCGCAGCCGCATGTTGAGGATCGCCTCGGCCTGCCGGTCGGTCAGCTGGAACTCCGCCATCATCACCGGCTTGGGCTCATCCTCGCTGCGGATGATCTCGATCACCCGGTCGAGGTTGAGATAGGCGATGATATAGCCGTCGAGCAGTTCCAGCCGGTTGTCGATCTGTTCGATGCGGTGCCGGGCGCGGCGGACCAGCACCTCGATCTGGTGCTTGAGCCATTCGGTCAGCAGATCGCGCAGGCCCATCACGCGGGGCGTGTGGCTGGCATCCAGCACGTTCATGTTGAGCGGGAAGCGGCTCTCCAGATCGGTGAGGCGGAACAGGCTGTCCATCAGCACGTCCTGATCCACCGTGCGGGCGCGCGGCTCCAGCACGATGCGCAGCACCTCGTCCGACTCGTCGCGCACGTCGGCGAGGATCGGCAGCTTCTTGTCGGCGATGAGCTGGGCGATCTGCTCGATCAGCTTGCCCTTGGCAACGCCATAGGGAATCTCGTCGATCACCGCGATCCAGGTGCCGCGCCCTTCATCCTCGCGGTGCCAGCGTGCGCGCAGGCGCATGCTGCCCCGGCCGGTCGCATAAGCGTCCGAGATCACCGAGGGCGGATCGACGAGCACGCCGCCGGTCGGGAAATCCGGCCCTCTCATATACTGCATGAGCTGGGCGTGATCGGCTTCCGGCTGGTCGATCAGCAGGGTGGCCGCATCGATCACCTCGGCGACATTGTGCGGCGGAATGCTGGTCGCCATGCCCACCGCGATGCCGCTGGCGCCATTGGCGAGCAGATTGGGGAACAGGCCGGGGAAGACCTCGGGCTCTTCCTCCTCGCCATTATAGGTCGGGCGGAAATCGACGGTGCCATGGTCGAGGCCGGCCATCAGATCGGCAGCGGCCTGCGTCAGTCGCGCCTCGGTGTAGCGCATGGCGGCGGCGTTATCGCCATCGATATTGCCGAAATTGCCCTGCCCGTCGACCAGCGGGGTGCGCAGGGAGAAGTCCTGCGCCAGCCGGACCATCGCGTCATAGACCGAGGCGTCGCCATGCGGGTGATATTTGCCGATGACGTCGCCCACCACGCGGGCGCATTTCTTGTAGCTGGTGGTGTTGCGCTCGGGATTGGCGACCAGAATATCCGGCGCCGGCCCGCTCGGTTCGAGCCGCAAGAGGCGCATTGCCCACAGCAGACGGCGGTGGACCGGCTTCAAGCCGTCGCGCAGATCGGGCAGCGAGCGCGCGGTGATCGTGGAGAGCGCGTAGACCAGATATCGCTCGGACAGCGCGGAATCGAAGGGGTGGTCCTTGATGCTGTCCAGCGGATCGCGAAAATCTGTCATGCCGCGCGATTAGCAAGCGCAGCGGCGCTTGGGTAGGGGAGCTATGCGCCTTCGGTTGCGTCGCTTGCATTCTCCGAGCCATTGGCCTCCATGATCGCGGAGGCTGCGTCGGCCAATCGGCGAGCGGCGAGGATGTCATTGGCCATGTTGGCGCGCAGCAGCGGCGCCAGTCGCTCGGCTTCCGACATGAGTTGCGCGCAGAGCCAGGTGAAGCGGTCGGCAAGCGCCACCAGATCGTCCGCCGCCTGCGCTTTCTCGCCCTCCGGGCGGGCGCGGACGAGGCGCGGAAAGCCGACGGCGTCCGCCTTGGCGGCGGCCAGCGCGCGATCCTGCAGGGCGCACAGCCGCGCCGCCGAATCGTGCAGGGCAGGGTCGACCGGAGGATGGTGGAGGCTCACCGCGATTGCCTTGCGCAGGCAGGCAATGCCCATCGCCAGCGCGCAGGCTGCGGCCGTGCCGGAGCCCGACGAGAGGTCGCCCGAGGCGATCTCCTCCAGAACATCCTCAAATGGTGCGCGCGCCAGCATGCGCCTTAAGCGGACCTGCGCAGATTAGGTTCCCGCGGCTTGATCCGCTCAGGCCGGCAGCGGGACGGGGCGCCCGGCGGGCGGCATATGCTGGTCGACGATGAAGGAGGCTGCCGAGACGAGAATGGCGCCGACTGCCAGCACCGCGAAGAAGGGGATGACGCTGCCATTGCCCAGTTCCAGCAGCGCGCCGCCGAACGCACTGGCCGACACCGCGCCGACCCGGCTCATGAAGATACCGAAGCCGATTCCCGACGAGCGGCAGGAGGGTGGATAGCCATGGGTCATGATGACATACATGGTGGCGATGCCGCCGCTGAAGGCCGCCGCCGAGGCGCCGATCAGGCTGACCACGATCAGCCGCTCGGTCTCGGTCGGCACCGGGGAGAGCGTCTCGACAAAAAAGCCGAGCGTGACGATGCAGAGGAACAGCGCGATGCTGATGCCGCTCATTACCGTGCGGGTGCCCAGCCGCCGGCTGAGGAAGCCGGCGGCAATCGCTGCGATCATGGAGGTGATGCCCGCCACCGAGACGGCATTGCCCGCCTGCGGCAGGGTGAAGCCGGCGGCGGTCAGGAATGTGGTGGACCAGTTGAGGATGCCATAGGCGACGAGGGCGCAGGCGGTGAAGGAGGTGCAGACGCCGATGTTCATCCGCAGGTTGCTGCGATGGAGCACACCGATGGCGACGCCGGCGCCATCATCCGCGCGATGGCGCTCGGGCATGAGATCGATGTCTTCATCCAGCACGCGGCGGGCAACGGCCTGCGCCTCCGCCTTGCGGCCGCGCGCGATAAGGAAAGAAGGGCTGTCGCGCAGCACGGCGATAATCAGCACGATGAGGAAAAGCGTCGCGATGCCGAAGACCATGAAGGTCCAGCGCCAGCTATAAAGGTCCGACAGGGCCGGGGCGACCCAGCCGACCACGGCGCCGCCAATCGGCGTGCCGACCGAGAGCGAGCTGACCGTGATCGGCCGCAGCCGGTCCGGCAGCCACTCGCTGGCCATGGTCAGCGCGTTGGAATAGGCTGCACCAAAGCCGATGCCGCTCACCAAGCGCCACAGGGCCATGCTGGTCACGCTGCCGGCCTGGCCCGCCGCAATGGTGCCAAGGCCGAAGATGATCGCGGCGAAGGCGAGGGCGTAGCGCCGACCGATCCTGTCGCCCAGCATCCCGCCCAGCCAGCCGCCGAGACCGAAGCCGATCAGCGCCGCGCTCATCGCAATGCCGAATGTGCCGCGATCCACGCCGAAATCGGCGATCACCAGGGGCGCGACGATGCCGAGCAGCTGCATGTCGATGCCATCGCTGACGAGGATGAGCAGGCAGATGCCGACCGTGATCCACTGAAACCTGCGCACGGGCCTGCTGGCCAGCGCGGCGCTGAATGTGGTGGCGGCGGTGGATGCCATGCCTGCCTCTCCCTTGGACCTGTTGTTGGCCGGATATCGGCCGTTTTCGACGGCGTAACGGATTGAATATCATTTGTCGAAGGAATGAACGTGGATGGGCGCGCCCCACCGTCTCTCAGGGGCGGGCGGCGCCGCAGCCATTGATCGGGGCGCGCGAGAGGCCTATCCCGCCGGCATGACGCACGCTGCCTATCCCGAGCTTCGCCTTCGCCGTACCCGCGCTGCCGCCTGGAGCCGGCGCCTTCATGCCGAGCATCGCCTGACGCCGGCCGATTTCATCTGGCCGCTGTTCATCACGGCGGGGCGCGGGGTCGAGGAGCCGGTCGGCTCGCTGCCGGGCGTCTCGCGCTGGTCGGTCGATCTGGCTGTGGCGCGCGCGCGGGAGGCTGCGGCGGCGGGCATTCCCTGCCTCGCGCTGTTCCCCAATACCCCGCATGACCGGCGCAGCGACGATGGCGTGGAGGCGCTCAATCCAGATAATCTGATGTGCGAGGCGATCCGCGCGATCAAGGATGCCGTGCCGGAGATCGGCCTGCTGACCGACGTGGCGCTCGACCCCTATACCGCGCACGGCCAGGACGGCCTGCTCGATGAAGCCGGCTATGTCGTGAACGATGCTACGGTGGAGATGCTGATCGGCCAGGCGCTCAATCAGGCCGCCGCCGGGGCGGACATCATCGCGCCGAGCGACATGATGGACGGGCGCATCGGCGCGATTCGCGAGGCGCTGGAGGCCGATGGCCACGCCAATGTGCAGATCATGGCCTACGCTGCCAAATATGCGAGCGCCTTCTACGGCCCGTTCCGCGATGCAGTCGGCTCCGGCGGGCTCCTCAAGGGCGACAAGAAGAGCTACCAGATGGACCCGGCCAATGGCGCCGAGGCGCTGCGCGAAGTGGCGATGGACATTGCCGAGGGCGCGGACAGCGTGATGGTCAAGCCCGGCCTGCCCTATCTCGATATCGTCGCGCGGGTGAAGGATGCTTTCAACATCCCGGTCTTCGCCTATCAGGTGAGCGGTGAATATGCGATGATCGAGGCTGCTGTGACCGTCGGCGCGGGCGAGCGCGACGCGCTGGTGATGGAAACGCTGATGAGCTTCAAGCGGGCCGGCTGCACGGGCGTGCTCACTTATCATGCGCTGCATGCCGCCCGGCTGCTGGGCGGCTGAGCGGGCCAGTGAGGGAACGCCATGGCCAGAATGATCGCTGAAACCGAGCGGCTGATCCTGCGGACCGAGCGGCCGGGCGATCAGCAGGTCTGGCTTGCCCACATGAACACGCCGGAAGTGCGGGCCTGTCTGGGCGGCCCCAGACCTGCGGAGGCCATTGCGGACAATTTCGCCCGGATCGCGGCCGATTGGGAAGCCAAGGGCATCTCGCTGGCGATGATCGAGCGCAAGGCCGATGGGCTGCTGCTGGGCGATTGCGGGCTTGGCGTCATCGATTCGCCGGAAGCACCCGACGAGCTGGCCGGGCAGTGGGAGATCGGCTGGATCATCCGGCACGATTGCTGGCGCAACGGCTATGCGCAGGAGGCTGCGCGCGCGATGTTGGCGCGGGCGTTCGGGCCGTGGGATCTGCCGGCGGTCTTCGCGCAGACCTCGCTCAGCAATCCGCCCTCCTGGGGCCTGATGGAAAAGCTCGGGATGCGGCGCCGTGCCGATCTGGACTATGTCGACAGCCGTTATCCGGCGGCCGACAACCCCACGATCATCTATGAGATGCGGCGCGCGGACTGGACGGCGCTGAGCGAGGACAAGTCATGACCAGGCCTCTTATTCTTCCCTTCAACGGCAAGACGCCGAAGATTCACGAGACCGCCTTTGTGGCGCCGGGCTGCGTCATCATCGGCGACGTCGAGATCGGCCCGCAGGCCAGCGTTTGGTACAATTGCGTGCTGCGGGCGGACATCAACGCCATTCGGGTCGGCGCGCGCTCGAACATTCAGGATGGCAGCACTGTCCATGTCGAGAGCGATTTCGGCGATGGCGGCCATCCGGCGATCATCGGCGACGATGTGCTGATCGGGCATATGGCAATCATCCACGGCTGCACGCTGGATAATCGCGCTTTCGTCGGCATGGGCGCCATCGTGATGGACGGATGCGTCATCGAGGGGGATGCGATGCTCGCGGCAGGCGCGATGCTCACGCCCGGCAAGCGCATGCCGGCAGGCCAGCTGTGGAGCGGGCGACCGGCCAAATATATGCGCGATCTGGGCGAGGCCGACCTGCACGGGATGCGGCGCGGCGTGGAGGCCTATGTCGAGGAGGCGGCGCTGCACACCGCCGCGCTCAAGGCTGCGGAAGCTGGCGCCTGAGGGCATCCAGCGCATCATTCTGCGCGTCGACCATTGCCAGCACGCGCAGGCGGGCCGGATCGATGACGGCAAGGTCTGCGGCGACGCGGGCGGCATCCTCGGCATCCTGCCGCTCGACAAACAGCGTGTCGAGCGCGGCGAGCGCGGCGACGCTTTCATAACGGGCACTGTCGAGCGCGCTGATCGCCGTCTGGGCGGTCACCCAGGATTCGCTGTTCGGCGCTGCGCCTGCCCCTGCTGCCACGCTGGCGCGACTGCCGGCGAGCAGGCTCTGAAAGGCCGTGTCGGCGCTGCCCGCATCGCGGGTGAAGCGATCCACCTGCGTGGCGAGCGCCGGGTCCGTCGCGGCGGGCTTGATCGCCGGGGCCGGCGGCACCGTGCGATCGCGGCTTTCCACCGGACGCTTAGCGAGCGACGGGAAGGCGCGCGGGTCGGCCTGCGCGTTGACGGCGGAGCCCAGAATCATCAGGGCGAAAAAGGCGGTGAGTCGGCGCAGCATGATGCCTTTCATTTAGGGTGGCGGGAGAAGCGCTTCAACCATGGCGCGCAGGCGGTGCCCGTTGCAGGTTTGACGGCGCGGCGCGTGAGGTTGCGCGGCGAAAATCCGAGTCTTTCCGTTGACAGGTCCGGCGACCCTCACTAAGGGGCCACATTCCCGCGCGGACAGCTCCAAATGGCTGTGCCATGCCGTTCGCGCCAAGCATTTGATTGATGGAAGTTAAGCCCATGTTCGCTGTCGTGCGTACGGGCGGCAAGCAATATCGCGTCGCCGCCGGAGACAAGATCGTCGTCGAGAAGATCGCTGGTGAAGCCGGCGAAACCGTCACGCTGGACGATGTCCTGCTCGCGGGTGACGGCTCGGAAATCAAGGACAGCAAGGGACTCACGGTCTCGGCTGAGATCATTGCCCAGGCCAAGGGCGAGAAGGTGATCGTCTTCAAGAAGCGCCGCCGGCACAATTACCGTCGTCGCAACGGCCATCGCCAGCAGCACACGATCCTCAGGATCGTGGCGATCGGCGGCGAAGCGCCGAAGAAGAAGGCCGCCGCCAAGAAGGCCGACGCCGCTCCGGCAGCCGCCGAAGCCTGAGCCTGAATTTGGTTGATTGAGCATTTTCGGACGCAAAACCGGTTTCCACTTTTGCTGAAAATGCTCTGAAAGTTTCGAGGAGTTTAGACCATGGCACATAAAAAAGCTGGCGGTTCATCGCGCAACGGTCGCGATTCAGAATCGAAGCGCCTTGGCGTGAAGAAGTTCGGCGGCCAGAGCGTGCTCGGCGGCAATATTCTCGTCCGTCAGCGCGGCACGAAGTTCTACCCGGGCCGCAATGTCGGCATCGGCAAGGACCACACCCTGTTTGCGCTCACCGAAGGTCGCGTGGTGTTCCACGACGGCAAGCTCGGTCGCAAATTTGTGTCCGTGGACGTGATGGCGGAAGCCGCCGAATAATCGGACGATTCATGACAGGGATCGTCCAGCGGGACGATCCCTTGGTGAGCCGGTGCCGGTTCATCTGAAACCAAGGGAGAAGGGATCGCCCCTCCTCCCTTTTTTCTTGTTCTCCCTGGAACCTCGATAGACCTCGGCGCGTCAGGAGCACGGTTGCTCGCAGCGTTCGCAAGGCTGTCTCACAGGCGTCATCTGTCTGCGGCAGAGCGCCCCGGAACCGGAGACAAGACCATGTTTGCACGTACCCCCCGTTTGCTGCTGCGGCCCGGCTGGCCGGAAGATGCGCAGGCGCTCTATGCCGCCATCGCGGATGAAGCGATCGTGCGGAATCTTGCCCGCGCGCCCTGGCCCTATACGCTGGACGATGCGGTCGATTTCCTCGCCGGCGATCACGATCCGCTACAGCCCAAGTTCCTGGTGATGAAGCGCACCCAGGGAATACCGCGTCTCATCGGCTCTTGCGGCATCCATACGCAGGACGATGGCGCGCTGGAGTTGGGCTACTGGATCGCGCGCCCTTACTGGGGCCTGGGTTTCGCGACCGAAGCGGCTTCGGCCGTGATGCAGATCGCCCGCGCGACGGGCGTGCGCAACATTCGCGCCAGCCATTTCACCGACAATCCGGCGTCCGGCCGGGTGTTGCGCAAGCTCGGCTTCCGTCCGGCGGGCCGCCCCGAGCCGCGCCACAGCCGTGGCCGCAATCGCGCCGATCTGTGCCAATTCTATGAAGAGGGCGGCGAAGGCGACATGCGCGAGGACGTGGCGGTGGAAATCTATGCGGATCGCGAGCCCGTCGCGGCCTGAGAGTCGCGCGCCATTTGCGAGTCCGTGGCCGTGCTCACGCCGAGCGCGGCCACGGACCGGTTACAGCCAGCCGAGCTTGCGGAAGCGCCGATACAGCAGCGCGCAGATGATCCCGATGCCGCCCAGCACGATGAAGTAGCCATAGCGCCACTGCAATTCGGGCATGTTGCTGAAGTTCATGCCGTAGATGCCGGCAATGGCGGTGGGCACGGCCAGAATCGCGGCCCACGCCGCTAGCATCCGCGTGATGTCGCCCTGCCGGCGCTGTTCGAGCAGGCTGCTCGTTTCCGCGACGGAGGTCAGATAGTCGCGCAGCCCGGCGACGCGATATTCGACCCGCCGGACATGATCCAACACGTCGCGGAAATAGGGCAGCATGTTCTCGTCGATATTCGGCTGGACATGATTGACCATGCGCCCGGCAACATCGCTCATCACCCCGAGGATGCGCTGGAAGCGGACGATCTCCCGGCGGGTCGCGAAAATCTGGCGGATCTGGTCTGAGTCGAGGAAGGCCTCGCCGGCAGCGGCTTCCATCGCCAGCACCTGTTCCTCCAGCGCATCGACGACCGGAAAATAGCCGTCGACGATGAAGTCCATGATCGCGTGCAGCACATAATCCGGGCCGTGGGCCAGGGCGGCTGGTGCGCTTTCCAGCCGCGCGCGCAGCTCCGAATGCGCTCGCGCCGAACCGTGGCGCACGGTGACGATGAAGTCCGCGCCGAGAAAGACGGAGGTCTCCCCATAGCCGATCAGGTCGCCTTCCAGATGCGCCGTGCGCAGGATCAGGAAGAGCTGGTCACCATACAGCTCAAGCTTGGGCAATTGCTTGCCCTTGCGCGCGTCTTCCTGCGCGAGCGGGTGAAGGCCGAAACAGGTGCCGACCTGGGCCAGTTCTTCGGCATCCGGCTCATGCAGGCCGATCCAGACGAACTCGCCTGCCGGCAGCCGGTCATGGCGGGGGCAGTGGATGTCGACATCCCCCACAACCTCGCCATTGCGATATCGCCGTGCTGCTATGACGGTCACGCGCGTGCCTTTCACCAGTCGAACCCGGCTGAGGTAACGCCTCGCCGGAGAAATGGAAGCATGGGAAGGCGGGCCCGTATGAGGCTGCGCTTCACCTTTGCCGGCAAACACCTTATGGGCGGCCGATGCATTTCCTAGATCAGGCCAAGATTTTCATTCGCTCGGGTGCGGGCGGGCCGGGAGCGGTCAGCTTCCGGCGCGAGAAATATATTCAATATGGCGGCCCCAATGGCGGCAATGGCGGCAAGGGCGGCGACATCATCTTCGAGGCGGTGCCCGGTCTCAACACGCTCATCGACTTCCGCTACACCCAACATTTCAAGGCGCCGCGCGGCGGCCATGGCGAGGGTGGCGACCGCACCGGCGCGGGTGGGGACGATCTCGTCATCAAGGTGCCGGTGGGCACGCAGGTCATCTCCGAGCCGGATGAAGAAGGCTATAGCGAGGTGCTGGCCGACTTTACCGAGCCCGGCCAGCGCATCGTCCTGCTGCGCGGTGGCGATGGCGGGCGCGGCAATGCCAGCTTCAAGACCAGCACGAATCGGGCGCCGCGCCAGCACGGCACCGGTTGGCCGGGCGAGGAGCGCTGGGTGTGGCTGCGCCTCAAGCTGCTGGCCGATGTGGGGCTGGTCGGACTGCCCAATGCCGGCAAGTCGACCTTCATCAATCAGGTGACAAATACCAAGGCCAAGGTCGGTGCCTATCCCTTCACGACCACCAAGCCGCAGCTCGGCGTGGTGCTGCACAAGGGGCGCGAATTCGTGCTGGCCGATATTCCGGGGCTGATCGAGGGTGCCTCGGAAGGCGCTGGGATTGGCGACCGGTTCCTTGGGCATATCGAGCGCTGCCGCGTGCTCATCCACCTCATCGACGCGACCGGGGACGATCCGGTCGAGGCCTGGCGCATCGTGCAGACCGAGCTGGAGAATTATGGCGAGGGGCTGGAGGACAAGCCGCAGCTTCTCGCGCTCAACAAGGGCGATCTGCTTGGGCAGGAGCTGATGGAAGATGTCGCCAAGGACCTGAAGAAGGCCGGCGCAGGCAAGGCGTTCATCATCTCCGGCGCGACCGGCGAGGGCATGGAGGCGCTGCTCGACGCCGTGCTGCCCATGCTGGGCGAGGTGCATCGCGCCGAGGCCCAGGAGAAAGCCGCGCAGGAAGGTGAGGTGGAGGACAAGCCATGGTCCCCCATTTGAGGATGTATCTCCCCTCCTCTTTAGAGGAGGGGGCGGGGGTGGCGATGCGCCAGCATCGCTTGCGTCGCGCTCAGGCGGCATCGCCCAACACCACCCCAACCCCTCCTCTGAAGAGGAGGGGCTTTTCCCCTGTCCCCCGCGCCGTTCGTGTCGAGCGAAGTCGAGACACGGCTGGCACTGTCCTCGCGTGTCTCGACTTCGCTCGACACGAACGGTGGGTTTGTTCTGGGCATGAGAGAAGAGTGCGTGGGGGATGCCGCTCATCATGACTGACGCCCTCACCGGTTTCCCGCCCGCCGCCATTCGGCGCATCGTCATCAAGGTCGGCTCGGCGCTGCTCGTCGCCCCGGACGGCTCCGTGCGGCGCGACTGGCTCACCAGCCTTGTCGACGAGATCGCGGCCCGCCGCGCGGATGGGCAGGAGATCATCGTCGTGTCCTCCGGCGCCATCGCGCTCGGCGCGCGCCGTCTGGGCCTCGCCAAGGGCGGTCGTGCGACGCTGGAGGATGCGCAGGCTGCGGCCGCCGTCGGCCAGATCGCGCTCAGTCAGGTCTGGGCCGACCTGCTTGCCGGGCACGATATTCCCGCCGCGCAGATGCTGGTGACGCTGGGCGACCTTGAGGATCGCCGCCGCTATCTCAATGCCTCCGCCACGCTGGACCGGCTTGCGGGCCTCGGCGTGGTGCCGGTGGTCAATGAGAATGACAGCGTTGCGACCGAGGAAATCCGCTTCGGCGACAATGACCGGTTGGCCGCGCGCATCGGTCAGGCGGCAGGCGCCGATGCGGTTGTGCTGCTCTCGGACATCGACGGGCTCTACACGGCGAACCCGCACAGCAATCCGGATGCCATATTGATCCCGCTGGTCGAGAGGATCGATGCGGCCGTGCTGGCCATGGGCGATGGCAACAGCGCCTCGGGCATGGGATCGGGCGGCATGATCTCCAAGCTGCAGGCCGCGCAGATCGCGACCGGCGCCGGTGCGCATCTGGCGATCATCTCCGGCCGCGTCGATGCGCCACTCGGCCACTGGCAGAGCAGCGGACGCGGCACATTGTTCCGCGCCTCGGCCAAGCGCGGCGGGCGGAAGGGCTGGCTCGCCGGGCGCCTCACCGTCAAGGGCAAGCTCAGCGTGGATGCCGGTGCAAGCGAAGCCCTGCGCAAGGGCCGCAGCCTGCTGCCGGCCGGCGTCACCGCCACCCATGGCAGCTATGCACGCGGCGACGTGATCGACATCGCCGGGCCGGATGGCGCGGTGATCGCGCGCGGCCTCGCGCAATATGACAGCCAGGATGCCGAGCGGATCATCGGCAAGCGCAGCGCTGAGGTCGCCGGCCTGCTCGGCGGCACCCCGCGTGCCGCGATGGTCCACCGCAGCTATATGGTGCTGCTCTGAGCACGCTGGCCCTCACCGGCGCCACCGGCTTTGTCGGCAAGGCGACGGTGGAAAGGGCGCTGGCCGCCGGCCATGCCGTGCGCGCGCTGACCCGCCGTCCCCAGCCGCCGCGCGAGGGCGTAAGCTGGATTGCCGGCTCGCTGGAGGATGCCGTCGCGCTCGACGCGCTGGTCGCCGGCGCGGATGCCGTCATCCACATCGCCGGCGTAGTCAATGCACCGACCCGTGCCGGGTTCGAGGCGGGCAATGCGACCGGCACCGCGGCCGTTATCGCCGCCATGCAGCGTGCGGGCGTGGTGCGGCTCGTGCATGTCTCCAGCCTCGCGGCGCGCGAGCCGGGGCTCTCCGATTACGGATGGTCGAAGGCGGAAGCGGAGCGGCATGTGCAGGCAAGCGGGCTCGACTGGACGATGATCCGCCCGCCCGCGATCTACGGTCCGGGGGATGCCGAATTGCTGGAGCTGTTCCAGATGGCGACGCGCGGCTTTGTGCTTCTGCCGCCGGGCGGGCGTCTCTCGGCGATCCATGTCGATGATCTGGCGGAGCTGCTGGTGCGGCTCGGCACGCAGCAGTGCGGCGAGACGCAGGGCAAAATCTATGAGGTGGACGATGGCACGCCCGAGGGCTGGAGCCATGTCGATTTCGCCCGGGCCATTGGCCGCGCCGTGGGGCGTGCCTCGGTGCGGACCATTTCCATGCCGTCCGCCCTGGTTCGCCTCGGCGCCCGCATCGACCGGCTGCTGCGCGGCGACAAGGCGCGCCTGACGCCCGACCGCGCCGCTTATTTCTGCCATGCCGATTGGGTGTCGAAGGCCGCGCTGCATCCGCCGGTCGATCTCTGGCGCCCGGCCATTGCCACCGAGGCCGGCCTTGCCATGACCGCGCAGGCCTATCGCGACAAGGGCCTGCTGCCGCGCTGATGCCCGAATCCCGCCTTATTCGCTTGCCATAGGCAGGGCGAAGCGGGCATTCGGCTCGCAACAGGGCCTTATCGGGCTATTACGGAAAGAAAGTCGCAGCCATGTCGGACCGTCAGGACGTCTACGCGCAGATCGCAGCGCAGATCGAACCCTTCAACAAGAAGGGCGTCGCCTTGAGCGACAGCACCACCTTCGCCGGCGACCTGGAGTGGGACAGCCTCACCGTCATGGATTTCGTCGCCGCGATCGAGGACGAGTTCGAGATCATCATCACCATGAACATGCAGGCGGAGATCGAGACGGTCGGCCAGCTCGTCGATGCGGTGATGAAGCTGAAGGCGGAGGGCTGAAGCCATGGCGAGCGTGATCGACGGGGCGGAAACCACCATGCGCGTGGCGGAGGCCGACAAGGACCTGTTCTCCAAGTTCGATCCCCTGATCGCCGAGCGCGAGGCGCTGCTGGCGACCGGCGTGCGCGATCCCTTCGCCATCGTGATGGACGAAGTGAAGTCGCCCACGCTTGCGGTGATCAAGGGCAAGGAGACGATCCTGCTCGGCACCTATAATTATATGGGCATGACCTTCGACCCGGATGTGGTGGCGGCGGGCAAGAAGGCGCTCGACGAGTTCGGATCCGGCACCACCGGCAGCCGCGTGCTCAACGGCACCTACCAGACCCACAAGGCCTGCGAGGATGCGCTCAAGGACTTCTATGGCACCAAGCACGCCATGGTGTTCTCGACCGGCTATCAGGCCAATCTCGGCATGATCTCCACGCTGGCCGGCAAGGGCGATTATATCGTGCTGGATGCCGACAGCCATGCCAGCATCTATGATGGCTGCGCGCTCGGCAATGCCGAGATCGTGCGCTTCCGCCACAACAGCGTGGAGGATCTGGACAAGCGCCTCGGGCGCCTGCCGGCCGATGCGCTCAAGCTGGTCGTGCTGGAAGGCGTCTATTCGATGCTCGGCGACGTGGCGCCGCTGCCGGACATGGTTGCCGCGATCCGCAAGCACCCCAATTGCATGATTCTCGTCGATGAGGCGCATGGCATGGGCTTCTTCGGCCCCAATGGCCGTGGCGTCTATGAGGAGCAGGGCGTCGAGAAGGAGATCGATTTCGTCGTCGGCACCTTCTCCAAGTCGGTCGGCACGGTCGGCGGCTTCTGCGTCTCGGATCACCCCAAGTTCGATGTGATGCGCCTCGTTTGCCGGCCTTATGTGTTCACCGCTTCGCTGCCGCCGAGCGTCGTCGCCACCGCCGCGACCTCGATCCGCAAGCTGATGCACGCCAGCGAGAAGCGCGCGCATCTTTGGGAAAACAGTCGCCGCCTGCACAAGGGGCTCATCGATCTCGGCTTCACGCTCGGCACCAAGACGCCGCAATCGGCGATCATTGCGGTGATCCTTACGGACCAGACGCAGGCCGTGGCGATGTGGCAGGCGCTGCTGGAGCTGGGACTCTATGTGAACATGGCTCGTCCGCCCGCGACACCGGCCGGCACTTTCCTGCTGCGCTGCTCGCTCTGTGCCGAGCATTCGAGCGAGCAGGTCGGCCAGATACTCGAGATGTTCGCCACGGCAGGCCGGATGACGGGCGCCATCGCTGGCTGATCGACCGACCGGGCCTGTCAGGGCCCGGTCAAGCCGTCCGTTGGTCGCACGACCGGGCGCCTTCCCGGCTCCGGCTGGCGCGTGGCGCTATGATCTGGCGGGCGTCCATACACTCTAAGGTTGCGGCGCGGGCGCATCCCGCTTACGGCCTTGCCGTGTCCGGACCTTCCGGCCGGGCCACCTGAACCGGCTCAAGGAACCTGCGGACTCTCATGCTGACCGCTCTGGACCGCTACATGGCGAGGCTGATCGCGGTCCCGCTTTTCGCAAGCCTCATCGTTGCGGCGATGCTTCTGGTGCTGGACCGGATGCAGCGGCTGTTCGTGTTCGTCGCGACCGAAGGCGGTCCGGTGAGCGTGGTGTGGCGGATGCTCGCCAATCTCCTGCCCGAATATCTCGGCCTTGGCATTCCCATCGGCCTGATGCTTGGCATCCTGCTCGCCTTCCGCAAGCTGGCTCTGTCCTCCGAGCTGGATATTCTGCGCGGCGTCGGCCTTTCCTATACGCGCCTGCTCAAGGTGCCGTATATGTACGCCATCGCGCTGGCGATCCTGAACCTGACCATTGTCGGCTTCATCCAGCCGGACAGCAAATATGCCTATGAGCGGCTGCGGTTCGAGCTGCGCTCGGGCGCGCTGGGCGCGTCCATCAAGGTCGGCGAGTTCACCAAGCTGGGCGACGGCATCACCATCCGCATCGAGGAGAGCGAGGACGAAGGCAAGAAGCTGAGCGGCATCTTCGCCCGCATGGACAGTGACGGCGGCCAGTCGCTGGCGGTCACGGCCGCGCGGGGCCAGTTCCTCGCCACCGACGATCCCGATACCATCATCATGCGCCTTACCGATGGCGTGCTGGTGCATAATTCGCCCAGCTTCACCGAACCGCGCATCCTCTCCTTCTCCAACCATGATCTGCCGATCTCGCTGCCGAAGATCGAGGAGTTCCGCATGCGGGGCGATGGCGATGTGGAGCTGAGCCTGCCGGAGCTGTTCCGCGCCGGCCTCAGCCGCGATACGGCGCTCGGCCGGGCGCAGGCCTGGTCGAACTTCAATTTCCGCGTGGTGGAAGTGGCAATGATGATGCTGCTGCCGCTCGCGGCGATTGCCTTCGCGATCCCGCCGAAACGCTCGACCTCCGCGCTCGGCGTCTTCCTGTCGATCGTCTTCATCGTCACCTATCACAAGATCAACCAGACGATGCAGTCGCTGGGCGCACTGGGCCGGATCGATCCGTTCCTCGGCCTGTGGGGACCGTTCCTCATTTTCGCCGGGATCATCGCCTGGCTCTATTATCAGACCGCCTATGTGCCCGGCGGCCAGCCCATCGGCGCGCTGGATCGTCAGTTCGCCAAGCTGCTCGGCCTGTTCAAGTCGCTGCTCAAATGGTTTGGCGACCGGCGTTACCGCAAGGCACATCGGGGATAGGCCATGCTGCTCAACTTCTTCCCTTCCCGCGCGCTGGCGCTGTATCTGGGCAAGACCTTCCTGCTGCGTTGCCTGGCGATGCTGGCGATGCTGGTGCTGATTCTGCAGATGCTCGATCTGCTGAGCGAGGCCGGCAAGGTGCTGGCCTATCCCGGCAATGGCGATGCGCAGCTATGGCAATATGTCAGCCTGCGCGCGCCGCAGATCATCTCCCGCTTCCTGCCCTTCTCGGTGCTGCTCGGCACGCTGATCACGCTGGCGACGCTCAACGCCAATAGCGAGGTGGTGGCGATGAAGTCCGGGGGGCTCTCGGCCCACCAGATTCTCGCGCCGCTCATTCTGGCCAGTCTTGCCGTGGCTGCGATCAGCTATGTGTTCAACGAACGCGTGGTCGTGCGCGCCACCGCGACGCTCACTGCCTGGGAGGCCGCCAAGTTCGGCCCCATTCCCTCCGATCCCGGCGTGAAGGGCAATGTCTGGGTTCGGCACGAGGATGACCTCATCCGGGCCGGGACGATCACCGGCCGGGGCGATGCCGTGCGGCTGCAGGATGTGAACGTCTATGACCGGCATAACAATGCCCTGATCTCCATCGTCTATGCCAAGCACGGGCGCTTTACCCCGGATGGCTGGCTGCTTGAGGATATCCGCGTGTTCGATGTCGTGCGCGGGGTCAGCCGCCATGTCGACCGGATGATGGTTGGTAAGGGCATCACGCCGGACCAGTTCACGCTGTCTTCGGTGGACCCGGATGCCATGTCCTTCTCCGACCTAAGCGAGGCGATCGATACCTTGCGCGAGGCGGGGCGCCCGGTTGCATCGCTCGAAGGGTCGCTCTGGCACAAGATCAGCGGGCCCTTGTCGGCATTGCTGATGCCGTTGCTGGGCTCCGTCGCGGCTTTTGGTATTGCACGCTCCGGCAAGCTGTTCGTGCGCGCGGTGATCGGCATGGCGTTGGGCTTCGCCTTCTTCGTGGCCGACAATTTCGCCCTCTCCATGGGCAATCTGGGGGTGTATCCCCCGATGCTGGCGGCCTGGGCGCCGTTCCTGCTCTTTCTGGTGGTTGGCGAAGCGGTGTTGATTACCACGGAGGAATAGCGCTCTGCCCGGATGGGCGGGGCGGTCCTTCGGTACGCCGCTTCGACAGGCTCAGCAGCTACTCAGGACGAACGGAGGTGGGGCCTTGGCACGCCACGTGCTGGATCGGAGCGGAACCGACACTGTTTTCCCAAGCTCGGAATTTTGTCCACGCCGCCTAACCTCCCGTTCGTGTCGAGCCCTTCGACTGCCCGCAGGGCGGGCGCTCAGGATAAACTTCAGCCGAAGGCTGAAGTCGAGACACGGTACGCTTCACCCTTCTCGACTTCGCTCGAAGCGAACGGAGTGGTGGTGCGATGGAAGGGATCATGGCTGGCCACTCCCCTTCTGGCCTCCGCCCATTGCATGTCCGCATGAGCATCAGGCTGGCGAGCGGCGCCTTCATGCGCGCTCCACGTGCCCGATCAACACCTCTCGCTTGTCCGCCGGGGGCTGGCGCCCCGCTCGCCTACAAGAGAAGAAACCCTCCGCCCGGGGGAGCGAAGGGTTTCGATATTCCCTGTTGGGGATGCTGACCCCCGGCACGATGGGGACTCTATGGTGCCGGGGGTCAACCGGGCCGGCGAGTGTGGACCAGTACCCTCGCCGTCCGATCTTAGGTGCTGCCCTTAGCGGAGCAGGCTGAGCACGCCCTGCTGGCTCTGGTTCGCCTGAGCGAGCATCGCCGTGGAGGCCTGGCTGAGGATCTGGTTCTTGGCGAGCGCCGTCGATTCCTCGGAGAAGTCGGCGTCTTCGATCCGCGAACGGGCGTCGGACAGGTTGGTGATCGTGGTGGTCAGGTTGCTGGCAGCCGATTCGAGACGGCTCTGCGTGGCACCCAGATTGGCACGGCCGGTAGCAACCGCTTCGATCGCGGTGTCGATGGCGGTCATCGCCGCACCCACCGTCGCGCCGGCGCCGCCGATGTTCGGGGCAGCGGTTGCGAGCGCCGTCAGAGCCGTCGTCACCGCCGAGGTGTCAACCGAGACAGTGTCGGTCGAGCCGGTGCCGACCTGGATCGAGGTAGCCGTCGCGCTGAACAGCGCCACACCGTTGAACTCCTGGCCCTGCACCTTGCCGATCTGCGTCATCAGCGCGGAGACTTCCGCCTGCAGATTGTCGCGGGCGGCGGTGTCGTTCGTGCCGTTCGCGGACTGCACAGCCAGTTCCTTCATGCGGACCAGCATGTTGGAGATGTCGCCCAGCGCGCCTTCAGCGGTCTGCGCCAGCGAGAGGCCGTCATTGGCGTTGCGGCGTGCAGCAGCGAGGCCACGGACTTCGGCGGTCATCTTGGTGGCGATGGCGAGGCCGGCGGCGTCGTCCTTCGCGGTGTTGATGCGCTTGCCGGAGGACAGGCGCTCCATGGCCTGCGACAGGCCCTGATTCGCGGTGGCCGAGGCATTCTGGGCCCGAATCGCGGACACGTTGGATGCAATAACAGTCATGTGGTTTCCTTTCCCGCTTCACTGAGGGTCGCTGCCCTTTGGCGGTGGCGGCCTCGAAACCACAGAACGGATAAGGCCTCAGGAGCTTTAGGTGACCGTCTCAAATTTCCCCAAGACGCCGATTAATATTATGAAATAAAACGATATATTTTGTAACAAAGCGCGCCGGGCCGGGTTCGTCGAGAGGGAAAGTGGAGCTCTGCATGTCATGCGCGACATGATTTTCGCGCCTTCAGACGGTCGGCAAAATCCTGCCGCACTGCGGCAATGGTTCGCCGTCGTTAACCGAATGCTAAGCATTTTTTATCACTTTTAACGGGCAAGACGGGGGTGGCTCGCAAGAGCCCGGACTGGACCAAAATGGGGGCTTACGCATGTTGCATGTCGACATGAGTCAGCGCGTACAGCGGCTATTGCCGGATCTGGACGCGTGGCTCGATACTGCCTGCTTTTCTGTACGAACGGTAGGCGCGGACACGCCGCGTGGTAAATCTATCCAGCGCATTCTCCTCGCCGAGGAAATTGCCGATGCCACATGTCGCGACCTGCTGATCGAGTGGCGCGAGGGCGCGCCGCGCTTCATGCCGGCCTCCAATGGCTTCCCCGCTCGCATTGCCTTCGGCGCACCGGACAAGGCGATGGCCTTTGCCCTGATCGCCGAACTGCTCCGCCCGGCGCGGATGCCGGCGGTGGGAGACGAGAGCAGCGCCATGCTGATGCGCCTCGCCCAGCGGATCGCCGCCAGTGATGCGACGGTGCTCGTTCAGGGCGAGACCGGCACGGGCAAGGAGGGCATTGCGCGCTTCCTTCATGATATGAGCCCACGCGCCGACAAGGATTTCATCGCCGTCAATTGCGCGGCGCTGCCGGAAACCATGATGGAAGCCATGCTCTTCGGTCACAAGAAGGGCAGCTTCACCGGGGCCGGCGCGTCGTCCGACGGCCTGTTCCTCGCTGCCAATGGCGGCACGCTGTTCCTCGACGAAATCGCCGAACTGCCGCTGGCCCTGCAGGCCAAGCTGCTGCGCGCGCTGCAGGAAGGCGAAGTGCTTCCCGTCGGCGCGACGCATCCGGTGCCGGTCGATGTGCGCGTCGTCGCCGCCTGCAACCGCGATCTTTCGGCGGAGGCCGATGCCGGTCGGTTCCGCGCGGACCTTTACTGGCGGCTCAATGTGATGCCGCTGCACCTGAGCGCGCTCGCAAGCCGTCCGGGTGACATTCCGGCGATCACCGCCTCGTTTCTGCTGCGCCATCAGGGCGGCCAGTCCGGCTTCGCCTGGCCGACGCCCGCAGCGCTGGCGCATCTTGGTGCGCACAGCTGGCCGGGCAATGCCCGTGAGCTGGGCAATGTCCTCCAGCGGGCCATCGTGCTGCGGGAAGGCGACCAGATCGACGTGAGCGATCTCAGCCTAGCCGGCAACGCCATGCCCGCGCCCGTTCCAGCCGAGCCCGCGCCGCTGCCGGCCCGTGCTCGTCTTCAGGATGTCGCCCGCGCCTCGGCGATGGACGCCATTCGCCTCGCCCTGCGTGACACCGGCGGGCATCGCGCCCGCGCGGCTCGCATCCTTGGCATTTCCGAACGTACCCTGCGCTACCGTCTCGCTGAAATGCGTGACCTCGCGCTGGCTAGCTGAGCGCAGGAGGCATCATCATGTCGGGACTTTCCGTCGATAGCGTGCTGGCCCTGCGCCAGAGCATTCTCCAGCGTAACTCCGCGATCCAGGACGCCGCGAAAAGCGCCGCGGGTGCCGCGACCGGCGGCGCGCCCGCCAGCAGCCCTGCAGGTGGCGCCGATTTCGCGGACGCCATGCGCAGCGCCATCGAGGGCGTGAACAAGCTGCAGACCCAGTCGAGCGACGCGACCGCGGCTTATGAGCGCGGCGAGACCACGGACATCGCGGCGGTCATGCTGACCCGCCAGCAGGCGTCGGTGGGCTTCGAGACGACCCTGCAGGTCCGCAACAAACTCCTGTCCGCCTACAAGGACATCATGAGCATGCCGGTGTAATGAGATGAGCGACGCGAACATCACCACCACCACTGGCAACCAGGCAGCGATGCAGCCCGGCTTGCCCGCCCTCTCCGGGTCTGGCGCGGGCTTTGCGGCCGGCGCGCAGGGCATGAAGCTGCGCCTCACGGGCCTGCTTCAGCAACCCGCCGTGCAGCGCAGCCTGCCGATGATCGGCCTGATCACTGTTGCTGCGCTCGCCGCGCTGGCCTGGCTGGCACTGCGCGAGCCGCCGCAGCGCGACCTGTTCCGGGGCTTGCCGGAGGCCGACCAGGCCGCCGTGGCCGAGGCGCTGGGCAAGAGCGGCATCGCCTATAATTTCGATCAGACGAGCGGTGCGATCACCGTCTCCGAGACCGATTATTTCAACGCCAAGATGAAGCTCGCCGCCGAGGGCCTGCCCCGCAGCGCGCCGACCGGCGACACGCTGATCGACTCCATGCCGATGGGCGCGAGCCGCGCCGTCGAGGGCGAGAAACTGCGCAGCGCGCGCGAGATGGATCTGGCCCGCACCATCGAGGCGATCGATGCGGTTACCAAGGCGCGGGTCCACCTCGCGGTCGAGGCGCCGAGCATCTTCCTGCGCGAGCGCTCCCGCCCGACGGCATCCGTGATGCTGCAGCTGGCTAATGGTCGCTCGCTGTCCGAAGGGCAGGTCGAGGCCATCGTCCATCTCGTCGCCTCTTCCGTGGGCGACATGGCGCCGGAATCGGTGTCGGTCGTCGATCAGAATGGCCGCCTGCTCAGCAATGCGACCGGGGCCGGCGCGGAGACGGATCGTCAGATCCAGATCCAGAGCCGCATCGAGGATCGCTACCGTCAGGCTGTGACCGCCCTGCTCACGCCGATCATCGGTGCCGGCAAGTTCTCGACCGAGGTGCATGCCGAGGTAAACTTCGCCGAGCGGCAGGCCACGCGCGAAACCTATCCGCAGGACGAAGCCCGTCTGCGCGCCGAAACCGGCAGCTGGAACACGGATGCGCAGGGCAATGCCAATGCCACACCGGGCGGCATCCCCGGCGCGCTGCAGCCCAATCCGCCGGTTAACCCCGCCGATCCGGGCGGCCCGCCGCCGACACAGGCGCAGGCCCAGGCCAACGCCATGCAGACGCCGCCCGCACCCGGCATGCCGCCGTTCAAGACGACCGAGACCTTCAACCGCAGCTTCGAACTGGGCCGCGAAGTCTCCGTGACGCGGGACGCCGTGGGCACCGTGCAGCGCTTGTCGATCGCCGTCGCGCTGGATCAGGGCACCGATGGCAAGCCGCGCACGCCGCAGGAGATTGCCGCGCTCGAGGCGCTGGTCAAAGGCGCAATCGGCTTCGATCAGGCCCGCGGCGACGTGGTGGCGATTTCCTCCCGCAAGTTCGCCGAAGCCGCCGGGGACGCCGCCACCGATGCGACGCCCTGGTATCAGGAAGCCTGGGTGGCAATGCTCGCCCGTAACGTCTCGGCCCTGCTCGTCGCGCTGCTGCTGCTGGTCGGCATCGGCCGTCCGCTGCTCAAGCGCTGGTCCGCCGCGCAGGCGGAGCGCCAGGTGCTCGATGCACAGATCGGCCAGCAGATCGGCACGGAAATCCAGGCCGAGATCGGCCGGGCCTCGGCGGCGGTGCATGACCCCGCCCAGCCGGTGACCCTCGATATGATCAGCGCCACGCATGACTATAGCGACCGTGCCACGCTGATCCGCAACTTTGTGAAGCAGGACCCCGATCGCGCTGCGCTCGTCGTTCGCGATCTCCTCAAGGATGGAGTGAAGGCCGATGGCTGAGGTCGAAGCCGCCCGCCCGCTCACCGGCAGCGCCGCAGCCGCCGTGCTGCTGATGCTCTTCGAGGAAGACGAGGCCGCGCAGATCCTCTCCCGGCTGGAGCCGGACGAGGTGCGCCAGCTCGGCTACGCCATGTATGACGTCGCCGATGTCGAGGTGGACGAGGTGAACGCCGCGCTGGACCAGTTCGTCTCCAAGGCGCGCGGTCGCACCACCATCGGCTACGGGGCGACGCAGCATATTCGCGGCGCCATGCACAAGGCGCTCGGGCCGGACCGCGCGGACAATATGCTCGCGCGCATCACGCCGCCGACGCGCTCGACCAAGCTCTCGATGCTCAAATGGATGGAGCCGGCCGAGATCGCCGCGATCATCGAGCCCGAGCATCCGCAGATCATGGCCATCGTGCTGGCCCATCTGGACCCGGCTGTAGCCGCCGCGACCCTGCAGCTGCTGCCGGCTGAGGTGCAGGACGATGTCGTCTATCGCGTCGCCACGCTCGGCCCGGTGAGCACCGAGGCGCTGGACGAGCTGGAGCAGCTCATCGCCTCCCGCCCGGCGCAGGGCCGCTCCTCCGCTGGCACCACCAAGCGCGGTGGCACCAGCGAGGCCGCCGCGATCATGAACAACATCCGCAAGGATCATGAGCAGCGCATCATCAAGGCGCTGAACAAGCGCGACCGCAATGTCGCGCAGCTCATCGAGGACGAGATGTTCGTCTTCGAAAATCTGCAGGCCCTGTCGGACAAGGATCTCGGCACGCTCATGCGGGCGGTGGACAACGCCATTCTCGTCGTCGCGCTCAAGGGGGCGAGCGACACGCTGCGCACCCGCATCCTGGGCTGCATGTCGCAGCGCGCCGCCCAGTCCATTCAGGACGAGATGGACGAGCGCGGCCCGATGCGCCTTGCTGAAGTGATGGAAGCGCAGAAGGCGATCATCGCCGAGGCGCGCCGCATGGGCGAGGAAGGGGCAATCATGCTGGGCGGAAAGGGCGACGACTATGTCTAGGATCTGGTCGGCCGATAGCGTCAGAGGCGCCGCGCCGCTGGAGAGCTGGGGCAATTTCGGCAGCGTCGGGCGCGATGGCAGGGGCTTTCGCCACCTCTATGCCGAGGAGCAGGGCCATCGGGCCTGGAACGTCACCTTCCCCGGCGGAAGCGGGCCCGGCGGCGACTATGATGAGACGCTGGCCGCTCAGGCGCCGGTCGACCCCATCGAGGAAGCCGCGCGCGATGCCTTCGTGCAGGGCTTTCAGGAAGGCGAGCGCATCACGCGCGAAGCCGCCGAGCAGGACGATGCGGCGCGGCGGGAGCTGGCTGCCGCTGTTCTGGCGCTCGGCAAAGTGGATGAAGGCGCATTCGCCACGCTGCTCTCCCAGGCGGTCATCCGTCTGGTCGGGCAGATTGTGGGTGAAGTGCCGATCGATGCCGATGTGCTCCGGGCGCGCTGCGAGGCGGTTGCCGCCTGCATCGACACGGACGACGCCAAGGGCCGGTTGGAGGTCAATCCCGAGGATCTGCCGCTGCTGCAGGCCGAGCCGCTGCGCTTCTCGCTGGCGGCCAGCCCCGATGTGCCGCGCGGATCGGTCCGGCTCGCCACGGCGGAGGGCTGGATCGAGGATGGCCCGGACGTGCGCCTTGCGCGCCTCAAGGCGCTGATGGACGATATGGAGGGCCGGCTGTGATCCAGGCGGAACTCGCCCGCGCCACGCGCTTGCTCGATCATATGCAGGTGCCCAATCAGGCGCCGCGCCATGTCGGCCGGCTGGTTGGCCATGATGGCGGCATGCTGGAAGTCACCGGCTTTTCCCGCCCCATCGGCGCCGGCGCGCGCATTCGCGCGGCCGATGGCACGTCGGTGCGCGCCGAGGTCGTCGGCTTCCGGGGCAGTCGCGCCGTGCTGGTGCCGCTCGATCAGGATGCGCCGCTGGAAAATGGCGCGCGCGTCGAGCCGGACAGCGCCGCCAACATGGTGCAGGTCGGTGAGGGGCTGATCGGCCGCGTCATCGATGCCATGGGACAGCCGCTCGATCGCAAGGGGCCGGTGCTTGCCAATGGCCAGTGGCCGCTCGCCGGCGTGCGCGGCAATGTGCTGGATCGCGGCAGGGTGCTGGAACGCTTCGATCTCGGTGTGCGCGCGGTGAATGCGTTGCTCACGGCCGGGCGCGGCCAGCGTATCGCCATCATGGCCGGTTCGGGCGTCGGTAAATCGGTGCTGATGGGCCAGATGATTGCTGGCGCCGAGGCGGACGTGATCGTCACCGGCCTGATCGGCGAGCGCGGCCGCGAGGTCAGCGACTTCCTCGAGACCAAGATCGGCGGCGCGCTCATGAACAAGAGCGTCGTGGTTGCCGTGCCGGCCGATCATCCGCCGGTGCTGCGCCTGCGCGCGGCTGCCCGCGCGACCGCCATCGCCGAATATTTCCGCGCGCGGGGCAAGCAGGTGCTGCTGCTCATCGACAGTCTCACCCGCTGCGCCCATGCCCAGCGCGAGATCGGCCTGTCGCTGGGCGAGCCGCCGGCGATGAAGGGCTATCCGCCCTCGGCGCTGTCGCTCATCCCCCGCCTTGTCGAGCGCGCCGGCGTGGACAGCCGCTCGGGCGGATCGATCACCGCGATCTACACTGTGCTGGCCGATGGCGACGATACCGACGACCCCATCGTCGACACCGCGCGCGCCATTGTCGACGGGCATATCGTGCTCTCGCGGCACCTCTCCGAACAGAGCATCTTCCCGGCCATCGACGTCGGGCGCTCGCTCTCGCGCGTCATGGCGGACATCGTGGATGACGAGCATCTGCGCGCCGCCGCCAATTATCGGCGGCTGTGGGCGGCCTATGAGGAAAATCGCGACCTCATCCTGATGGGCGCCTATCGCCCCGGCAACGATCCGACCATTGATGAGGCCGTGGAACGCCGGCAGCAATTGCTCGGCTTCCTGCGCCAGAGCAGCAAGTCCACGATTGACGTCGACACCAGTGCCGCGGCGCTGATCGCGGAGTTCGGCGCATGAGCCGCCTGGTCGCCGCGCGCAAGCGCCTCGTCCGGGTGCGGGACGTGCAGCACAATCAGGCCGTCGCCGCGCTCACGCTTGCGCAGGATGAGGCGAGCCAGATTGCCAGCAATGCCCGCCGCATCGCGCAGGTGCGCGAAGAGCTGTGCGGCCAGAGCGGGCAGCAGATCGGCGGACTCTTCGCTGCGCGGCGCGAACTGGCCAGCCGCCTGGAGCGCGCCGGCCGGCAGCTCGATGGCGCGCTGTTCGATGCCAATCGGCGGATCGACGCGCGCGATGCGGAACGGGTGGTGGCGGATCGTGAACGCGAAATTGCCGAGCGCCTCAAGGACAAGGCCAAGGCCGCACGGGAAGCGCAGCGCGAAGCCCGGCTGGCCGCGCAGCCGCGCGTCCGGCGGATGCAGAACAGGGGACTGGAAGAATGATCAACATCACGTCGCTCTTCAGCATGATGACGGGGCGCGCTCCGGCTGCCGATGCGAAGGCCGGGGAACCGGGCCTCGCCACGGGCGGGCAGTTCGCTGCGCTTGTCGAGCTGGCTGCGCTGAACGGCAATGCTCCGGCGGCCGGGGGCGCGGGCCTCAGCCTTGTCGTCGACAATGACGGGACTGCCACGACCGGACCGGCCGGTGCCCCGGACGAAGGCTTCAGCGCCGATATCCTCGCGCTGGTCGGCGGCGAAAAGCTGGCTTTGACAGCGCCCGATCGGTTCGCGAGCCAGCCCCAGCAGGCTGTTACCGTCGCGGCTCAGCTGCAGGCGCAGCAGGCCCAGCAGGGCGCTGCGATAGCGCAGCCGCCCCAGGATGCCGCCCTGGCGTTGACCGAAGGCGAGCCGAATGCAGACGCCGAGGCCGGTGACGCGGCCGCAACGGATGAGGGCGCCACCAACGCTGCGGCGCCCGGGCAGCCGCTGCAGGCGCAGGTCATTCCCTTCCCGCTCGCGCCCGGCATGCCGGCCATGGCTGCGCACGTCGCCGCCGGGACCGGACCCAAGGGAGGCCGGGCCGCCGCTTCAACGCAGGATGGCGCGACCGTGGCCGCTGGTGTGGCGGCGCTCGCTGCCCCCAAGGCCGATGGGGCGGACTCTCCAAAGGCGGAGGGTGCCAGCCTGGCAGATGCTCTGGCGGCGCAGGGCGCCACGACCGGCAAGGCCGCAGCGCCGTCTCCAGACATGGCCCAGCGCTTCGTCATCGACTTGCCGGTTGGCATCTCGACCGAGAGCGGCGCTGTCAGCAGCAGTGGCGGCGCAGGCCAGGCGGCGCCTTCGGCCGCATCGGCACTGGGCGCGCAGGTCATCGACATGGGCGTTTCGGGCCAGTGGATCGACCGGCTGGCGCGGGAAATCGCCGGGCTGGCGGAAGGCGGCGGTCATAGCCGCTTCTCGCTCAATCCGCCGCATCTGGGCCGGCTTGAGGTCGACGTGTTCCAGGGCGCCGGCGCCATGGACATCCGCCTGACGGCCGAAACGGATGAGGCCGCACGGCGCCTCAACGAAGGGCGCGGCACGCTGCAGGCCGATGCACGTCTTGCCACCCTGCATCTCGGGCAGATCACGGTCGAGAAGGCCGGCGCCTCCTCGGATACCGCGCGCGATCAGGGTCAGGCGCAGAGCCAGGCCCAAAATCAGGCGCAAAATCAGGCCCAGGGCCAGGCCCAGCGCGATCTGGCGAGCCAGATGCAGCAGCAGGGGCGCGGACAGGATGGCGATCGCGGGACATCGTTCCCGCGCGTCGCCGGGGAACAATCTCGCCAGCCCGATGAGAGCAGGGTCGCCGCGCGCGACAGTGCCGACGGGCATGTGCGCTTTGCTTAAGGGGATCGATTGATGAGTGATGCACCGGACGCCGGCGCCGCCAAGAAGAAGGGCGGCGGCAAGAAGAAGCTGATCATCATCCTTGGCGCCGTGGCGCTGCTGGGTGGCGGTGGCGCGGCCGCGGGGTTCTTCGCCGCTGGCTCCATGCACAAGGAAAGCGGGCCGGCGGAAGACGCCTTTCGCCCGCAGCTGGTGCTGACCGGCGAGAAGCCCGAGGAGGTCGCCAAGACCTGGGCCGCCAAGGCCGCCGAGCAGCACGCGCCGGAGCGCGAGGGCAAGGGCGTGGATCTGCCCCGCCCGGCCAATGCTTCGGCCTATCAGGCGACCTATTTCCAGATCCCGGCGCCGTTCACCTCCAACCTCGCGGACAGTGACTCCTTCGCGCAGGTCTCGATCGCCGTGTCGACCTATTACGACCAGCGCGTGATCGAGGCGGTGCAGGCGCATGAGCTGCCGATCCGCTCGGCCATCCTGATGATGATGGCGCAGGAGCAGGAGCTCGACCTCTCGACCCCGCAGGGCAAGGAGAAGCTCCAGGCGAAACTTCTGACCGTTATTAACGATGTTTTGAAGGAAAAGACGGGCTACGGCGGCATTGATAACGTTTATTTTACCAATTTCGTTATTCAGTAGCGCCGTGTCCGACGGGGGTCGGACGGGGACAATGAACGATGAATGACGTGCAGCCTTTCGCGCTCGGGCGACAGACCAGTGAGCCGGTCGCCGCGATCAGCGGACTGGAAAAACTCGGCGAGCGGGTGAGCCGCCGGTTGCGCGCGATCATCGAGCCCTATGGGGGCGCGCGTCCGCTGGTCACCGCGCTGCCGCTCGAAGAAACCATGTTCATGATGTGGGATGCGAGCGCTCCGGAGTTCGCCAGCCTCTCGCTCTATCGCCTGCACCCAATCAAGGGGCCAGTGGTGCTGCGCATCGACGCGCCGCTGGTCTCGCTGCTGGTCGACCGCTTCTATGGCGGCAAGGGCGACCGCGCGAGCAGCGACAAGCGCGAGTTCACGCCCACGGAAACGCGGCTCGGCGCCCGGCTTGCCGATGGCATCATCGCGGCGCTGGTCGAATGCTGGGCCGAGATCGCCCCGCTGGAGCCGGTGCTCATCAACCGTGAGACCAATCCGGCCCATGCCCAGCTGATGCCCGGTGAGACGGCCATCGTGGTGCAGGGGTTCGAGGTCGACATGGGCGATCATCGCCCGCGCATCATCGAGTTCATTTATCCCAAGGCCGGCTTTGGCGGGCTGGAGATCGTCGGATCGCCCAAGGCGGGGGACGAGGCCCGGCCGGCCGATCCGGTCTGGCGGACCCGTCTGGCCACCCGGCTGGATGATGTGCGCTTCCCCGTCCGCACGGTGCTGGCGCGGCCCAATCTCAAAATGGCGGAGCTGATGTCGCTGAAGCCCGGCGACGTCATCCCCATCCACATCGCGCGGCAATTGCCGCTGCTCGTCGGTGACCGCGTGTTCGCGCAGGGCACCGTGGGCGAACAGGACGGCAGCGCCGCCTTCATGATCGAAAAACTGGCCTGAGGACCAACATAATGAGCGAGATGAGCGAAACACTCCGGGCTGAGGCCGCCGCACCGGTGGACATGGGCCTGGGCCGCAACATGGCCCTGCTGGCCGATATTCCGGTGCGCATGTCCGTCGAGGTCGGCGCCACCCAGCTGCGTCTGGCCGAGATCATGAATCTGGGCGAGGGCAGCGTCGTGCAGCTCGATCGTCAGGCCGACGATCTGCTGGACATCATGGTCAACGGCACGCTGGTCGCCCGGGGCGAGGTGGTGACGGTGAACGGCCGCTATGGCGTGCGCATCGTCGAGATCGCCTCCACCGAGGCGCGCCTCGCCGGGCTCGAGCGCCGCGCATGAGCGCGCTCGCCTGGTATTTCCTCAAGCTGCTCATCATGCTGCCGCTGGTCGGCGGCATGGCCTATGGCGCGCTGTGGCTGTGGCGCAAATATCAGCCCGGCATGCTGGGCGCCGGCCAGCGCGACCGGATGGTCAAGCTGGTCGATGTGCTGCCCATGGGCACGCTCGGCAAGCTCGCGGTCGTGGAGTTCGAAGGCAAGCGCCTGCTGCTCTCGGTCTCGCGCGGCAAGGTCGAGAAGATCGCGGAGAGCGAAACCCGCCATGGTTGACCCCATTCTGGCGACCACCCAAGTGCTCCTGCGGAAGCAGGAGCCCAGGGCGCAGTCGTTGTCCCTTGCTGCCCTGGGCTCCTGCCTTCGCAGGAGCACGGGTTTGCTGATCGGCGCTGCGCTGTTCTGCGCGCTGCTTGTAGCGACGCTGAGCCTCACGCAGCCCGCCTTCGCCCAAGCCGCACCCGCTGCACCCGCCGCCGCGCCCGCGCCGCAAGTGCAGGCGCCGGCAACCGGTGCCCTGCCGCAAGGTGCCGCCGCTGCCTCGGGCGGGCTGACCCGCGCGCTCGACGATGTTTCGGGCGATGGCCGCCCGCTCTCCATCTCGCTGCAGATCCTTGTCCTGATGAGCCTGCTGACGGTGCTGCCGTCGCTGGTGCTGATGATGACCAGCTTCACGCGCATCATCATCGTGCTCTCGCTGCTCCGTCAGGCGCTCGGCCTCGCGCAGACGCCGCCGAACCAGGTGCTTGTCGGCCTCGCGCTGTTCCTCTCGCTGTTCGTGATGCGCCCGGCGATCGACCAGATTACCGCCAGCGCCTACACGCCTTATGGCGAGGGTCAGATCAGCATCGAGGAAGCGGTGAGCCGCTCGGGCAAGGTGCTGCATGGCTTCATGGCCAAGCAGACGCGCCAGAACGACCTCGCTCTGTTCCAGAACCTCGCCAACGTGCCGGCCTTCCGCTCGCCCGAGGAGATTCCCTTCTCGATCATGCTGCCGGCCTTCATCACCAGCGAGTTGAAGACCGCCTTCCAGATCGGCTTCATGATCTTCCTGCCCTTCCTCATCATCGATCTCGTTGTCGCCTCCACGCTGATGGCGCTCGGTATGATGATGCTCTCGCCGACCATCATCTCCATGCCGTTCAAGCTGCTGCTGTTCGTGCTGGTGGATGGCTGGGCGCTGACGATGGGCTCCCTCGCCGGCTCGTTCGCGACCTGAGCGGGCAGGGAAGGGAGCACATCGCATGGAAAATGGCGATTTCTTCGTCGGCCTCGCCCAGCAGGCGCTGTGGGTTGCCGCGCTCGCGACCGGGCCGATCCTGATCCCGGCCCTGCTGGCGGGCGTCATCATCGGCATGATCCAGGCCGCGACCTCGATCAACGAGGCGACGCTCTCCTTCGTGCCCAAGCTCATCATCGTCGCGGTGACGCTGGCGCTGTTCGGCGGGGCGATCCTGATGCTCATCGCCGATTTCACGCGCGAGATCTTCGAGCGGATTCCGGACCTGCTCAGATGATCGCACCGGCATTTGCGGGCCTCGAGGCGCAGCTGTGGCTCTGGATGCTGGCGATGATCCGGCCCGGCGCCGCATTGCTCGCCGCGCCGATCTTCGGTGCTGCTGCCGTCCCGGTGCAGCTGCGCATCATCCTCAGCCTCGCGATCGGCATTGCCGCGCTCAACAGCGCCCCCTTTGCGCTGCCCGAGCAAGGGCTGGCGAGCATCGCCGGCATCGCCCTCGTCGCGGCGGAAGTGATCGCCGGTCTCAGCCTCGGCTTCGCCTTGCAGATCGGCTATTCGGCGGCGTTCATCGCCGGCGAGACGATCGCCAACGCCATGGGCCTCGGCTTTGCCTCCATGGTCGATCCGCTCTCGGGCCAGCCGACGCCGGTCGTCGGCCGCTTCCTCTCGATCATCGCCACCTTCCTGCTGCTCGCCATGGATGGGCATCTGCTGCTGATCCAATATGTCGTAATGAGCTACAAGGCGCTGCCGCCGGGCAATCTCATGCCGGCGAGCGCGTTCGAAAGCATCGCGCAGTTCGGCGGCACCATGTTTGCCTCGGGCGTCATCATCGCCCTGCCGGTCACCTTCACGCTCATTCTTGTCCAGCTTGTCATGGGAATGCTCGCGCGCACCGCGCCGTCGCTCAATCTCTTCGCGGTCGGCTTGCCGGCGACGCTGCTGGCTGGCCTCGTACTGCTCGCCATCGCCGCGCCGGTTATGGGGGAAGCGATCAGCGACGCCTTGCGCCAAGGGCTCGACATGAGCCGCTTGCTGGCGGGCGGCTGAGCCATGGCGCAGGAGGCCTCCGGCGGCGGCGAAAAGACCGAGAAGCCAACAGCCAAGCGTCTGACGGACGCGGCCAGCAAGGGCGACATTCTCCAGTCCCGCGAACTCTCCACCGCCATGGTGGTGATGGCCGGCGTCGGCTGGCTCGCGATTGCCGGGCCGGCATTGATCGACGCCATCCGCCTGATGCTCGCCGAAGCCCTGCGGTTCGATCAGGGGGATATTGCGGGCTTCGCGCCGGAGCAGCGCGCCTATCATCTGCTTGCCATCATCGCGCTGCCGCTCGCGGGCGTGCTGCTGGCGACGGTCGTCGCGGCGATTGCCGCGCCTGCCGTGCTGGGCTCGCTCGGCTTCCGCACCGGCGCGCTCGTGCCCAAGCCGGAGCGGATGAACCCGATCAACGGGCTCAAGCGCATCTTCGGCATGCAGGGCATCATCGAGCTGATCAAATCGCTCGCCAAGGTGGTGCTGCTCGGTAGCATCGGCGGCGTGCTGCTGTGGCAGCAGTTCGATGCCATTCACGGCATGGCCAAGACCGGGGTGATGCCGGCGATGAGCGAGATGGGCCACATCTTCGTGGTCGTCACGCTCGCGCTCGCGGCCGCCCTGTTCCTCATCGCGGGCATCGACGTGCCGGCGCAGATCTTCCAGCGCATGAAGCGGCTCAACATGAGCAAGCAGGAAGTGAAGCAGGAGCATAAGGAGACGGAAGGCTCGCCCGAGCTCAAGGGCGCGATCCGCCGGCGGCAATATGAGACGCTCAACGGCTCGGTGCGCAAGGCGGTGGAAGAGGCCACGGTGGTGCTCACCAACCCGACGCACTTCGCCGTCGCGCTGCGCTATCATCCGGGGCGCGACGCGGCGCCTGTCGTTGTGGCGCGCGGTTCCGACGAAATTGCCGCGGCGATCCGCACGCTCGCGGCCGATCAGGGCCGGCCGGTGCTGCAATATCCCGAGCTCACCCGCGCCATCTACTTCACCTCGCGCGCCGGGCAGGAAGTGGACGAGCGGCTGTTCATGGCCGTCGCTGCCATCCTCGCCTTCGTCTACCGGATCGAGCACGCCATGGCGACCGAGATGGACCGTCCGCACATCGATCTGCCCGAGGCGATGCGATTCGATGCGGATGGGCGCAATATCGTGAATTAAAGCTTAGCCGAACTCGTCCGTCTTTTGTTGATGGGGACACATTAGAAGGCAATGTGTCATGAACGAGTTCTTGCCCCGCGCCGGGGCTGTCACCCCGGTGACCAGCGCAACGGAGCGCAGCCCCTTGGCCGTGCCTGCCGTTTCCCAATCTCGTGCCATGCATGGCGGGGCGGAGGGCGAGACCTCCCGCGCCGCCTTGCTGCGGGATCGCGAACGCTCCGCCGCCGCTGCCGATTATGCCCGCATCCATGCCGAGATTGCCGATGTGCTGGCGCATATCCAGCCCTCGGCCCGCAATGCTGAATCGAGCGTCGAACTGGCCGACCGGGCCATCGTCGCATTGATGCCGAGCCCCGTCGTCATGCTCCCCATGCCGCCGACCGACGAGCAGATGGTCACCTTCGTCGCCAACGTGGCGCAGGCGGTGGCGCGACAGGCCGGGCTGGCCCAGGCGGCGCAGGCATCGGTCACCTCGCTCATGGTGGAAGCCGCCTCGCACTGAGGGTTCCGGCGCCAAGCGCGCCGCTGTTCGACGACTGAATGCGCCTGCCCTGATTCTTTGCCCATGGCACTAAAGCCGCGCTCGCCGCTGCCGTTCTGAAGCCTTGAAAGGACGACGGATATGGCGACGGATATTGCGAGCGCACTGGGCATCGGCTCCGGGATCAACATCACCCAGATGGTGTCCGATCTCACCAATGCCTCGTTCCAGCCGCGCCAGAGTGCCGTCCAGTCCCGGCTGGATACCGCCAGTGCCCGCGTGTCGGCGCTGGCCTCCGCCAAAAGCTCGCTCGAGACCTTCTCCAAGGCCCTGACCGACCTGCTGCAGGGCACCGGCTATCGTGGCAATCCGGTCTCCAACGATCCGACCATCGCGGCGGTCTCGCTCATTCCGGGCGGCGTGCCCAAGGGCCTGCCGGCGCAGCTTGAGGTGCGCCAGCTTGCCGCCGGACAGGTGCTGCAGTCCGCCGCGCTGGCCGATAGCGCCGCCGTCGCTGGCACCGGCACGCTCAAGCTCACCGTAGGCAGCACCGAGACGATGATCACCGTCGGCGGCACCGGCACGCTGGCTGACCTTGCCTCGGCCATCAATGCCGCGAATGCGGGCGTGACGGCTTCAATCGTCACCGATCAGTCCGGCGCGCGCCTCGTTCTCAAGGGCGAGACCGGCACCGCCAAGGCCTTCACGCTCACCGCCGAGGCCGATGCGGATGCCAATCTCCAGCGCTTCGTCTGGGATGGCGCCGCCGGGACGCTGACGCAGAGCCAGGTCGCCGCGAATGCGCTGATCCGCATCGACAATGTCGATATGGAGTTCGGCTCGAACAAGATCACCACCGCCATCCCCAACATCCAGATCGACCTCAACAAGGCGGAGCCGGGCAAGACGATCACCCTCGCGACAGACCAGCCGACCAGCACTATGAGCGATCTCGTTCGCGAGTTCGTCACCGCCTATAATCAGCTCAAGGGCGCCCTCAACGACGCGACGGTCGCGCAGGGCGATACGGCTGGCCTGCTCTCGGGCGACTTTGGCGTGCGGGATCTGTCGCGTCGTCTCGCCGGCCTGGTCTCCCAGCCCCTGACCGATAGCGGCACCTATCGCACGCTGAGCGATCTGGGCGTGCGCACCGAGCGCAACGGCACGCTCACGCTGGATACCAAGCGGCTCGAAGCAGCGCTGGCGGCGGATCCGGAAGGCGTCACCCAGATGCTCAATCCCGCCGTGCCCAGCGCGACGCAGCCTGGCATTGCCGGCGCGCTCAAGGACATCACCGATTATGTGAACGGCAGCGAAGGTCCGCTCGCCAGTTCCGCAGCCATTTACGGGAAGCAGAAGGCCGCGCTGGAGAAGGAGCTGGAGAAGCTGGGCGATCAGCGCAGCACCTACAGCACCCAGCTCACCGCGACCTACGCGAAGATGCAAACGCGCCTGCTGCAGTTCCAGGCCACGCAATCCTATCTTGAGCAGCAGGTCAAGATCTGGAGCCAGAACAACGACTAACGGTCCGGACGCAGACGCTGGACACACCAATAAGGGATACGCTGTATGTACATGGGTTCGCATCCGATGAGGCCGATGGCCGCGCTTCGCCATTATGCGGCGGTGGATAGCGGCAGCCGCGTCGAGGGCGCCACGCCGCACCAGCTCGTGCGCATCCTGTTCGATGAGCTGCTGCTCGCGCTGGATACCGCCGCACTGGCGCTCAAGGCTGGCGACCGCCACAAATGCCTGGACCGGCAGACGCGCGCGCTCGCCGTTCTCCACGCGCTGGAGACGAGCCTGGATTTCGATCAAGGCGGCGAGATCGCCATCAGCCTTGCGACCATCTACCGCGAGACGCGCCGCCGGACGCTGGAGGCGACCGTCGCCAATGATCCCAGCCTGATGGAAAGTGCCCACGGCTTCATCGCGGAAATCGCGTCGGCCTGGAAGCAGATCGGCTGACGGCCTAGCCGCCCCGTCCGACGCTCCTTTCAATTCGTCCGCTTTTCCGGCATTCGTCGCAAAGCCGGGCACCGGCCGCTCTTCCATCCGTTTCTCTCCCATGCCCATCAAGGGCGACAAGAGAGGATGGACCATGGCAAACCAGAACCAGCAGAACGATCAACAGCGCCAGCCCGGCCAAGGCGGCCAGCAGGACCAGTCCAACACGGACAAGTCCGGTCGCCAGCAGGGCGGACAGGACGATCAGAACCAGCAGGGCGGCGGTCAACGCCAGAACCAGCGCTGATCGGATCAGACATGCGAAGGCCGCCGGTGTTCCGGCGGCCTTTGTTGTGTCCGCCGCGCGTCAGATTACCCCAAGCGCGTCCATCGCCTCGGCCACGCGGACGAAGCCGGCGATGTTGGCGCCCAGCACATAGTCGGCGGGGGCGCCATATTCCTCGGCGGTTTCCGCACAGCGATCGTGAATGTCGTGCATGATCGAGGCGAGGCGGCTTTCCGTCTTCTCGAAAGACCAGCTATCGCGCGAGGCGTTTTGCTGCATTTCCAGCGCGGAGGTGGCGACGCCGCCAGCGTTCGCGGCCTTGCCGGGCGCAAAGAGGATGCCGGCTTCCTGGAACAGCCGCACCGCATCCGGGGTGGAGGGCATGTTGGCGCCTTCGCCCACCGCGATGACGCCATTTTTGAGCAGCGTCTTGGCGTCATTGCCGGTCAGCTCGTTCTGGGTGGCGGATGGCATGGCGATGTCGCAGGGCACGTCCCAGACCGAGCCGCCCTCGACATAGTGGCTCTTGCCGCCCTTGAGGCGCACATAGTCGCTGATCCGGTCGCGGCGGACGAGCTTCACTTCCTTGACCAGTTCGAGGTCGATGCCGTCCTCGTCCATCACATAGCCGTTCGAGTCCGAGCAGGCCGCGATGATGCCGCCGAACTCGATGACCTTTTCCATGGTGTAGATGGCGACATTGCCCGAGCCGGACACGGTCACGCGCTTGCCATCGAAGCTCTGCTTGCGGGTCGCCAGCATCCGCTGGACGAAATAGGTCGCGCCATAGCCGGTGGCCTCCGTGCGGGCGCGCGAGCCGCCGTGGAACAGCGCCTTGCCGGTCAGCACACCGGCCTCATAGCGGTTGGTGAGCCGCTTATACTGGCCGAACATATAGCCGACCTCGCGGCCGCCCACGCCGATATCCCCGGCCGGCACATCGGTATATTCGCCCAGATGCCGGAACAACTCAGTCATGAACGACTGGCAGAAGCGCATGATCTCGCCCTGCGAGCGCCCGCGGGGGTTGAAGTCCGATCCGCCCTTGCCGCCGCCGATCGGCATGCCGGTGAGGGCGTTCTTGAAGGTCTGCTCGAAGCCGAGAAACTTGATGATGCCGATATTGACCGAGGGATGGAAGCGGATGCCGCCCTTGTAGGGCCCGAGTGCCGAATTGAACTGGACACGGAAGCCGCGGTTGATCTGCACCTGGCCATTATCGTCCACCCACGGCACGCGGAAGATGATCTGCCGCTCGGGCTCGCACAGCCGCTCGATCAGGGCATTGTCCAAATAATGGGGCCGCTTTGCGACGACGCGGCCGAGACTTTCCAGCACCTCGGTCACCGCCTGATGAAATTCCGGCTCGCCGCCGTTGCGGCGGATGACGTCATGCAGGACCGGGCGAAGCTTATCGTCAATTCTCAGCAATGTTTGGTCTTTCTTCTCTGGACTTAAATTTGATGGCTGGGGCGGGACGGCGCCGACAGGGCGCGCGTGGGGCAGACAGAGAGGAAGCGACCGAGCATTGCCGGGCCGAGCAGGACTCGGCGCGCGGCGAAGGCCGGCGGTCGTGCTCTGCTCAGGCCCGGGATGGGTGGCGGAACGGGATGAAGTGGCGTGGCATCATGCGGACTTTCGGGCGTTGGGCGTGCGCGTCTGGAACGTCGCACAGCGGTTCGGCGAAAGGGCCCCGAGCCCGGCGCGCACGGCACCGGGTCCCGGGGCTAGATGCCCGCGAGAAGCTGCCCCGCATGATGGCGGATGGAAAAATGCCTGATGCATATCCGCATGAAAATTCCATGCGTTTCATCGCCTTGCGTGTCAACCGGCAGCGGCTGTCTGCCGTTCGCGCCTATGCGGACCGATTTGCCCGGCGCCGCAAATGCTCTAAGCCGGGCGAATGACTGCCGATGCCGACACCGCCATAACCCCGCCCTCCATCCCTGCCTCGCTCGATGAAAGCTGGCGGGTGGCGCTGGCCGATGCGTTCGCCGCGCCCTCCATGGCGCAGCTCAAGGCCTTTCTTCAGGCCCGCAAGGCGGCCGGGGCGCACATCTTCCCGCGCGGCAGCGACTGGTTCAACGCACTCGCCCTCACGCCCCTGCCGGATGTGCGCGTGGTGATCCTCGGGCAGGATCCCTATCATGGGCCGGGGCAGGCGCATGGCCTGTGCTTCTCGGTGAAGCCGGGCGTGCGACCGCCGCCGAGCCTCGTCAACATCTTTAAGGAACTGCGGACCGATGTGGACTTTACCCCGCCCGGCCATGGTCACCTCGTCCATTGGGCGGAGCAGGGCGTGCTGCTGCTCAACAGCGTGCTCACCGTCGAGATGGGGAAGGCCGGCGCCCACGCCAATCAGGGCTGGGAGCGGTTCACGGACGCGGTGATCGCGGCCGTCGCCGCGCAGGACAAGCCCGTCGCCTTCCTGCTCTGGGGGGCCTACGCTCAGAAGAAAGCGGCGTTCGTGCAGGATGTGAGCGCAGGGGGGCGGCATCTGGTGCTGAAGGCGCCGCATCCCTCGCCGCTCTCCGCCCATAATGGATTTTTCGGCTGCCGGCACTTCTCGCGGGCCAATGCGTTTCTCACCGCGCAGGGGCGGGGGGCGATCGACTGGTCGTTGCCGCCCGAGCCTGCCGCCTGACCCGCTGCCCGATCTTTCCGCCCTCCGGGAAATCAGGCAGGGTGGCTGCACTATCCTGACGAGGAGCATCCCTTATGGCCTCCGGCCTCGCCGCCCTGCTTGACGACGTCGCCGCCATCGCCCGCCTTGCCGCGGCATCCGTCGACGATGTGACGGCCGCTGCCGGCCGGGCCAGCGTGAAGACAGCCGGCGTGGTGGTGGACGATGCCGCCGTGACGCCGACCTACGTCACCGGCTTTTCGCCGCAGCGCGAGCTGCCGATGATCTGGCGCATCGCGCTCGGGTCCATTCGCAACAAGCTGATCATCCTTCTGCCGCTCGCGCTCCTGCTCAGTGCGTTTCTGCCGCAAGCGATCACGCCGCTGCTGATGGTCGGCGGCACCTTCCTCGCCTTCGAGGGGGCCGAGAAGATCATCGAGATGCTGCGGGGCGGCCATGCGCAGGAGGAGGACATGCTCCCCGCCGATGGCGACGCCGTGGCGCTGGAAAAGGCGAAGGTCTCCGGCGCGATCCGCACCGACCTCATTCTCTCGGCCGAGATCATGGCGATTGCCCTGGCGGACGTGGCGAGTCGGCCGCTGCTCACGCAGGCGCTGGTCCTCGCCGTCGTCGGCCTCCTGGTCACCGTCGCGGTCTATGGTGTGGTCGGGTTGATCGTGAAGCTGGACGATATCGGCCTGCACTTCGCCAAGACCGGTGGCCCCTTGGTCCAGCGGGTGGGTCGCGGGTTGGTGCGGATGATGCCGGGCGTGCTGAGCCTGCTCGAATCGATCGGCATGGTGGCGATGCTGTGGGTCGGCGGCGGGATCATTCTGCACGGGCTGGAAGGCACGCCGCTGGCTGTGCTGCCTCATGGCCAACATGCGATTGCCGAAGCGGTGAGCCACGCGCCGGTGATTGTCTGGACGATCAGCGCGATGCTGGCGGCGCTGTTCGGCTTCCTCGTCGGCTTGGTGGTGGCGGCGGTGGTGCATCTCATCCAGCGGCTGCGCGGCAGGCACTGATCTATCTTAGTCCCTCCTCTGAAGAGGAGGGGAGATATGACGGGCCACCCTACGCCCCTCAGCGCTCGGGCATGCAGCCGAAGCCGGGCTTGAGTCGCGCGGATCGCGTGGCCAGCATGGGTATTTTGGCGGTCAGGCGCCGGGCCTCGGGCGCATCCTCATAGCGCACCAGCGCCATCCACGGCACGCCGGCGAGATCGCTCTGGCAGCTTTCGAGCGGGCGATTCTCGACATAGCGGCACGAGCAGCCCAGGCGCGCGGCGAGGCTGGCGGCCTGGTCGGCCTCCCGCTGCCAGCCGGGCCAGCTCACCGCGACCCAGAAGGCGACCAGAACCACCGGTAGCAGGGCGAGCCAGCCGCTCGCGCGCTTCATCATGGCCTTGCGCTTGAGAGGATCGCGCTGCCCCCACATCTGATTATCCCCTTTCATCGCGCTGCGTGATAAGGCCGCGCGCCATGAAGATCAAAAGCCTTTCCCGCTGGCTGTGCGTCACCGCCGCCAGCCTGATGCTCGCCGGGGCGGGGGCGTCGCAGGACGTGCCGGCCAGCCGCTATGCCGTGCTGAAGGACAGCCCCGGCCTTTCCGCCATGGCGCTGCGCGAGGCGGTGGACCCGCTGTTCGATCCCGGCGATGGCGCGGACGTGGGCGAGACGCGCGCGCTCATCGTGATGCGCGGGGGCGAGATTGTCGCCGAGCGCTATGCCGATGGGTTCACGCCGCAGAGCCGCTTTTTGAGCTGGTCAGTTGCCCGCACGGTCACCGGCCTCATCGCCGGCATGATGGTCTCCGACGGTCTGCTGGCGCTGGACGATCCGGCGCCCGTCGCCGCCTGGCGACAAACCGGCGATCCGCGCGCCGCGATCAGCTTGCGGCACCTGCTGCAGATGAGCAGTGGCCTGCAATATCGCGAAGATTGGCAACCGGGCGAGCCGAGCGACACGCTCGCCATGCTCGCCGGCGAGGGGAGCACGGATCAGGCGGCGTTCGCGGCGGCCAAGCCGCTGGTGCAGGCCCCGGGCGCGACCTTCGCCCCGAGCGCGGGCAGCACCATGATCCTCACCGGCATCATGACCGACAGGCTGACCGCGAATCAGGACCCGCTCGCCCGCCGCGCCGCCATGGCCCGGTTTCTCGATGCCCGCTTCGCGCGACCGCTCGGGCTCAAGGACTTCGTGCCGGAATTCGATGCGCGCGGGACGCTCGAGGGCGCGCTGATGATGCATATGACGGCGCGCGATTATGCGACGATCGGCGAACTCATCCGCCAGCGCGGCCATGTCGCGGGGCGCCAGCTCATCGCCGACCCCTGGTTCGATTTCATGACCGCGCCGTCGCCAGCTCATGCCGCATTTGGTGGACATCTCTGGCTCAACCGGGGCGGCGACCCCTCGCCGCTCTTTCCGGGCCAGGCCAGCGCCGGCGTGATGGCGGCGGTGGGCGAGCGCGGCCAGTTCGTCCTCGTTTCGCCCGAGCAGCGACTGGTCATCGTCCGCCTCGGCATCACCCGCGAGGAAGACATGGACGCCCTGCGCGAAGCCATGGCGCGGCTGGTCCGGCGGTTTTCGTGACGCGGATTGCGCTCAGAGCAAAAACTGCCCCTCGATCACCGTGCGGCAGCGACCGGTGAGGATGACGCGGTCGCCGGCGCGTTCGCAGTCGACATAGCCGCCGCGCGCGCTGGCCTGATAGGCGGTGAAGCGGTCGCGGCCGAGCCGGTCGCTCCAATAAGGCGTGAGCAGGCAATGAGCCGAGCCGGTCACCGGGTCTTCGTCGATCCCTGCGCCCGGCACGAAAGCGCGGCTGACGACATCGGTCTCGATGCCCGGCGCAGTGGCGATGATGAGCAGATTGCCGAGCTTGCCGAGCGCCGCGAAGTCGGGGCGCAGCGTGCGCACTTGCGCTTCGTCCGCATAGACGAGCAGGCGATAGCCGCCGTCGCGGGCGTGCATCTCCTGCGGCGCGGGGCCACCGAGCAGGGCGGCGATCTCTGACAGATCGGCCCGCGCGGTGGTCATGCCCGGCAGTTCGAGCCGGTAGGCGTCGCTCTCATCGCTTGTCGCGCGTTCGACCACCAGATCCCCGGCCTGCTGTGTGCGGAAGCGCAGGCTCTGTCGCGCAGCGCCCATCAGGGCATGGCCGCTCGCCAGCGTGGCGTGGCCGCACAGCGCCACTTCGACGGTCGGCGTGAACCAGCGCAAGTCATAGTCCGCGCCGGCGCCGGCCGGCAGCGGCACGGTGAAGGCCGTCTCCGCAAGATTATTCTCCTGCGCGATGGCCTGCAGCACAGCGTCATCCAGCCAGTCATCGAGCGGCATGACGGCAGCGGGGTTGCCGGTGAACGGCGCATGCGCAAAGGCATCGATCTGGACGAAAGGGAGGATCATCGGCGCTGCCGTCATGGGACGGGCGTCTCCGGCCCGGGCGCCTTGCCGCTCGCGGCGGCCTCGTTGACGAGCACCGTGCGGGCATCCTGCTGGGTGAGCAGGTCGCCGCCTTCCGGCTGGTCGGCGGGGTCAGGGTGGATGATCAGCTCCAGGCCGGGGAAGTCGGCGGTCAGGTCGCGGGTGATGTCCTCCATCACGTCATGCGCCTGTTTCAGCGACATATGCGGATCGAGCCAGATGTGGAACTGGGCAATGTCATGCGATCCGCTGCTGCGGGTCCGCAGATCGTGGATGCCGTGCAGGGCGGGGTGCCGTTCGGCAATGTCGAGGAAGCGCTGGCGCTTTTCCAGCGGCCATTCCTTGTCCATCAGCTCGCCAATGGCGTGCATCGCCGTCCGTCCCGCACTGAGGGCGAGCCACAGGCCGATGCCGAGGCCGAAGAGCGCATCGGCGCCGCGCAGGTGCATCGCCGTTTCCAGAACCAGCGCGAGGATGACCGAGCCATTGAGCAGCAGGTCACTGCGATAATGCAGGCTGTCCGCGCTGATCGCGACCGATCCCGTCGCCCGGATCGCGCGTGCCTGATAGCTGACGAGCAGGATGGTCAGCGCGATGGCGAGGACGGAGACGCCGATGCCATATTCGATCGCCGTGGGCGTGCCGGCACTGCCGAACCGCTCGACCGAGCGCAGGATGATGAGGACAGCGGCAACGCTGATCAGCGAGACCTGAAACAATGCGGCCAGAGCCTCCGCCTTGCCATGGCCGAACCGGTGGTCGTAATCCGCCGGCCGCGCGGCGAGGCGGACGGCGAAGAGCGTGACGAGGCTGGCGACCAGGTCTAGTCCGGTGTCGGCCAGCGAGCCCAGCATGGCGATGGACTCGGTGCGCAGCACGGCCCAGCTCTTGGCCGTCGCGAGAATGAGCGCCACGGCGACGCTGGCGAGCGCGGCCTTGCGATTGATCGCGCCAGTCGTGGCGAGATGATCCTCGCGCGCCGCAGGCGTCGCCGCACTCACCGCCCATGTCTCATGGATAGAGCATCTGCGCGGCCCAGCGACCCGCGCCGTCCGCCTCGTAGCGGCGACGCTCGTGAAGGCGGAAAGCCCGGTCCAGCCAGAACTCGATTGCGCGGGGGGCAAGGCGGAAGCCCGACCAGTGCGGCGGGCGGGGCACGTCGACGCCGGCGAAGCGCGCCTCGACCTCCCTGATGCGATCCTCGAAGGTCTCGCGCGCATCCAGCGGCCGGGACTGGTCGGATGCCCAGGCGCCGATCTGCGACACGCGCGGACGCGAGGCGAAATAGGCGTCCGCCGTTGCGGCATCCACCGGACCAACCGGTCCCTCGATCCGGATCTGGCGCCGCAGCGACTTCCAGTGGAACAGCAAGGCCGCCTCCGGATGGGCGAGCAGTTCCCCGGCCTTGCGGCTCTCGAAATTGGTGTAGAAGGTGAAGCCTTCCGGTCCATAGCCCTTGAGCAAGACCATGCGGGTGGAGGGTCGGCCCTGCGCATCGACGGTCGAGAGCGCCATGGCCTCGGGATCATTGGGCTCACTGGCGCGGGCGTCGGCCATCCATTGGGCGAAGAGGGCGAAGGGGTCGTCCGTCAGCGTGGTTGGCTCGGATGAGGTCGCGGTTTGTGTCGTCATGCGCTTCACCTAGCCTGTGCGGCCGCGCGTGGAAACTCTCCTGTCGCTTCCTGCCCCGAAGGCGCGATGCCCATTCATATGGGGGCAAGGCGTGGGTCGATAGACTATGCGCGCCGATGCTGGACCAGTTGGGTGGGCTGGCGCGGAAACAAGCTCTGCGCAAGAGGACCACCATGAACGCCTCCGTCCCTGTCCGCTTCATCGCTGCCATCTCCCTCCTCGCGGTCGCGTCGCCGGGCGTCGCCCAATGGGGTCGCGGCCCGGATCGCTGGGGCGGCTCGCGCATCGATTCGCCGCGCGCGCCTCTGGTGAGCAGCGGTCGAGACTCGCGCGAAGGGCAGGTCGATGCCGCACAGTTCACCGCCGAGGGCGGGGCTGCGCGGCTCGGCAGCGGGCCGGTCCAGGTTTCGACGCTGACCGGCGCGGTGGATGACGTCGCGGGCACCGCGCCCTTTGAAGCGGCGGTGATCGATCAGTTGGTGAAGGCCGGCTATGATACGCTGGCGCATTCGCAGGGCGACAGCGGGCAGGTGACCGAACTGCGCATCCGCCGCGAGGTGCTGGTGCCCGAGGAGACCAAGCGCAAGCCGGTGAGCGGCGAAATGATGGTCGGAACCGGCACCTATGGATCGACGATGGGCATGGCGCTCGCGATCGATCTCTCCAAACCGCGCAAGGCGCTGGTGTCGACCCGCATGGAAGCGCGCATCCTCGATAAGGCCACCGGCGCGCCCCTGTGGGAAGGCCGGGCCGAGATTGCGACGCGCGAGGGCGATTCGCGCTGGAGCGACCAGGCAATCGCCACGCGCCTCGCCGAGGCGATGTTCGAGCGCTTTCCGAACGGGCCGGCACGCGTCGCCGCGCGCTAGCCGCACGCGCATCCCCACTTGCGGCGCCGCGCCGCAATCGCCAGATGAATGCCATGAGGCATGATATCTTCGTGAACGGGTGGGTAGAACGACATGGCTGATCCCTATTCGCTGCTGGGCGTCCCCCGCAGTGCGGACGAGGCGGCGATCAAGTCCGCCTATCGCAAGCTCGCCAAGGAGCTGCATCCGGACCGGAACAAGGACAATCCCAAGGCCGCGGAGAAATTCTCCGAGGTGACGCGCGCCTATGATCTGCTGTCCGACAAGGACAAGCGTGCCCGGTTCGACCGGGGCGAGATCGATGCCGACGGCAACCCCACGCATCCCTTCGGCTTTGGCGGACAGGGCGGGGGCCGCTCGCAGGGCGGCGGGCCGGAAGGCTTTGAGTTCGGGGCCGGCGGCGCGGACTTCTCGGATATTTTCGAGGGGCTGTTCAGCGGTGGACGCGGGCGACCGGGCGGGGGCTTCGGCTTTGGCGGGCGCGGTGCGCCGCCACCGCAGCGGGGCGCCAACATGACCTATCGCCTGTCCGTGCCGTTCGTCGATGCCGCGACGCTGGCGCCGCAACGCATCACGCTCGCCGATGGCAAGACCATCGATCTCAAGCTCCCTGCCGGTGTCGAGAACGGCACCCAGATGAAGCTGGGCGGCAAGGGCCAGCCGGGACCGGCGGGCGCGGGCGATGCCATCGTCACCATCGAGATCGGCGATCACGCTTTCTACAAGCGCGATGGCGACAATGTGCGGCTGGACCTGCCGATCAGCCTTAACGAGGCCGTTGCCGGCGCGCGTGTCAAGGTGCCCACGGTCGATGGGCCGGTGATGCTCGCTGTTCCGGCGGGCGCGCATTCCGGGCAGACGCTGCGGCTCAAGGGCAAGGGTTTCCATCGCAAAAGCGGTGGTCGCGGTGACCAGCTCGTCACGCTGATGATCGACGTGCCGGGCCATGATGCCGCGCTGAAGTCTTTCGTGGAGAGCTGGAGCGACACGCGGCCGTTGCGGACGCATCTGGGCGTGTGATCCCGGCGCGGGCAAGCCGTGCGCTACGGCCCGGGGGCGAGGGGTGCATGTGCGCGATTCCCTCGCCTGCCGCTTTGTTCTAGAGATCGGGCGTGCTGACCAATCCCTCTCCGCAATCGCCTGAAGCGCGTCGCCGCCGGTTGCGCGATCGGGGCGAGCGCCTGCGCGCGGAAATCGAGCGGAGTCGCTGGGCGAGCCGCGCCCTGGCCGTGGTCAAGCGCGTCGCGGTCGGCGTTTATAATGACGGCTTCATCCATGCCGGCAATCTCGCTTATCTGACGCTGGTCGCGGTTTTCCCCTTCTTCATCCTTGCCGCGGCGATCGCGCAGATCCTCGGGCGCACCCGCGCCGGTCTCGAAACGGTGAACGGCTTTCTGCTCACGGTGCCGCCGAGCGTTGCGCAGGTGCTGCGGCCGGCCATCGTGGATGTGCTGGAGGCGCGCACCGGACCCTTGCTCTGGCTGGGCGCGATCATCGGCCTGTGGACGGTCGGCAGTCTGATCGAGACGATCCGCGACATTCTCCGCAGGGCCTATGGCACGCGCTCGACATCGCCCTTCTGGCATTATCGGCTGCGCGCGATGGGGATCATCGTGCTCAGCGTGTTCGGGGCGCTGCTGGCGCTTTCCCTGCAGGTTCTGCTGGTGGCGGCGGAGACGATCGTCGAGCAATTGCTGCCCGGCAGCGACCAGGCTTTTGCCATTCTCACGGCCACCCGCTTCGTGCCGGCGATCATCCTTTATCTTGCCCTTTACTTCATCTTCGCGGCGCTGACCCCGAGCCGTTATCGCGCCAAGCGCTTCCCGAAATGGCCCGGCGCGGCGTTCACGGCGGGCTGGTGGTACGTCACCTCGTTGCTGCTGCCGCTCTTCTTCTCGAACATCACCAGCTACAGCCTGACCTATGGCGGTCTGGCGGGCGCGATGATCACGCTCATTTTTTTCTTCATCATTGGGCTTGGCGTGGTAATTGGCGCCGAACTCAACGCCGCGCTGGCTGATTTCCCGGACGGGGAAGAACCGGCGGAAGAGACGGAGGATCCAACATCATGACAGGCCTTATGGCCGGCAAACGCGGCCTCATCATGGGGTTGGCCAACGACAAGTCGCTGGCCTGGGGTATTGCCAAGGCACTTCACGCGCAGGGCGCACAAATGGCCTTCTCCTATCTGGGCGAGGCGCTGGAGCGGCGCGTGCGCCCGCTGGCGGCGGAAGTCGGCTCTGATTTTCTGTTGCCCTGCGACGTGTCGGACATGGCGTCTGTCGATGCCTGCTTCGAGGGGCTGGCCGCGCGCTGGCCGACCATCGACTTCGTGGTCCACGCCATCGGCTTCTCGGACAAGAACGAGTTGCGCGGCGGCTATGTCGACACCAGCCTGGAAAACTTCCTGCTGACGATGAACGTCTCGGCCTACAGCCTCGTCGCCGTGACGAAGCGCGCGGTGCCGATGATGAGCGAAGGCGGGTCGATCGTCACGCTGACCTATTATGGCGCCGAGAAGGTGATCCCGCATTACAATGTGATGGGCGTCGCCAAGGCCGCGCTGGAAACCAGCGTCAAATATCTCGCCATGGACCTGGGGCCGCAGAACATCCGCGTGAACGCGATTTCGGCCGGGCCGATCAAGACGCTCGCGGCATCGGGCATCGGCGACTTCCGCTATATCCTCAAGTGGAACGAGCTGAACTCGCCGCTGCGCCGCAACGTCACCATCGAGGATGTCGGCGGGGCCGGGCTGTATCTGCTGTCTGATCTTGCCTCCGGCGTGACCGGCGAGATCCATCATGTCGATGCAGGCTATAACGTCATTGGCATGAAGGCCGAGGACGCGCCGGATATCGCGCTCGACAAGGGATGAGCGGCAGCGCAGCCGTCTGCGCTGCCCTGGCGGCTGAGCTGGAAAGAAATGGCATGAGCTTCAATAGTTTCGGGCGGGTCTTCCGCTTCACCACCTGGGGCGAGAGCCATGGCCCGGCGATCGGCGCCGTGGTGGATGGCTGCCCCCCGGGACTGACGCTGAGCGAGGCCGATGTGCAGCCCTGGCTGGACAAGCGCCGCCCGGGCACATCGCGCTTCACCACCCAGCGGCGGGAGCCGGATCAGGTGCGCATCCTCTCCGGCGTGTTCGAGGGGAAGACGACCGGCACCCCGATCAGCCTGATGATCGAGAATGTTGACCAGCGCTCCAAGGACTATTCCGAGGTCGCGCAGGCCTATCGGCCCGGCCATGCCGATTATGCCTATGATGCCAAATATGGTCTGCGCGATTATCGCGGCGGCGGGCGCTCCTCGGCACGCGAGACGGCGAGCCGGGTCGCGGCGGGCGCCGTGGCACGGCTGGTCGTGCCGCAAGTCCAGATCCTTGGCTATGTCAGCGAGATCGGCGGGGACGCCATCGATCCTGCGGCATTCGATGCCAATGAGATCGGCAACAATCCCTTCTTCTGCCCGGACCCGGCTGCGGCCGCGCGGTGGGAAGCGCTTGTCGATGCGGCGCGTAAGGATGGCTCCTCGCTCGGCGCCGTGGTCGAATGCGTCGCCATGGGCGTGCCCGCGGGCTGGGGCGCGCCGCTCTATGCCAAGCTGGACAGCGAACTGGCGGCGGCGATGATGAGCATCAACGCGGTCAAGGGCGTGGAGATTGGCGACGGCTTTGCGGCTGCGCGGCTGCGCGGCGAGGAGAATGCCGACCCGATGCGCCCGGGCAATGACGGGCGCCCCGTGTTCCTCGCCAATCATGCCGGTGGCATCGCCGGTGGCATCGCCACCGGTCAGCCGATCCGGGTGCGGGTGGCCTTCAAGCCGACCAGCTCGATCCTCATTCCGCAGGAAACCGTGACGCGCGAGGGGACGGCAGCGGACATCCGCACCAAGGGTCGCCATGATCCCTGCGTCGGCATTCGCGGCGTCCCTGTGGTCGAGGCGATGATGGCGCTGGTGCTGGCCGATCAGGCGCTGCTCCACCGGGCGCAGTGCGGATGAGGGCGGCGTTCGCAATCCTCGCTCTGGCAAGCCTTGCCGCCTGTCAGTCCCAGCCTGCCGATCCGGACAATGGCGCGCAGGCGGGTCGCAACATCGCTGTGCCGGCCAATGACAGCGCCGCCGCGGCGAATGCGGCTGCGGAGCCGGCGCAGGCAGAGACGCTCGACCAGGTCGGGCCGATCCGCATCGGCGCGAACCTCGCCGATCTGGCCGCGCAAGGGCTTGCGGTCGCTGGGCGGGATGATCCCATGCCGGGCTCGACCTGCACCTATGCGCATTTCAAGGGCTGGCCGGACGCGGCGGTGATGCTGGATGGCGACCATGTCGTGCGGGTCGATGTCTCCGATGCGCAGCATGAGGGCCCCTTTGGCCTGCGCGTGGGCCAGAGCGAAGCCGAGGCGATCAAGCGGCTCGGTTCGGCCGAGGTGCAGCCGCATCCCTATACCGGCCCGACCGGCCATTATCTGGTGTTCCATCGGGCCAATGCGCCGACGGGGCTGATCGCGGAAACGGACGGCAAGACCGTGCAGAGCTGGCGCATCGGCCAGTGGGAGCAGGTCCAGTGGGTCGAAGGCTGCTCGTGATCTTAGCGCCCGCCGGTCATGGCTGATCTGCGGCAGGCCAGCACGGTCCTGCGCATCGCGACGCCGGGGCAGGCCATGGTGGAGATCAGCCGCGAGGTTTCGCATTGGGCTTTGGCGCAGGGCATGGACGAAGGCCTGCTTACGGTCTTCTGCCGCCACACCTCCGCCTCGCTCACCATTCAGGAAAATGCCGCGCCGGCGGTGCAGAAAGATCTGCTCGCCTGGCTGGCGCGGATGGCGCCCGAGGACCAGCGCTACCTGCATGACGATGAAGGGCCGGACGATATGCCGGCGCATGTCAAGGCGGTCCTGACCGGTGTTTCGCTCAGCGTGCCGCTGATCGGCGGGCGGCTCGCGCTCGGCACCTGGCAGGGCATCTATCTGGTCGAGCATCGCCGTGCCCCGCATCAGCGCGAGGTGGCGTTGCATCTTCTGGGATGCTGAGTGGCTTTTTGCGTATTTGCGATGCGCTCCCCGCACTGTTAGCCTGCTTCGCAACACCAAAAGGGGATCGAGCATGACCGAAGCCAGCGCGGGCGAAGACCGCAAGGAAACGCGCCTGCAATACTGGATGCTCGGCGGGTTCCTGGCGGGGCTGGCGCTGGGGCTGATCGTCCACAGCGTCGCGGCGGACGCGGCCTGGGTGGCCATCGTCACCACCTATGTCACGCAGCCCATCGGCCAGATCTTCCTGCGCCTGCTGTTCATGCTCATCATTCCGCTGCTGGTATCGGCCCTGATCGTGGGTGTGGCGGATATGGGTGAGGCGCGGCATCTCAAGACCGTGGGCCTGCGCACCTTGCTCTACACGGTCGTCGTTTCCAGCATTTCGGTCGCCATCTCTCTGGCACTCGTCAATCTGCTCCAGCCGGGCGGCGGCATCGATCCGGCGCTGGCCCGGAGCATGATCGCGCAATCCTCGGAAGGGGCGGCCTCCATCGTGGCGCAGGCCGGCGAGTCCAAAACCGGCGTCGAGGCGGTGCTGGCGATCGTGCCGACCAATTTCGTCGCGGCGATGAGCGCGAACGACATTCTGGCGGTGATGTTCTTCGCGCTCTTCTTCGGCGTCGGCTTCCTGCTGGTCGATCCAGCGAAGACCGCGACGATCAAGGCCGGGTTCGAAGGCATTTTCGAGGTCTCGATGCGGCTCATCGGCCTTGTCATCAAGCTCGCGCCCATCGCCATCTTCTGCTTCATGTTCAATCTGGCCGCGCTGTTCGGCTGGGAACTGATCGGGCGTCTCTCTGCCTTCGTCTTTGTCGTGCTGCTGGCGCTCGGCCTGCAGATGTTCGGCGTGTTTCCGCTCATCCTCAAGTTCATCGCGGGCAAAAGCCCCATCGCCTTCTTCCGCGAGACCCAGGAAGCCAGCGTGATGGCTTTCGCCACGGCCTCGTCCAACGCGACCCTGCCCACGTCACTGCGCGTCGCCGAGGAGGGACTGAAGCTCCCGCGCCCCATCGCCCGCTTCGTGCTCACCATCGGCGCCACTGCCAACCAGAATGGCTCAGCCATGTTCGAGGGCGTGACGGTGCTGTTCCTCGCGCAGTTTTTCGGCGTCGATCTGACGCTGGGCCAGCAGCTCGTCGTGATGCTCATCTGCATCATGGGCGGGATCGGCACGGCGGGCGTTCCGGCCGGTACGCTGCCGGTAATCGCGCTCATCCTCGCCAGCGTGGGCGTGCCCCCGGCGGGCATCGGGCTCGTGCTGGGTGTGGACCGCTTCCTCGATATGTGTCGCACCACGGTGAATGTGGTGGGCGATCTTGTCGCGGCGCAGGTGATCGCCAGCACCTCAGGCGATGAGCTGCCGCCGGAGCCTGCCGATATCGTCATCCATTGATCGCTCCGATGGCTGGCGACCTGCAGACAATCGTCGACGAGATCGTCGCGGCCATGGCGGCCGAACGGGATCGCGGCGCCGTCGCGACCTATATCCCCGGCCTTGCCAACGTGTCCCCGGACCAGTTCGGCATGGCCATTGTCGGCGCGGACGGGACCATCGCCATCGGCGGGGATGCGCGGACCAGCTTTTCGATCCAGTCCATCTCCAAGGTGTTCGCGCTCACCATGGCGCTCGGCAAGGTGGGGGACCAGCTCTGGAAGCGCGTCGGCCGCGAGCCTTCCGGCAATGCCTTCAACTCCATCGTCCAGCTTGAGGCCGAACAGGGCATTCCGCGCAATCCGTTCATCAACGCCGGCGCGCTGGTGGTGGCGGACGTCAATCTCTCCGGCCATCAACCGCGCGAATCCATCGGCGCGCTGCTGCGCTTCGTGCGCTATCTGGCCGATGACGAGAGCATCGCCATCGATGAAAGCGTGGCGCGGGGCGAGGCGGAGACCGGCTATCGGAACATCGCGCTGGCCAATTACATGCGGGCCTTCGGTAACATCCACAATCCCGTCGATCTGGTGACGGGCTGCTATTTCCACCAATGCGCCATCGCCATGGATTGCGTGCAACTGGCGCAGGCCGGCCGCTTCCTCATGCTGGATGGACGCCAGCCGGCGGGTGGGCGCGTGGTCTCGCCCCGCCGCGCGCGCCGTATCAACGCGCTGATGCTGACCTGCGGCCATTATGACGCCAGCGGCGACTTCGCCTTTCGGGTCGGGATGCCGGGCAAATCCGGCGTCGGCGGCGGCATTCTCGCGGTCGTGCCCGGCAAGGCGAGCATCGCCGTCTGGTCGCCCGGCCTCAACGAAAGCGGCAACTCCCACCTCGGCACACGTGCCCTCGAACGGCTGGCCGAAGCGACCGGCTGGAGCGTCTTCAGCGCGCGGGCGTGAGTTGGTGAATCTTTGCGTGCGATCTCGGCGCGATGATAAGATGAGACCCTATGCCGGTGCTGGTGCCGGTACCGGAGTCCAGAAGTTGAGAGACAAGAGCGCACAAACAGCGGAACAATTGCGCCGTTTTGGGGGCGCGGTCGATTTCGGGCGGGCTGCGGCGGATTATGGGCGCCACCGCGCCGGTTTCCCGCCCGCATTCTTCGATCGACTGACCGGTCAAATTGCCACGCAACCCGGCCAGCGTGCGCTGGACATCGGCACCGGCACAGGGTCCGTGGCGCGTGGCCTGGCGCTCAGGGGGCTGACCGTCACCGGCCTCGATCCGAGCGAAGCTCTGCTCTCAGAGGCGGGCGCGCTGGATGGGGCTGCCAAGCTTGAGGTCGACTATGTCGTTGGGACAGCCGAGGCGCTGCCTTTCGCCGATGGGGCTTTCGACATCGTAACCGCTGGACAATGCTGGCACTGGTTCGACCGGGAGCGCGCTGCGCGGGAAGCGAGCAGGGTGCTGCGGCCCGGCGGCTTGGTGGTCCTGGCTCATTTCGATTGGCTCCCGTTGCCCGGAACGGTGGTGGAGGCGACCGAAGCCCTCATTCTGGCGCACAATCCCGCGTGGCCCGGCGCGGGGGGCAGCGGCGTCTACCCGCAATGGCTAACGGATTTGGCCGGAGCTGGCTTCAGCGAAATCGAAACGGCGTCCTTCGACATCGATCAGCCCTACAGTCATGAAGGATGGCGCGGGCGGATTAAAGCCAGTGCGGGCATCAAGGCGAGCCTCGGGGCCGATGCCACTGCGGCCTTCGACTCGGCTCACGCAGCGATGCTCGCTGAGCGCTTTCCTCGGGAGCCGTTGCTGGCGCCGCATCGCGTTTGGTGGACAATCGGTCGAAAGCCCGTGCCCTCCGCGCCACAGGGCTGATGCCACGGCAGGCCGCAACGGGGGTAATCGGGCGCGCAAAGCTCACCACCCTTGGCAAGCGGTGGCCGCGCGCCTAACTGGCATCCATGCCACCGGACAATCAGGATAAGGATCTGCCCACGCCGCCTGCATGGGCGACGTTGCGGCGTTTTCTGCCCTATCTCTGGCCGGCGGGTGAGCCCAATCTCAAGGCGCGGATCATCGTCGCGCTGGTGCTGGTGTTGCTGGGCAAGGCGATCATCCTGGTCATGCCCTTCGCCTATAAGGGTATCATCGACCGGATGGGGCCGGGGATGCAGGCGGGGGTGGCCGTCGCATTGGGGCTGGTGCTGGCTTATGCCGGCGCGCGCTTTGGCGGCGTCGTCTCGGATAATCTGCGCAATGTCGCCTTCGAGCGAGTCGGGCGCAATGCCCAGCGACTGATGGCCGAACAGACGCTGCGCCACCTGCACAATCTCTCGTTGCGCTTCCACCTCAACCGCAAGACCGGCGGCGTCACCAAGGTCATCGAGCGGGGCACCACGTCCATCGAGACGATGCTGCACTTCCTGCTCTTCAATATCGCCCCGACGGCGATCGAGCTGATCGCGGTGTGCATCATCTTCCAGGTCAAGTTCGGCTTCGGGCTGGTGGCGGGCACGCTGGTGATGATCGCGCTCTACACGGCCTTCACGCAGAAGATCACCGAATGGCGCAACGCGCTGCGGCGGGAGATGGTCGATCTCGATACCGGGGCGACGGCCCATGCCGTGGACAGCCTGCTGAACTTCGAGACGGTCAAATATTTCACGGCGGAAGACCGCGAGGCGGCACGCTATGGCGCAGCGCAGCGCAGCTACATGAACGCGGCGACCAAGAGCAATAACAGCCTTGCGATGCTCAACATCGGCCAGGCGCTCATCACCAATGTGATGATGGGCGGCGCGATGGCGTTCACGGTGTGGGGCTGGGCGCAGGGCCGGTTCACGCCGGGCGATGTGGTGCTGGTGAATGCGCTGCTGATGCAGCTTTTCCGCCCGCTCGATCTGCTCGGCATGGTGTATCGGACGATCCGGCAGGGCCTCATCGACATGGAGGCCATGTTCCGCCTGATCGATACCGAGACCGAGATCAAGGACGTGCCCGATGCGCCGCCGCTGGCGGTGACGGCGGGCGATATCCGCTTCGAGGACGTGGTGTTCGGCTATGATCCCGACCGGACGATCCTCAAGGGCGTGAGCTTCCATGTCGCTGCGGGTACGACGCTGGCGGTGGTCGGCCATTCCGGCGCGGGCAAGTCGACCATCGCGCGGCTGCTCTTCCGCTTCTACGATATTCAGGGCGGCCGCATCCTCATCGACGGACAGGATATTGCCCGCGTGCAACAGACCTCGCTGCGCGCCGCCATCGGCATCGTGCCGCAGGACATGGTGCTGTTCAACGATACCATCGGCTACAACATCGCTTATGGCCGTGACGGCGCGACGCAGGCGGATATCGAGGCCGGTGCGCGCGGGGCGGCGATCGACCGCTTCATCGACTCGCTGCCCAAGGGCTATGACACGCGGGTGGGCGAGCGCGGCCTCAAGCTCTCCGGTGGCGAGAAGCAGCGCGTCGCCATCGCGCGCACGCTGGTCAAGGACCCGCCGATCCTGGTCCTCGACGAGGCGACCAGTGCGCTCGACAGCCGCACGGAAGCGGCGATCCAGACCGTGCTCGATGACGTAGCCGCGCGGCGCACGACGATCATCGTCGCGCACCGGCTCTCGACCATCGTCCATGCCGACAGCATCATCGTGATGGATGACGGCCGCGTGGTCGAGCAGGGCACGCACGCGCAATTGCTCGCGCTCGGCGGCCATTATGCGCAGATGTGGATGCGCCAGCAGGCCGAGCGGATGAACCCGGAGGCGGGATTGGCGGCATCCGAATCCAGCGCATCGCTGGAGGATGCGGCGGAGTAGCTCAGGCGGCGATGCCGGGCGCGATGCTGTGCTTCATCATGTCCGCCGCGCGGGACGTCGCAAGGCGCGTGTCCCCAGCCAGCTTCTTCACCTCATTGGCGACGACCGCGAAACCCTGACCGGCCTCGCCGGCGCGGGCGGCTTCGATGCGCGCGTTGAGCGCCAGCAGGTTGGTCTGGTTCGCGATGGCGCCGATCGTGGTCACGATGGCAGCCAGTTCGGCCATGGTGGACTGGAGCCGCGCATTGCCGCGCTGCAATTCACCCTGCAAGCGCTGGCTTTCCTCATAGCGGGCCTGCACTTCCTGTTCGAGCTGGACCTGCCGGGTGACGTCGGAGGCGATCTTGAGGATGCGCACCGGTCTACCCTGACAATCGACAACGGGATTATAGGTGGCCTGAAGATAGACAGAGGCGCCGCCTCGTGAGCGCCGCTCATAGCGGCCGGCGTGGAACTCGCCGGAGGTCAGCGTCCGCCAGAAGGCCGCATAGTCAGTGGAGCGCACGAAGGATGGCGCGCAGAAGATGCGATGATGCTCGCCGACCACCTCATCGAGACGGTAGCCCAATGTCTCGAGCAGCACGTCATTGGCCCACAGGATGGTGCCTTCCGGACTGAATTCGATGACGCCTTGGGACCGGCAAATGGCTTGCCATGCTGCGTCGGTCCGCCCGTCTTCGAGATATGCGTTCATGAATCACCTTGTGGTCGTCCCGGCAGGTGAGGCCACTGTGGTTAAGCGCTGCTTACCATAAGGCGGTTTCGCGACGAGCCGTTGAACGCGGCAGGAGGGGTTATCGCAAGCGGAGCATCATGCCGGGGCGAAGCAGCCCAAGGACGGCGCGCATATCCTCGGGGGCGATGGCGACACAGCCTTCCGTCGCCCGGGGCTGGCCATTCTCGCCGATTACCCATTGGTGGAAGAAGATCGCGCTGCCCATGCCTGGCGCTGGCGGCGCATCATTATGGCCAAGGACGATGATGACGTCATAGGCCTGATCCTCGCGCGCAAGCCGCTCGTGGCTGGTGTGGCGCGGCAGGTGGACGGGGCGGTTATAGGCCGGGTCGGCGGGATCGTCGCTCCAGCCATCGTCCGGCCGGACCCAGCGCCACGGGATTGCGGGCGCCTGAGCGGCATCGATGCGGCCGGGGCGGAGCAGCGCGGCGCGCACTGGCCAATCACCGATGGGCGAGGCGCCGTCGCCTTCGCGCTTGTCCGCCGCAGCAATGAGCCCGCTCTTGCCGATGACGCAGGCGCAGGACCAGTCGCCGATGGTCAGGCGCCCCGCCTCGCCATCGACCAGAATGGCTGGCGCTTCGCTCACAACTGATGGCCGGTGCGGTCCCGCTTGGTGGCGAGATAGCGCTCATTATGGGGATTGGAGGGCAAAGCCAGCGGCAGCCGTTCGGCCACGCGGATGCCCTGCGATTCCAGGCCGGCGACCTTCTCCGGATTGTTGGTGAGCAGCCGGATTTCGTCGATGCCGAGCAGATCGAGCATGCGTGCCGCGACGCCGAAATCGCGCGCATCGATGGCGAAGCCCAGGCGGACATTGGCGTCCACCGTATCGAAGCCCTGATCCTGCAGCTGATAGGCCCGCAGCTTGTTGATGAGGCCGATCCCGCGCCCCTCCTGCCGGAGGTAGAGCAGCACGCCCCAGCGCGCATGGGCGATCTCGTGCAACGCGCCGTGCAATTGCGGGCCGCAATCGCATTTGAGCGAGCCGAGCACGTCGCCGGTCAGGCACTCGCTGTGCAGGCGGACGACCGGGGCGCTGCCGTCGCGCTCGCCGATGACGAGGGCGATGTGCTCGCGCGGGTCTTCCGGGGAGCGGAAGGCGACGATTTGCGCATCCACGCTGGCTTCGACGGGCAACCGCGCGCGGGCGGCGATGGCAAGCCGGGTCGGGTCTGCATAAGTGGCGATATCGTCCGCGCTCAGCTGCACCTCGGCCTCGGCATCCTCGGAGCCGATGAAGAAGGCGGGCAACATGCCAGCGAGGCGCGCAAGGGTGAGAGCTGCGGCGGCCAGGGCCGGGTGCGGCACCGGCAGGGCGCGGAACGGGCCTTTGAGCGGCGTCGCGAGATCGCGCACGGGATCGGCAATGGCCATGGCGGCGGCCGGCGAATCGATCCAGCGCTCGCGGGCGATGAGCGCCGGCGCTTGCGGGTCCGCCGCCTCCCGCTGGTTGGCGAGCTTGAGCGTGACGGCCCGCGCGGCGGAGAGCAGCAGCGGTGCCTCTGCCGCCGGGTCGAACGAGGAGAGGCTCGTCGGCGTCGCGCCTTCCACAGGCAGCAGCGTCAGTGCGCCGCCTGCATCGACCAGCCGGATAGGCCAGCCGCGCCGAAGGGCATCGATGGCGCGAGCCGCGGCGCGCCCGTCCATTATCGCGCGCCCATCAGAAGGCGAATTCCGTGATCAGCGGCGCATGGTCCGAGGGGCGCGTCCAGCTGCGGCAATCCTCGGCGACCTGATGCGACACGGCCGTCTCCGCGAGGTCGGGGCTCAGCCACATATGGTCGAGCCGACGGCCGCGATCAGACTTCGCCCAATCCTGCGCGCGGTAGCTCCACCAGGTGTAGAGCCGCTCGGGCGCGGGCACGAAGCGCCGGCCAAGGTCGATCCAGTTGTGCGAGCTTTGGAGATGGCCGAGCAGGTCGCGCTCGATCTGGGTGTGGCTGACGACGTTGATGAGCTGCTTGTGGCTCCACACATCGCACTCCAGCGGCGCGACGTTGAAGTCGCCGAGCAGCAGGGTCGATCCGCCGAGCTTGCCGGACCAATCGATCATACGCTGCAGAAAATCGAGCTTCTGGCCGAACTTGCGGTTGATCGTGCGGTCCGGCTCTTCGCCGCCGGCGGGCACGTAGACATTCTCGATGCGCAGCCCGTTTTCCAGCCGCACGCCGATGTGGCGCGCCTCGCCATTGGCCTGCCAGTCGAGTCGCTCGTCCTCACGCACCGGAATGCGGCTGACGATGGCCACGCCATGGTGCATCGGCTGGCCGTGCAGCACCTGATGATTATAGCCGAGCCGGCGGAACAGGCCCTCCGGGAAGGAGCCGTCCACGACCTTGGTCTCCTGCATGCACAGAACGTCCGGCTGATACTCGGTGAGGAAGCGCTCGACGATTTCGAGGCGGGCGCGGACGCTGTTGATATTCCAGGAGGCGATCTTGAGAGTCTGCTTGGTCGACATGGCCAAAGTCCCTAGCCGCCCTCGGCGCCGAACCCAAGCCGCGAAGCGATTATTTTGACTCGAGCGGCTGCGTGCCGCGGCACCAGGCCGGGCGGATCGCGCGGACATCGAAAACCCCCGCTCCGGGGGGCATGGAGCGGGGGCTCGAAGAAAGCGCCTAAATTTTTGCGCATGTGGTGCGGGGCGAAGCCCGGGCAACAGGGGGGAATCCCGAGGTCAGTCCCCGCGCCACATCGCTTTTCTAAGTCAGCCCAGATGACCGCCCGATGAATGGACCTGTCAGACTTGGGCAAGATTGTCGGTTTTTGCGCACGGGAAGAGGGGAGCTGTGATCATCCGTAAAAAATTCCGCCGGGACGGGGCGCGCGCGCGGGTTTGATGCCGATCAATGTCGGCAGTGCCGTTCGGTGAAAAGAGGGCTCATCACATTCTTTTGCAGGAGCATTCGCGATGAACCTTCTTATGCAGTGGCCGGTCCTGACCTTCATCGGCATGGTTGCGGTCTTTGGCGTCATTCTGGCGGCGGTTTCGGTTCTCGATCTCAAGAGCGAGTGACGGCCGGCGGGCATGCGCCGGGGCGGGCGGGCCTTGCCGGTGAGGCAAGGGCGCCTATCTCGGCTGCATGGCCGTCCCATCCCCGCACGTTGGCGCCGTCGATCGGCCGCTGTCCCAGCCGGAGCGCGTGCTGGTCGAGCGGATGTTCGGCGATGCGATCGCGCTGGAGGAGGTGCGAATTCGCAACCGCAAATGGTGGCCGTTCCAGCCGCGTGCCATCGTCATGGCGCCGCGCGGGCACATTCATTTTCATCCGCAGGGGCGCGGCTATTGCGATTGCTTCGGCGCTGGAGATCCGGCTGCGCAAGGCCTGTTCATTCACGAAATGACGCATGTCTGGCAGCACCAGACCGGGACCAACCTATTGGTGCGGCGCCACCCGTTCTGCCGCTATGATTACGACTTCCAGCCGGGCAAGCCGTTCGCGCGCTATGGGATCGAGCAGCAGGCAGAAATCGTCCGCCATGTCTTCCTGATGCGTAGCGGCCGGCAGGTGCCGGGCAAGCCGTCTTTGCCGGAGCTGGAGGCGATCCTGCCGTTCGGCCGGGCGTGAGCCGGTCAGGCGGTGGCTTCTTCCAGATCGACAAGCCGGTGATAGCCACCGCGATAGAAGATCAGCGGCGATCCCTCGGGCGCACGCTCCATGGCCTGCACCGCGCCGACGACGAGGAGATGGTCGCCCAGTTCGACAACCTTTTCAATCGCGCATTCGATCCATGCGAGCGCACCATCGAGAATCGGCAGGCCGCCGGGGCTGGTGCCATGGGCCATGCCCTCGAACTTGTCGTCATGCCGCGAGGCGAATCGCCGGCAGGTCTCCAGCTGCGCATTGCCCAGCACATTCACGCAGAAGCGGCCGGTGGTGGCGATATTGGCCCAGCTTCCCGAGCGCTTGTCGGGCAGGAAGCCGACCAGCGGCGGGTCCAGCGAGATGGAGGAAAAGGTGCCGACCGCGAGGCCCCAGCGCTGGCCGTCCGCATTGTTTGAGGTGATGACGCATACGCCGGTGGGATAACTGCCGAGAACGTCGCGGAAATGCTTGGGATCAATCAATGCGCCACCTGTTTCTTCTGGCGCCCGCCCTGTTCGTGGCGGAGGCCGCATGCGAATGAAGCTGCGGTGAAAACGGCTCACCGGTATGGCGCCCAACCTGCAAGCTCTGACGTGAGCCTGTCAACCGCCCCCTTTTCAACCCGCAGCATCCTCCGCCTGCAGGCGAGTCGCCGTTTCCCGGATCAGCGCGATCATGTTCGGCAGCCCTTGGGTGCGATTGGACGAGAGCTGGCGCTTGAGGTCGAAGGGTGCCAGCGCCTGTTCGATATCGAACGTCGCGACCTCCGCCGGCATCCGGTCCTGCACAGTGAGCAGGACCAAGGCGATGATGCCCTTGGTGATGGCAGCGTTGCTGTCCGCCAGGAAATGCAGCGCGCCATTGTCCAGCCGTGTCGGGTAGACCCAGACGGAGGCGGAGCAGCCCCGCACGAGCGTCGCGTCCGTCTTCAGCACGTCCGGCATCGGCTCCAGTTCGCGGCCCAGGTCGATCAGCAGCCGGTAGCGCTCATCGCCTTCGAGCAGTTCGTAATCGTCCTGGATGGTCTGCAATGTCGTCATGCCGCCCATATAGGTCGCGGCGCGCGGGAGGCCAGTGAAACTCTGCGGATCAGACGTCGATGCCGGCGGCGATGGCCTCCAGCTTGCGGATGCGCTCCTTGAGGTCGGCCATCTCGATCAGCCCGCCGGCCAGGGGTGCGTCCGGGGTCGGCGCGCGCGGGGCGGCGCGGCTGGCGGCCATGTCCAGCTCTGCCCGCTTGAGCGCCAGCCATCCGTTCCAGCCCTTGAGCGAGGCCAGGGCGACAAGTGCGAATGATAAAGTTAGCGCTATCATGGTCATGGCGTGCTTCACGAGGTCAAGATCGGTCATGACTCTATCTCCTCCTGTCGATGTCTTAGTGGTCGGTCCGCGTGGGGATTTCGTGAGGGGCGGATTCAGCGCCGCCGAGCTGGTCGATTTCATGGGCAAGGGCGGCGCCGCGATCGGTCACGATCCGCTCCAGCACGCGCACCCGCTGCTCCAGCCGCTCGACCTGCGCGGCATATTGTGCGGCCTTTTCTGCGGTCTGTGTGCCGAGTACGTCCAACTCGCGCTCGCGGAGCTTCATCTTCTGCCGCATATATTTGCTCCAGATGCCCCCGATGACCGGGATGCCGACGACAATCATGAAGAATAACAGCATTGAAGCAGGCATGATGGGCTCCCGGCCAGTTGAATGGCGATCAGTTGGAGGGGGTGCGCAGGCTCTCGATCTCGTTGGTCAGGTGAAGGGCGCTGTCGGTCACGATGCGCTCCACATTGGCCAGCCGATCCTTGACCGCGCCAAGCTCGGCACGCAGTTGCGCATTCTCCTGGCTGAGCAGCTTGATGCGCTCGCTCAGCTCCTCATTCTTCTGCGGATAGACGGCCTTGCCCCAGCTGTTCTCGAGCGGATAGCCGTGCCGGACGCGCAGCCATGTGTTGAAGACCCATCCAGCGATGGCCAGCAGGCCGATCAGTGAACTGGCGCCGACGATGAGCGGCATCGATTCGACGACGGCGTCTGCGGTGATAGGATCCATGGTTCAAATTTCCCTGTAATCGAGCGCTGTTGCGCCTCTCATTCGCATCGCGCGTCTTGTCAGCGCAGGCTGTCGATCTCGTCGGCGAGCCGGGTGTTGCGGCTAGTGTAGAAGGTCTCGATGTCGGACAGGCGCCGGTCGATGTCGCGGAACTTGCTGCGCACATCGCGGGTCGAGCGCGCCGGATTGGTGCGCACGCCCTGCCAGAAGCGCTCGTCTTCCCGGTCGGCATAGAGGCCGGTCGGCTTGGGTTCGGCCATCCATGCGGCGAGCAGATAGGCGATCACCGTCCACGGGAAGCCGCCGGCCAGCGTAACGAGCACGGCGCCAATGCGGACCCAGAGCACGTCGATGCCCATATAGTCGGCAATGCCGGCGCACACGCCCATGGCCTTGGCATTTTTCTTGTCGAGGTAGAATTTGGTGCGGCGGGCGGACATCTCAGTTCCTCCTGTCGAAATAGGGATCGTCGCTCGCGCTCGGGCGGGCTGGACGGAAATCGGGATTGTCGGCGGCGATGATCCGCTCGACCGTCTGGAGGCGTTCCTCCAGGCGACGGGCGAGCATGTGCATCTCATCGAGCAGCCGTTCGTCCTCATCGGTGATCTTGGGCGCCTGCTTCCACTTGGTGACATAGTGGAAGATCAGCCACGGCATGCCGATGAACAGCATGCCGCAGATGACGATGGGCAGAAAGACGTCCTCCATGGATCAATCCTTCCTGGCTTGCGCGGCCTTGAGCGCCGCGAGTTCGGCTTCCACCTTGTCGGCGGACTGAAGTTCGGCGATCTCCTGCTCCAGCGTCTTGGGCTGACCGCCCAGACCCATGGCATCGGCCTCGCCTTCGGCCAGATCGACCCGGCGCTCCAGCAGTTCGAAGCGGGAGAAGGCATCCTGCACGCGCTCGCCATTGTACATCTCGCGCGCACGCCGGCGCGTCTGTGCGCTCTCCATGCGGGCGACGAGGCTGTTCTGCCGGACGCGCGCCTCGCGCAGCTTGGCCTGCAGCTTGGCGATGTCTTCTTCGGATGCGGCCAGCGCCTCATCCAGCATGGCAATCTGCCCGCGCAGCTGCTCGGCCATGTCGCCAGCCTTCTGCTTTTCGACCAGCGCGGCCTTGGCAAGGTCTTCGCGATCCTTGGAGAGGGCGAGCTGCGCCTTCTCGACCCAGCTTTCCTGCAGGGCATCGAGCTTGGCAATGTGGCGGCGCATCTCCTTCTGGTCGGCGATGGTCCGCGCTGCCGATGCACGCACCTCGACCAGCGTCTCCTCCATTTCGAGGATGATCATGCGGATCATCTTGGCCGGGTCCTCGGCGCGATCGAGCAGATCGGTCACGTTGGCGGCAATGATGTCCCGGGTGCGAGAGAAAATACTCATGTACATACTCCAACTGAGGCGGTTCGGTCGGGGCAGCGGGGGTGTGCTGCCCCGACCTTGAAGCCGTCACACAAGGGATTGTGACGGCTTGTCCGGTGTGTTGTCCAGAGCCGCTGCAGTCGTGGCGGCAGGGTTGCCGGTGACAGCAGGGCCGACAGCGCCGATCACCATGATGGCGCTGAAAATGAGGGTAAGACATGCTGCGGCGGTCTGAGCACCGAAGCGGTCGATCGTGTTCAACATGGCGGTCTCTTCCTGATCCTGGTTGGGCCTTCAAATCCCGCTCATTGGCGGATTGTCCAATGCGTTGCAGGGGGCGTGCCAATTTCTGAGAAGCCCGGATTTCCGCCAATCTCTTCCCGGCCGAGGTGCGCGCGAAGCATTGCTTGTTGCAATGAGTTGGGAAATATCCCTAAAAGTTGGGAATGGAAAAGACGACGCATTTTGTCGGGGAATCCCTCGCTTTTCTGGATGCGGTCGAGCAGGCCGGCCGCGCGGCCGATCTCAATCGCCCGGTGCTGGTCATCGGCGAGCGGGGCACCGGCAAGGAGCTGATCGCCGAGCGTATCCATCGTCTCTCCCAGCGCTGGGATGGGCCGCTCATCATCATGAACTGCGCCGCCTTGCCCGAGACGCTGATCGAGGCCGAGCTGTTCGGCCATGAGGCCGGGGCCTTCACCGGCGCGACACGGGCGCGGGCCGGTCGCTTCGAGGAGGCCGATGGCGGCACATTGTTCCTCGATGAACTGGGTACGCTCTCCATGGCGGCGCAGGAGCGTCTGCTGCGCGCCGTGGAATATGGCGAGGTGACGCGCATCGGCAGTTCGCGGCCGCTCAATGTGGATGTGCGGATCGTTGGCGCGACCAACGAGCATCTGCCCGATGCCGTGGAAGCCGGGCGGTTCCGCGCCGACCTGCTCGACCGGCTGAGCTTCGAGGTGATTACCCTGCCGCCTCTGCGCGGGCGCGAGGGCGATGTCGACGTTCTGGTCGAGCATTTCGGGCGCAAGATGGCATCGGAATGCGGCTGGTCGTCATGGCCGGGCTTTTCCATGCGGATGATGACGGCGCTCAACGCCTATCGCTGGCCCGGCAATGTGCGCGAGCTGCGCAATGTGGTCGAGCGCGCCGTGTATCGCTGGCCCGATCCGGATCGGCCGATCGACGAGATCCAGCTCGATCCCTTTGCTTCGCCATGGAAGCCGCAGCCGATGCCGGGAAAACCCGCTGCCGCCACCGCGGCGCCTGTTGCCGGTCCTTCAGAGGAGGGCGCGGTCGAGGACGGGCGATTGCTGATCGCGCTGGACGATGTCGCCGACTTTCGCGGCGCTGTCGACGCGCATGAGGCCGCGATCCTGCGCCATGCCCTCCAGCGCCACCGCTTCAACCAGCGTGCAACGGCCAAGGCGATCGGGCTCTCCTACGACCAGTTGCGGCACTGCCTGAAGAAACACGCCCTGCTTTGAGGCGCTTGCCGCCTCGCGCAGGGCGCCGGCCGCTCAGCCGCCGTTGAAGTTCACCATGCAGTAGAGCATCGGGATCGACAGCAGCGTGTTGGTGCGGCTGAAGATCATCGCGCGGGTGGCGGCGCTGGCCTTGGTCGCATCGTCGGCGGCCACCAGACCCAGCGCTTTCTTCTGCGCCGGCCAGATCACGAACCACACGTTGATCGCCATGATCAGGGCGAGCCACATGCCCAGACCAATCAATTGATAGGGCGCCTTGAACGCGAACGCCTCGTGCAGATAGCCGGTGCGCCACGCCACCAGCAGGCCGGTCAGCACGGTCAGCGCTGCGGCCCAGCGGAAGAAGAACAGCGCGGAGGGCGCAATGAACTTGGAGACGCCCGGCTTCAGCTCTGCCGGAACCTTGGGCATGGTCGGGATCTGCACGAAGTTGAAGTAATAGAGCAGGCCGATCCACAAAATGCCGAAGAAGGTGTGCAGCCAGCGCAAGGCGGCGGAGACGGATTCGCCATTCGGGCCAATGCCGTAAATGACAGCCAGGGTCAGAATAACCCCGATCAGCAGGACGAGATGCAGATTGCCGAACAGTTTCGTCATGATGCTCCCCCAGTCGTTTGCCGGGTGCTTTGACCGCACCCTCCCCTAAAGCCGGTTATCGGCCATCGCACAGGCTATGCCAAAGTCGCGCCGCTGTCATATCGAAATTATATTTGGCGCTGATCGGGAGAGATGACTGGAAAGCTGCCGGTCTACGCGCCATCTGCTGCGGGCAACCGACACGAATCGCGCGCCTGCGCGTTTCGCCTGCAGAACGACTTTAATGCACCAAGAGGAGATTAGCGCCATGGCATTCACACTGCCCGACCTTCCCTATGCCAAGACCGCCTTTGGCGATGACATGTCGGCCGAGACCTTCGACTATCATCACGGCAAGCACCACAATGCCTATGTGACGAAGGCCAATGAGCTGGTTGCCGCCGATCCGGCCCTGCAGGGCAAGTCGCTGGTCGAGCTGATCAAGTCCTCCAAGGGCGGGCTGTTCAACCAGGTCGGCCAGATCTGGAACCACAGCTTCTTCTGGCAGTGCCTCTCGCCCGAGACGCAGGAGCCGAGCGGCAAGCTGGCCGATCTCATCAACGAAGGCTTCGGCTCGACCGACGCGCTGATCGAGAAGCTGAAGGCGGAAGCCGTCGGCCACTTCGCCAGCGGCTGGGCCGCCCTCATCCTCAAGGATGGTAAGCTGGAAGTGACCAGCTATCACGACGCCGATTGCCCGGTGGCGCATGGCGATACGCCGCTGTTCATCCTCGATGTATGGGAGCATGCCTATTACATCGATTATCGCAACGCGCGCCCCAACTTCGCGGACACGATCCTCAAGAAGCACGTCAACTGGGCGTTCGTCGCGGAGAATCTGGACGGCAATGGCGCCGAGCGGGCCAACCAGCCGGGCTGAACCGGCCGCAATCGGATTTGAAGGAGGGGCTGGCGAAGGTCGGCCCCTTTTCATTGTCGTAATGAAATTAACAGTGCTCCTGCGAAGGCAGGAGCCAGGGCGGCGAGGTTCGTCGGTTGCGCCCTGGGTTCCTGCCTTCGCAGGAACACGCTGCAGGGACACGATGGCCGACCTAACTCAGCCGTTCGATATCCTCGCGGCTCAGCGATCCGGGGATGATCATCACCGGGCAGGGCAGGGTGCCGGCATCATTGCCGGCAAAGTGCGCCACCAGTGGTCCGGGCGCGCCCTTGGGCGCGGCGCCGAGTACGAGCGCGGCGACCGTTTCGCCCGAGGCCAGCATCTCCTTCACCGATGCTACGGGATCACCGACCTTGACCGTGATCGCGGGCTGGATGCCGGCTTCCGCCATCAGCGTGCCGGCGGCACTGGCCGCGAGAGCCTCGGCGCGGGCGCGCGCTTCTTCCTCCATCGTCGCCTGCACGGCGCCCCATTGGACGAACTCGGTCTTGGGCACGAGCGCCAGCATATGCACGCCGCCGCCCGTCTTGGCAGCGCGGCGCGCGGCGAACAGCAGGGCTGATTCCGCCTCGCTGCTTTCGTCCACCACGACGAGATAAGTCCGCATCATCGCCTGCTCCCCCGAAGAAACCGGCTCGGTAGGTGCGGGAAATTCGGTCTGGATGCAAGGGATGGCCTTGACCCCGACGGGCAAAGCGTGAAGGTGGCCGGTGATTGTCCAACCCGAAAAACAGGAAAGCCTGGCCCCCATGGCGATCAATATCCAGATGCCCGCCCTCTCGCCGACCATGGAGGAAGGCACGCTTTCGAAATGGCTCGTGAAGGAAGGCGACACCGTCTCGTCCGGCGATCTGCTCGCCGAAATCGAGACCGACAAGGCCACCATGGAATTTGAAGCCGTGGACGAAGGGGTCGTCGGCAAGATCCTCGTCGCCGAAGGGACCGACAATGTGAAGGTCGGCACCGTCATCGCGGTTCTGGTCGAGGAAGGCGAGGAGGTGCCGAGCGGCGATGCGCCCGCTGTAGCCAAGCCCGCACCCAAGGCCGACGCCGCTGCGGAGAAGAAGCCGGAAGCAGCCAGCGCCCCCAAGCCGGAGCCGGAAGTCGCGAAATCGACCGCTGCGCCGGCCGCTGCCTCCTCTGGAGATCGCGTCAAGGCGAGCCCGCTTGCCCGCCGCATCGCCACGAACAGCGGCATCGATCTGGCCGCGGTTTCCGGTACTGGTCCCAATGGCCGCATCGTGAAGGCCGATCTGGAGGGCGTGAAGCCCGGCAGCACCGCGCCCAAGCCGGCCGCGAGCCCGGCCGCGGCGCCCACAGCGTCGGCTTCGGCCGCGCCTGCCCCGGTGGCCGCGGCCGCGCAGGATTTCGGCATTCCGCACGAGGTCGAGAAGCTCTCGAACATGCGCAAGACCATTGCGCGCCGCCTCACCGAATCGAAGCAGCAGGTGCCGCACATCTACCTTACCGTGGATGTGCGCCTCGACGCGCTGCTCAAGCTGCGTGGCGAGCTGAACAAGGCGCTCGAATCGCAGGGCGTGAAGCTCTCGGTCAACGATCTGCTGATCAAGGCGCTGGCCAAGGCGCTGCTGGCTGTGCCCAAGTGCAATGTGCAGTTTGCCGGCGACCAGTTGCTCAAGTTCAGCCGAGCCGACATCTCGGTGGCCGTGTCCATCGAGGGCGGACTGATCACGCCGATCATCACCGATGCCGGCGCCAAGTCCGTCTCTGCCATCTCGACCGCGATGAAGGACCTCGCCACCCGCGCCAAGGAAGGCAAGCTCAAGCCGGAAGAGTTCACCGGCGGCACCGCCAGCCTCTCCAACATGGGCATGATGGGCATCAAGCAGTTCGAGGCGGTGATCAATCCGCCGCAGGCGATGATCATGGCGATCGGCGCCGGCGAGAAGCGGCCCTATATCGTTGATGATGCGCTTGGTATCGCAACCGTGATGTCCGCCACCGGCAGCTTCGACCATCGCGCCATCGACGGTGCGGACGGCGCGGAGCTGATGAAGGTGTTCAAGGAACTGGTAGAGGCGCCGCTGGGTCTGGTGGCGTAAGCGCACCATGGCCGCTGACGAGGATGTCCTGCCGGAAGGTGCGCCCGCGACGCGGATCACCGCCATGCCGGCCGATGCCAATCCCTATGGGGACATTTTCGGCGGCTGGCTGATGGGCCAGATGGATATGGCGGCGGCGCTTGTCGCCTCGCGGCACAGCAAGGGGCGGGCTGTCACCATCGCCGTGGAAGGCATGCAGTTCCACCGCCCGGTGCTGGTGGGGGACGAGGTCTCCGTCTTCGCGACGCTCGTGAAGGTGGGCAGCACGTCGATGACCATTGAGGTCGAAGCCTGGCGCCGCGCGCGGCACAGCGAGGAAACCTACAAGGTCACGCAGGCCCGGTTCATCTTCGTCGCCATCGACGAAGTGCGCCGCCCCCGCAGGGTGCCGCCCTTGGCGAACGCGCAATGAAGGCGCAATCGGTCATTTTAGACCCCTCTCCCTCAAGGGGAGAGGGCATCATGGATGGAGCATTTCGTGTCTGAATCCTATGACGTCATCGTTCTCGGTTCCGGCCCCGGCGGCTATGTCGCGGCGATCCGCGCGAGCCAGCTTGGCCTCAAGACGGCCATTGTGGAGCGCGAGCTGCTCGGCGGTATTTGCCTCAACTGGGGCTGCATCCCGACCAAGGCGCTGCTGCGCTCGGCCGAGATCTTCCATTATATGAGCCACGCCAAGGATTATGGCCTGGCCGCCGAGAAAATCAGCGCGGACATCGAGGCGGTGGTGAAGCGCTCGCGCGGTGTCGCCAAGCAGCTCAATGCCGGCGTCACGCACCTGATGAAGAAGAATAAGGTTGCCGTGCATATGGGCAGCGGCACGATCACCGGCAAGGGCAAGCTCTCGGTCACGGACAAGGACGGCAAGAAGACCGACTTGGCGGCCAAGCACATCATCGTGGCGACTGGTGCGCGGGCACGCGACCTGCCGTTCGCGCCGGCGGACGGCAAGCGTATCTGGACCTATCGCACCGCGATGACCCCGCCGGAAATGCCGGGCAAGCTGCTGGTCATCGGCTCGGGCGCCATCGGCATCGAGTTCGCGAGCTTCTATAACGACATGGGCGCGGATGTGACCGTGGTCGAGATGATGGATCGCATCGTACCCGTCGAGGACAAGGACGTCTCGGCATTCCTCGAAAAGCAGCTGGTGAAGCGCGGCATGAAGATCGTCACCGGCGCCTCGCTGGAGAGCCTCAAGGCCAGCGACAAGGGCGTCACCGCCGCCATCAAGGGCAAGGATGGCAAGAGCGAAACCAGCGAGTTCAGTCATTGCATCGTCGCCATCGGCATCGTCCCGAACACCGAGAATATCGGGCTGGAGGCGCTGGGCGTCACGCTGGAGCGCGGCCATATCAAGACCGATGGCCTCTGCCGCACCGGCGTCGATGGCATCTGGGCCATCGGCGATGTCACCGCGCCGCCATGGCTCGCGCACAAGGCCAGCCATGAGGGCGTGACCGCCGCCGAGGCGATTGCGCAGGCGCTGGGCAACAAGGATGTCCACCCGCACGAGATGGACCCGCTCAACATTCCGGGCTGCACCTATTGCCAGCCGCAGGTCGCCTCCGTGGGCCTGACCGAGGCGAAGGCGAAGGATGCGGGCTACACCGTGAAGGTCGGCACCTTCCCGTTCATCGGCAATGGCAAGGCGATCGCGCTCGGCGAGGCGGAAGGCTTCGTGAAGACGGTGTTCGACGCCAAGACCGGCGAGCTGCTCGGCGCGCATATGGTCGGCGCCGAGGTGACCGAGATGATCCAGGGCTACACCATCGGCAAGACGGCCGAGCTGGTGGAGCAGGACTTCATGCAGACGGTCTTCCCGCACCCGACCATCAGCGAATCCATGCACGAGAGCGTGCTGGCCGCTTATGGGCGGGCGCTCCACATCTGATCCAAAGGCGGATGCGGCAACTGCCAACTCCGGGCGTCGCGCTCAGTTTTGCGCTCGGTCTGGCATTGCTGGTCGCAGCCATCGGCTTTCTCCAGCCCACCGGCCTGTTCGCGCCCATCGATGAGCGGCTGATGGCATTGGCGGGCAAGCTGCACGGCGTGCGCGGTGCGGGGCTTGTGACGCATGGCGGGGTGGCGCTGGACCGGCTGGGCGCGGTCGGCGGTCGCACGTTGATCGTGCTGGCGGTGGGGCTGGTCTTCATCAAGCTGGGGCATCCCGAACGCTTGATCCCGCTGCTGGTCGCGGGCGTGGGGACCGCGCTCGTCATCGGGGTGGTGAAGCTCGGCTTCAATGCGCCGCGCCCGATGATGATGATCCCCTATATGCCAGCGAGCGTGATCGAGACCGTGGGCACCAGCTTCCCCAGCGGCCATGCGGCAGGTACGATGGCGCTCTATGGTGCGATCGCGCTGTTGGCGCAGCGCCGGGTGGTGACATGGATCTGCGCGGCGATGATTCTCGCTACGGGCGCCAGCCGGGTGTGGCTCGGCGTGCATTGGCCGATCGATGTGGCGGGCGGCTGGGCGGTCGGCCTGATCTGGCTGCTGCTCGTGTTTTTCATCCTGCCCTTATGGCGTCCGCTTCTGCAGCGGCCGGTCATCTCGCGCGACTGAGCCCCGCCGGCAGCCCAGACGGTCGATCGGGCCGGCGATCCGTTCATCTTATGGCAAGATTCTGCGCGAGCGTTGCATGGATGCCGCACTGCACAATATGTCATTGATATCGCGCGATTTTATTGCCGAATTAGGAGCGACTTCGAGAATTTTCCTCCTTTTTCCGGATACATACCGCTCATTTCGCAATGGCGAGACTGGGCAGGTCGCCAGTATGAACCCGCCATCGTCATAATTGAGTCACGTCCGCCAGACACGGGCGATGACATAAGGATCGCAGACCAGGCGAGAGGATGTGTCCGAGCCCAGAGGGGTGAAGGCAGCCGTGATCAGGACGGCTCAAGACCAGTTTTCGTGATGATCTAAAGGGGATCTTCGATGCGCAACTTCCGCTTCTTCCTCGCTGCCTCGGCCGCGAGCATCGCCACCTGCGTGGCGCTCAGCCCTGCCCATGCGCAGGAAACCACCTCTTCCGTGCGCGGTACGGTCACGGCGGAAGGCGCGCCGGTCGCCGGCGCCGCCGTCACCGTGACGCACGTCCCCTCGGGCACCGTCTCGCGCACCACGACGGGCGCCGACGGCAGCTTTTCGACCAGCGGCCTGCGCATTGGTGGGCCTTACACGGTTGAGGTCGCCGCATCCGGCTTCGAAGATGTTCGCGTGACAGACGTGTACACGGTCGTTGGCCAGTCCTTCACGCTGCCGATTGAGATGGCCTCAGGCGACGCCATCGTCGTGACCGCATCGGCCATCCGCGGCGCTGGCAACGTATCGCAGGGCCCCGCCATGGTCATGACTGCTGAGCAGATCGGCAAGATCGCTTCGGTCAATCGCGATATCCGCGACATTGCCGCGCGCGACCCGTTTGCGACGCTCGACACCAGCCAGACGACCGGTCGCCAGGTTTCGTTCGCGGGCCAGAATCCCCGCTTCAACCGCTTCACCGTGGACGGCGTTCCGGTCACCGACAGCTTCGGCCTCAACCCGGACGCGCTGCCGTCACGTCGTGGTCCGGTTCCGCTCGATTCCATCGGGCAGTTCGAAACCAAGGTTGCGCCTTATGATATCCGCGAAGGCTTCTTCCAAGGCGGCGTTTCGAACGCGATCCTCAAGTCGGGCACCAACGAATTCCACGGCACGGCCTTCTTCACCTTCAGCTCGGACGAGCTGACCGGGAAGCGCACCAAGCCCTATATCCTCAACACCGCCGGACGCGTCACGCAGCCCGATTTCACCAGCAAGGACTTCGGTGCAACCCTCTCGGGTCCGATCATCAAGGACAAGCTGTTCTTCATGGTCTCCGCCGAGCGCGTGCGCGCTGCCCGTCCGGTGGCCTTCGGTACGCAGGAAGACAATGCTGGCACGCCGGTCATCGGCGCGACGAATGCAGCCCTGCAGCAGATCGTGGGCATCGCGCAGAGCCGTTACAACTACGATGCCGGTGGCATCCTTCGCACGGATGGCGACAAGGACGATCGCATCGTCGGCAAGCTGGACGCCAACCTCTCCGAAACTCAGCGCGTCTCGCTGACCGGCCTCTACACCAAGGACGAGCTGAACGTCAGCTCGACCACCGGCACCCGTGACCTTGGCCTCGAATCCAACGCCTATCGCAAGCCCAACGAACTGAAGGCCGGTATTCTGGCCTGGAATGCCGATTGGTCGGATAGCTTCTCCACCGAGACCCGCGCTCTCTACAAGACCTATGACAGCGGCCAGTTCCCGCTGATGGGCCGCAGCGCCCAGATGTCCGTCTGCGCAGCGCCAACCTCGGATCGCACGACGAATGGCGCTACCACGACCGCGGCCAGCATCGTGTGCCCCACTGGGACGCCGCAGTTCGTCCTGGGCGCCGGCGGCCCGAGCCAGTCGAATGTGCTGAACATCAAGAGCTGGGGCGGGTCCGTTTCCGCCAAGCTGAAGGCTGGCGACCACAACCTCCGCGCTCTTGCGGAATGGAATCACACCAAGTCCTTCAACATGTTCGTCAATCCGTCGGCGGGCACCTATTATTTCGACTCGATCGCCGACTTCCAGGCCGGCACGGCGCAGAGCTTCAGCTACAACAACGCGGCTTCGCTTAACCCCGCGGATGCCGCCGCCAGCTTCTCCTACAATGTGTACACCTTCGGTCTGCAGGACGATTGGCGCGTGAACGAGACGCTCTCGGTCGGCGTCGGTCTGCGCTGGGATGTGTTCGGGATGAAGAGCACTGCGGCGGTAAACCCCAACTTCTACCCGCGCTACGGCTTCTCGAATAACAGCAACATCAGTGGCATCGACCTGCTGCAGCCCCGCCTTGGCTTCACCTACAAGGCAACGCCGCGCCTCACCATTCGCGGTGGTGGCGGCATCTTTGGTGGCGGATCGCCGGACGTTTATATCGGCAACTCCTTCTCCAACACCGGCGTGATCAACACATCGATCACGGCGCGCCAGACGGACGGCGGCATTTACCAGCTTAACGGTTCCGCGAGCGGCGCCAACAGCGCAAATGCGTCCTCCATCCTCAACAACCCGTCGTTCACCAACATTCCCGCTGCTGCCAACACTGCGGTGGTCGCCGCAGCCAACGGTCTGTCTGCGAACCCGAACGCGACCACGTCGATCAATGCGATCGATCCGAACTTCAAGGCACCCAACCAATTCCGCGCGACCTTGTCGGCGGACTATGAGGCCGATCTGGGTCCGCTCGGCGACGGCTGGCGCTTCGGCGCCGATGTGCTGTATTCGAAAGTGCGTTCGCAGGTGAAGGTCATCGATCTGCGGTCGATCCCCGTTGCAGGCTCGCTCACGCCGGACGGCCGTCAGCGCTACACCAGCAAGATCGGCAACGCGAACGATACCGGCCAGGACCTGCTCCTGACCAACACCGATTATGGTCGCGGCTGGATCGGCGTCCTGCGCGCCGAGAAGAGCTGGGACTGGGGTCTGACGCTCGGCGGTGCCTATACCCGTCAGGACGTGCGTGACGACACCTCGCTCACGTCCTCTCAGGCAAGCTCGATCTACGGCAACACCGCGGCTTATGACGCCAATCTGAGCGGGCCTGGCCATTCGAACGACGAAGTGACTTGGGCCTTCCGCTACAATGCGTCGTTCGAGCGCGCGTTCTTCGGGGATTACAAGACGCGCATCGACCTGTTCGGCTCGACCCGTGCCGGTGCCCGGTACAGCTACACGATGCAGGATCTCTCGGGGGGGCGCTCGGGTGTGTTCGGCACGGCCGGCAGTGCACAGCGCTATCTGTTCTACGTGCCGACCGGCGTGAACGACCCGAAGGTCATTTATGATAGCGCGGCGACGGCGACGCGGATCGACAGCATCATCCAGTCCTCTGGGCTGGCAGGCTATCGCGGGCAGGTTGCGCCGCGCAATGCCTTCCGCTCGAAGGCGTTCACGCGCATCGACCTTCATGTGGAGCAGGAACTGCCGCTGCCACTGGGCACGCGCTTCGCGCTGTTTGCGGACATCGAGAACTTCACGAACCTGCTCAACCACAAATGGGGCCAGCAGCTTCGGTCGAGCTTCCCCTTCCGCAAGACCGTTGCGAAGGTGAGCTGCGTGGCAGTGGGCGCCAACAGCTGTGCTCAGTACAAATATGAGCAGCCGAGCAGCGACACGGTGCTGGCGGACGAACTGGTGACGACCAACGGCTCCTCGCTTTACGCGATCCGCCTCGGCGCGCGCTTCAGCTTCTGATCTGCCGCGAATAGAAACCGGAAGGGCGGGGGCAGCGATGCCTCCGCCCTTTTTGTTGGGCTGCTTATTTGCTCTTTGTGCGGGAACTGCGTCTGCCCGCTCAGTTCAGATCCAGGCAGGCATCCAGTCCGTCGGCTTTCACATGGCCGATCCAGCGGGCGATGTTGTTGCCGTGGCGGCGGGTGAAGCCGGTGGGGGCGATGGCGCCGCGCTTTTTGGGCAGGGGGAGGACGGCGGCGATGCGGGCGGCCTCGGTGCGGCTCATCCTGTCTGCGCCATGGTTGAAGTAGCGGATTGCGCCGGCCTGCACGCCGTAGGTGCCGATGCCCGTCTCGGCGACGTTGAGATAGACTTCCATGATCCGGCGCTTGCCCCAGATCGCCTCGATCAGCACCGTGTACCAGGCTTCCAGTCCTTTGCGGAAGAAGCCGCCGCCCTGCCAGAGAAACACATTCTTGGCGGTCTGCTGGCTGATCGTGGAGCCGCCGCGAATGCGCCCGCCGCGTGCGTTCTGTTGCATGGCCTGCCGGATGGCATCGGTGTCGAAGCCGTGATGCTGGCAGAATTTGGCGTCCTCGCCCGCAATGGCGGCACGCGGCATGTCCGGATCGATGTCCGACAGCGGCGTCCAGTCCTTGGTGATGCCGTTCTTGTCCATCAGCATGGTGATCGTCACCGGCACCGGCACGACTTTATAGACCAGCACCTGCAGCAACGAGATGCCGATGAAGGCGAGGATGAGCATCAGCAGCCAGCGGAACAGCTTGCCCGGCAGGCTGGTGGGATTGCCGGGAAAGCGCAGGCCCTTGCGCCGGGGCGCCTTGCGTCTCGTGGTGCTCCGCGTTGTCGCCATCGCCCCGCCTTCCCCCTTTTGCCTTCGCCTCAGTGGCCGGGGAACTCGGTCGCCTCGAAGCGCACCGGTTCGCCCACCGCCTCATTGGCGAGCTGGTTGTCCCACATCACCCGATGGCCGCGCACGATGGTGCCGACCGGTCGGCCGGTCACGCTCATGCCCTCGAACGGCGACCAGCCGCAGCGCGAGGCCATCCAGTCCGCGCCCATCGTCCAGCGCGCCTTGAGGTCGACCACGGTGAAGTCGGCATCATAGCCCGTCGCGATGCGGCCCTTGCCGACCAGACCGAAAATGCGCTGCGGCCCGGCGCTGGTCAGATCGATAAAGCGCTGGAGCGTCAGGCGGCCGTTTGCGACATGATCGAGGAGCAGCGGCACTAAAGTCTGCACGCCGGGCATGCCGCTCGGGCTGGCCGGGTAGGTCTTGGCCTTCTCTTCCTTGGTGTGCGGCGCATGGTCGGAGCCGAGCACATCGGGCACGCCCTGGCCGACCCAGTGCCACAGTCCCTCGCGGTGCGCGGCGCTGCGGATTGGCGGATTCATCTGCGCATAGGTGCCGAGGCGCGGATAGGCATCCTCGCCGGCCAGCGTGAGGTGCTGGGGCGTCACCTCGCACGTCGCGACGTCCTTGTGCTGGCTCAGAAATTCCAGTTCGGCCGGCGTGGTGACATGCAGTACATGGATGCGGCGCCCGGCTTCGCGCGCCAGCTTCACGATGCGGCGGGTGGCCATCATCGCGCTTTCATCGTCGCGCCAGACCGGGTGGCTGGCCGGATCGCCCTCGATCCGCTCATCTTTGCGCGCATTCATCCGCGCCTCGTCCTCGCAATGCACGGCGACGCGGCGGCGGCCATGGGCGAGCACCCGCGCGAGGGCCTCGTCCTCGGCGACGAGCAGGCTGCCGGTGGAAGCGCCCATGAAAATCTTGACGCCCGCCGTGCCCGGAATGCGCTCCAGCTCGCCGAGTTGCTCGGCATTGTCGCCGGTGGCGCCCACATAAAAGGCATGGTCGCACCACATGCGGTGATGGGCGCGCTTGAGTTTGTCGGCCACGCGCTCGGCGGTGTCCGTGTTCGGATTGGTGTTCGGCATCTCGAACACGGCGGTGACGCCGCCCAGCACCGCGGCCCGGCTGCCCGATTCGAGATCTTCCTTATGCTCCAGCCCGGGTTCGCGGAAATGCACCTGGCTGTCGATCACGCCCGGCAGCACATCAAGGCCGGTACAGTCGATCGTTTCCCCCGCATCGCCAAGGCTGGTGCCGATCGCGGCGATCCTGCCGGCATTGACGCCCACGTCCACGCGTGCGGGGCCGCTCGGGAGGTGGACGGTGCCGCCCTTCAGCAGCAGGTCGAATGTCTGGGCCATCGCGCGAACCTCTCTTGGCTTGGTGCTCCTCTCCCCCTACCTAAAGCGCATGTCCGCCACCACCCCCCTTGCCACGCCGCCCCTCGCCACCACGCTGCGCGATCGGGCCATTCTTCGTGTCGGCGGAGCAGAGGCGCGGCCGTTCCTGCAAGGCCTGCTCACGCAGGACGTGCTGAGCCTGCAGCCGGGCGCGCCGCGTTATGCCGGACTGCTCACGCCGCAGGGCAAGGCGCTCTACGATATGCTGCTCTGGGCCGATCCGGCGGGCGGCGAGGACGTGCTGATTGATTGCGAGGCATCGCGTGTCGAGGCGCTGGCCCGCAGGCTGACGCTGTACCGGCTGCGCCGCCCCGTCACCATCGGCATCGAGGAAGGGCTTGCCGCGCACTGGTCCGCCGATCCGGTCGATGGCGCATCCACCGACCCCCGCCTCGCGGCACTGGGCTGGCGCTGGCTGGCCCCAGCGGGGGAGGACGACGCTTCGGACATGTATCGCGCGCATCGGCTGGCCCAAGGCGTGCCGGAAGGCGTGGCGGAGCTGGGCGACGACAAGACGCTCTGGCTGGAGTGCAACGCGGAAGAGCTGCACGGCGTGGATTATGGCAAGGGCTGCTATGTCGGGCAGGAGAATACCGCGCGGATGCACTATCGCAACAAGGTGAACCGGCGGCTCGTGGTGGTGCCGCTTGACCGGTCCGACCCGGCCCGGCTGCGCATTGCCTATCCGGCTTTGGGGCTCGCGGTGGATCATCGTCCGGTCGATTCGCTCGAGGGGATCACGCTGCCGGACTGGCAGGCCGACGCGCTCGCGGAAGACGCCGAATGAAGCGGCTATTGGTCGCGATCTTCGTCCTCGTCTTCAGCGCGGGGCCCGCGCAGGCGGAGATCAAATGGGAGATCGTGCGCGAACTGCCGCATGATACCCGCGCCTTCACCCAGGGCCTCACCATCCATGGCGAGCTGATCTACGAAACCACCGGGCAGGTCGGCGAGTCAGATGTGCGGATCATGCGGCTGAGTGACGGCAAGATCCTGCAGCGGCGGCCCATGCGCGCCGATGTGTTCGGCGAGGGCAGCACAATCTGGGGCGACCGGATCGTGAGCATCACCTGGAAGGACGAGACCGGCTTCGTCTGGAACCGCAAGGATTTGAAGCCGATCGGCTCGTTCGGCTACACGGGCGAGGGCTGGGGCCTCACTCATGATGGCCACGCGCTGATCATGAGCGATGGCACGCCGGACCTGCGCTTTCTCGATCCCGAGAGCTACAAGGAGCAGCGCCGCGTCACCGTCACATGGGAAGGCGAGCCTGTGCGCTTTCTCAACGAGCTGGAGCAGGTCGGCGACGTTCTCTACGCGAACATCTGGTTCTCGCCGCTCATTGCCCGCATCGATCCGGCCACCGGCAAGATCGACGACTGGATCAACCTGCAACCGCTGGTGGCGAAGAATATGAGCGCGAGCGGCGAGGGCGTGCTGAACGGCATCGCGTGGGATGCCAAGGCGCAGCTTCTCTACGTCACCGGCAAGAACTGGCCCAAAATCTACGCGCTGCGCCTGCAGGACTGAGCCTGAACGACTGAGATCGCGCCTGTTTGATCTTCGTCAAGGTCAGGCGCCTGCGACCCGCCTAGCATCACCGTCAGATGAAATTGTGAGAGGGCTGTGGCCATGGCTGCGAACATCGGACGACTGGACCGGATTATCCGGATCCTGATTGGCCTCGGGCTGATCGCGCTCGTCTTTGTCGGCCCGCGAACGCCGTGGGGCTGGATCGGCCTGGTGCCGCTGCTCACCGCGTTCGTAAGCTTCTGCCCGCTCTACGCACTGATCGGAATCAGGACCAAGTCCTGACCGTCACTTTGCGCGCCTCTCGTCCCACCGTCCGGGCATTGGAGGCCAGTGCAAAGGGAGGCCCCCTCTTGGCAGCGGAGGGGGCCTCCAACGTCCGGCTTGGAGTCCTGAACGGCGCCGACCCAAGCCGTCTCTGGTCAATCAGCCCTTGGTGCGCGCCTTGTCCACGGCCGCCTGTAGCGTCTCGGTGCCGACCAGGCCGTTGAACACCTGATCGCCCACCACGAACAAAGGCGTGCCCTCGGCGCCGAGGGCCTGGGCGAGGCGGATGTTGCTCATGAACTCATCATCGCCGCCCTTGGCCGCAATGGCGGCCTTCGCCTTGTCGGCATCCAGCCCCGCCGTGCGCGCGGCCTTGAGGATGGCGTCCGAGGAGACGCCGCCGGCCGCGTACATCGCCTTGTGAAAGGCCATGAACTTGTTCTCGCTGGCGGCCAGCAGGCTGACCTTCGCCGCATTGGCACTGCCATCGGCAATGATCGGCAGTTCGCGATAGACCACGCGCAGATCGGGATTGGCCTTCACCAGTTCCTCGATATGCGGCAGCGCGGCGCGGCAATAGCCGCAGGCATAGTCCATGAACGCGACGAGGGTGACCTTGGGCTGGGCCGCGCCTTCCCATGCGCCCGGATAGGGCGTTTCCAGCGCGGACCGGTTCTGATCGACGGTGCCGGCGGTCTGCTTGGCTTTCAGCCGTTCCATCGCCTGCGGAATGATCTCGGGATGCTCGAGTATATAGTCACGCACCACCGATTCGATGGCGGCGCGGTCCGCCGTCGGCATGGCCGGGCTTTGATTGGTCGCAGCATAGGTCACCGCCGCGCCGCCGGCGAGCAGCGCAACGGCCATAGCCGGCATCACCATCCGCCCGCGCTTGCGCTCGCCGGTGCGGGTGCCCAGCGCGGACACGATCACCCCGGCTGCGCGGAACAGCGCGCCCGCGCCTGCCTTGTTCGTCATTTCTTTCGTGTCCTTTCCATGGCGGCGCGGCTGGCCATCGCAATGTCCTGCGCCCGCAGATAATCGGGTGAGTTGGGCTGGATGCCGGCCAGTGCCACATCGGCATGGCGCAGGGCGAGTGCGTCCTGCCCTTCCATCGAGTAGCGCTCGGCCGTGGCGAGCGCGGCGCGGGCGGTGTCGCCCTTGCGCTGATAGACGACGCCGAGCGAATACCAGGCGAACGGATTCTGCCGATCCCGCGCGACCGTGTTGCGCAGCACGCGCTCGGCCTCATCGAGATGGCTGTCATCCTCGGTCGCGACGAGGGCATGGCCGAGCATCGCGGCGATCAGCGGCTCGCCATTGGTGCGCTGCACGGCCTCGCGCAGCGACGGGATGGCATCGGCGGGCTTGCCGGATTCGAGCATGACCTGGCCCTGCAGCTCCAGAAAATACGGGTCATGCGGCGCGGCCTTGAGCAGGGTATCGACTTCCGCCAGCGCTTTCTCGGTGAAGGCGCTCTTATGATAGGCATAGGCCCGCGCATAATGGGCGGGCAGGCTCTGGTCCGAGGGCGGATAAAGCTTGAGGGTCTTTTCCGGCTCGCTGACGAAGCCGATCAGCTTGGCGCGCACACGCTGGAAGCGCGCTTCCAAGGCCGGGTCGGTTGGCTTGTTCCAGGCCGGATCATTCTCATACAGCGCCGTCAGGGCCGAGATGCGGTCGCGCGAGAGCGGGTGGGTGCGGACATAGGTGTCCTGCGGCACATACAGCCGATATTCGAGATTCTGCAGCTTCTGGAAGAAGGCGATGCTGCCCTTGCCGCTGATGCCGGCGGCCTTGAGATAGCGCGCGCCGGCGGCGTCCGCGCTCGATTCCTGCGTGCGGGTGAAGGTGAGGAAGCGGCCCATGGCGGCCTGTTGACCCGCCGCCATGATGCCCATGCCGGCCTCGCCCCCGCCCGCTGCCATCGCCGCCGCACCGAGCAGCAGCGAGACGAGCTGGATGCCGGTCGCTTCCCGCGCGCCATCGGCAAAGCGCACGATGTGGCCGCCCTCGATATGGCCGAGCTCGTGGGCCATCACGCCCTGCACCTGATTGAGGTCATCGGCTTCCGCGATCAGGCCGCTGTGGAACCAGACGATCTGTCCGCCCGCGACGAAGGCGTTGAGGCTGGGATCGTTGATCACCAGCATCTGCACATTGCGCTCATCGAGCCCGGCTGCCCGGATGATCGGGACGGAGGCATCGCGCATCAGCGCTTCGGTTTCGGCATCGCGCAGGACGGACTGGGCCAACGCGGGCTGCGCGGCGAGCAGGCTCAGCAGCGCAAGAACGGCGAGAAGTCGGCCGATCAGCCAGGGCGCGGCAGTCACCTCGCGGGGATGACGGGGTTTGAGCTGGCCGGCAAGCTGCCGGGGAGGGGAGAGCGGCCGATCCATGACCGGCCCCTTAGCCCGGCGAGCCTGAACCCGGCATGACGGATCGGACGATCCATCATGCCGGTTCTCAGACCGCAGGGCGGTGTGCGTCACGCGCCGAACGTGCGCTGCCACCAGCCGCGACGGGGCGTTTCAGCGCTGTCGCCATCGGCTTGCGCCGACGCATCAGCGTCCGTTGCCGTGTCGGCGGCATCCGCGACCAGCGTCTCGCGCGCCTCGGTAGCTGCTTCGACGGTCTTGGGCTTGCGACGCGCGCGCGGCTTGGGGGCGGCCTTGGGCGCCTCTTCTGCCGCCTCGGTGCTTGCCTCAGCTTCGGGCTGGGCTTCACCCTCGGTCGCGGCGGGCGTTTCCGCAGCCTTGGTCGTCTTGCGACGCGTGCGGCGCTTGGGAGCCGGTGCCTCTTCGGCGGCCTCGGTCGGTGCTTCAGCAGCAGGCGCTTCGGCGGTCGGGGTCTCCGCCAGTTCGGGCGAGACTTCCACCGTCACGGCTTCATCCGTGGCTTCGGCAGCCTTGCGGGTGCGACGACGGCGCTTGGGCGCGGGCGCTTCTTCCGCTTGCTCAGCAGGCTCGGGCGATGCGGGCTCGGCCGTCTCCTGCATTGCCTCGGCTGCGTCGACCGATGCGACCGGCGCGGCGTCTGCTGCGTCGTCCGTCTCGCCTTCGCGGGCTTCGGCAACATTGTCTGCACCGTCGCTCTGTCCGCTCCGCCGGCGACGACCACCACGGCGACCACGGCGGCCGCGACGCGGTGCCTCATCAGACCCTTCGGCCTCGCTCGATTCGGGTGGGCCGGCTTCGGCCTGCTCGTCATCGCGCTCATCGGCATCGGCCTGCGCGTCATCATCCTCGTCGGACGCAGCACCATCGCTATCCTGCGGCGACTGGTCGTCCCGGTCACGCCGGCCACGGCGGCCGCGACGGCGGCGCTTGCGCTTGCGTCCCTCGCCACCTTCGTCGTCTGCGCGAGGCTGGCGCTCTTCAGCGACCTCTTCCTCTTCCTCGACGTCCTCGATCTCATCCTCTTCGCCTTCCACCTCTTCGGTGATGACGGGAGCATAGCTGACCTGCATGGTCGGGCGCGGGCCACTGGCCTCGACCGACATGCGAGCGCCCTCGATCTCACCATCGGGCAGGATGAGGATGGTCACGCCATAGCGGTTCTCGATCTCATCGAGTTCGCGGCGCTTGTTGTTGAGCACGTAGAAGGCCGCTTCCTGGCTGGCGCGCAGGGTGATCTGGCTGCCGCGACCGCGTGCGGCTTCCTCTTCCAGCATGCGCAGGGCCGAGAGGCCCGCCGACGATGCCGTGCGGACGAGACCGGTGCCTTCGCAATGCGGGCAGGGCCGGGTCGAGGCTTCCAGCACGCCGGTGCGCAGGCGCTGGCGGCTCATTTCCATGAGGCCGAAGCCGGAAATGCGGCCGACCTGGATGCGGGCGCGATCGTCCTTGAGCGCCTCCTTCATCGCCTTCTCGACCTTACGGATGTTGGAGTTGTGCTCCATGTCGATGAAGTCGATGACGACGAGGCCGGCCATGTCGCGCAGGCGCAGCTGGCGGGCGATCTCGCGCGCAGCTTCCAGATTGGTGGCCGTGGCGGTCTGCTCGATGCTGTGCTCGCGCGTCGAGCGGCCCGAGTTGATGTCGATCGACACCAGCGCCTCGGTCGGGTTGATCACCAGATAGCCGCCCGACTTGAGCTGGACGACCGGATTGTACATCGCGGCGAGCTGGTCCTCGACCCCGAAGCGCTGGAACAGCGAGACCGGATCGGCATATTGCTTCACGCGCCGGGCATGGCTCGGCATCAGCAGCTTCATGAAGTCCTTCGCCTGGCGATAGCCTTCATCGCCCTCGACGATCACTTCCTCGATATCGCGGTGGTAGATGTCGCGGATCGCGCGCTTGATGAGATCGCTGTCATTGTGGATCAGCTCCGGCGCGGCGGCCCTGAGCGTGTTCTCGCGAATCTCGTCCCACAGGCGGGCGAGATAGTCGAAGTCGCGCTTGATCTCGGTCTTGGTGCGCGAGAGGCCCGCCGTGCGCACGATGCAGCCCATGGTGTTGGGCAGCTTCATTTCGGCGATGATGGACTTCAACCGCTTGCGATCCGCACCGTTGCTGATCTTGCGCGAGATGCCGCCGCCGTGGCTGGTGTTGGGCATCAGCACGCAATAGCGGCCGGCGAGGCTGAGATAGGTGGTCAGCGCCGCACCCTTGTTGCCGCGCTCTTCCTTCACGATCTGGACGAGCAGCACCTGGCGGCGCTTGATGACGTCCTGAATCTTGTAGCGACGGCGCAGGGCCATGCGCTTGCGGCGCACTTCCTCGGCGGCCTGCTCATTGCCCTTGCCGTTCTGCTTGCGGGCCGGCGCTTCGCCTTCGCTCTCTTCGTCTTCGTCGAGATTGGGGCGCTCGACGACTTCTACGCCGTCCTCGCCATGATCATCCTCGTCATCGACATCGCCGCGCAGGGCGGCTTCTTCGGCAGCGTGCGCGGCTTCTTCAGCCAGCAGCGCCTCACGGTCCTCGCGGGGGATCTGGTAATAATCCGGGTGGATTTCCGAAAAGGCGAGGAAACCGTGGCGATTGCCACCGTAATCGACGAACGCCGCCTGTAGCGAGGGTTCGACTCTGGTAACCTTGGCGAGATAGATATTGCCCTTGAGCTGCTTGTGTTCAGCGCTCTCGAAATCAAACTCCTCGATCCGGTTCCCCGTTACGACCGCGACCCGGGTTTCTTCCCGGTGGCGCGCATCGATCAGCATACGCATTGTCATTAAAGTCTCTCCAGCCGGTCATCGCCATGCGCCGCAAGCGGGGATGGCGACCCGGTGTCATGTAGGGGGGCGCGCTCTTGCGTGTCGTGTCGACACGGCAGCGGCGCTGAAAACCCCGGTTTTCAAAAAAGGATTGCGTGTCTGTCGCCTGGGCATGTCCGCGTCCTGCGGATACCGGCTTGAACAGTGCTCGCGGCTGAAGGCCCGCTTTCGCGCGCTCCAAGCTCATCAAGCCATGCCCCATGCAACATCAACCTGTCGGATCGCCCAGAAGGCGATGATTAACCGGAAAAATCCCCACCGCGCGCCAGTCGGGCACAGCGGGTTGTCCGGGAGAACGAAGCGCTAGCAGGGCTTGCTCCGCAGAGCAACGTGGAAAAGCAGAAGGCCCCGCGCTGCCAGACCAAGCCAGGCCGCTTGCCAGCGCGGCGGCACCCTGCACGCAAGAGCCTTGCCGGCCGGTTAACTTTTGGCTGGCGCTGGCGGCGCATGGGCGGCAAAAGTCGCCTTCCATGGCCCTGTTGACCGCATTTTCTGCTCTTGTGCTGACCCTCGCCGCGCCGTCGGACGGTGGGCAGGTGCCTGTGGCTTCGGCCCCTGCGTCCGGCGCTGGCGACCTCACAAACCATATGAGCCGCCCGCCCAAGGGGCCGCGCCTTGTCGTGCGCATTCCGGATGCTGCGCCGGCCGTGCCCCTGCCGACCATCGAAGGGCCGAAAGACCCGCGTCGTCCGCTGGTGGTGATCGACGCCGGCCATGGCGGGCACGATCCCGGCGCCTACAATGCCAGCCTCGATATTCGCGAGAAGGATCTGACGCTGGCCATCGCTCAGGCCGTGCGGGACGAACTGCTCAAGACCGGCCGCATCCGCGTTGCGCTGACCCGGTCGGACGATCGCTTCCTCATCCTGCAGGAGCGCTACAGCATCGCGAGCAAGCTGGGCGCCGGGCTGTTTATTTCGATTCACGCGGACGCCGCGCAAGACGGGGAGGCGCGCGGCGCGACTGTCTACACCCTGTCCGACGTCGCGTCCGACCGCGAGGCGGCGCGGCTGGCGGCGCGCGAGAACCGCACGGATATCATCAATGGCGTCGACCTCTCGGGCGCCAGCACGGCGGTCAGCTCGATCCTGATCGATCTGACGCGGCGGGACACGATGGAATCCTCGGCGCGCTTTGCCGAAATCCTGCATCGCGAGGGGCTGCCGCATTTCCGCTTCCGCACGCCCTATCACCGCCAGGCCTCGTTGGTGGTGCTCAAATCGGCCGATACGCCCTCGGTGCTGCTGGAAACCGGCTATGTCAGCAACAATGCCGAGGCCGGCTGGATGGCGACGCGCGATGGGCGGTTGCAACTGGCCAAGGGCATTGCCGCCGCTGTCTCGGTCTATTTCGCGCGGCAATCGGTGCAACGCTGAATTCCAGATTTGCGCGCACCCTGCCGCAAAATCGGTTCCCTCACGCGGCAGAATTGGTCTAGGTGGCGCGCATGGAAGAAGCGACAAACGAAGCGACGAGCTTCCGGTTGCAGCGGGGCGGGCGTCTTGACGCCTTGCGCGCGCGCCTGCGCGACATGATGAAGCGGCGGCGCTGGCGCTGGCTGGCTTATGCGCTGCTGGCCTTCATTGGCGCGATTTTCCTCTTCTGGCTGCTGTTCGCGCGCGATCTGCCGGATGCGCGCACGCTGCTCGATTACCAGCCGCCGCTGCCGACGGTGGTGCGCGATATCGATGGCCAGCCCGTCTACAGCTTCGCCCGCGAGCGTCGCGTCCAGCTGCAATATTCCGATTTCCCGCCGATGCTGGTGAATGCCTATCTGGCTGCGGAAGACCGGACGTTCTTCAGTCATCACGGCCTGGATTATCCGGGGCTTGCCCGCGCCGCATTCCAGGGCCTGATGAGCGGGCAGACGCCGCGCGGCACCTCCACGATCACCCAGCAGGTCGCCAAGAACCTGCTAGTCGGCAATGAGGTGAGCTATACGCGCAAGCTCAAGGAAGCGATCCTCGCCTGGCGCATGGAAAGCGTGCTGACCAAGCAGCAGATCCTCGAACTTTACCTCAACCAGATCTTCCTTGGCCGCAACGCTTATGGCGTACAGGCCGCGGCGCGCGCCTATTTCGACAAGGATGTCGGCGATCTCAAGCTGCATGAGGCGGCCTATCTCGCGATCCTGCCCAAAGGGCCGGCGAACTATCGCCCGGAAGTGCACATGGATCGCGCGCTCGAACGGCGGAACTGGGTGCTGGGCGAGATGCTGCGCAACCGCTTCATCACGCAGGGCCAATATGAGGAAGCGCGTGCGCAGCCGCTGGGTGCGGTGCGGCAGCGCGGCAGCGGCTACAGTGCTGTGGGCGGCTATTATATCGAGGAAATCCGCCGGCGCCTGATCGCCGAGTTCGGGGAAGCCGCCGAGCATGGGCCCAACAGCGTTTATGCGGGCGGCCTGTGGGTGCGCTCGCCGCTCTCGCCCTTCATGCAGGAGCAGGCGGCACGGGCGCTGCGCGAGGGCCTGCTGCGCTATGATTCGGGCAAGGGCTGGTCCGGGCCGATCGCGAAGATCGACAATCTGGATCGCTGGGAAAGCGAGCTCGCCGCGTCCAATCTTGGCATTGATTATGCGGACTGGACCGTCGCGGTGGTGCTGGACAAGTCCGGCAGCAGCGCCTCGCTCGGCCTGCCCGGTGGCCAGACCGGCACATTGCCGCGCTCGTCGGCCCTGCTCGCGGACCGGCGCAATGGCCGGCCGACCTTCGATTCGCTCAAGCCCGGCGATGTCATCGCGGTGAAGCCCGAAGGCAATGCCTATGCGCTGCGCAACGTTCCGGGCGTCTCAGGCGGCTTCATGATCGAGGGCGTCCACACCGGCCGAGTCTTCGCCATGCAGGGCGGGTTCGATGCGCGCCTGTCTTCATACAACCGGGTGACGCAGGCGATGCGGCAGCCCGGCTCGACCATCAAGCCGTTCGTTTATGCCGCCGCGCTCGACAATGGCATGACGCCCGCCTCGATCATCGTCGATGGCCCCTTCTGCGTGTGGCAGGGCGCCAATCTCGGGCAGAAGTGCTTCCGCAACTTCTCCGGCGGGGGCGGTGGCGCGCAGACGATGCGCTGGGGCATCGAGCAATCGCGCAACCTGATGACGGTGCGCACGGCCGCGCAGACCGGCATGGACCGCGTCGTCCGCACCATCAAGGCGATGGGCATTGGCGATTACCAGCCCTATCTCGCCTTCGCGCTCGGCGCCGGCGAGACGACCGTCGAGAAGATGGTCAATGCCTATGCGATGCTCGCCAATCACGGCCGCCAGCTCACCCCCAAGGTGATGGATTATGTGCAGGACCGGAACGGCCAGGTGATCTGGCCGCGCAACTGGAAACCCTGCCAGGGCTGCAATGCCGATGACTGGAACGGCAAGGCCATGCCGCGCTTCGCCCATGGCGGGCGGCAGGCGATGAACCCGATGACCGCCTATCAGATGGTCCACATCACCGAAGGCGTGATCCAGCGCGGCACCGCGACCAGCCTGCGCGATCTGGACCGGCCGCTGTTCGGCAAGACCGGCACCACCAATGGCCCGACCAACGTCTGGTTCGTGGGCGGATCGCCGGACATCGTCGCCGGCGTCTATGTCGGCTTCGACCAGCCCCGCAACATGGGCGGCTATGCCCAGGGCGGCACACTGGCGGCGCCGATCTGGAAGTCGGCCATGGCGCCCATTCTCAAGGATATGCCCAAGACGCCGTTCGTGGCGCCGGCGGGCGTCCGCATGGTGCGGGTCGACCGGCGCAGCGGCAAGCGCGTCTACGGCGGCTGGCCGTCGGACGATCCGCGCACCGCGATCATCTGGGAAGCGTTCAAGCCGGAAACCGAGCCGCGCATTTCCATGCGGCGCGATGAGCTGGAAGAGCGCGCGCGCGAGGACAAGCCGGCCGCGGCCCGCCGCGATGTGAGCCGCGATTTCGCCGGGGAGCAGGGCGGCATCTATTGAGCCGCGGGCCCGGCGACCTATATCGCTTGTCTGGCCCGTTACTTGTCCCGTCCTTGTGCGCCGCGTTCACGCGATGCTCAGCCTTGATGGGTTAGACAGGTCGCCTGTCATGGAGGACCCGTCTTGAAGCGCTGGTTGATCGGCCGCCTGCCGACCCGCGAAAGCCTGCTGTCGAATCGGTGGATGAAGCCGTTCGCGCACCGGATCGCGCACCCGCTGCTGTGGCATTTCAACCGGCGGTCGACAGCGCGCGGGGTCGCGCTGGGTCTGTTCGCGGGCTTCCTGATTCCCTTCGGGCAGACGCCAGTTGCGGCCATGCTGGCATTTTCCGCACGGGCCAACATATTGACTGCCGCGTGCGCAACGCTGGTTACCAATCCGTTGACCTTTCCGCCCATTTATTTCGCGGCGTACAAGCTGGGGCATGGCGTGCTTGGCGACCGTCTCTCGGCAAGCGGCGACACGATGATTCGCTCCATTGGCGCGCGCGCGCTGGATTTTGCGGCGCCCACCGCGCTGGGGCTTCTGCTGTTCGCCATCGTGGCATCGATCCTGGGCTTTTGCCTCGTCCACCTCGGCTGGCGCGGCTGGGTGGCCCATCGTTGGCGGCAGCGCAGCCGCGCGCGGCAGGGCGATTCCGCCGCATCCGATCCGCCCGATCAGTCGTTGATCTGAGAGCAACTTTCCGCCCGCTGTGCCAAGGCCGGCCTTCTCGCCCCTTGACCGGGGGGAAGCGGCGTCGCATCGGGCTGCATTCGGCCCACCATCTGGCCACGGACTTGACGGAGATTTCTCATGCGTGCCGAAGCGCAGGCCCATGTCGACCACATTCAGGCAGCGCTGGATTTGCTGCGCCGGTTCCTCGACTGGGATCGCGCGCTGCGCCGCCTGGATGAGCTGAATGCGCGCGTGGAGGATCCGACCCTGTGGGATGACCCCAAGGCGGCGCAGGATGTCATGCGCGAGCGCCAGCGGCTCGACGCAGCCATCAACGCCACCCGCGCCATCGAATCCGAGATGAACGATACCGTCGAGCTGATCGACATGGCGGATGCCGAGGGCGACGAGGAGATGGCCAATGAGGGCATTGCCGGCCTCGCCGCGCTGGCCGAGCGGGCCGACCGCGACAAGGTGACGGCGCTGCTCTCCGGCGAGGCGGACGGCAACGACACCTATCTGGAAATCCATGCCGGCGCCGGCGGCACCGAGAGCCAGGACTGGGCCGAGATGCTGCTGCGCATGTACCAGCGCTGGGCGGAGAAGCGCGGCTACAAGGTCGAGATGATCGAATATCAGGCGGGTGAACAGGCCGGCATCAAGTCCGCCACGCTGCTGCTCAAGGGCGAGAATGCCTACGGCTATGCCAAGACAGAAAGCGGTGTGCATCGGCTGGTGCGGATCAGCCCCTATGATAGCTCCGCGCGGCGCCACACCTCGTTCAGCTCGGTCTGGGTCTATCCGGTGATCGACGACAATATCGAGATCGAGATCAAGGAAAGCGACCTCAAGATCGATACCTATCGCGCGTCCGGTGCGGGCGGCCAGCACGTTAACACCACCGATTCCGCGGTCCGCATCACTCACGTGCCCTCCGGCATCATCGTGGCGAGCCAGAACGACCGCTCCCAGCACAAGAACCGCGCCACCGCGATGAACATGCTCAAGGCGCGCCTCTACGAGGCGGAGTTGCAGAAGCGCGAGGCGGAAGCCAACACCGATTATCAGGCCAAGACCGAGATCGGCTGGGGCCACCAGATCCGCTCCTATGTGCTGCAGCCCTATCAGCTGGTGAAGGATCTGCGCACCGGCGTCACCTCCACCGCGCCGGATGACGTGCTGGACGGCGCGCTCGATCCGTTCATGGCGGCCGCGCTCAGCCAGAAGGTGACCGGGGAGAAGGTCGACGTCGAGGATGTCGACTGATGCTGCGCGGGCGGGATGCGCGGCGCTCAGCCGCGCTGGTCCTGCTGCTTGGCCCTGCCTTGCTCTCGGGCTGCGATTCGCTCGCGCCGGCGTCCAGTGGCCGGCCTGACACGGCCGAAGCCTTCCCCCGCGCCGACCGGCCGGTGGCGCCGATCATCTCGACGCGCTGGTCCACGGAAGAGGCGCGCGACCGGGTCAACGAGGCCGAGGAAATCATGGACCGCGCCGGCATCGCGCCCGGCATGACCGTGGCGGACATTGGCGCGGGCGAGGGCTATTACACCGTGCGGCTCGCCACACGCGTGGGGCCGAGGGGCCGCGTGCTCGGGCAGGACATCATCGCCGAGGTGATCGACCAGCTCGGCCAGCGCGTGACCCGCGAGAACCGGGACAATGTCAGCGTCAAGCTCGGCACGCCGGACGATCCGCGCCTGCCGGAGCACAGCTTCGACCGGGTGCTGATGGTGCACATGTATCATGAGATTGCCGAGCCCTACGCCTTTCTCTGGCGGCTCTATCCGGCGCTCAAGCCCGGCGGGCAGGTGGTGGTGGTCGATATCGACCGCCCGACCGAGCATCATGGCACGCCGCCGGCGCTGCTGCGCTGCGAGTTCGAGGCGATCGGCTTCCGCTTCGTCGGCATGGAAGGCCGGACAGCGGCGGGCGGCTATCTGGCGCGTTTCGAGCCCGGCGAACGCCGTGTCGAGCCGAGCGAAATCAGGCCGTGCCGGCTGGCGCGCCGTGGTCGCCCCGGATAGCCGGCGAGGCGATCAGCCCACCCGGCGCCCGGCCCAGATCACGCGACCGACGATATTGACGAGGGCGGGGTCGACATCCTCCCATGTGGGATAGAGCGGGTTGTCGCTGCGGATCGAGAAGAGCCCGCGGCGGGGCGCCAGCGCGACGCGCTTGACCATCAGCACATCATCCATGCGCAACACATAAATGCCGTCGCGAAGCCGATCGATGCCGTCGGCCCGATCGACCATGATGTCGTCGCCATCGCTGAGCGTGGGGGCCATCGATTCGCCATCCACGCGGATGATGGAGAGCTGATCGGGCTGGCCGCCCAGGGCTCTGAGCCAGCGCATGTCGAAGGCCAGCGCGCCAGCTGCCGCCTCATCCTCGACCAGCGCGCCGACACCGGCAGAAGCGCCGAGAGCGAGGCGAGGAACCGCGATGAGACCGCGCGGCAGGGGCGCGCTGTGTCTCATCGGGTTGGGCGTCAGTACTGAAGAGCCGCCGAGCAGCGCCTCCTCGACGCCGAAGAAGCGGGCGAGCAGCTGGCGATCGGCCTCGTCCAGCTTGCGGGGCGAGCCGCGCTTCACGAACTGCTGAATATAGGCCGGATTGCGACCGAGCAGGCGGGAAATGCTGCCATAGCTTTCCCCACGCTCCTGAATCAGCCGCTCTAGATTGGCTCTCGCATCGACGCTGTCCATTGCGGAACACTACACATAGGAATTTTCCTAGACAAGTAGGAAATAACTTTAGAACCTAGGGGTCTTCCTATTGTCGAGTCCAGTGAGGAGGTTCGGTTGGCGATGACGGTCCTGAGATCCATTGAGTTATTCCTGCGCCGTACAGGCATGGCGGCAACCCGTTTCGGTCGCGAATGCGTGCGCGATCCCCGTTTCGTGCATGATCTGCGCCGGGGGCGTGAACCCTCCGAACGCACGCGGCGCCGCGTAGAACATTTCATGAACATTTATGAAAAAGGTGCGCAATGAGAGCGCTTTTGAGATCCAGGCCGGCTCGTCTGGCGGGCACGGCCAGCCCCTTGCCTCGCAAGGCTGCCCCGCCCCGCAGCACGCGGCGCGATTGTCACGGTCGTCTGCTGGCGGCTCTGCAGGCGCTGGCCGGTCCGGACTGTGCTGTGGAGGATGGGGGACAGCGCCCCTGGTGCAGTGCGACGTTCATTGGGGCGCAGCATCGGATCGTGCTGCACCTCCCCGGTCCGGATGCGTGGGACAGGGCGACGGCGCTGACCAAGGCGTTGCCGGAAGCCGAGATCACTCTCGTCCATCACATCGTCGTCGATCTGGCGGTCGATTCCGTGATGGATGGGCAGGATGGCGGGGTGGAGATGGTGCTGGCGGTCCTCACGATCGAGGACTGGTGACTGGCGTGCGGTGCGGCTTTGTCAGTGGCGGGACTGGATGGTCAGTGCGCGCAGGCGGGCGAGCGCCTCGCTCAGCGCGGCCTGCATCGCGGCGGAGTCCTCCTCCGTCGCATCGCTGGCGACGCGGATGGCTGCATCATCGCTTATCGGGCGGGCGCGGGGCCAGTGCGCGGCGGCCAGCGCGCTGACCTCCAGATCGCTAAGTGGCGCCGGCATGACCGCGCTGAACGACGCCCATGCGGGCAGCGCGTTGGTCTCGGTGACGAGCATGAGGGCTGGGCGGCGCGGCGTCTGCGCTGTCTCCGCCACATCCGGAGTGGCGGGCAGGTCGTCGTTCATGCGGAGGCGAGGCGCCGGCCTCGGGCTCCATGCGGAGGGTGCAGCCTGACCCTGAACCGATGCCTGCGCGCGACTCGTGCGGTCGAACAACCGCGCCAGCAAGCTCGTCACATCCGGCGCTGCCCATGTCAGACCCGCCCGCATCGTTCTTGTCTGTCCCATGCCGCTTACCCCCTTGGCCTCGATTGGCTCTGCCGTAGCGGTAGCGTGCAGATGGTAAATGAAATGGTAACGATGCGAATTTCGCCGGCATTGACGGGCGAAAGTCGCCATGTCAGGCCGGGCGGGAGAGGAGAAACTGGTGTCCGTTCCCGAGAGCCTTCGCCGTGGTTTGCGTCTGCCCGTCATCGGCGCGCCGCTGTTCATCATCTCCAATCCCGATCTGGTCATCGCGCAGTGCAAGGCGGGCATCATCGGTGCCATGCCGTCGCTGAATGCGCGCGCGCCGGACCGCCTCGAGGACTGGCTGGAGCGCATCGTCACCGAACTCGCGGCGCATGATGCTGCCCATCCCGAGGCGCCGGCCGCGCCCTTTGCCGTCAATCTCATCGTTCATCGCTCCAACCCGCGCCTGATGGAGGATCTTGCGATCTGCGCCCGCTTCAAGGTGCCGCTGATCATCACCTCGCTGGGCGCCAATGAGGAGGTGAATGCGGCGGTGAAGGCCTGGGGCGGCCTCGTCTTCCATGACGTCATCAATCAGCGCTTCGCTCACAAGGCGGTCGAAAAGGGCGCGGATGGCCTGATCCTGGTGGCGGCGGGCGCAGGCGGCCATGCCGGCAGCCAGTCGCCTTTCGCGCTGGTGGCAGAGACGCGGGCGTGGTTCGACGGGCCGATCGCCCTGTCCGGCGCCATCGCCACGGGCAGCGGCATCGCTGCCGCGCAGGCGATGGGCGCGGACTTTGCCTATATCGGCTCGGCCTTCATCGCCACGGCGGAAGCGCGGGCCAGCGCCGCCTACAAGCAGGGCATCGTGGACGGGCAGGCGGCGGACATCGTCTATTCGGATTACTTCACCGGCGTCTCGGGCAATTATCTGCGCGCGTCCATCCTCGCACAGGGGCTGGACCCGGATGCGCTGCCCGCCAGCGATCCCTCGGCGATGGACTTCGCTGCAGCGACAGGCGCCAAGGCGTGGAAGGACATTTGGGGCGCAGGCCAGGGCATTGGCGCGGTCACCGGCGTGGTGCCGGCCGCTACACTCATCGCGCGATTCGCCGCGGAATATGAGGATGCGCGCCGCCGCCTTTGCGCATCGTGAAGGCGCGCACGGTGCGCGGGCTGTACGGCGCGCCACGCGCCCGCCGGGCAAAACACGCCATGGGCCTTGATAATCGGCGACAAACCGGCCAATGGCCCGGCCATGGACAATAGTCGCATCTTTGAAGCGATCGCGCTGCGTCGCTGTCTTTCCGCCCGCTACAACAAGCTGGCGCTCGTGCTCGCGCCGCATGTGCTCTACAAGCGCAACGACAGCTACTTCATCGATGCCATCACCATTACCCGCGACGGCGCCGAGCCGCGCGAACCCAAGGTCGGCAGCTATAATCTGGCGGGCCTGAGCGAACTGGACGTTCTTGAGACCACGTTCGATGTCCACCCGCTATTCGACCGCATGGACCCGAAATATCGGGAAAACACGCTGTTCATGATCGACGCGGACTGAGTCTGGGTGGGGCGTACGCCCTTAAGACTTCTTCCCGTCCAAGCTCATCTGAGTCGGATGACGCCGCAGCGCCCGCCATTTTTGGCGCCTCTGCATTCCAAGACGCCCCGAGATTTCTGCTGTTTGTAGCCTGTTCCCTGTTTCAGAGCGGGCACAGGCTAGTCTTTGGGTGAAAGCGCCGAGCAGACTCTGTACAAAATGGCATTTCGCGACCGTAGGTGGTGAGATAAACCGTCAGACCTTGGCGTATCGGCGCAGATGGCAAAATCTCGCAGGCGGCCCTCGATAGGATCTCGATACGAATGCTCCAGAATATGCCTGCGCGCGCTCAACATCTGGCCTCTGGCGACCTTGCCTTCCTGGCTGGCGGGGGCGAATGCGCTGCGTTGATCCGGGACAGGGACTGGAGCGCCACGCCGCTCGGCCCGATCGAAGACTGGGCGCCGTGTCTCAAATGCGCCGTTTCGCTGCTGCTTCGCTCGCAGGTGCCGATCGTGATGTTGTGGGGCGAGGAGGGCGTCATGCTTTACAATGACGCCTATTCCGGCTTCGCGGGCGGGCGCCACCCCGAGCTTCTGGGCTCCAATGTCCGGGAAGGATGGGGCGAGGTCGCTGACTTCAATGACAATGTCATGAAGGTCGGCCTGGCCGGCAAGACGCTCCATTATCGCGACCAGGAATTAACGCTGCACCGCCACGGCCGGCCCGAGCAGGTGTGGATGGACCTCGATTATTCGCCGGTGCTCGATGAGGAGGGCCAACCGGCGGGCGTCATCTGCATTCTCGCCGAAACGACCGAACGCGTCGCGGCTGAGCGCAAGACCGCATTCCTGATGTCGCTGTCCGACGCGTTGCGTCCTCTGACCACGCCCGCCGACATCATCGCCCTGACAGCGGAGCGCCTTGGCGCGTATCTTTCGGCCAGCCGGGTGTTCTACGCGGAAATCACGAACGGCCGAATGACGGTCGAGCGCGATCATCATCGCGGTGTCGGGTCGATTGTTGGCGAACATTCGCTCGAAGCCTTCGGCCCGGATCTGCTGAACGCCTATCGCGTCGGCACGCCCGTGGTGGTGCGCGATGTGCAGGCCGACGCGCGCCTGAGCGCCGAGGCAAAGGCCGGCCTTGGCGCGCGCGAGGTCGGCGCCTTCGTGGACGTGGTGCTGTTCGAGGAGAAGCAGTGGGTGGGCCTGCTCGCGGTCCAGAATGCCACGCCGCGGGTCTGGACGGCGGAGGAAGAAACGCTCGTTCAGGAGGTGGGCGAACGCGTGAAGGTCGCTGTGGAGCGCGCGCGCTCGGAGCGGGACCGCCTGTGGACCTTGTCGCAGGATATGCTCGCGCGCGCCGATTTCACCGGCATGATGTCCGCCGTGAGCCCGGCCTGGACGCAGGTGCTGGGCTGGACCGAAGCCGAGCTTCTCACCCGTGGTTATGCGACCTTCATGCATCCCGAAGACATGCCGCCCACGCTGGAAGCCATTGAGCGCATGGCCCAAACCGGGGAGCCGACGCGGTTCGAGAACCGCATTGCGACGCGCGATGGCGGCTGGAAGCATATCGAGTGGACCGTCGCGCCGGAGCCCGATGGCGTGAACTTCGTCGCGGTCGGCCGTGACCTGAGCGAAACCAAGGCTCGCAATGCGGAACTCGAAGCGGCGCGAGAGGCGCTGCGGCAGAGCCAGAAGATGGAAGCCATCGGCCAGCTGACCGGCGGCGTCGCGCATGATTTCAACAATCTGCTGATGGCCATCACGAGCAGTCTCTCGCTGCTCGGCAAGCGGATTCCCGATGACCCCATGTCGAAGCGACTCCTCGACAATGCCCAGCAGGGCGCCGAGCGTGGCGCCGCACTGACCCAGCGCATGCTGGCCTTTGCGCGGCGGCAGGACCTCTCGCCCGAACCGGTCAACGTCTCCTTGCTGCTCGACGGGCTCAAGGAGCTGGCGCAGCGGACGCTGGGTCCGCTCTGGCCGCTCGAATTTCACGGCGTTGCGGACGGCCCCTTCATCGTCGCCGACCCCAACCAGATCGAGATGGCGCTGCTCAACCTGCTGGTGAATGCGCGCGATGCCTCACCCGATGGCGGCGCGATCCGGATCGAGACGGATACCAAGCGGATTGCGCCGGGCGAGTCGGCCGAACTGGCGCCGGGCAGCTATGTGCGCATTCTGGTCATAGACCAGGGCACGGGGATGGATGCCGAGACGCTGGCGCGGGCGACCGAGCCATTCTTCACCACCAAGGGCGTCGGCAAGGGGACGGGTCTTGGCCTGTCGATGATCCATGGCCTTGTGCGCCAGCTCGGGGGCACCTTCACCCTGACGAGCGCGCCCGGCATCGGGACGACGGCGGCGCTGTGGTTCCCCGTCTCCAGCGACGACGCCAACCGGCCCGCACGGGAGGCGGAGCCGGCGCTTTCTGCGGACGGCATGGTTCGCCCGCTCAAAATTCTCGCCGTGGACGATGATCCGCTCATCCTGATGAACACGGCGGCGTTCCTGGAAGATCTCGGCCATCAGGTGTGGGAAGCCGATTGTGCGGCCGATGCACTCAAGATCTTGCGGGACAATCCGGGCATCGACCTGCTCGTCACCGATCAGGCCATGCCGAACATGACCGGCGTGCAGCTTGCCATGCAGCTGATGGCGGAGGACATTCGCCTGCCGATCATCCTCGCCACGGGCTATGGCGAGGTGCCGACGGATAGCGGCCTCAACGTCCTCAAGCTGGGCAAGCCGTTCTCGCAGAGCGAGCTGAAGGCGGCCATCGCCCGCGCCATGGCGGAAGTTCGGCAGGCTCTGTAAGCGCCGGGATCAGCGCTCAGGATGAATGCGGCCGCGCCCGGTCGATCGGGCCGCTGTCGAGCAAAGGCGCTGCGTCGATATGTTCGGCGTCCATCAACATGGCAAGGCGCTCGGTGGCGGCGAGGACCATCGCCTGTTCCCAGACGGGCAGGGCTGAAAAGCGCTCGGTAAAGGTCGCCTGGACGGGATCGGGCGCTTCTGCGAGAGCGGTTTCTCCCGCCGCCAGAACGTGCAGATGGAACTGGCGCTTGTCGCGTTCGCTGCGCTCCCGCTGGACAAAGCCCAAGGCGGCAAGGCGGTCTACGATCGCCGTGATGGTGGCCTGGCTGAACTGCAGCGATTGGGCAATTGCGCTTGGCGTGGCGGAGGAGGCGGCGGCGATTTCCCGCAGCACCAGCAGTTGCGAGGGGGTGAGGCCCGTGGCCGTGGCGAGCTGGCGGCTGCCGATCTCCGTGGCGCGGAGAATCCGTCGCAAGGCGCGCAAAGTGGACGAAGCAATATCGAGGCTCATGCCGTGTCGATAGCGCAAGGCGCGTCCCACGCCAATTCGGCGGAACGACGGGAGCGGGCGGGCATATGCTTTATCAGATGAACTAAAATTTGCCTCTTCCGGTTGAAGTGAGCGAGATAAGTGCCATATATGGCGCCGAACGACGCTCTGCGCAGCGTCGCGTCTCAGAAAAGATAATTCGGGAGATAAACAATCTTTGATCGACAAGCTACAGCGGCTCTTGAGCCGCCAAGGGCTTCTGCGCACTTTTTAGATCGCGAGGGGCGATCTATCTCGCTTCGAAAGCCCGCCGCCACGGACGGGCCTGCCGTCAGTGCCCTGATTGCCGCATCACCGCCGCTGGATGCGAACTCCGCCTATTGCAACCTCCTGCAATGCACCGATTTCGCCGACAGCTGTGCCGTCGCGGAATGCGATGGCGCGCTGGTGGGCTGGGTGTCTGGCTATCGCGTGCCGCAATCGCCCGAGACGTTGTTCGTCTGGCAGGTGGCCATCGCCGCCGCCATGCGGGGCCATGGCCTCGCAGGCCGGATGATCGAGGCCTTGCTGGCGCGTCCGCAGCAGCATGGTGTGACCCACATCACGACCACGATCACGCAGGACAACCGCGCATCCTGGGCGCTGTTCGAAGGACTGGCGCGGCGGTGGAACGTCCCCATCGAGAAGACCGCGCGCTTTGAGCGCGAGCCACATTTTGCCGGAGCGCACGCCACCGAGTGGCAGGCGCGCCTCGGCCCGCTGCCTCATCTGGCAGCCGCAACAGAAGAAGGAACGCTGACAGCATGACCGCCAACATCTTGCCTCATCCCACGGCCCGCAAGCCCGACACCGCCATTTACGAGCGGCGGGAATCCGGCGTGCGCAGCTATGCACGCTCCATGCCGCGTCAGTTCAACCGCGCGCAGGGCGTCTGGATGCACGACAATCAGGGCGGCCGCTATCTCGACTTCCTGTCGGGCTGCTCGACGCTCAACTACGGCCACAATCATCCGGTGCTCAAAAGCGCTCTGGTCGATTATGTCGCCAGCGACGGCATCACCCATGGCCTAGACCTGCACACCGATGCGAAGGCGGATTTTCTCGCTGCGCTGGAAGAGGTCATTCTGCGCCCGCGCGGGCTGGATTATCGGGCCATGTTCACCGGGCCGACCGGTACCAATGCGGTCGAGGCGGCGATCAAGCTGGCCCGCAAGATTACCGGTCGCGAGATGGTGATCGCTTTCACCAACGGCTTCCATGGCATGACGCTGGGCGCGCTCGCCTGCACCGGCAATGCCGCCAAGCGCGGCGGCGCCGGCGTGCCGCTGAGCCATGTCGCACATGAGCCCTATGATGGCTATCATGGGCCTGACGTCGACACGGCCGAGCTGCTGGAACGGCGCCTGTCCGATCCGTCGAGCGGCCTCGATGCGCCGGCTGCCATTCTGGTGGAAACGGTGCAGGGCGAGGGCGGGCTCAATGTCGCGTCGGCGGAATGGCTGCGCAAGATCGCCGCGATCGCCAAGCGCCACGGCGCGCTGCTGATTATCGACGATATTCAGGCGGGCTGCGGGCGCACCGGCAACTTCTTCAGCTTCGAAGGCATGGGCTTCACGCCGGACATCGTGACGATGGCGAAATCGCTTTCCGGCATGGGCCTGCCCTTTGCGCTCACTCTGTTCAGCCCCGCGCTCGATCAATGGTCGCCGGGCGAGCATAATGGCACCTTCCGGGGCAACAACCATGCCTTCGTGACCGCCACCGCCGCGCTTCGCCATTTCTGGAGCGACGACACATTCCAGCAGGACATCGCCCGGCGCGGCGCACTGCTGGAGCGGCGGCTGGAGGCGATGGCCGCCGAACATGGCCTTTCCACCCGCGGTCGCGGCATGATGCGCGGCATCGATGTCGGATCGGGCGAGGTCGCCGAAACCATCACCGCCGCCTGCTTTGCGCAGGGGCTCATCATCGAAACCAGCGGTGCGCATGACGAGATCGTGAAGGTGCTCGCGCCTCTCGTGATCGAGGACGACGTGCTGTCGGCCGGCCTCGACATTCTCGAGGAGAGCATCCGGGCCGCGCTCAGCGTCCCTTATGGCGTCGCCGCAGAGTAAGAGGAGATACGCAATATGATCGTTCGCAAGCTGCAGGACATCCGCAAGACGGACCGCAACGTGAAGTCCAAGGGGTGGGAGAGCGCACGCCTCCTGCTCAAGGACGACGATATGGGCTTTTCCTTCCACGTCACCACCATGCACGCGGGTGAGGAACTGCACATGCATTACCAGAACCATCTGGAGGCAGTGCTGGTCCTCAAGGGCACCGGCACCATCGAGGATCTGGGTACCGGCGTGACGCACAAGCTCTCGCCCGGCGTCATGTACGCCCTTAACGACCATGACCGGCACATCGTGCGTCCGGAGACGGACATATTGTGTGCCTGCACCTTCAATCCGCCGGTGACCGGCAAGGAAGTCCATGACGAACATGGTGCCTATCCCGCCGACACCAGCGCCCCGCGCGAGCCCGCGCTCGCCGACTGAACCACCTTTCAACCATTAGAAGGGGGAGAAGCATGCAAGACCTCTACCCATCCCGCCACGATAGCGTGGCGGCCTTTTCGCCGCGCCTCGACCCCGTCGTTCACAGCGACTGGAGCGAGGACGCACCCATCAGCCGCGCACAGGCCGAGCGCTTCGACCGCGACGGCTATCTGGTGCTGGAAGACCTGTTTTCCGACGAGGAAGTCGCGTTCCTCCAGCGCCACGCCGGCAAGCTGCTGGCCGATCCTGATGCGCTGGAAGACGAAACGGTGATCAGCGAGCCGGGCAGCCGCGAGATCCGCTCCATCTTCCGCATCCACGCGCAAAGCCCGGTGCTCGGGCGGCTGGCCGCAGATGCGCGCCTGGCCGAGGTCGCCCGCTTCCTGCTGGGCGACGAGGTGTACATCCACCAGTCGCGGCTCAACTATAAGCCCGGTTTTCGCGGCAAGGAATTCTACTGGCACAGCGATTTCGAGACCTGGCATGTGGAAGACGGGATGCCGCGCATGCGGGCGCTGTCCATGTCCGTGCTGCTGGCCGAAAACACGCCGCATAATGGCCCGCTGATGCTGATCCCCGGATCGCATCGCCAGTTCCTCACCTGCGTCGGTGAAACGCCGCAGGACCATTATCGCCAGTCTCTCAAGAAGCAGGAATATGGCGTGCCGGACGAGGACAATCTCGCCGAGCTGGCCGACACGTTCGGCATCGTCGCGCCGACCGGCAAGCCCGGATCCGTGGTGATCTTCGACTGCAACATCATGCATGGGTCGAATGGCAACATCACGCCCTTCCCGCGCGCCAATGCCTTTCTGGTCTACAATGCCGTCTGCAACCGGCTGGTCGCGCCGTTCGGCGTCGAGACGCCGCGCCCGGCCTTCATCGCCGCGCGGGGCGAGCCGCAGGCGATCACGCCTGTGGAGGGACCGTTGATGGAGGAGGCGCTGGCATGAGCCATAGTGTAGAAAAGATCGGCGGTACATCCATGGCCGCCACGACGACTTTGTTCGACAATGTGCTGATCGCCGGCCGCAAGGGCGCCGATCTCTACAACCGCATCTTCGTCGTCTCGGCCTATGCCGGCATGACCGACCTGCTGCTGGAACACAAGAAGAGCGGCGAGCCGGGAGTCTATGCCCGCTTCGTCGCGGATGACGATGCCGATGGCTGGTGCCACGCCATGGACGCGGTGCGCGACGCGATGAAGACGCGAAACGCCGGGATGTTCGTGCGCGAAGAAAGCCTCGCCGAAGCGGACGCCTTTGTCGAGATGCGGATTGCCACAGTCGCCGCCTGCCTCGATGATCTGGCGCGGCTGCGCAGCCACGGCCGCTTCTGTCTCAAGGAGCAACTGGTAACAGTGCGCGAACTGCTGGCGGGCCTTGGCGAGGCGCACAGCGCGCATTCGACGGCGCTGCTGCTGCGCGACCGGGGAGTCAACGCCGCGTTCGTCGATCTCACCTTGTGGGACCAGCAGGACATGCGCGAACTGGACGAGCGCATTCTGCAGGCGTTCGCGTCCATCGATCTCAGCAACACGCTGCCGATCGTGACCGGCTATGCCGGGTGCAGCGAGGGCATGGTGCGGCTCTATGCCCGTGGCTATTCGGAAATGACCTTCTCGCGCATCGCAGTGCTGACCGGCGCGCGCGAAGCGGTAATCCACAAGGAATTCCACCTTTCGAGCGCCGACCCGCGCCTCGTCGGGACGGACAAGGCCCGCAAGATCGGCCGCACCAATTATGACGTGGCCGATCAGCTCGCCAATCTGGGCATGGAGGCCATTCACCCCGGCGCCGGGCGGGGCTTGCGCCAGACGGAGATCCCGCTGCGCGTGCGCAATACCTTCGACCGGGAGGATGGCGGCACGCTCATCTGCGGCAAATATGTCTCCGATACGCCGCGCGTTGAAATCGTGACCGGCGTGCGCCAGGCGCAGGCCCTGCAGTTCTTCGAGCAGGATATGGTCGGGGTGAAGGGCTATGACGCCGCGATCCTCGAGGCGTTGACCCGCCACGGCGCGTGGATCGTCAGCAAGGCCTCCAACGCCAACACGATCACCCATTATCTCTCGACGGACGCCCCAACGGTGAAGCGGGTGATCGCGGATCTGCAGCGACGCTACCCCGATGCGGCGATCTCCGCCCAGCCGGTGGCGATCGTCTCGGTGATCGGCAGCGACATCTCGCGGGCGGGGCTGCTGGCCGATGCCTTGCGCGCGCTCGCGGATGAAGGCGTGCCGATCATCGCGATGCAACACCAGATCCGCAATGTCGACGTGCAGTTCGTCGTCGCTGTTGAGGATTATGAGACCGCCGTCGGCGCTCTCCACCGCGCCTTGGTGGAGGATGACGCGGCCCTGACGGAGGACCGGCGCGCGGCGTGATCCGCGCGCTGCTCCATCCCTGATGCTCGCCGCGATCCAGCCCGTCCGCAGCCTCCTGCTCGCCATCTTCATGCTGATGGCGGGCAGTGGCTTTTTGTCGACGCTGATCAGCCTGCGGCTGGAGCGGGCCGGGGCGGGCACGATCGTGATCGGCGTGGTGGCCACGGCCTATTTCGCCGGGCTGGTCGTCGGCGCGCTGCGGGCCGGGGAGATCGTTCGCCGGGTGGGGCATATCCGCGCCTTTGCGGTGTTTGTCTCGCTGCTTTCAGCGAGCACGCTCTCTTATGCCCTGATCCAGTCCGCGCCATTCTGGGCAGGCCTGCGCCTGATCGACGGCCTGTGCGTGGCCGGGGTCTTCATCTGCCTCGAAAGCTGGCTCAACGACCGGGCGGAGATGGAGACGCGCGGCAGCATCCTCGCCGCCTATATGGTCGCGCTCTATCTCGGGCAGGCAGTGGGCCAGCTGCTGCTCGGTGCCAGTGGTACGCTGCCGGCCGCGCCGTTTCTGCTCGCGTCCATTCTCATCTCGCTGGCGATCATTCCGCTCTGCCTCACCCGCAGCAGCGCGCCGGCGCCGGTCGATGCAGAGGCCTTCACGATACGAGGACTCTACGCAGCCTCGCCGCTGGGCACGGTCGGTGCGGTGGCGACCGGCCTGATGCTCGGCGCCTTTTACGGCATGGCGGCAGTCCATGTACGGCGGCTGGGGCTGGACCTGAGCGCCACGGCCACCTTCATGATGATCGTGATCCTCGGCGGCGTGGCCCTGCAATGGCCGCTGGGCCGCCTGTCCGACCGGCTGGATCGGCGGCGCGTGATCGTCGGCTGCTTCACCGCCACGCTGGTCGTCAGCCTGATGCTCGCCATGCTGGCATCGCGCGGGCTGGACCTGCTGGTCCTCGGCGCCTTGTTCGGTGGGCTGAGCTTTGCGCTGTATCCGCTCTGCGTCGCGCACTGTAACGATCGGTTGCTGGCCGCCGAGCGCGTCGCGGCGAGCGGGCGGTTGGTTCTGCTCTACTCGGCCGGTGCTGCTGCTGGTCCGCTGGGTGCGGCACTGCTGATGAGCGCGGCGCCCGTGGGCGGCCTGTTCTTCTTCATCGCCCTGTGCGCGGGCCTGACGCTCGCTTTCGGCCTCTGGCGGCAGGCCTCGACGCCGCCTGTGCCAGCGCCGGATCAGCAGGACTTCCAGATCGTCCCGCGTACCACGCCCATGGCCTCGCTGCTGGACCCCAACACTGTCGACGGACACGCCGAATGACCGCTTCCTCGCTATCAGCCTCCCCCGACCAGCCGGTCGAGACTGCCACGCTGCGCCGCGCGATCGCGGCTTCGGCATTAGGCAACGCCACCGAATGGTTCGATTACGGCATCTATGCCTATGGGGTGACCTATATCTCGGCTGCGCTCTTCCCGGGCGATCTGGATGATGCGGTGCTGTTCGCGCTCGCGACCTTCGCCATCTCCTTTCTGGTGCGTCCGCTCGGCGGGCTGTTCTGGGGACCGCTGGGCGACCGGCTGGGGCGCAAGTCGGTGCTCGCGTTCACCATTCTGCTGATGTCGGGCGCCACGCTCGCGGTCGGGCTCATCCCGTCCTATGCCAGCATCGGCCTCTGGGCGCCCGCGCTGCTCATCCTGCTGCGGATGGTGCAGGGCTTTTCGACCGGCGGCGAATATGGCGGCGCGGCGACCTTCATGGCCGAATATGCGCCAGACAAAAGGCGCGGCTTTTACGGCAGCTTTCTCGAATTCGGCACGCTGGCGGGCTTCTCCTTCGGCGCGATCCTCATGCTCAGCTTCTCGATGCTGCTCGGGGAGGCGCAAATGTATGAATGGGGCTGGCGTATTCCGTTCCTGGTGGCGGGGCCGATGGGGCTCGTCGGCATGTATTTGCGCTCGCGCATGGAGGACACGCCAGTCTTTCGCGCCCATGAGAGCGAAGCGCGGCCTTCGGTCTCGCTCCGCCAGCTCATGCACAGCCACTGGCGCCCGATGCTGGTCGTGGGCGGACTGGTCGTCGCGCTCAATGTCGTCAACTATACGCTGCTCAGCTACATGCCGACCTATCTCGAGCGGCGCATCGGCCTCACCGCGCAACATGCGCTGATCGTCCCGATTGTCGGCATGCTGTTCATGATGCTGTTCCTGCCCTTTGCCGGCTCGCTCTCGGACCGGATCGGGCGCAAACCGATGTGGCGCTTCTCGCTCATCGGCCTGCTGGTCTGTGTTGTGCCGCTTTATCTGCTCATGGGCACGGGCTTCCTCGGCGCCACGATTGCATTCGTGCTCCTCGGCCTCCTCTATGTGCCCCAGCTGGCGACGATTTCGGCGACATTCCCGGCGCTGTTCCCAACCGCCGCGCGGTTCGCGGGCTTCGCCATCGCCTATAATGTCTCCACCTCCATCTTTGGTGGCACGGCGCCGGCCATCGGCAGCGGCCTGATCACACTGACCGGGAACGAGCTGATGCCGGCCTTCTATATGATGCTGGCCTGTCTGGTCGGGCTGCTTGCCCTGCACTTCATGCCGGAAACGGCAGGCCGCTCGCTTCACGAAGATGTTTTTGCTCGCGGTGACCGCCCCGGGAGGCCGACGCACCTTTGAGCGTTCTCGAATCGAGAATGCACCGCCAAAGCTACATGGCCTTCTGATCTGGCCCTCTCGCGCGTACCGCAGATCCTATCGCGCTCGGCCCCGACGGGAATCGTGTCGAACCCAGCTCCGCTGGTTCGGGTCTTCGTTCTGGCGATGCGCAATAAGAGCTTGAGCAGGGAGAGGATCAGATGAAAGCTATCAGCGCAGCCCGTTCGCGGTTCCATTTGGGCGTTTGCATTGCGGCAATGGTATGCCCCCTCAGCGGCGCCTTAGCGCAGGTGAGCGACGATACCGCCGAGCCGGCGACGGCCCAGGTTACGAGCGCGCAGCCGGAAGTCGCCGGCGCGGCGTCTTCTGCCGGCGCAGCGGCCGATCAGGACATCGTCGTCACCGGCTCACGCATTCAGGCGAGCGGCTTCACGGCGCCGACGCCGACCTCGGTCATCAGCACCGCGCAGATTCAGTCCGTGGCACCGACGCGGGTCGATGACGCGCTCCGCCTCATCCCGGCCTTTTCGACGACCGGCAACGGCTTTGCGCGGGCCTTGTCATCCGCGACGGTGGTTGCCGATCTGCGCAATGTCGGCGCGCAGCGCACGCTGGTGCTGGTCGATGGCCGCCGCCATGTCGCGACCGCGCCGGAGGGCACGGTCGACCTCGGCGTGATCCCGGCCATTCTCATTGAACGCACGGAAGTCGTCACCGGCGGTGCTTCGGCATCCTGGGGCTCGGACGCCGTGTCCGGCGTGATCAACCTCATTCTCAAGTCCAAACTCCAAGGCGTCGAGGGCACGGTTCAGAGCGGCATTTCGCAATATGGCGATGCCCAGAACGTGCTGGCAGGGCTGGCGGCCGGAACCAGCTTTGGCGGCGGGCGCGGCCATATTCTGATCGGCGGCGAATATTCCAAGAATGAGGGGATCGGCCAGACGCCCTATCGCCCTCGCCCCTGGGTGAGCCGTGGCGTCGCCGGCAACTCGGCTTATGCGCAAAATGGCCTGCCTGCGACCATCTACGCGGACGACGTGCGCCGCACCGATCTGTGGGAAGGTGGCTTGATCACCAGCGGCCCGCTGCGTGGCACGACCTTCCTCCCGGGGCAGCAGACCGGCCAGTTCGGCTATGGCGAAGTCTTCGGCAACCGGATGATCGGCGGCACGAGCAACTACACCGAGATCATCAATCCCGGCGGCAACCTCCAGCAGCCGGTCGAGCGCTATTCGGCGATGGCCCGCGTCTCCTATGAGGTGGTCGACAACCTCACTCTGTTCGCGGAAGGCAGCTTCGCGCGGTCGATCACCAATGGTTATTTCGCCGAGCCGCGTCAGCAGGGCTCCGTCACCGGCAACCCCACCTGTTCGGCGACCACCATTCCCGGCGGGCAGACCGGCAATGTGCTGGTGCCGATCACCAACCCCTATCTGAGCGACGACTTCCGCACGCGTGCGCTTGCCGCCGGCGTGACCTGCTTCAACTTCGGTCGCTCTCTGCGCGAGCAGGGCCTGGGCGCCGTGCGTGGACATGTCGGCTCGCCGTCGGTCTATCGCGGCGTCGTCGGCGTGGAAGGCACGCTCGGGGACTGGTCGTTCGATGCTTATTACCAATATGGCCGCAATCACTTCGTCCAGGAGTATGTCGGCCAGATCAACATGATCAATTATCGCAAGGCGATCGACGCCGTGCGCTCCGGCAGCAACATCGTTTGTCGCGTGAATGCCGATGCCAATCCGCTCAATGACGACCCGGCGTGCGCACCGCTCAATCTCTTCGGCTTTGGATCGCCCTCGCAGGAAGCCATTGCCTACATCACAGGCACGTCGCGCTTCGACCTCATCACCAAGCAGCAAGTCGCTGCGTTCAGCGCTAATGGTGCGCTGTTCGAGGGCTGGGCCGGCCCGATCAACGCCGCGTTCGGCGCGGAGTATCGCGAAGAGTCGATCGATGCGACGGTGGACGCCATTTCGCAGGCCGGCCAGTGGCAGAGCGGCGCGCGCCAGCCGATCTCCGGCAGCTACAATGTGAAGGAAGTGTTCGGCGAACTGGCGATCCCGCTGTTGAAGGATCTGCCGTTCATTCGCTCGTTCGATCTCAACCTCGCCGCGCGCTACACGGATTACAGCACATCGGGTGGCGTCACGACCTGGAAGGTCGGCGGCACGTGGGAATTGTCGAGCGAGCTGCGGCTTCGCGCCACGCGGTCCCGCGATATCCGGGCGGGCAATTTTGCCGAGCTGTTCGCGCCGACGACGGTGGCGCGCCAGAACATTCGCGATCCGCGCCGGTCGACCAACTACACGGTCGAGGTCGCATCTCTGGGCAATCCCAATCTCGATCCTGAAAAAGCCGATACGCTCACGGCGGGCATCGTCTATCAGCCCCGCTGGCTGGACGGCCTGCGTCTCTCGGTCGATTATTACGATATCGACATCAAGGGCGTGATCGGGACGATCTCGGCGAACGAGGTGCTTGAGCGCTGCTATGTCGACGGCATTTCCGACTTCTGCGGTCTTGTCACGACCTCTGGCGGTGCCCCGGCCGGCGACATCACCGGTGTGACGGTCCGCTTCGAGAATCTGGATCGCCTGAAGACCAAGGGTGTCGACTTCGAAGCCGCCTATCGCTCCTCGCTGGAGAATATCTTCGGTCAGGGTGCCGGCTCGCTCTCCATTCGCCTGCTGGGGACATATCTGGACACATTGGCCACCACGGCCGTGTCCACCGCCAGCACGGAAGAACGGGCGGGCGAATATGTGACGCCGCACTGGCGCGTGTCCGGCCTCGTTACGCATGAACTGGGCCGCCTGACGAGCACGCTGGACCTGCGCTGGCTGCAGGGCGGCAAGATCGACAATGATTTCGTTGTCGGGACTGGCACGCTGAACAGCATCAACTTCAACGATACGAAGAACACCTTCTACACCAACGCGACGTTCACGGTCGATGTCTCGCGGGACGCCGATCGGAGCCGGGAGATGTTCATTCGCCTGAACAATATCTTCAATGTCGCGCCGCCCTTCCCGGACCAGGCATCGCCCTTGTTCGATCAGGTCGGGCGCGCATTCCGCGTCGGCCTGCGGTTCAAGATGTAAGGGCGCCCGCGCTTCACCAACACTCATGGGATGGCGCCCGCAGCGCCATCCCTCCCCAGAAAGGATATGGTTCGCCGATTATGGACAGACCTAAAGTTCAGGAAGTTCGCCAGTCGGAGGATCGTTTTCTGGCCTCTGACGTGTTCGAGACGGGTGGTCGGGTGCTGCCGCGGGCCAATGGCACGGGGACCTGGGTCGAGCCTGCGCGCGAGATTCCGGTGTATCACAGCTGCGACGTGCTGGTGGTCGGCGGCGGGCCTTCGGGCACGGCGGCGGCCTGGGCGGCGGCGCAGGCCGGGGCCGATGTGGTGCTGATGGAGCGCTACAATCATCTGGGCGGCCTTTCCACCGGCGGCCTCGTCATCTGGATCGACCGGATGACCGACTGGACCGGCCGGCAGGTCATCCAGGGCTTTGCCAATGATGTGCTGGGGCGCCTGCCCGCTGCGGGCCTCGCCGGGCCGCCGCGCGCCGACTGGGGCTCGCGCGATCCCAAGAAGGCCAGCTACTGGGGCCAGCGCACTGCGGCGTTCCACGGCACGGTCTGCTGGTCGCCCACGCTCGATCCTGAGCGGTTGAAGCTGATCAGCCAGGAGATGCTGCTGGCAGCCGGCGTGCGGCTGGTGTTCCACAGCTGGGCAGCGGTGCCGATGGTGGCCGATGGCAAGGTCGAGGGTGTGGTGTTCGAATCCAAGGCCGGGCGTCAGGCGCTGCGCGCCAAGGTGGTGGTGGATACCACCGGCGATGGCGACATCTTCGCGCGCGCCGGGGCCGAGTTCGATACCGACATCGAGGAAGGCGACGTCCACCACAGCGCCAACACCGGCTTCATGCTGGGCGGTGTGGACATGGACCGCTGGCTGGCCTTCCGCGCCAATGAGCCCGAGCAATATGCCGAATTCGCCAAGCTGGGCCGTGAGCGGCTCGGCTTCTTCCAGCCGCCTTATGTCTCCTGGCGCAACGACATCGCGCTGTTCCTCGGCCCGCGCCAGTCCGGCCTGTCCGCGCTGGACGTGGATGACCAGACCGAGCTGGAGATCCGCTCGCACCGCTTCATGCAGACGCATTGCGAGTTCTTCCTCGAACATGCGCCGGGCTTCGAGCAATGCTATATGCTGCAAAGCGGCTCGCAGCTTGGCGTGCGGCACACACGGCGTCTGGCCGGCATGGGCAAGATCCTGCGCAGCCAGTGGGCCGATGGCATTGCGCTCCCGGACGAGGTCGGGGTCAGCCCGTCGGTCAGCCTCAAATATCCGGTGATCTCGGTGCCTTATGGCGCGCTGGTGCCGCGCAAGCTCGATGGCTTGCTGGCGGGCGGCAAGCACATCAGCTGCGATGCCAACTCGCATGGCTTCATGCGCGAGATCCCGCAATGCTGGCTGACCGGACAGGCCGCTGGCGCCGCAGCCGCGCTCAGCGTGAACGCCGGCGTCCAGCCGCGGGCGCTCGATGTGGCCAGCCTGCAGGCAGAGTTGCGCAGGCAGGGCGTGTTCCTGCATGACCAGCCCGGTGAGATGAGCCAGACAGCGCAGGCGGCCAGCCGGCAGGCCTGACGCGCCCATAGAGACGATGGAGAGGATCAGAGAGATGCGCAGCGGTAACAGGACGAAGCGAATATATGCCGGGCTGCTGTCCAGCCTCCTGATCTCTCCGATCCTCGTCGGTGCCTCTCCCGCGACGGCTCAGGCGCCGACATCGCGCTCGACCGAGAGTGTCAAGATCTCGGCCGTGGTGGCCGAGCGCATCGGCTCAGGCCCCGTCATTTATCCGGACATGCCGGGCCTGGAAGGCGATCTGGGCAACAATATCAACGGCCCGTCGGTGATCCGGGTGCCGAGCTGGATCAAGAATCCGCTCGGCAAATATTATATGTATTTCGGCCATCATCGCGGCGGCTACATCCGCCTGGCTTATGCCGATCGGCCCGAAGGCCCCTGGACCGTCTATAAGGATGGGACCTTACGGCTGGAGCAGACCTCGGCGCTGCACCACATCTCATCTCCCGATGCCGTCGTGGATGAAGAGAATAAGCGGATCGTGCTCTATTATCATGGCGCCACCGAGATTCCCGGCGGCGACTATGGCGGCCGGCCCTATGCCCAGCGCAGCTTCGTTGCGACCTCGCCCGATGGTCTGAGCTTTACCGCTGCGTCCGGCGCGTTCGGGGCGCCCTATATTCGCGTGTTCAGCTACAAGGGCAGCAGCTACGGCCTGGGCATGGCCGACAAGGCGAGCGCCTATCCGGTTTGGCTGCGCAGTGGCCAGTTCTTCCGATCCACGTCGCTCCTGCCGCCGTTCGAAGCCGGCCCGCGCATTCTCGATGAGATGCGTCATGCCGGCGTGACGCGCATCGGCGACACGCTGCATGTCTTCTACACCAACGTAGGGGACTCGCCCGAACGCATCCTCCATGCCAGCGTCGATCTCCGGCCCGACTGGTCGGAGTGGACGGCTTCGACGCCGACGGAAGTGATGCGCCCGGAAAAGGCCTATGAAGGCGCCAATCTGCCTTTGGTCTCCTCGCGCGGGGGCATGGCGACGGGCGCGGAGCATGCCTTGCGTGATCCCGGCGTTCTCAACGACGATGGCCGCATCTATCTCTATTATGCCGTCTCCGGCGAGAAGGGGATTGCGGTGGCGCGAGTGACTTTCAAATGATGACGCGCGGGCGGCCATTCGTGAGCGCGCCCTGATGGATACGCTGCTCAACATGCGCGCCTTTCTGGCCGTGGTTGAATGCGGCAGCCTCGCTGCTGCCGCGCGCAAGCTCAATATCGCCCCGTCGGTCATGTCCAAGCGGATCGGGAGGCTGGAGGATGAACTGGGCGCGGTACTGTTCGTCAGGACGCCGCGCAAGGCCGAGCTGACGGCCTTTGGCGAACGACAATTGCCGCGCGTCCGCGCGCTGGTGCGCCAGACCGACGATGTCGTCGCCGGCGCGCGTCGATCCCGCCAGGCGCTGGACGGGCATCTGCGGATCAAATGCCCGACCACGGTGGCCAGCAGCTATTTCGGCCGCTTCTTCGCGGATTTCGTGCAGAGCCATGTCGGCGTCAGCATCGATCTCATGCTGGTCGATCGGTCCGTGAACCCCATCGAGGAGGGCTTCGATCTGGCGATCGGCGCCATGGCCGCCTCTTATGCTGGGGTGATGGATGTTCCCCTGTGCGAGCATCCGATGGTGATCTGCGCCGCGCCGTCCTATCTGGCCCGAAGGGGACACCCCAAGCATCCGCGCGAGTTGGTCGAGCATGATTGCCTCAACTCGCAGTCGATCGGCGGGACCTGGGTCTTCGAGAGCGAGTCAGGCGATCTGGCGGTGGACGTCAGTTCGCGCTTTGCAGTCAACACCGCCATCGTCCTGCGCGATGCTGCTTTGAGGGGCGCGGGGATCGTCATGCTGAGCGAGTTCGTCTCGCGCGAGGCCGTGCGCGCTGGCCGGCTCGTGCAGTTGCTGCCGGACTTTCCAGTCAAATCTCTCTGGCTCAAAGCCCTGGTTCCCAATGTCAAAATGAGCCTGCCGCTGGTGCAGGCGCTGATCGAAGATCTCCTCGCCTTCACCCAGCCCGTGGCGCCCTGGGACCGGGCGGACCCGGCCAACTGAACCAGCGCCTGCGGGCGACCCATAGAAGGAACACATCGATGCAGAGCAGGCGTGATATGCTTCAGGCTTCTGTCGGGCTGGCGGGCGTTGCCGTCTGGGCTGGCGGAGCGCCGGCCTCGGCTGCATCCGCTCCGGCACCCGCCGGCGCGGCGCCTTTTGTGTCTCCGCTGCAAAAGCAGCTGCGTGAAGACATGGAGACCTACGCCTCGTTCGGCAGCAAGGTCTCGGGCTCTGCGGGCGATCTTGCCACCGCGGCGTGGATCGGCAAGCGCCTCGCGACGGTCGGCTTCAAGGTCGATGAGGTCAAGTTCCCAATTCCCACATTCGAGCCGGCGGTGACGGAGTTGCGCGCAGGGGACAAGCGGGTCGCGGTGGCCGCCCAGCCGGTCGTCGTCTCCACGCCTGCGAAGGGCATTACCGCCCCGGCCGTTCTGGTCCGTGACGCGTTCGAGGCGCAGGGCGTCGCCGGGAAGATCGCTATCGTCGTCCTGCCTTATGGTCGCCACGCGGCGATTTTCTCGGGCGAGGTCAAGCCGATGCTAGATCGAGTCATCCCCAATAAGCCGGCCGCGATCGTCATCGTGACGACCGGGCCGACCGGCAGCATCGTGGCGCTCAACACCCGGCTGAAGCCCATCGCCGACGTGCCCATCGCGCTGATGGCGCCGCGCGACCTGCCGATCATCGCCGAGGCCGTTGCCGCGCGCCGACCCCTCACCCTCATTCTCACGGGGAAAAGCGCGACCGGCCACAGCAGCAATATCATCGCGCGACGCGAGGCAGGCCCCAAGTGGCTGGCTTTCTCCACGCCCCGCTCGGGCTGGGGCGTCAGCGTCGGCGAGCGGGCGCCCGGGACTGCCGCCTTTCTGGAGCTGTGTCGCTGGGCCGCGATCCGCTACCCGGATCATTCCCTCTTCGCCATCAACGCCGGCGGGCATGAGCTCGATTTCGCCGGCACGCACCACTCTCTCTCCGAGGGGCCGCCGGCCGCCCAGACACAAATCTGGACCCATCTGGGCGCCGGGCTGGCCACCCGCGATGCCTATGAGGTGCTGAGCCGCAATCACCAGCTTCTCTCCTGCGCCGATCCGCAGCGCGTCCTCATGACCTCACCGGGCTTGATGGAAGAGACCACTGAGGCGTTTCGCGGGCTTGCGGGTTATGAGCGGCCGATCGAAGTCGTCGGCGGCGCGGGCGAACTGTCTTCGATCATCGACCGGGGCTATGTGAATGCCTTCGCCGGCCTTGGCATCCATCGCTGGTGCCATGTTGAGGACGATACCATCGACAAGGTGGATGCCGCGCTGCTCGAACCGGTTGTGGAAGCTCATCGCGCCGTGGTCGAAGCGGCCGTCGCGCGGGCAGTGAGGGGCTAAGGCGGGATCTTGAACCCCTCCTCTTTGGAGGAGGGGTTCAAGATCCCCACGAACCTCCTGCGCTGCGCCTTACTCCGTCGTGGCGCTTTCGGGCATTGCGTTGACGACCTCGACATTATGCTCGGCGCAGACTGCGGCGAGTTCCGGGCTGTCGAGATAGTCGGTCACTAATATGTCGACGGCGCTGATGTGGCCGATGCGGACCGGCGCGCTGCGGGTGAGCTTGCTGCTGTCCGCGACGAGGATGACGGAGCGCGAGTTCTCGACGATGGCGTGCGAGACCTGCACCTCGTTCAGGTCGAAATCCAGCAACGAGCCATCCTCATCGATGGCGGACGCGCCGATGACCGCGAAATCCACCTTGAAGTTCCGAATGAAATCGACCGCAGTGGGGCCGACCGCGGCCCGATCGGCATGACGCACCCGGCCGCCGACGACGATCAGGTCGATCGCGCTGTTACGGCAGAGGATATCGACCACGTTCAGATTGTTGGTGAGGACCATCAGATTGCTGCGGCCAGCCAGGGCCCGGGCGACTTCCTCGGTCGTGGTGCCGATATTGATGAACAGGGAGGCGCCATCGGGAATGCGGGCCGCAGCCTCCTTGCCGATTGCCTTTTTCTCGGCCACGGACAGGCGGCGGCGGGCCTCATATTCCAGATTCTCGACGCCCGAGCCGAGAATGGCGCCGCCATGCACGCGCGATAGATAACCGCGCTCGCACAGATCGTTGAGATCCTTGCGAATGGTTTGGGGCGTCACATTCATGCGGGCGACGAGATCCTCGACCGTCACCTTGCCATTGCGGCGCGCCAGATCCAGGATCTGGCGGTGGCGGGTGTTGGATGCGCTCGTCATGCCGGCGTTCTGACGCTTCGATCCTTGAGTTGCAAGCGTCCTTATAGCCCGGCGCGCGGCATCATCGGGCGGGCCGTGATGGCTGCGCAGCCGGCCCTTCGTGGCATGGAGCAGCGGTGCGAAAGCGCGGCTCAGGAAATGGCGCGTTCGACCGCCTTGCGCCAACCATCGACCGCGGTCGATCGGGTCGCTTCCGGCATCTTGGGCTCGAAGCGCCGCTCGCGGGTCCAGATCCGGTCGAGGTCATCCAGACCGCTCCAGACCCCGGTCGCCAGCCCGGCCATGAACGCCGCGCCCAGTGCCGTCGTCTCGACAATCGCGGGCCGCTCGACCGGCGCGACCAGCACGTCGGAGAGGAACTGGCAGAGCCAGTCATTGACGGCCATGCCGCCATCGACGCGCAAGGCGGTTTCGCCTTCGCCGACATCGGCCTTCATGGCGTCGATCAGGTCCATGGTCTGATAGGCGACGGATTCCAGCGCGGCGCGGGCCAGGTGTGCGTCCGTCGCATCCAGCGTAAGACCGCAGATCAGCCCCCGCGCGTGCGGATCCCAATATGGCGCGCCCAGGCCGACAAAGGCGGGCACCATATAGACGCCGTGACTGTCCGGCACGCGGGTGGCCATGCCGTCCGTTTCCGAGGCATGGGTGATGATCTTGAGCCCGTCGCGCAGCCATTTGACCGCCGCGCCGGCGACGAAGATCGAGCCTTCGAGCGCATAGGTCGTCGTTCCGGCCAAGCGATAGGCAGGGGTGGTGAGCATGCGCGTTTTCGAGAGCACGGGCTCCGTGCCGATGTTCATGAGCGCGAAGCAGCCCGTGCCATAGGTTGATTTCGCCATTCCGGTGCGGAAGCAGCCCTGCCCGAAGAGTGCGGACTGCTGATCGCCGATCATCCCCGCGACCGGGATGGCCTTGCCGAGAATGTCGGCATCGCACTGGCCGAAGATGCAGCTATTGTCCCGAACCTCCGGTAGCATCGCGGCGGGCACGCGGAAGAGGCTGAGCAACTCATCGTCCCAAGCCTGGTCCATGATGTTGAACAGCAGGGTGCGGCCTGCATTGGTGGGGTCGGTTGCGTGGACCGCGCCGCCCGTCAGCCGCCAGAGCAGGAAGCTGTCGATCGTACCGAACGCCAGTTCGCCGCGCTCGGCGGCAGCGCGGGCGCCCGCGACATCGTCCAATATCCACGCGGCCTTGGTCGCCGAGAAATAGGGGTCGATCAGCAGCCCGGTCTTGGCGGTGACCATTTCTTCGGCGCCGCTGTCCTTCAGCCGCGCGCATTCATCGGCGGTCCGCCGGTCCTGCCAGACGATCGCGTTGTGGATGGGCTTGCCGGTCGCCCGGTCCCACACCACAACGGTCTCCCGCTGGTTGGTGATGCCGATCGCGGCGACATCCGCGACATCGACGCCGGCCTTGGCCACCACATCCCGCATCATGGCGACGGTGTCGGTCCAGATGTCCTCGGGATCATGCTCCACCCAGCCGAGATTGGGATAATGCTGCTTGAATTCGCGCTGCGTCGTAGCGACCGGATTGGCGGCGGCATCGAACAGGATGCACCGCGTCGAGGTCGTGCCCTGGTCGATCGCGAGAATATAAGGTGGCTGGGCCATGATTGCTCTCCTGTGGTCGCCGGCTGCGCGGCGCGATTGTCAGTTGGCCGCGTCTGCCTCGGCGGGGATCGTCTCCTGCAGGGCGCGCTTGTGGCGTGCGGGCAGGAACGGCCGGATCAGCCAATGATAGACGCTGGCGCCCAGCACGCCGCCGCAGAACGGGCCGGCGATAGGCACCCACCAATAATTGCCTGGCCCCGGGAAAGCGGATTCGCCCCAGCCAGCCAGATAGCCGAAGATGCGGGGACCAAGATCACGCGCGGGGTTGATCGGCCACCCTTCCAGATATCCCGCGCCGCCGCCGATCATGGCGACCAGCAGGCCGATGATGAGCGCGCTCGAATTGGCCTCGGGCGCCTGCGTGTTATATTCCTCGGTGATCGCGAAGATGCCGAGCAGCAGGAAGCCGGTCAGCACGATCTCGTTGAAGAACGCCCGGATCGGTGTGATGTGCGCGCCCGGCGCGGTGAAGAACACACCGGCGGCGCCGCCGGCCGCCCGCTCCACGCCCTGCGTCGCGTTGAACGCATCGATCACCGGCGAGAACATCATGTAGACCACGGCGGCACCCAGAAACGCGCCGAGGATTTGCGCCAGCCAGAACGGCACGACCTTGCGCCCGGGGAAGCCGCGATAGATCATGAGCGCGAGGGTGACTGCCGGGTTGGCGTGCGTCCCAGAGACGGCGCCCGTCACATAGATGGCGATGGTGACGGCAAGGCCCCAGGTGATGCACACCCCGAAATAGGCTGTGCTGTAAGGGCTTGGATCATAGAGAAAATACATCGCGGCGGCAGAACAGCCGATGGTGATGATGATGAACACTGCAATGCATTCGGAGATCAGTTCTCCAATAAATGCCTTCCCCGGTGACATTGGCCCCTCCACGTTTATCGATTGTCATTTATCCGACGGCGTTGACGTCCAACCTCGCATGATCCGCGAGATAGGCTTCCAGCGCCGCCACCTCTTCCTTGCGCATATGCAGGCCAAGTTTCGATCGACGCCAGACAATATCGTCGACCGAGCGTGCCCATTCATGCGCGAGAAGATAATTCACTTCGGCTTGCGTGAGCCCGGCGCCGAAATGCTGGCCGAGGTCCTCCGCCGTCTTCACGTCTGCGAGCAGCTTGAAGATGCGTGAGCCATAGCTCTCCGCCAGGCGGCGGATGGTGCTTTCGCCCAGAAAACCGACCTTCTTCCGCAGGTCGGCAATGAGGCCGTCCAGCCCTCGCGCGCCCAAGTCGCCGCCGGGCAGCGGAGCGGTGGCTGTCCAGGCCGGTCGCAGGTTCGGGAGGTGCCGGGCGAGCTTGTCCATCACCTCTTCGGCCAGCGCGCGGTGCGTGGTGATCTTGCCGCCAAAAACGCTCATCACCGGCGCCGCGCCCCAAGCATGATCCAGCGAGAGGACGTAGTCGCGACTGATCTCCGACGCGTTGGTCGTCGCGTCGTCATAGAGCGGGCGCACGCCGGCGAAACTCCACATCACATCCTGCGGCGTGATCTGCGTGGCGAACCAGCGGTTCACGGAGTTGCAGAGATAATCCGTCTCGGCAGCGTCAATCGTCACGACGTCCGGCGCGCCCTGCCACTCCACATCCGTCGTGCCGATCAGCGTGAAGTCGTTTTCATAGGGAATGGCAAAGACGATGCGCTTGTCCGGATTCTGCAGGATATAGGCGTGGTCGCCCTCATACAGCTTGCGGGTGACGATGTGGCTACCCTTGATCAGCCGCAATGTGCCCGCGCCCGCAACGCCGGCCCGCTCGGGCAGGAAATCAGCGGCCCAGGAACCGGTGGCGTTGACGAGCACATGCGCGGTCACGGAGAACGGCGTGCCGTCAGTGCCCAGCAAGGACACGCGCCAGCCATGCTCATCCCTTTGTGCGGCGAGGCATTTTGTGTGGGTGAGGATCGTCGCGCCATGCTCGGCGGCATCCTGCGCGTTGGCGACGACGAGGCGGCTGTCGTCGCCCCAGCAATCGGCATAGACATAGCCGCGGCCAAATCGAGATTGAATGGCGCTGCCATAGCCATCCCCGGCCAGCCTGATCGCCCGGGAGTGGGGCAGGCTGCTGCGCCCGCCCAGCCGATCATAGAGAAACAGGCCGATGCGCATCATCCACATGGGCCGCATGCCGCGATCATGGGGCAATACGAACTCGAGCGGGCGGATGAGGTGCGGCGCCGCACGCATCAGCCGTTCCCGCTCCGCCAGGGCCTTGGCGACCAGCCGGAACTCATATTGCTCGAGATAGCGCAGCCCGCCATGAATGAGCTTGGTGCTGGCGGAGGAGGTGTGCGCGGCGAGATCGTCCTGCTCGACGAGCATGACACGCGCGCCACGACCCGCCGCATCGCGCGCAATCGCAGCGCCGTTTATACCTCCCCCAACGACCAGAACATCATACGCAATATCCATGGAGCGACCTTCGCAGGGCCTGACAACGAAAGTCAATTACTTTCGTATCTTTCGTATTTTGAAATGGGCAGATGGTCGGCCCCCGGCGCGAGCGAATTTCACTCGCAAGACTATATTGGCTAGCGAGTTTCCCGTTAGCTTGGCCGGACGACGGGGTCGGCGCGAGATACGGGACCTATCCGCGCACCGGAAAAGCGAAATTTCAAACGAACCCGTCGGATGTACCCGCGCGGCGTCGGCAGGCCATCAATATCGCTGGACCGAGGCACGCCGTGATGGCTATCGGCTGGGCCATGAGTGTCATCGCAACCATCATGAATTCGGCCACCGGCCAACCCGTTCAGAAAATGACCTTCGGTCGCATGCCCAAGCCCTGGGCCAGTTTTAATCTGGAAAGCGGCGAGCTGGTGACGATCGATCGCGTGCAGGTCGGCAAACCGGCGCCCGGCAAGTTCGTCGCCCCCGTCGAGGTCTGGGTGACGCCGAAAAGCTGATGTCGGCAAGCCCGGAGCGGATGAGCGACATTCTGATCGTCGGCGGCTCGCTTGCCGGCCTCATGACCGGCCTCGCACTGTCGCGGCATGGCTTCTCGATCACGCTCCTGGAGCGCTCGACCGATACCGACCGCACCGGGGCCGCGCTGCAGGTCGGCTATGGCTTGCTCGAGCAGTTGACTGGGCGTCCTCACGCTACGGGCGCGCTCGCGACGGGCGTCCAGGCATGGCAATCGGTCTATCGCGGTCTGCGCGCAGCGGCGGACGGGGCGGGCATTGTGGTCCTGCAGAACGCCTGTGTGGAAGCGACGGGAGAGGCGGAGGATCGGGACTGGGCAAGGACCGCCGATGGTCGGCGGTTCGACGGCAAGGTGCTGGTCGGCGCGGACGGCTATCAGAGCGTCGTGCGGCGGCAGGTCAGTCCGGAGCGCCCCGATGCGGTCTTCGCGGAGTATCTGGCCTGGGTCGGCTTTTCCGAAGAGTCGGCGCTGTCTGTCCGCTATCCGCCCAATCTGGAGTTTCTCGAGTCCGGGCCCTATGTGCTTCTCGGCTTTCCGCTGACAGCCGCCGATGGCAGTCCGGAGCGCGGCCGCCGCCGGGTCGGCTGGGGCTGGTACGACGCCGGACATAACGCAATCCTCCGCAGCACAGGGGCGGTCGAGGGCCCGCTGGTGCGGCATTCGCTACGCCCGAACGACATGCCGGATGCACTGTTCGATGAGCTGGCCGCACTGGCGCGCCGGCACTGGCCATCGCCCTGGCGCGATGCGATCCTGGAATGTATCGCCCGCAAAGCGGTGCTCGGCACACCGGTCGTGGAATATTGTCCCGACCGCCTCGTCGCCGGCCGCATGTGTCTGGTTGGCGACGCTGCCCATGTCTGCACGCCAATGACGGGCAATGGCTTTGCAACCGCCGCGCAAGATGCTCTCACCCTCGCGCGCTGCCTCGACCCGGCGGCCTTGCGGACCGACCCCAAAGCCGCGCTCGTGCGATATGAAGCGTCCCGGCTGCCCGAGGTACGCAGACTGGCGCGGTCCGGCCAGCAGATCAGCCAGAATTTCGTGCGCTCTGCCGGTTGAGGCGGTTGCTCTCCGGCATTGCGCCGACATCCTGAGGCCGCACCCCACCCCGCAAACGCTCAAACGAGGACCGACGCTTGGCCGCGTCGCGCGCTCCACGCCCTGACAAGCGAAGCGGGGGGAGAGGAGCCCAAGCGGCGTTTTTCGCGAGACGGGCCTTGGCATTTAGCCCGGATGTGTAATTCATCAGGATCATAGCGGCGGCAACGAAATACATCCTCATGGAATTCGGTTTGGCGCGAGCTAACCGCATCGTCGGTTCGTTTCAGTCCGCGAAGTTATTGGCGTGTTGCTTAGGCTCTGATGATCCAAACCTCGCGTTTATTTCATTGAAAACAAACGCGCTCCTAATCGGGCTACTCGATCTGCGGTTCGACATGGGAGTAGTCGCACAATTCTCCATCTGGTCGTTCACCACATAGGCGTTGACTGTGTAGCGTATAATAGTTAAATCAAAATTTACCTAATAGCGCCCGAGATTCTCGGTCGAAACGGCAAACCATCGGCGACGATGGGACGCAAAGCCTCCGGTCCCTCACAGGGATAGCGGGGTTACCGAAACGGAGAACTATTGTGGACCTGTCGTCCTCGCGCCTTCCAGATCCTTTCCGCCCTCATCAGGCAACGGCCCGTCTTTGGCGACGGTCAGCAAGCACCCTTACCGATCATCACGTGATCCAGTTGCTTGCGACTGGCTCGCCAGATGCACCCGCTTGTAATCCCAAGATCCGCGAAACGATGCCGCCCGAGGGCCTCCAAGGCGGGTGGGGTCTGATATTTTCCGATTAAATTCATGTGCATATCAAGTAAGAGAAAGACATCGTCATGTTCGTGAACTTGAAGTCTATCGCGACAATTGCGCTTCTGGGTTCCATCCCGGCGGCAAGCTACGCTCAGTCCTCAGCATCTGTGTCGACCACGGGTACAGCCCGGATTGTTCAGCCGATTTCGATCGCAAAAACCAGCGACCTTGCGTTCGGCACGATCGTGAAACCCTCGGTAGCAGGGACCAACACGGTCACTGTCGATGCCTCGACGGGCAATCGCAGCCTGTCTGGTTCCGGCGACGCCGTTGCCGCTGGCGGCACGACGTCGCGCGCCGCCTATACGGTCTCGGGTGAAGGGGGGCAGACTTTCTCGATCTCGGTGCCCGCCAGCTTCTCCATGACCGGTACGCCCGGCGGCACGATCACCGTCACGCTGACGCCGAGTGCCGCAACGGGCACATTGTCCAGCTCCATCGGCACAGCTGGCACCGCGACCTTCGGCGTCGGCGGTAGCTTCTCCCTGCCCAATACGCAGGCCTCTGGCAATTACTCGGGCAGCTTCACGGCGACCGTCGCCTACAACTGACCTGTGGCAGGAGCGTCTCGTGACGGTCTCATCATCCATCCGGATGGGAGTGCGCCTGTTGCGGGCGACCGCTCCTGCGCTGGGAGCGCTGTGCCTTTGCGCGGCGCTTGCAGCCTCACAGGCGAACGCGGCGGAAGCGACTGCGAAAGGCCAGGTTTCGATCGTGGAGCCAGCTTCGATCACGCAATCGGCGAAGGACATTGTTCTGCAGCCGGTGCTGGTTCTTCAGTCGAGCCTCCGGGTCATGATCTTGTCGCCAGGGCCGCAGTCAAACGAGAGCGACCAAAACGCCGGGCTTTCCATGGCCGCTCCTATTCAAATCGCCGGGGGCAGCAACCAGACGTTTTCTCTCCTGGTCTCACAAGCATTCGTCCAGCCAGGTACAGGGGGTTCGCTCAGGGTACCGATTGCGACGCTGAGCGATGATAATTTCCCGTCCTTTGAAGCCGGTCCCTCAGGGTTCGAGGATGTCCTCATGGGCCGGCTGAGCGGCGATGGGCTTCTGTCTGTTCCGCCGTTTCTTTTGAAAGCGCTGCGCAACAGCTACGGGCCCGACGGCGGGCCTTTGCTGGTCCTGGCGCAATATGAATGAGCTGGAGACGCCGGTGATGACTCTGCCAGGCGTCGTGAAGTGTGTCACGCGATCTGCGAACCAACGCAAAAGCGTCGCTATCGCTATCGCGTTGGTCGCTGGCGCCTTCCCATCCGCTTTTGGCACTTCCTCTTCTGCCCAGCCTGCGACGACAGAGCAGGCCGGCGGGAGCGCCAGCCTCAACATCAATCCAAAGCGGATCACCTTTGATAGGCTGGGGCGGACGGCGAGCATATTCCTCTTCAATCAGGGCACCGCCGCCGGGGTGTATGACATCAGCTTTGTCGACCGGGTCATGTTGCCCACCGGCCAGATCCGCCCAACGGATGAAGCAGACGGCGCGCCGGAGGTGAGAGACCTCAGTGCCAAGCTTCAATCAGCGCGTTCCATGATGCTGGTCACGCCAAGGCGCGTGCTGCTCAAGCCGGGGACGGGGCAGACAATCCGTCTTCGTGCAGGTGGCACCGGCGACTGGCCCGCCGGCGAATATCGCACGCATCTGACGGTGACGGCGGTGCCGCCACCTGACACGGGCCTAACCGCCGATCAGGCTGCGAATGCTGAGCCCGGTGCGGTTTCGTTCCGCATCGCATCTGTTCTTGGGATTTCCATCCCTGTAATCGTGCGCATCGGCACGCCCCAGGTTGAGGCTGCGATCGAAAACACACGGTTCACGATGGAGAGCCCTGGGCCGGGGTCTGAGCTGAACAGCCCTACGCCGGTCGTCACTTTTGATCTTGTGAGGCGTGGGCCGAACTCCCTTTTCGGCGATATCGAAATCCGGAAGGCGAAGGCGCGCCGTGAGGACGAGCCGTTAGGTGTCGTGCGCGGGATCGGTGTCTATCCTGAGATAGAGCGGCGACAGGTGAAGATCGCTCTGCGCTCTCATCCGCAGCGAGGCGAGCAAATCAGCGTTGTGCTCACCGACCAAGACACAGCTCCGGGGAAGATACTTGCGCAGAGCCAGATCTCCTTGCCGTAGCCTGTGGATTGGACTGATGCTCATGATCGCCACTGCTCAGCCTACTCCTCTTTGGGCGGACAGCGGCGAACTGGCCGCTGACGATAATCAACTTTTGCTGCTTGAGGTTGTCCTTGACCGGGCATCTTTATCGGATGCGCTTCCCGCACTTCAGGTGGGCGACGATATCGTTCTCATCCCCGTCGGCGCGCTGACGCGCCTTCTCGATCTGGATGTTCAGGTTTCACCGGCAGATGGCAGATTGACGGGGCAGGTGGGCCAGGCTCGCCAGTCCATCTTCCTTGATATTGCGTTGGGTGAGGCGCGGGCGGGCACTGCGCGCATCATACTGAAGCCGGGTGACGCGCTGCAAGAGAGCGGAGACATATACCTGACCGTTTCCCTGATGGAACGGCTGCTCCCGGTTCGAATGACATTGGATGTGTCGGAATTGACGCTCAATCTCGAGGCTCGAGAAAAGCTGCCCGTGCAGATGCGGGCTGAGCGGATGGCGCAGGGAGAGGGCATCGCGCATTCTGGCGCTGTCCTGGAGCCGGTTCTTTCGGTGGCGGCGCCAGCTGGCATGCTGTCTTTTCCCGCCTTCGATGTAACGATGGATTTGGGCTGCGATACGCGGGGGCAACCCTTTCAAAGGCGGTTCGACGTGCGGGCTTCGGCCGCACTCTTGAACGCCGGGTTTCAAGGTTATCTCGCCTCCGACGATCGTGGGAAGCCAGCTCTGGCGCGGTTGCTTCTTGAGCGGCGTGAGCCGAAGGGCGGCTTGCTGGGCCCCCTGCGGGCGACCAGCGCTTCCTTGGGCGACACATTCCTGCCGGCCCTCGCACTAGGCCCCAGAAGTGTTGCCGCGCGTGGCTTTGCGTTTTCAACCCGGCCTTTGGAGCAGGCGAGCATCTTCGAACGTGTCGATATTCGCGGCGAGCTCGCACGTGGGCATGACGTCCAGATCTATGTGAACGACATCCTGAGCGGTGCGCAGTCGACGGCGGTCGAAGGACGCTATGAATTCGACGATGTCCCCCTGGTTCGTGGCCTCAACGTCATCCGGATTGTGGATTATGGCCCCAATGGCAGCCGCACTGAGACCACCCGGGTCATTTCCGTCGGCAGTGGACAGGCCGCTCCCGGAGAACTGATTATCGACTTTGGCATTGGCGAGCAGGGCAAGACCCTCGTTGGCTTCGAGGGCTCGCAGGAGCCATCCGTGGGCGCTGGGCGGCTCGTCGGTACGCTGAATGTGCTGTACGGCTTTTCCGAAAGCTGGACAGGCGCGGTCGGTCTCGCGCGCTATTCGTCCACGCAGGATGCCGCGCGCTTCCTCCTCTCGGCCGGCGTGCGAGGTTCGGTATTCGGCCTGGCTGTTCAGGGCGATGCAGCGCGAGACAGTCTGAGCGGATATGCTGCTGCCGTGGGCATCGCGGGCAAGCCGTTCGGGATCGCATCGACGATACGACGCGCCGAATTCCGAAATGGCTTTGTCGATGACGCCGCCCCCCATGGTGGTGACGGGCGCGCTCTGCGATCTGGAACCGAAGCAACTTTCGACTTTGGCTTGAAGGCCGGAAACCGCTCGATCATTCCGGTGGCCTTGCGGATCGGTCAAGACGCCTATGTGGACGGACAGAGCGCCGTGTATGGGACATTGAACATGTCGCTTCCCGTTGCCCGTGCGCTGGTCTCTGCCAGCTGGGATTATAACCGCGTGACCGGGCCAGGGGCTCAGAACCGATTGACCGGAAATGTCTCGGCGTCTCTCAATCCGGGCTATGACTGGCAAGTTCGCGGCGGGTTTGACTATGATGTGCAGCCCTCTCTTCAGGCCCGATCCTTTAACCTGGCTGTCGACCGAAGCGTCGGAGAAGGCTCCTCCCTGCGGCTCGCGGCCGGACAATCATTTGTAACGACCTGGGATACGACGGCGGAAGCGGGATTGAGTGTCCGCTTGCCGATAGCCGATCTTACCTTCAGCGCGGATTATTCCAGACCCCGAGGGGACTGGAGCGTCGGCATCCAGCTAAGCTTCAGTCTGGCACCCAATCCATTGAGCAGGCGCTATGCTGTGCGGCGCTCCGGGGCTGCATCGGGTGGGAATCTGGCGTTCGAAAGTTTCTTCGATTCCGATGGCAACGGTCGACGAGATCCGGGCGAATTGCCTGTATCCGGGCTCAAGCTGAAAGGCGGGACCAGGGAGGAAGTCACCGACGCGAACGGCCGAGCGCTGGTGACCGGCCTGGGATATGGCCCCTCCGCCCGAGTCACGATTGGGTTGGATGATGTGGATTTGCCCTATGTCGCCGTTCCGCCCCAGATTGTGGAATTTGCGCCCGTCCGGGGCAAGGTGGCGGTGCTGGCTTATCCGTTCAAGCCGGTAGGGGAAGCGCTTGTCCACATCGTCTTGCGGCAACCGACTGGCAAGCTCGTGGGCCTGTCGTCCGTGCGCGCTGCGCTTGTGGGTGAGGATGGCACGCGGAAGGAGGCGGTTTCCGAGTTCGACGGCAGCATTTATTTCGAGAGCCTGCCTCCTGGCACCTATGATCTGCAACTCGATCGCGAGCAGGCCGGGCGGCTGGGCATGGCCATGGCCGCGCCGGTCTCCGTCATCATTCCGGAAGCGGGAGGCATGGCTCCGGACGCGAACGCAACCGTCATTTTCGAAGGGACAAGGCATTGAGACATGCGACCGCATCTGGGGCGGTGCGCAGCGCTTGGCCCACCAAGCAGCCGGCGCCGGTGCGGCGGCTGCGCACACTGGCAGCGACTTGTGCGGCAATGCTCTGGGTGGCGCTTCCACAAGGGTCGGCGTTGGCCCAGTCTTTCACAGTCAACACTATCACAACGAACACGCCGAACTTCGGCAATGTGGCGGCGGCGGCGAGCGGCAACACCGACTTCGCCATTACGACGAGCGGCGCGGTCTCCTCGGCGGCGGGCAGCGGGGGAAATATCGCCTCGGGCACCAAGTCGGCCGCCACCGTCACCATCCGGTGCTCGGGCGGCAGCGCGTGCACGAGCGCGACGGCGATCGTCCGCCTCTTTTCGCTGACGACGATCAGTGGCCGGGCTCAGAAAGTGAAGAACTTCACCGTGGCTTCCGGCACTGGAACGGTGGGCGCTGTCACCACGAATCCCGATGGCTCGATCACCTTTCCCCTGACCGGCTTCTCCTCAACGAGCAGCCGCACCTTCCTCGTTGGAATGACCCTGCCGATTCTTGGCGATAATGCCTCTACCAGTACGAGCGCGTCAGCCTCATGGGGCGTGGGCGTCGCGAAATCGCCGACAGTCCCCTCCGCATCTTCGCTGTCCCGAAACGCAATCGCGACCATTCGCAAGTCGCTGACCCTCACCAAGAGCAGCGATCTGGCGTTCGGCGCGATCCGACCGCCTGCGAGCGGCAGCGGCACTGTCTCGATCAGCAACGTGAATGGTGCCCGGTCCATCGGAACGGGAAGCCCCGTCCTGCTTCCCGGCCTCACCAGCGGTCGCGCGCAGTTTTCCATTGGCGGACAGGCAAGCACGGCGATCACGGTCACGACGCCGGGCAGCCTGACGATGAGCGGGAGCGGCGGGGGCACGCTCAGCGTTGCACTTTCTCCATCCGCGAGCGGCGCACAGACACTGAATACATCGGGCTCCCTCACGTTGGGCGTAGGGGGCACTCTCACGGTGCCGAGTAGCACAGCCTCGGGAGATTACGCCGGCAGCTTTGCCGTTACGGTGAGCTATAATTGACGAAGCTGCCGCAGGGCTCGCTTGAACCAGCATCGATGTATCTATTCGCAACAATAGTAGCGCCCTATGGCCGACTTTGCCTGCGCGATGTCTCGCTCAGACGCCGTTGACCGGGCGAAGGCATCTCGCGCTTCCTCAACGAGGCGCGCTTCAAGTGCGCGCAGATCGATCCCGGTGCATTGCCCTCCCTGAACGACGGAGCGACCGCCGATGAGCAGGCATTCGACATGCTCGGCTCTGGCCCGTCCGAGCACAAGGCGGACAGGATCGGGATCAGGCATGATGCAATCGGCTGCCAGAACGCCGAAGCGAAGGATCAAAAGATCCGCATCCTGGCCTGCTGCGACCGTATGGGCGGGCGTCGAAGCAGCGCCGAGGATGGACTGCCTCCCCCAGTCGAAAACGCCTTTCAGGATTTTGCCGGGGTCCCGGCCCATGCCCCACTTCGTCTCGCGAGCGCCCACATGCCATGCCAGCCTCAGCTCCCGTAGCATATCCTCGTCGTCGTCCAGAGCCATGCCATCCAGCCCGAACGCGACACGCACGCCAGCATCGAGCAGACGGCCGATCTGCGGCATGCCCGACCGGAGACGCAGATTGGAGGAAAGGTTGACGCTCACGATGACGCCGCGTTCGGCGAGTAGCGCGATGTCGCGATCATCGAGCCAGATTGCATGTGCGACAGTGAGCTGCTCATTGAGCAGGCCCAGGCTGTCTAGCCAGCTCACGACACCCCCCGGACAATTGGCCCGCGACCAATCCCGTTGAAGCTCGGTTTCCAACATATGGGTGTGCACCCGTCGTCCGTCCGCTGCTGATGCACGCGCGATCGCCTCGAGCGTCTCGGTTTTTGCCCATTGCGGCGCCACCGGATGATACTGGAGTGTAAAATAGTCGTGCTCGAATGCCTTGGCCTGCTCGAACCATGAGAAATTCGTGGCACAATCCCGCATTCCATCAGCGGACGCGAGAATCCCCGCGCGCTGCTCTTCAGGATAGAAAGCGGCGAGACGGCCCAGATCGCCGTAGACTTGGGGGTTTCTGTCAAAGAATGGCCAGCCAAACCCGACACGGATTCCCACATCGCGCGCGGCCCGCGACACAGCCTCCGCCTCAGCGAGCAAGGCGCGCCCGTCCTGCGTATTGTGGCAATGGTTGACGGCGGCGACACCGCTCAACGCAATCCTGCCAAGCGCCACGACAGCGTTGAGCCAGGGATCGACCCGTGGGTGGCGGCGCAGGTCGGGCAACCAGCTTTCCAGAGATTGATCGGGCGCGCCAAAGGCGAGGGTCCGAAGGCCTCTGCCATGATCATGCGCGTTGGACAGTGCGGGCATAATCAGGCGCCCGGCCTCCTCCGGACTTAACGACTGCGCGGGCACCGGCTCGACAGCCGCGATCCGTCCATCGGTACCGATGCTGATCCGGCTCGGTCCGAGCAGCGTGCCTTGCGCATCCACAAGGACGCGTCCCGCCAGCAGTGTCCGCAGTGTCATGATGGGTTTCCCATTCTGCCTGTGCTCACCCAAAACCCAACGGCCTTGATCTGCAATCACTCTAAAGCGCCTGGACGCTCCAGGCGGTGCAAAAAAGAGATCGCTCGACGCCGCTTGCAACAACGCCGGACCCTCCTCTTACACATTTAGCAACAGGTCGGTTCGCTTCTTGCAATGGTGCAGCGGGCAAAACTTTGTCTTGATGTGTGTGCGCCGGGGAACGCGGTGCCCAGAAATGCTGGTCAACAGCAGGGAGGTTACACGCGAGGACATCTGGACGGTGCGTGGCGCAAGAGAGGTTACTCGCAAGTATCGAGAAAAAGGGGTCGGAGTCATGTCTCTCATCAAGAACGAAAACGGGTCTACACGCAGCGGCCGCTGCACATTCAGCGCGCTCTCCATATCCTGCGCAGCCGCTGTCTTGGCCACGTGCATCGGCACGGCGCATGCTGCCGACGCCGCCGATGCTGCCGCAGCGGAGGCTGCTGACGATCAGGGCGTCATCGTCGTCACCGCGACGCGGCGCGAACAGGCAATCAACGAGGTTCCCCTCTCGATCACCAGCTACGACAAGCGCCTGATGGACCAGCAGGGCGTTCGCACGATCGACGACCTCTCCCGGCTGACCCCCGCGCTGAACTTCACGTCGAGCGCCGGTTCTACCGCCAATAATGGCAGCAACATCGCTATCCGCGGCCTCTCCTCGGACGTCGGCTCCGCCACGACCGCGATCTACATCGACGAAACGCCGATCCAGATCCGCAACGTTGGCTATTATGGTGGCAACCCTTATCCCCGGATTTTCGACCTCGACCGTGTCGAGGTTTTGTACGGCCCACAGGGCACCTTGTTTGGCGCAAGTGCGCAGGGTGGCGCGGTGCGCTTCATCACGCCGGAACCGAACTATGACTCGCTTAAAATTTACAGCCGCGCGCAGGTTTCCTTCACGCAGGAGGGCTCGCCCAGCTACGAGGCCGGTCTCGCTTTCGGGGCGCCGATCAGCGACAAGGTCGCCTTCCGCCTCAGCGGCTGGTATCAGGACACGGGCGGCTACATCGATCAGGTCGTGCACGGCACCGACGTGGTGAAGGCCAAGGACATCAATTCCGGCAACGCTGCCGTCTTCCGTGCTGCTTTGGGCATGAAGCCGACCGAGACGCTCACCATCACGCCGAGCTTCTATTATCAGCGCGTCCACACCCGCTCGCGCGATGACTTCTGGGAAGGCTACGGCCTGGCCGCAGAAAATGATTATCACAGCGGCGTCTACGCCCTCGAGCCGAGCACGGACACCTTCTACCTACCGGCCCTGAAGGTCGAATGGGAAGTTGCGCCCAATATCGACCTGATCACCAACACGTCCTACTTCGATCGCAAGCAGAAGCAGACGCTGAACTACGCGACTTATTTCTCGGTCCTGCGCTCGGGCAGTCCTTTCGGCACCTACGCCAACAAGGACCTGAACAACATGGGCGTATACCTGAACATGCGTCAGAAGAACTTCGTTCAGGAAGCGCGTCTGCAGTCCTACGAGAACGCGCTGCTCGATTGGACGGCCGGCGTCTATTACTCGAAGAGCAAACAGGAATTCGCCAACTACACTGGCTCTGGCCGTATTCCTGGCGTTCTGGTGAACGGCTTCCAGCAATATCAAGGCGTCTACAGCTATGTGAACCTGGTCGATGCCAAGGACGAACAGATCGCCGGCTACGCAAGCCTGGACTTCAAGCCAACCGACAAGCTGACGCTGACCGCTGCGATCCGCTACAGCCATGTTGATTTCGACTTCACCAACATCACCGATGGTCCGACCTCACGGGGCGTGCGCACCGTCACGACGGCCAGCATGAAGGAACACGCCTGGACGCCGAACTTCGGCATCTCCTACAAGTTCGCGCCCAACAACATGATCTATGCCTCGGCGACCAAGGGTTTCCGCCCCGGTGGTGCTCAGGCGAAGATCGTCAGCGACCTGTGCACGGGCGACCTTGCCACGCTCGGCCTGACCGAGAGCCCGACTGCCTATGAGTCGGATAACCTCTGGTCCTATCAGGCAGGCACCAAGAACTCGCTGTTCGGCGGTGCGCTCCAGGTCGGTGCCAGTGCCTATGTGATGAAGTGGAAGAACATCCAGCAATCCGTGCGTTTGCCGACCTGCGCCTTCTCGTTCATCTACAATCTCGGCAACGCGACGGGTAAGGGCGGCGAACTCTCGCTGGATCTGCGCGCGGCCCGCGGCCTGAACATTGGCGGCAACGTGGCCTATGTCGATCTGACCTATGACAGCGACGTGCTCGGCGGCAATGGGCTGGTGCTCAAGGCCGACGGGCAGCACATCGGCGGACCGGCCTGGACCGGCCGCGTCTATGGCAGCTACGAACGGGAGCTCAGCGCAGGTGTGGACGGCTATGTGCGTGGCGAATATTCCTTCGCCAGCCACACTTTCCGCGGCGCGGTGCCCGGCACCTATGGCTATGATGCCGGCCTGACCGACCTGCCCGGCCGCAACTTCGTCTCGGCCCGTGCCGGCGCGCGGTTCAGCGGCGTGGACCTTTCCGTCTTCGTGGACAATCTGCTGAACTCGAACGACCTGCTGGCACGCAATCACGACTCGGTAGGCTCGCCGCTCTACTACAACCAGACCTACCGCCCGCGCACGGTGGGGCTGACCTTCCAGTATCGCTACTGACGACAGGATTTGAGACGAAGGGCAAATAGCCCTTCGGGTCGCGCGGACGGCGGGAGCAGCGATGCTTCCGCCGTTCTGCTTTGTTATGCGCGAAAGCCGCTGGCCGACTTGATCGGCGCAGGCGCGCTGGGCGCTTGCCTGGCAGAAATGGCGGGACGGGATGTATAGCCGAGGCGGTTCCGGCGCGAGACTGTCCTTCACCCAACGCCTCTCCTGACTGGAGGGGGCTAAGGGTTGGGCTTACACCAAATTGCGCGCGCAGTAATCACGCGCAAAAGCGCGCTCGCCCGCCGAGGAAAGGGCTTATGAAGTCGCCCGTCGCTCAGTCGATATAAGCGCCCTTGCGCTGCTGGACTGGCCCAGGGTGCTGGATGCTTGCGCAGTTAGAGGCTGGCACATGGCCCTTGAGCAGATTCTGCGCGAAGGGGATGGAGTCGGCAGCCGAAACCGTGACGGCGGTGCTGTGGTCCTCACCCGGATAGGTGTGCCAATGTACCTGTGTCCCCGCCGCGCACATGGCGCGCACGGCGTTATACTGTCCCTGCGTGCCGGCCATGTCGTCGGCAAGGCCGGTGCCGACGAACAGCGGGCCGGGGATGCGCCCATCGGTAAAGGCGAAGGCGGCGTCCATCTTGCTGTCGAGCGGCGCGAGATCCGCTGTGAAGACCGTCTGCCCGTCCTTGAGCCCCATCTCCTCCGCCTTGGCCATCAGGTCGCGCAGGCAACCGCGCCGCGAAAGGCGCAGCAGCGGATAGCCCGCGGGCGTGACGAAATCGGCCGGATCCAGATGCGGATTGAGCGCGCGATCCGTGCCGGCGATGCGCAGCATGGCAAAGCCCGGGTCCATCGCACGGGGATCGGTCATCTTCTCGCCCTTTGCTGCCTGCCCGGCGGCCTCCGGCGTATCGAAGGTCATGACGAGGCCGGTCGCGACGGTGCCGAGCAGGTCTAGCTGTGGCGCATAGCTCTTTGCCAGATAGGCAGAGCCAATCGCCGCGCCCGAGCCCTGGGACTGACCGACGAGTACCACACGGCGCGACAGCACAGCGGGATAAGCGGCGGAGGCGGCGCGGGCGGCGTCCAGCACGGCATGCCCTTCGGATCGCCAGATGAGATAGGGATGGACGCCATCTGCCCCCAACCCTTCATAGTCGGTCGCGACGACGGCAAAGCCCGCCTCCAGCCAGCGCTGCAGATAGCCCTGATCGCGCAGCGACGTGCCATTCCACGAAGGCGCGCAGACATCGGCAAAACCGGTCGTGCCATGCGCCCACGAGACGAGCGGCCAACCGCCCTTCGGTGCGCTTCCCTTGGGCTGGAATAGCATGCCCGAAACGACGATCGGCCCTTGATCTCCCACGCCGCTGGTAGAGGAATAGAGAATGCGCAGTGCTTGGCCGCTTTCCGGCTGCCTGCGGTCCGCCGGCAACGGCTCTTGCCGCAGCATCTGGCCAGGTGCGGGGATTTCGCCGGTCCATTGATAGAAAGCTGAAACGCCGCCATCGCCATCGATGTCGCCCAGATCAACCGGGCTGGCAGTGTGCTGCGCCGTGTGTTCAGGCGCGGGCGCAGCCTCCTGTCCCATTGCCGGCCCGGCCAGCGCCACCAGGGGCAGTACGGACCACAGCGCAAGGCGGACCAATCGATCTGATCGGTGCGAGGGCGCAGGGCGAAGAGGGCGGGTCATCATCGGCGGAGTCACTCCTTCTGCATCCTGCCGTTCTAACCTGCTGCGGGATAGTGTCGCGGGGGGATTGTGGCACCGGGGAGGTGCTGGTGGGGCAACGGGGTTGGCCCGACGAGGACAAATCCTTGCCTGACCGGTTGTCCGCTATTGGGTCTCGCGGAACGCTAGCGCTATCACTAAAAGTCGTTGGGAGCGCTCTTTGCCGATCTTCCCCGTTCGTGCTGAGTAGGGTCTGAGTAGCGCCGCAGGTGCGGATCGAAGAGCCGTATTGAAGCATCGCAGCGCGCGTAGCGGTCCTTCGATACGCCGCTTCGACAAGCTCAGCAGCTACTCAGGACGAACGGCGGGGCGTCCAGTCCGGTTTGGAACTCAGTCTTGCAAAAGCGCTGCCGGGATGATCGACAAACTGGACTCACTGCATCATCGATTGATCGGATGGTCCAAGCCTCAAAGCGTCGCGCCTCCGTCCACGACCAGTTCCTGACCGGTCACGTTGCGGCCGCCGTCGCCCACAAGGTAAAGCACCATGGCGACGACGTCCGCCATTTCGCTCGGGCGGTTAAGGGGGATGCCCATGTCCGCCACATAGGCGCGCAGCGCTTCTTCTTCCGAGAGGCCTTTCAGCTCGGCCATGGCGCGCCAATTGGCCTTCATGCGCGGTACGGCGATGGGGCCGGGGGCGATATAATTGACCGTGACGCCATCGGGCCCGGCCTCCAGCGCGGCGCTGCGGGTGAGGCCGCGCAGGCCCCATTTGGAGGCGGAATAGCTGGAGCGGCCGGCGCGGCCGCGCATCCCGTGATTACCGCCGATATTGACGATGCGCCCATGCCCTGCCGCGCGCATCACTGGCAGCAGGCGGCTCATGACGATGAACGGCGCGCGCAAATTCGTGGCGACGGTGCTATCGAACTCTTCAATACCGAACTCGCCGATGGGCGGCGACAGCGGACCGGTGTGGCCGGCCGCATTGACGATGACGTCCACTGCGCCTTGCGACCAGCCCAGGAAGCTGTCGAGCGCGGTCTCCAGCGCGGGCGCCTCGCGCACATCCGCCGTCAGCACCAGCGCCCGGCGGCCCTGCGCCCGTATCTGCTCGGCGACCTCCTCCATGGCGGCGGTGCGCCGCGCGACCATGGCGACGTCATAGCCCTGCGCGCCCAGCGCCAGCGCGATTTCCCGGCCGGTGCCAGCGCTGGCGCCGGTGACGAAGGCGATGGGATTTTTGCTCGCCATCACTGCGCGTCCGCGAAGAATTTGCGCTTCGAGCCGGCCTGAATCTTGTAGATCGAGCTGCCCGCGCGCGAAGGGAAGGGCAGGCGCACATAATTCTGCTCGAAGCGCACTTCTCGCGTCGAGGGGCCGCAGACGAGGCGGGATTCATACTCGTCCCAATCCACCTTGTAGAAGAGCGGGAAGGCATCGCTGGCGGCATATTCATAGAAGAGAATGCGGCGCGGATCGCCCGAGCGATTCACGCTGGAGCCATGGAGCGTCATGGGATGGTGGAAGCTGACGGTTCCGGGCGGACCTTCGAGCAGCACTGCCTTCGCCATGTCGAAGGCCGCTGGATCGACCGCGCCGCAGAAATAGCCCTCCTCGTCATGATGATCGAGCAGCGGCCCCTTGTGGCTGCCGGGGATGACTTGCATCGCGCCGTTGGAGGCATTGGCGCCATCCAGCATCACCGAGGCGACGCAGGTCGACATGTTGGTGTGCGGCGCGAAGGCCCAGTCCTGGTGCCACTCCAGCGCGGCGCCGCCATTGGCGGACTTCATGTTGATCTTGGTGTGCGAGAGGCGCACGTTCGCGCCGATGATGCGGGTGAGGACCGCCAGAATATCCGCATTGCCCGCCTGCTCGGCATAATAGGGGTCGATGCGGTTGGGCTTCTTGATCCGCTGGATGGTGCGGTTGCCCTGAACGTCCGTGTCGAAATCGAACCAGGCGTCATCGGCCTCCACCGTCTCCGCCTTGGCGGCGACGCGGTCGGTGAGCGCGCGCAGATTGTCCAGCACCGGACCCGCCAGCAGGCCGGGCAGGACGACATAGCCGTTTTCGTAATAATCGGAGACGATCTGATCGATGTTCATGAGGGTCAGTCCTTGGGGAGCGGCAGGTCTGTGACGACCATGTGCGCCTTGTGGTGCGTGATGCAGAGCGGCAGACGGGCGTTGCGCACGGCATTCTGGCCCGTCGCGCCGCACGCCCAGAAGACCGGCAACTCGCCGGGGTTCAGGGTCGTGAGGCCGTGGCCGCCATAGCTGTGCGAAAGATCGGCGATCCCCAGATCGCCAGGCAGACCGAGCGAAACCGGCGCGCCATGGAATTGCGGATAGCGGGCGCTGAGCAGCGTCGCGCGGATGGCATCGGCGGGGCTGAGCACGCGCATGGAGACAATGAGCTTCCCACCGAACGGGCCGACGGGGGTCGTCTCGCGATCCGTCTCGTACATGGCCGAGACATTGCCCTCATCGAGGTGGCGCAGACGCACGCCGGCGCGCTGAAGAATGGCTTCGAAGGAGAAGGAGCAGCCGAGCACGAAGGCGACGAGATCGTCCGCCCAGACGGCAGAGGCATCGCGCGGGGTCTCGACCAACTCGCCATCGCGGAACACCATATAGCCGCCGGTATCGCGGGCGATGTCGAGATCGTCGGCGAGCGCGGGGATCGCGCGGACGCCCGGCTCGCTGCGGCCGAGGATCGGCAGCGCTTGGGCGTTGGCGCGGCAATAGGCCTCGAAATCATCGGCATAGGCGGCCGGGACGGCGACAAGATTGCCCTGCATGAAGTCGCGCGCGACGTGGTTGGTGAAATCGGTGAATGCCCCCGCGCGGATCGCACGCCGCACGGCGCGCGGATTGGCGCGGTCGAATGCGGGCGCGGACGCCCCTGCGGAGAGGGCTTGGGTCATATTTGCTCTTTTACGCGCGCGGGGCGTTGCCGAGAGTTGCTTTTTGATGCCTCCCCCGTTGCCGATCCGGCCATGGGCGGCACCGCGCGGCCGTGCTTGGCTACGCCTTTCGGTTGCGGGAGTGCGCAGATATGGCGGGCATGATGATCATCGGCGGCACGCGCGGACTGGGCGGCACGATTGCAGGGGAATTTGCGCGGGCTGGACATCAGGTGGCGCTGGCGGATGAAGGAGCGGCGCCTGACGGTGTCTATCCCTACGTCGCCATCGACCTCGCCGACCGTGAGGCTCCAGTCTACGCCGTCGCGCAAGCGCTCACCCACCTCCCCACGCTCGATGCGCTGGTGATCGCCGCCAGCGCCATGGAGAGTGCACCCATCGAACGCTGGACCGCGGCGATGTGGGACCGGGCGGCAGCGATCAACCTGCGCCTGCCTTTCCTCGCGGTGCAGGCGGCGCTCTCGGCGCTGCGCCAATCGGCCAATGCGAGCATCACCCTGCTCTCATCCACTGCGACACTGCGCGGGCAGCCCTTCACTCATGGCTATCAGGCGACCAAGGCCGGTGTTGCGGGGCTGGTGCGCAGCCTGGCTGCCGAACTGGGGCCGGACGGCATCCGCGTGAATGCGGTGTTGCCAGGCTGGCTCGATACGCCGCTGACTGACGCATACTGGACTACGCGGGAAAATGCCGCCGATGAGCGCGCGCAGATCGAGGCGCGCATTCCGCTGCGGCGGCATGGTTCAGCGCAGGAGGCTGCGGCGCTGGTCTGCTTCCTCGCGTCACCCGCCGCCAGTTATCTCACCGGGGCCATCCTGCCGGTGGACGGCGGCGACACGGCGGTGTGATCAAGCCGCCGACGCGGCCGCCTTGGGCGCCGTCGGCACGCGGGGCAACGCAATGAAGCAGACCAGCAGGCCGACGATCGCGACGCCGACATAGCCTGACCAGTGCGTCAGCGCGAAATAGACGGTGGGGGTGAGGAACGAGGCCAGCGACACGAACTGGTTGACCGAACCTGCCACTGTGCCGCCGCCGACCGTTCCGGTCGCGAGCGCCGGCATAGTCGCCATGCAGATGCCGGTGGCGGCGCCATAAGCGAACAGCCAAGCCATCAATCCCGCAATGGCGATGATCATCGGGCTGGACGGCAGGAACAAAGCGATCTGCGCGACGACACCGATGACCACGACGATGCCGAGCAGCCGCCGCATAGGGAAATCCCGCGAGAGCAGCGCACCGGTAATCGTGCCGCCGAGCAGCACCGCGGCGATCTTGGCAATGGCCACGATGCTCGCCGACGCGGCGAGCGAGACGCCATGCACCTTTGCCAGATAGGTTGGCGCGGCAAGGCTGGTGCCGTAGGAGATCATCGCCGGCATCGCCATGGCAAAGCCGAGCATCAGAATCGGCGGACGGCGCAGGCCGGCAAACAGGGCAGCCAGCTTCTCACGCCCGCTCTGCCCTTCCTTGCGGATTGCCGCGACATGCGGGAGGATGAAGGCCAGCGCAGCGCATCCGAGCATGATCGCGCCGTGGAAGGCAATCGCCAGCCGCCAGCTGTCACTGGTGGTGAATGGCGCTGCCATCAGCAGCCCGAGCGAAAAGCCGGTCGGCGCATAAGTAGACCACAAGGTGAGCGCACGGGTGCGCGTGCCGCCCTCCAGCGAGCCCATCAGCATCGCCGCGCCGCCGTTCAGGATGCCGAGATATCCCACGCCTGCCATCAGCACGCCCAGGTTGAACAGCCAGATATCCTGCGCGAACCACAGGATTACGTCCGCCAGCACGAAGACCGGCGAGGTGAGCAGCAGCACCAGGCGCGGACCAAGGCGATCGACAATGCCGCCGCCCACCGTCGCCACGATCGTCGCGGGCAGGGAGAAGAGCGCAATGGTGAGGCCAATCGCGGCAGCGGGCGCATCCATCGCCTCGGTAATGCGCAGCGCCAACGGAGAGAGAATGCCGACCAGCGCCATGCTCATCAGGCCGATGAGATAGACCAGCGCTATGGTGCTCCAGTTTCCTTGCGTTCGCGGCGGCAGCATCGGCAGTTCCTCATCATGCGGCCGGATGAGCGCTCCGGCATGAGAAGGCAGGATAAGGAGCCGCCCGGTGCCCACAAGCCGGGTTCGCAATCTGCACCGAGGTGTTCACATTTTTTGGCGGGCTGCGGCTTGGCCGGTGAATGGGAGGAGACGGGCGGATGCCGCCTCATTAGAAGTATGGCGGGAGACCCGCCTGTCCAGAAACGACGGCATTGCTGACGTTCGTCATTTCCGCGATGGTATTCCGATGAAGCAGAGCGCAGATGCAAAACTTGTGGCGGAAGCAGTCGCACACAGCGTTGGCAACCGCCGCGAGGTCGAAGCGAGCAAATACGCTGGCTGCTTCTCCTGCTGCGCAACATTTGATGTAAGCGAAGTCCGTGAATGGCTTGATGAATGGACTGTTCCCGAGAAGCAGAATCGAGTGAGGCGTTGGACGGCCAGATGCCCCCGATGTAGCGCCCCGACCATCATCGGCAGTTCTAGCGGGCTTTTAGATGACCAAGGTTACCTGCCCATTTTGCATCATGTTATCAAGCATCAGCCGACGGTTCAGTGAGGTCCTTTAACCATCTCAAACTTGCCGGGCGCCGCCCCCCATGAACGCTTAAAAGCGGGCTGATCGGACACGGCAAACATAGTGACGGCATTCCGGGGGCCTGAGTAGCGGCTGAGCCTGTCGAAGCGAGGTATCAAAGGACCAGCCCCTGCTCTGCGATGCTTCGATACGCGCCTGCGCCGATACTCGGATTCTACTCGGCACGAACGGTGAAGATCGGCAAGAGACCATTCCTGCGGGAACCCAGCTGTTTCCGCCTTTTGGTTTGTTTCGCAAACCCGGACGTGCATTGCGAGGAACGCTTTTCAGGCGACCTGTTTCACGCATAGACGGCAGGGATACCGTCCCGTCGATCCGCTTCCCCCTCTCAAAACAGGTCGAAATACTCGCGATGTTCCCAGTCCGTCACGGTCTGGTTGTAGCGGGCGACTTCGGCGCGTTTGATGAGGAGGAAGTGGTCGACGAAATCATTGCCGAAGGCGGCGCGCAGGAGGGGGTCTGTGTCCAGCCGGTCGAGCGCGGCGTCGAGCGTCTGGGGGAGTTTTTCGACCTGCGCAGCATAGGGTGAGTCCACCGGCGGGGGCAGGTCTATGCCGCCCTCGATTCCGGCAAGGCCGGTGACCATCTGCGAGGCGAGGTAGAGATAGGGATTGGCAGCGGGCTCGCCCACGCGGTTCTCGATACGGCGCAGCTTGGCGGCGCCTCTGGCGAGGACGCGCAGCATGGCGCCGCGATTGTCCTCCGCCCAGGCCACGCGATCGGGGGCGAGGCTGTTGGGCCGGTAGCGCTTGTAGCCATTGATGGTGGGCGTGGAGAAGGGCGCGGCCCCGGCTGCGCCGGCGAGCAGCCCGGCGAGGAATTGCTGGCCAACGCCGGAAAGGCCATCCGACCCGTCCGAGGGTGCGAAGGCATTCTCGCCGGTGCGGATATTGCGCAGCGACTGGTGGAGGTGCCAGCCGCTCGCCATCGCCTCGGGCAATTGGGGGCGACACATGAAGCTGACATGATAGCCATGGCGCCGGGCGATCTGCTTGGCGGCGCTGCGGAAAAGAATCATGTCGTCCGCCGGGCCAATGCCGGTGCCCGCCTTGAAGACGAACTCGCATTGGCTGGGGCCGAACTCCACTTCCAGTGAATGCAGCGGCAGGCCGAGCGCGAGGCAGTTTTCGCGCAGGATCTCGACGATTGGCTCGACCTGATCGTAACGCTGCTCGGTGAGATAGGCATAGCCCTGATGGAGCAACGAGACCTGCGGGGGGCGGCCGGGCTGGCCGGCATCACCCAGCGCGAGCGCCGCGTCTTCCAGCCGGGTGAGGTAGAATTCCACTTCGAGCCCGCTCACATAGTCAAAGCCGCGCGCCGCCAGCCGGTCCACCGCCGCGCGGGCGAGCCGGCGGGTGGAGGCGACGACCGGGCGACCATCATGATGATAGAGATCGCACAGCATCCAGCCGGTGCCGGGTGCCCAGGGCAGAACGCGGAAGGTGGCCGGATCGGGCACCATGATGACATCGCCGCCGCCCTGCAGATCGGCATCGCCAATCCCGGCGCCGGCCGCGAAAACCGGCACCACTGTACGGTGCGATGTATCCTTGAGCAGCAGCGTCGAGGTGATCGCGCAGCCATCCTCGAAGGCGCCCGCGAGGGAGCCGGCCAGCAACGTCTTGCCGCGCGTGATCCCGTGCATATCCGCAAAGACGAGGCGGACGGTATTGATCCCGTCGGCCTCGATGCGCTTGAGGACATCGGCGGCCTGGCGACGGGCTTCGTTGCTCCACAGGCCATGGGTGGCGATGAAGTCGCTCATTCTGCGGAAACAGGAGCCGGCTGGGAGGCCCAGGGTGCGGCATCGCGACGGCGGCGGTCCACCTCGAGCCAGTAGGCCTCAAGGTCCGCACCGGCGGGCGCGACGCCATCGACGGTGCCCGGATCACGCACCTGCTGCGCTTCCTCCGCTGTCAGATCGAGCAGGGGGCGCTCGCCCTTCTGCAGCTTGCCGATCTCGCGGATGAGCATGGTGCGATAGGCGACGATGCCCTTGTCCGTGGTGCCGAGATGCTCGCGGGTGCGATCCTGGATGCGGCCCATGGATTCCACCGCCCACTGGTCGTGCACGTTGATGTCCTCGCCCATGCCCGTATAGGTGCGGCTGCGCTGCTCCACCACGTCATAGCCATAGTCGTTCTGGCGATTGAGGCGGGGCTTGTAGTCCGGCAGCTCATAAAGCGTGAGCCGCTGCCGGCGCATCTCTTCCTTGTCCACCGCATCGGTGAAGCTGGTGAAGGCGGCGTACCAATAGCAACTGTGATCATCGATCGGCACATGCCATTGCGTGATCGTCATCGTCTCCGAAAGCGGGATGACGAAGGCCTGCGGAAAGAACAGGTTGGTGATGCGCACATGCGTCTTGCCCTCGGGCAGCGAGCGCAAGGCGGTGAGGCGGAAGCCGATATCCGTCTTGGTAATCGTGATGTCCGGGTTTTCGAACTCGCGCAGCACCTGGATCATGGTGAGGTCGCTGTCTGCCGAGCGGCCGCGGAACTGCTTGCCATAAGCGTCCGCCTCCTCATCCTCGAAGAAACGGTGGAGGAAGCTGGCATGAGCCGGGTCGACACCGACCTCCAGCGCCTGCAGCCAGTTGCAATCCAGATAGCCTTTGAAGGCAAAGACATGGCTGTCCGGCGCGGCGAAGCAATCCAGCCCGGGGAAGGCCGGCGCATCGCCCTCGCCCAGAAAGCCGAAGATCATACCGGCACGCTCGACCACCGGGTAGCTGCGCTGCTTGACGCGGCTGCACAGGCTGGAGCCGGCTGGCTCGCCAGGGGTCTGGATGCAATTGCCATCGACATCGAACAGCCAGCCATGGAACAGGCAGCGCAGGCCGCCATCTTCCAGCCGCCCGAAGGCGAGATCGGCGCCGCGATGCGGGCAATCGCGATCGAGCAGGCCGAGGCGACCCTGCTCGTCACGGAACAGCACCATGTCCTGCCCCAGCACCTTCACGGCCTTGGCCGGGCGGGGTCCCTCCAGTTCCTCCAGCAACGCGATGGGCTGCCAGTAGCGGCGCAGCAGCGCGCCGAGCGGCGTACCCTTGCCGCTCAGGGTGATGAGATCATTCTGTGCTGGTGTCATGCTTGGCTTCCCGTGGGTCGTCTGTGCGGTGCTGGTGCCCTGATCACGTCCGTTTTGCCTCAACCGCTCGCGCGCGCGTGTTGCCGACTGGCGCCCGCTGCGTTGCTGGAATCAGAACCCATCAGCGCTTGCCGTGACGGATTTCGAAACATAGGCTCGCGCATCGACCATTCGAACATGCGAGCACATCAATGAGCCAGCCAAAGCGCGACATCCGTACCGTTGCCGTCTTCTGCGGATCCAATCCGGGCCTTGGCGACACCTATGAACGCGCGGCGGCCGATCTGGGCGCAGCGCTGTCCCGACGGGGCATCGGGATCGTCTATGGCGGCACGCACAAGGGGTTGATGGGCATCCTGGCCGATGCTGCGCTGGCGGGCGGCGGCCATGTCCACGGCGTGATCAACCAGCGGCTGTTCGATCGGGGGCACCTGCACCCCAGTCTCTCCCTGCACGAGATTGTGGAATCTATGCGGGTGCGCAAGGAGCGTATGCTCAGCGTCGCGGATGCCTGTATCGCCCTGCCGGGCGGCATCGGGACGCTGGAGGAGTTCATGGAGGCCTGGACGCTCAACCAGCTTGGCGAGATCGACAAGCCGGTCGGCCTCTACAATGTCGGCGGCTTCCACGAGCCGTTCATGACCTTTATCGACACGATGATCGGGCAGAAATTCCTCCCGCCCGAGCATCGCAACGGCATCGTCGTCGAAGGCGAGCCGGACGCGCTGATCGACGCCCTCATCGCCTTCGAAAAGCCCGACGTGCCGAAGTGGCTCTGATCGCCTGAGCGCGATCAGGCCGCGAGCAGGAACACCGCGAAACCGGCGCCCACCGCACCCATCGCCCGCAAGGCCTGTGCGGGAACGCGGCTTCCGATCACCACGCCCAGCGCGTGCAGCGCGGCCGTCGCCGCGATAAAGCCGAACGCGAACGTGGCGACGTCCCCAGCCGGAGCCTCAAGACCGTGCGCCATGCCGTGCACAAAGCCGAAAGCACCCGTCACTGCCGCCGCGACAGCCCATGAGGCCTTCAGTCGAAGGGCCAGCGCCAGACCAAGCAGGAGGATGGAGAGCAGAATGCCGCCTTCGGCAAGGCCGGCTGGTTGGCCGAGCAGCGCATAGCCAAAGCCGATCACCATCGCGCCCACGAAGGCGGCAGGTGCGGCCCATTTCGCGCGGCCCGCCAACATGCCGCCCCACAGTCCGACCATGACCATCGCGACGAGGTGATCGGCGCCGGTGAGCGGATGCAGCAGGCCCGAGACCAGCGGACTGGCGACCTCATGGCCGGGATGTGCCTGTGCCGCCGCCGGCAGCATCAGCGCGATCATGGCGACGAGCGCCGTTTTGCAATGTCTGATCATCCGTTCAGCCCTCCATGTTCGATAATGAATGCCTCGATCTCCGCGACGCCCTGGCCCGCCCGCACATTAGCGAAGACGAACGGGCGCTGTCCGCGCATCTTGCGCGCATCCCGGTCCATCACCTCAAGGCTGGCACCGACATGGGGCGCGAGATCGATTTTGTTGATGACGAGCAGGTCCGAGCGGGTGATGCCCGGTCCGCCCTTGCGCGGGATCTTGTCGCCCGCCGACACGTCGATGACGTAGATCGTCAGGTCCGCCAGCTCGGGACTGAAGGTGGCGGCAAGATTGTCACCGCCGCTCTCGATCAGCACCAGTTGCAGGCCCGGGAAGCGCTTTTCCAGCGTGTCCACCGCCGCCAGGTTCATCGAAGCATCCTCGCGGATCGCGGTATGCGGGCAGCCCCCGGTCTCGACGCCAAGAATGCGTTCAGGCTCCAGCGAGCCGGCGCGGGTGAGGAACTCGGCATCCTCGCGCGTGTAGATGTCGTTGGTGATGGCGGCGATCCGATAGCGCTCGCGCAGCGATTTGCAGAGCGCGTCCATCAGCGCCGTCTTGCCCGAGCCAACCGGCCCGCCAATGCCGACGCGCAGGGCGCCGGTGGTCTGCGCCTGCATGGCGCCATCCTGTTCCATTGTCGTCATGTCCTGAACAGCCTCGTATATTGGGTTTCATGCGCCATGCAGCCGATCTCGGCGACGAGCGTGCAGCCGCGCAGGGCGAGGAAGGGATCGCCGTCGGGCAGAGCGATCACCTCTGCGGCCATTGCGCGGATCGGTCCGCGCAAGGCCAGCAAAGCCTGCTGGCCATCGGTCTGACCGAGCGGCACGAGCCGCTGGGCGGCGGAAACGAGATTGGCGGCGCAGCCATGGAGATAGGCCACAAGACCATGCCGCTCCGATATGCCCTGGCAGCCGAAGAGGCAGCCCGCCGCTACAGGATAGGCGAGCGCGCCATCCGGCACATGGGCGATCAGCGCTGCAAAGGCGGAAGGCTGCGTCGACTGAAGCGCGATGCGGCGAAAGGCCGCACCTTGCGCCGTGGTTTCCAGATGACGCTCGAAGCCGCTCTGGGCGGCAACCGCCAGTTCGGCCACTTCGGTCAGCCGTGCGACATCACCCGCCAGCGCGGCGCGAAGGGCGTGGAGGAAAAACACCGCCTCGTTGAACAGCGGGCCGTGCTCCAGTAAGTCGCCGATCCACGCCACCGTCTCGTCGCGGCTGGTGACATGCCCGGCCTCCACAGCCCACTCGATGCCGCCGGAATGTGCGAAGGCGCCGATGGGCCAGGCGGGCGACATCCAGCTCAGCAAATCGAAGAGCGCGCCGTCATCCATGGCGGTGATGATGGTGATGGTCGTGGTGGTGATCCCCGTGACTGTGATGATCGCGACCGTGATCGTGGGCGTGAGCATGGCCGGGCGCACCCTCATAGGCGCCACCTTCGGGATCGAACGCGGCTTCGACCGCCTGGCACGTGCCACCCAGCCCCTCGACCATATGGGCGATGACATGATCCTCGCGGATCAGCAGCCGTTCGCCATCGAGTTGGGTCGGCAGATGGCGGTTGCCCAGATGCCAGGCGATGCGCACCAGCGCGGGGAGGTCCGGGGCGGTGATGGCGGTGAGTCGCTCGGGCAGTGCCTTGACGGCGACAAGCGTGCCATCGTCCAGCAGCAGCCCATCGCCATGGCGCAGATGGACGACATTGGGCTGATCGAGCAGGATCGCGCGGCCAGCCTGCGTACGATAGACGATGCGGCGGCGGCGGCGCTGGTCATGATCGAGCAGCACCGTGTCGGTGGCGTCATGGCTGTGGCCGGGCTGGATGGCGGTGATACGGAGCATATTGCGTTCCGGCCCTTTCAATAGAGGAAGTAGCGTTGGGCGAGGGGCAACTCGTACGCAGGCTCGCAGGCCAGCAATTCGCCATCCGCCCGTACCTCATAGGTCTCGGGATTGACCTCGATATGCGGCAGGGCATCGTTGAGTTTCATATCGCGCTTGCCGATGCTGCGGGTGGCGCGCACCGCGCTCAACGTCCGCGAGAGACCGAGGCGTGCCGCAGGATCGGTGTCCAGTGAGGCGGCGCTCACGAAGGTGATGCAGCTTGCGGCCATGGCGCGGCCGTAGCTGCCGAACATCGGCCGGGCATGAACCGGCTGCGGCGTCGGGATCGACGCATTGGCATCGCCCATCATCGCATGGACGATCATGCCGCCCTTGATGACCAACTCTGGCTTGGCGCCGAAGAACGCCGGATGCCACAGCACCAGATCGGCCAGCTTGCCGACCTCGACCGAGCCGACCTCATGCGCGAGGCCCTGCGCCAGCGCAGGGTTGATGGTGTATTTGGCGACATAGCGCTTCGCCCGTGCGTTGTCCGCCTGCGCATCGTCGCCGGTAAGCGGACCGCGCTGGCGTTTCATCTTGTGCGCGGTCTGCCAGGTGCGGGTGATGACCTCGCCCACGCGGCCCATTGCCTGACTGTCCGACGAGATGATCGAAAGCGCGCCGAGGTCGTGCAGGATGTCCTCGGCCGCAATCGTCTCCTTGCGAATCCGGCTCTCGGCAAAGGCGAGATCCTCCGGGATCGACGGATCGAGATGATGGCACACCATCAGCATGTCGAGATGCTCGTCGATGGTGTTGACGGTGAAGGGCATGGTCGGGTTCGTTGACGACGGGATCACATGCGCCAGCCCGGCGAGGCGGATGATGTCCGGGGCGTGGCCGCCGCCTGCACCCTCGGTGTGGAAGGCGTGGATCGTGCGCCCGGCGAAGGCGGCGATCGTATCCTCCACGAATCCGCTCTCGTTAAGCGTGTCGGTGTGAATCATCACCTGAATGTCCATCGCATCTGCGACGCTCAGGCAGCAGTCGATGGCCGCAGGCGTGGTGCCCCAGTCCTCATGCAGCTTCAGTGCGCAGGCGCCGGCGCGGATCTGCTCAATGAGGCCATCGGGCTGGCTGGCATTGCCCTTGCCGGCAAAGCCGAGGTTCACCGGCAAGCCCTCGGCGGCCATCAGCATCCGCTCGATATGCCAGGGGCCGGGGGTGCAAGTGGTGGCGTTGGTGCCGGTCGCCGGGCCGGTGCCGCCGCCGATCATGGTGGTGACGCCGCTGGCGATAGCCTCCTCCACCTGCTGCGGGCAGATGAAGTGAATATGGGCATCGACGCCGCCAGCGGTGAGGATCTTGCCCTCACCTGCAATGATCTCCGTGCCAGGGCCGATGACGATATCGACGCCCGGCTGGATGTCCGGATTGCCGGCCTTGCCTATGGCGGCGATGCGCCCATCGCGCAGCGCAATGTCCGCCTTGTAGATGCCGGTCCAGTCCAGCACCACGGCATTGGTGATGACGGTATCGGCTGCCCCGGAAGCGCGGGTGACCTGGCTCTGGCCCATGCCATCGCGGATAACCTTGCCGCCGCCGAACTTTACCTCCTCGCCATAGGCGGTGAGGTCGTGTTCGATGCGGATGACAAGATCGGTATCGGCGAGGCGCAGGCGGTCGCCGGTGGTGGGGCCATACATGTCGGCATAGGCCGCGCGGGTCATGCGATATGCCATCAGTCCAGTGCTCCCATCACGTCCTGCCGAAAGCCGATGACCGTGCGCGCGCCGGCCACCGGCACCAGATCGACCTCCCGGCTCTGCCCGGGCTCGAAGCGCACCGCCGTGCCGGAGGGAATATCCAGCCGGTGCCCGCGCGCGGCAGCACGGTCGAAATCGAGCGCCGGATTGGTCTCGGCAAAATGATAATGGCTGCCGACCTGCACCGGCCGGTCGCCGGTGTTGGCGACGGTTAGCCGCAGCATGGGACGACCGGCATTCAGCTCCAATTCGCCATCGGCGGGGAGAAGTTCGCCGGGAATCATCTCGGCCGGCGCGCGGGGGTGGGCCGGGGCGTCAGCGGATCGGGTCATGGACTGTCACCAGTTTCGTGCCGTCGGGAAAAGTCGCTTCGATCTGCACATCAGGGATCATCTCGGCGATGCCCGGCATCACCTGCTCACGGGTGAGAACGTGCGCGCCGGCCTCCATGAGATCGGCGACGCTGCGGCCGTCCCGCGCGCCTTCCAGCACGAAGTCGCTGATCAGGGCGATGGCCTCGGGATAATTGAGCTTCACCCCGCGCTCCAGCCGCCGCCGCGCCACCATGGCAGCGACGGAGAGCAGCAGCTTGTCCTTCTCTCTGGGTGTCAATTGCATCTCAGCACCTCCACAGACCGGGCAGATCGGGCCGGCCCCGCAGCAATTTGAGCGATGCCGCCAGACAGCGACGCAGCGCCGGCGGATCCCGAGCGAGCAGTCGGACGGCAAGGATGCCGTTCCACAGGCTTGCGCCGGCCAGCACATCGGGATGATCCTCCAGCGCGGCCCGTACCGCATCGAGGCGGGTGAGCGCATCACCGCCAATGGCCAGCAGCACCGCGCTGGCAAGGGCGCCATTGCCCAACGCCGGGCGACTGAGCTGGGCAGCCGGCGCCTTGCCAAGGGCCAGAGCATCGGCATAGATCAGCGCGCCGCCGCGGCGGACCCGAACGCGATCGAGCAGCTGGCCCGTCGAGCACTGCTCGCCGCGTGCGAGGCGGCCGAACACGACGGATTCGCACCAGAGCAAAGCAGCGTCGGCCTCCAATGCGATGTCGGTCATGCGCTCCAGCCGGGCGCCATCGAACAGGATGGTTTCCTGCGGCAGCCACTCTGCGCTGGCGCGGGGACCGACATGAAGGCGCGTGGCAACGGTGCAGGCGGGGCCGGTGCTGCCATAGACCTTCTCGGCGGCCTGCGTGGTCAGCAGCGATGCGGTATCCTCGGCCCACGCCACGCGCTGGTCGATGCTGTCTCCGCCGCACAGGCCGCCGGATGTGTTAATGACCACCGCCTCGACTGCCGGGCCGCGCGGCACGCGCACACGCAGGCAGCCGCCCTCCTGCCGGCGGCGCAACACCGTCTTGCCGGCGCGTTGCTCGAAGCGCAGCGAAAGCGTCCCATGGCTACGAAGGTAGGAGGGGACGGCCTGCAGCACCGTCAGACCGCCGTATCGATCCAGACGGACTTGAGCTGGAAATGCTCCTCGACATGCTGGCGGCCATATTCCCGGCCCTGTCCGCTCGCCTTGACGCCCCCGGAGGGCACGGCAGGATCGATGCGGTTATAGCAGTTCACCCACACCGAGCCGGCTTTGAGCGCGCGCGACAGGCGATGCGCGCGCCCGACGCTGCTCGTCCACACACCCGCGCCAAGGCCGAATTGCGTGGCATTGGCGCGGGCGATGACCTCATCCTCGCTGTCGAAGGGGAGCGTGGCAAGGATGGGGCCGAAAATCTCCTCCCGCACCGCGCGCATCTCGTCATGCGCATCGACCAGCACCGTGGGTGGGAAGAAAAAGCCCTGATCATAATCCGCGCCGGAGAGTCGCGCGCCGCCGGACAGGGCCTGCGCGCCCTCGGCCAGCGCATCCTCCATATGCGCAGAAACCCGGCTTAGCTGCCGCGCCGACACGAGCGGGCCGAGATCGGTCTGCGGATCGAGGCCATCGCCGATCTTGAGGTCGGCCGCGATGCGCGCGACCTCGGCGGCGAACGCGCGATGCACCGGGCGCTCGACGAACAGCCTTGTGCCGGCGCTGCACACCTGGCCGGAATTGGCAAAGGCGGCACCGACTGCGGCCCGCGCTGCGGCTTCGAGATTGGCATCGGCAAAGACGATGTTGGGCGACTTGCCCCCCAGCTCCAGCGACAGGCGCTTGAGGTTGCCAGCCGAGGCGCGAATGATCTGCTGGCCGGTTTCGACCGAGCCGGTAAAGGCGATCTTGTCGACGCCCGGATGGGTGGCGAGGGCGGCGCCGGCCTCCGTGCCGAAGCCCGTGACCACATTGAACACGCCATCCGGAACGCCGGCTTCCAGCGCGAGCTCAGCAAGGCGCAGCGGTGCGAGGCTGGCATCTTCGGCCGGCTTGAGAACCAGCGTGCAGCCACTCGCGAGCACTGGACCAAGCTTGAGCACGGAAGCCCAGAGTGGGCCGTTCCAGGGGATGATCGCGCCGCAAACCCCGACCGGCTCCTTGACGGTACAGGCGAACAAGCCGGGATCGGAAGGGGCGTTGGTCGTACCTTCGATCGAACGGGCAATGCCGGCGAAATAGCGCAGCAGATCGACGAGCATCGCCACCGATCCGCGCGTGTGGCGGATGGGGGAGCCCATTTCCAGCGTGTCGAGCCGCGCGAAATGCTCGGCGTCGCGCTCAAGCAGGTCGGCGAGGCGCATCAATAACGCCTGTCGGTCGGCGGGAGAGAAGCGCGACCATGGCCCCTGCTCGAACGCCGCGCGCGCAGCAGCGACAGCGCGGTCGACATCCTGCGCCGTAGCGCGCGCGATATGAGCCAGCAGGCTGCCGTCGGCGGGGTTGATCGTCTCGAACGTCTCGCCGCCGCTCGCTTCCGTCCACTGGCCGTCGATCAGGAGCTTTTCGATGCGCGGCGCCATGCGATCAGCCCCTCACCCGGAAGCTGACGGATTGGGCGCCTTCCCACAAGACGGTGCGGCCGAGTTCGGGCAGATGCTCCAGTCCTTCGATGATCGTGAGGAAATGGATGCCCGCCAGCGGCCCCAGCTTGCTGGCAAAGGCCACGCCACCATAAGCGAGCAGGATCTCGCATTCGCTGTAGCCGCCGGGGTAGAAGATGAACTGGCCCGGCGCCGGATAGCGCGTCGGGTTCTCCCAGGGCAGATCGTATGTGGCATCGCCAAGCGGAATCCATACGCCCTCACCGCTCCAGCGGACGTGAATCAGCTTTTCGTCATAAGGCAGCATTGCCTTGAAGCGCGCGGCGGTTACGGGCGCCAGTTCTTCTTCCAGCTTGGCGACGAAGCTGAACGGGCCGGCGGTAATGTCGATCAGGGTCATGGGGTGTTCCATCAAAATCAGGCTGCGGCATGAAGCCGGGCGAAGCCGCGCTCAAGATCGGCGATGAGATCCTCGACCGCCTCGAGACCGACATGGATGCGCACAGCCGGGCCAGGCGCGGACCACTCGGTCGCCGAGCGCAGCGTGTTGGGATAGGTCGGCACCACGAGGCTCTCATAGCCGCCCCAGGAATAGCCGAGCTTGAAGAGATCCATATGGTCCATGAAAGCCGCGAACTGTGCCTCGCTGCATGCTTCCAGGACGAAGCCGAACAGGCCTGAAGCGCCGTCATAGTCGCGTTTCCAGATCGCATGACCGGGATCATCCGGGAGCGCGGGATGCATCACCCGGTGAACCTCCGGCCGAGCCTGCAGCCATTGCGCGATGGCAAGACCGGAGGCGTGATGCTGCTTCATCCGCAGTGGCAGGGTGCGCAGACCGCGCATGGCCATGTAGATATCGTCCGGCCCGCCGCAATAGCCCGAGGCAGAGGCCGTTTTCTTGACCGGAATGAAGGCCGCTTCGGTCGTCACGGCGATGCCGAGCATCAGATCGGAATGGCCGGAAATATATTTGGTCGCGGCGTTGATCGACACGTCCACGCCATGTTCGAGCGGCCGGAAATTGATCGGCGATCCCCAGGTATTGTCGAAGATCGTCCAGATGCCGCGCGCACGGCATTCTCTGGTAATGGCGGGCACATCCGTCATCTCGAAGGTGAGCGAGCCGGGGCTTTCCATATAGACGACGCGAGTGTTCGGCTGGAAGAGATCGACAATGCCGGCGCCGACGTCCGGACGGTAGTAGGTCACCTCGACCCCGAACTTGCGCAGAAAGCTTTCGCAGAAATCGCGCGCCGGGCCGTAGAGGCTGTCCACGATCAGCAGATGATCTCCAGCGGAGAGGAAGGCCGTGAGCGAAGCACAGATCGCGCCGAGGCCGCAACTCGTCGTGATGCCGCGATAGCCACCTTCCAGCAGGGTGATCGCATCCTCGAACGCGCGTGTGGTCGCGGTGCCCTCGCGTCCATAGGTGAAGCCCTCGAACGCGCCCGAAGCCCGGTCCCGCCGCGTTTCCAGCAGCGCATCCACGGACTCGAACAGGACCGTGGAGCAGTGGTAGACCGGCGGATTGACGACGCCAAAATTGGCTTCCGGATTGCGCCCGGCGTGCAGTGCCTGCGTATCGCGATGGAAGCCCTTGAGATCGGCCATGCTCTTGCTTTCCCCTTTAGATGACGGTGCCGGCATCCACGACGATGTCCTGCCCGGTGATCATGTTGCCTGCCGGCCCGACAAGATGGAAGAGCGCCGCTGCGACATCTTCCTCGGTGACGAGACGGCCCAGCACCGTGGTGGCGAGGAAGCGCTTGAGCGGCGCGTCCTCCGGCTCGCCATTGCGCTGCGCGGATTCACGGAACATGCGCGACAGGCGCTCGCCCTCCACGCCGCCCGGAGAGATGAGGTTGACCCGCACGCCATAAGGCGCGGCATCGAGCGCGGCGGATTTGACGAGGCCGCGCAGAGCCCATTTGGACGCCGAATATATGGCAAAGCCGGCGTTGCCCTTATGGCCATAGGTCCCGCCAATGGTGACCACGCGGCCCTCGCCTCGTTCCACCATGCTGGGCATCACGGCAGCCATGGCATTCATCACGCCCAGCACATTGATATCGAAGCAAGCGCGATAGTCTTCCGGTGTCGCCTCCCACACGGGACGGCGCGGCACGCCCACACCGGCCACGCAGACCAGAAGATCTATGGCGCCAAGTGGTGCGACGGCATCGCGCAAACCGGCTCCGTCGGAGACATCTGCCGCAACGGCCTGTGCATCGATGCCTTCCGCGGCGAGCGCGGCGACGGCCTTCGCTCCGGTGTCAGGATCGCGACCGACCAGAACCAGCTTTGCACCTTGCCGCCCCAGCGCCCGTGCCAGGCCAAGGCCGAGGCCACGCGTGCCGCCGGTCACCAGAGCGGTCTTTCCGGTCAGATCGGGGGCATTCTTCATGTTAGTCATTCGTGGCATCATCCGCAGGGGGACTTCTTTTACATGCCTACCGCAAATCGGCTGCGCGGGAAGTTGATCATTCGGCGACAGGCCCGTACCTAAAAAGCACCGCTAGCCCCATCCGCGTTGTCCTAAACGAGTCACGGACAGCCATTGGAGTGTTCAGATATGAGCCGTAGCGAAAGAAGCGAGGACGATATTGCAGCAGCAGCTGCCGTGTCGCTGGACGAGATTCCCATCGTGGATTTCGCGCCTTTCCTGTCCGGCGACCCGGCCGGTCGCAAGGCTGTCGCCGAAGAAATCGCCTTTGCCTGCGAGAATATCGGCTTCTTCTATCTGACTGGCCATGGTGTCCCGCAGGCGGTGATCGACGCCGTATTCAAAGCTGCTGCGGATTTCTTCGCAAAGCCCATGGCGGAGCGGGCTGAGGCATTCGCCACACCGGACTGGTATCGCGGTTACATACCCATGCCCCCGCAACAGCCGCTCTCCCGCAACACCCGCATGTTCGAGCAATATCGGATGCAGCATGAGTGGCCCGCCGATCCGGAAGACATGGAGCATGCGCGCATCTTCGATCAAATCAATCGCTGGCCCGCTGACATGCCGGAGTTCCAGGCGGCTGGTGAGACCTATCTCGATGCCATGGTGACCCTTGGCCGCGAGTTGCTGCGTGCCTTTGCGATCGGTCTGGGGCTGGACGAGCATCGGTTCGATGGCTGGTTCAAGCATCCACCCTCGCAGTTGAGCATGAACTATTATCCGGTGTTGCCGAACGCGGCGGACAGCGACGTGTCAAACATGATTTCGCACACCGACGAAGGGCCGTTCACGATCCTGGCGCAGGGCGAGGTCGGCGGCCTTGAGGTCAAGCGGCGCGACGGCGCATGGATTCAGGCGCCGCCGCTGCGTGGCGCGTTCACGATCAATGTGGGCGACATGATGATGTGGTGGTCGAACGGCCGCTTCATCTCCAACTATCACCGCGTGCGCAATCGCACGGATGTGGAGCGCTTTTCTGTGCCCTATTTCGCCAATCCCGACCGCAATGTGACGGTAGCGCCGCTGCCGGAACTCGTTGGCGCAGACGGCCCCAGCTACCAGCCGGTGCGCGTTGCCGATCACCTCGCCCGTTTCTACAGCCAGCTCTCCAAGAACCCCCATGACGTCTACAACTGAGGCTGCCTCCCCGGCCGCTGCGGGAATCGGCGCGAAGATCGGTGCCGATATCGGCGGAACCTTCACCGATGTCGTTCTGGAGGTTGGCGATCGTCGCCATTCGACCAAGCTGCTGACCACCTATGACGCGCCCGAGCGCGCTCTCCTCGACGGGGTGAGCCTGCTGCTGGATGAGGCCGGCATCGGGCCGGCGGACGTCTCGCTGGTCGTTCACGGAACGACGCTGGCGACCAACGCCCTGATCGAACGACGCGGTGTCAAACTTGCGCTGTTGACCACCGACGGGTTCCGCGACGTGCTGGCGCTGGGCACTGAAAGCCGCTTCGACCAATATGATATCGGCATGGAGAAGCCCGATCCGCTGGTGCCGCGCAAGTGGCGGCTCGGCGTGGCGGAGCGGATGGATGCGCTTGGCAACGTGCTGCTGCCGCTCGATGAAGAGGCCGTGCGCGCCGCCGCTGCCCAATTCCGCGCCGAGGGTGTGGAAAGCGTCGCCGTCGCGTTCCTGCACAGCTATGTGAACCCGGCGCACGAGCTGCGCGCGGCGGAAATTCTGCGCGATGAAATGCCGGGTGTGGCTCTCTCGCTCTCCAGCGAGGTCTCGCCGGAGATGCGCGAATATGAGCGCTTCTCCACCACCACGGCCAATGCCTATGTGCAGCCGCTGGTCGATGCCTATCTGCGCCGGCTGCAAACGCGTTTGACGGAGATGGGCTTTGCCTGCCCGCTCTACCTGATGCTGTCTTCCGGCGGCCTGACCACCGTGGACATCGCCGCGCGGTTTCCCGTGCGGCTGGTGGAGAGCGGCCCGGCGGGCGGCGCAATCTTCGCCGCGTCCGTGGCCAGCGAATGCGGTGAGGACCGCGTGCTGGCACTCGACGTGGGCGGCACGACCGCCAAGATCTGCCTCATCAACGATGGTGCGCCGCAGACATCGCAGGTGTTCGAGGTCGGACGCGCCCACCGCTTCCGCAAGGGAAGCGGCTTGCCGTTGCGCATCCCCGTAGTGGAAATGGTCGAGATCGGTGCCGGCGGTGGATCAATTGCCGCGGTGGATAGCGCCGGGCGCCTGACGGTAGGGCCGCATAGCGCGGGATCGGAGCCCGGCCCGGCCGCTTATGGACGTGGCGGCGAGCGCCCGACCGTGACCGACGCGGATATCACGCTCGGCCGCATCGACCCCAGCCGCTTTGCCGGCGGCAAGGTAACGCTGCACCCCGAAAAATCGAACGCCGCGCTGGCCGGCCTCGGCCTGTGGGATGGCAAGGCGGAGACGCTGGCAGTCGGCGTCAGCGAGATTGTCGATGAGACAATGGCGAGCGCAGCGCGTGTCCACGCCGTCGAGCAGGGCATGACGCTGGACGAGCGCACGCTGATCGCCTTCGGCGGCGCTGCGCCGCTCCATGCGGTGAGCTTTGCCGAAAAGCTCGGCATCGGGCGCGTGATCATCCCGTCGGGCGCCGGCGTCGGATCGGCGGTCGGCTTCCTGCGCGCGCCGGTTTCCTATGAGATTGCCCGCAGCCTCACCATGCGGCTCGATCAGGCCGATCTGACCCGCCTCAATGCTCTGCTGGACGAAATGGCCGCCGAAGCGCGCGGCCTCGTCAGCGCCGGCGCGACCGGAGCGGACCAGAGCGAACGCCGCGTCTGCTTCGCCCGCTATCAGGGGCAGGGCTATGAGATCCCGTTCGAGATTCCGGCCCGCCGGCTCGGCGAGGCGGACATCGCCGTCCTCCAAGCTGGCTTCGAGCAGGCTTATCGCGCGCAATATGGCGGCATGGTGCTCGACCTTCCCATCGAAATGCTGACCTGGCGCGTCAATGTGAGCGCGAGCGGCTTCCGCGCGGAAGCATCCGGCACGGCGGTCGCAACCCGCACTGCCACGCCGGTCGGCAGCCGGCGCGTGGTCGATCCCACCAGCGGTCAGGCGATGGATTTCGCGCTCTACGCCCGAGAGACGATGCAGCCCGGCGAGCGGTTCTCCGGCCCGGCGCTGGTCGCCGAGCGTGAGACGACCACCGTGGTCTCGCCCCGTTTCGACGGGCAAATGGACGAGCGCGGCTATCTGGTGCTGACGCGCCGCGAGACAGGAGACGCCCGATGAGCGATGCGCTGACCGAACTGCGGATGCAGGTGATCTGGACGCGGCTGATCTCCATTGTCGAAGAGCAGGCCCAGACGCTGATGCGCACAGCCTTCTCGACCACGGTGCGCGATGCCGGCGATCTTTCCGCCGCGCTGTTCGATCTGGACGGACGACTGGTGGCAGAAGCGGTCACGGGCACGCCAGGGCATGTGAACTCCATGGCCGAAGGCGTGCGGCACTTCCTTGCCAAATTCCCGGTCGCGACGATGAAGCAGGGCGACCATTTCATCACCAACGATCCCTGGCTGACGGCGGGACATCTCCACGACGTCACCGTGGTCTCCCCGGCTTTCCATGAGGGGCGGGTCGTTGGCCTGTTCGGCGTGTGCTGCCATCAGGTCGATATCGGCGGCCTTGGGCAGGGGCCGGATGGCCGCTCGATCTACGAGGAAGGCTTGCAGATTCCGTTGATGAAGCTGGCCGACGCGGGGCGTATCAACCAGGATCTCATCGACATTCTCTGCCAGAATGTGCGGATGCCGCTGCAGGTGAAGGGCGACGTGCTCTCCTACATCACTAGCAACGAGGCTGCCGCCCGTCGCCTGAGCGCCATGCTCGGGGAATTCGGCATGGCGGATCTTTCACAGGTCGCGGACTACATCATCGAGCGCTCGCTGGCGGCGACGCGCGCGGAAATCGCCAAGCTGCCGGATGGCCAGTGGTCCAGCACGCTGGTGATCGATGGCTATGATGCGCCGGTGACCATCGTCGGGACGCTCACCATCGATGGCGACACCCTCTCGATGGATTATGAGGGCACGGACGGCTGCCTGCCGCGTGGCATCAACGTCGTGCTGAATTATTGCCGTGCTTACACCGTGTTCGGCCTGCGCTGCGTGATCTCGCCGGAAGTGCCGAACAATTTCGGCGCGCTGGAGCCGTTTGAGGTCACCGCACCGGAAGGCTCCATCCTCAATGTCCAGCGCCCCTGGCCGGTCGCGGCGCGGCATGTCATCGGGCAGATGCTGCCGGATGTGGTGTTCGGTTGCCTCTCGCAGGCCATCCCCGACCGGGTGCCGGCCGAGGGCTCGTCCTGTTTGTGGTCCGTGCAATTGCGAGGTCGGCTGCCGGCGGAAGGCAATGGCCGACAGGGCGATCCATTTGATGCGATCTTCTTCAATTCCGGCGGCTCTGGCGCGCGACCCGGGCAGGATGGCCTCTCTGGCACTGCCTTCCCCAGCGGTGTACGCGCCATGCCGGTCGAGGTGACCGAGAGCGGTGCGCCCATCGTCATCTGGCGCAAGGAATTGCGCACCGATAGCGGCGGGGCCGGCGCGTTGCGGGGCGGCCTGGGGCAGACCGTGGAAGTCGGGATGCGCGATGGCAGCAGCTTTGAGGTGCTGGCGATGTTCGAACGGGTTGACCGCCCGGCCAGGGGCCGCGATGGCGGGCATGACGGCGCGGCGGGCACGGTGTCGACCTCCGGCGGCAAAATGATGCGCGCCAAAGGCCTGCAGGCGATACCCGCCGGCGAGCGGCTGGTTCTGCAGATCCCCGGCGGCGCGGGCCTGGGCGACCCAGCCCAGCGCAGGCCGGACAGCGTCCGTGCCGACCTGGATGAAGGCATGATTTCCCGCGAGAGCGCGAAGGCGATCTACGGCCAGGCCCTCTAGTAACGGCCTGGTCGGCCATGCCGGTCAGGCGTCGAGCGTGAACCCGTGGGCGGCATCGTCATCGTCCTCATCCATGGACCATTCCGCCGCCCCCGGCAGGGTCGGCAGGGAACGGCATTCATGGAGATCGCGCGCCATCTGCTCGGCAAACTTCGCAGCGACCAATGGCAACGGGCGGCCCTTGAGCTGCCCCAGCACCAGCGGCCCGTAGGTCCGGTCGATGTCGCTGATCCGGCGCACCGCGAACCGGGGATCATGGCGCCAGACATCGGCACCAATGTCGATTTGAAAGGTGATGAGATCGCCGCCGGCAACCAGTTCGCCCAGAAAGTCGAAGCTGTTGGCTTCCACCGCTACATTGAGCTTGGCCGAGCTTGAGAGCAGCCGGTTCTCGACGATTTCGCGCCCGCCAAAGGCCATGTCCGGCATGGCGACGTCATATTCTGCGCATTGCCGTAGACGCAGCACCTCATGCTGGGCGAGCGGATGGTCCGCCGCCATGACGGCCACCAAGCCCTGACCGATCGACATGATCGGGTGAAGCTCCGACGAGCGAAGCGGACGGAAGATCAGCACGATATCCATTTCATAATCGATCAACGCGCGCACCGCCGTGCTGTGATCGGTCACAGAGAGCTTGAACTTCACATTGGGATGCTTTTCGCGAAAGCTGACGATGTGACGCAGGACGAAGCTGCGGGCGACTGCCTGGCTGCAGGCAATGCGCACCTCGCCCCGCTGCAAACCTTCCAGCTCCTCGATCTGCGAGTAGACGCGCCGCAATTCGGAGGTCTGCATCCGTATCCAGCTGATCAGCACTTCGCCGGCGGCAGTGAGGCGGACGCCAGAGGTGTGTCGCTCGAAAATAACGGCGTTCAGGTCATGCTCGACGTCCTGAATGCGGCGGAGCAGGGCGGAGGGCGTCACGTTCAACCGCTCGGCCGCCTGACGGACCGAACCCACGCGCGCGACCTCATCGATATACTGCCAGATCCTCTGGTTGCGTAGCGCCATCAGCGACTCCGTTCGATTTTCGGCTACACCATGCCCCTGGTTTAGCACCACTTGGTCACCGGCACATCCCTTATGCACCGATGTATCGAATATCGTCTTTGAAGTCGGCTTCGGTCGAAACGCACCTCTTTAAAGTCGAATCGAATATCAGAAGTCAATATCAATTTTTATTCTGGTCTATTTTCGAACAATAACGTCACGGGCGGGCAATGAATCTCGATCTCGATAGTAAAGTTGTGATGATTACAGGCGCCGGGAAAGGTATGGGTCCTGCAATTTCACAGGCCTTTTCTAGTGAAGGCGCCAAGATCGTCATCCTTGGCCGTGATATGACCGCGCTGGAGACCCTGAAGGAAGAGATCGGCCCGAAGGCCTCCGTCACCGTCATCCGCTGTGACGTCACCAGCGCCTCCGACTGCGAGGCCGCGGTAAGCCAGGCCGAGACGGCGCATGGTCGTGTCGATGTGCTGGTCAACGTCGCTGGCGGCACAGGGCCGGTCGGCGACACCGCCTGGGAGACCACGCCGGAAGGTTTCGATGAAATCATCAAGCTCAACATGGGCGGCTGCTTTTTGATGATGAAGGCCGTCCTGCCCGGCATGATCGCGCGGCGTTATGGCAAGATCGTGAATGTCGGCGGCACCTTCGGCATGCATGGACGCGCCGGCCGCATGGCCTATTCCGCCTCCAAATGGGGTTTGCGCGGCATCACCAAGTCGACGGCGATCGAGGCTGGGCCTTACAATATCAACGTGAATATCGTCGCGCCCGGCATGGTTGATGGTCCGCGCTTCCGCACCAAGGTGATGCCGGGTATGGCCGAGGCAGCCGGGCGCAGCGAAGAGGAAATCATCGCCGAGCACGCTGCCGAATATGCGCTGCGCCGCATCAGCAGCGCGCAGGACGTGGCCAATGCCTGCCTGTTCCTCGCCTCCGACGTTTCGCGCCAGATCACCGGCATCGACCTGCCCGTCGATGGTGGCTGGGCCGCTCTCTGATCCTCTCATAACCATGGAACCCGCCATGAAAGCCGATATCGTCATCAACGGCGCCACAATCGTCACCGACAGCGCCATGTTCCCCGCCTCGATCGCGATCAAGGACGGCCTCATCCTGGCCATCGGAGCGCAGGAGGCGATGCCCGAGGCCGCCGAGGTGGTCGACGCGACCGGCAAGCACATTCTCCCCGGCGCCATCGACGCGCATGTGCATTTCCGCGATCCCGGCTACACGCACAAGGAAACCTGGGAGACCGGTACGGCCAGTGCTGCGATGGGCGGCGTCACGACCGTGTTCGAGATGCCCAACACCAATCCGCCGACGGGCACGGTGGAAGCACTCAACATGAAGCTGGAATCGGCCAAGAAGGCCTATGTCGACTTCGGCATCTACGGCCTGCTCGGCGAGGATAATCTCGATCAGCTCGAGGCGCTGATCGAGGGCGGCGTCGCCGGCTTCAAATGCTTCATGGGCAACACCTTCGGCAACCTCCCATCCCCGCCGAGCGGTGCGATCCTCGAAGGGTTTGAGATCGTCGCAAAGCACGGCTATCGCGTGGCGCTGCACGCCGAGAATGCCTCGATCATGGCGCGTCGCTCGAAGAAGCTGCGCGAGCAGGATTGCTGCGACCCGCTGGCGCATCTCGACGCCCGCCCGCCCGTCGTCGCGGTGGAAGCGGTCTCGCGAGCGGCCATTCTCGCGGAATGGACCGGAGCGCGCATCCACATCCTGCACGTCTCATCCGGCGACGAACTGCGTCCGCTGCGCGAGGCGAAAGCCCGCGGTGTCGACATCACGGCCGAGACCTGCCCCCATTATCTGCTGCTCGACGAGCGCGCTTATACCGAGAAGAAGTCGCTCATCCGCGTCAATCCGCCGGTGCGCGAGAAGGTCCATCAAGAGCAGCTCTGGCAGGGCGTTGCGGACGGCACGATCGACATGATCGCCACCGACCATGCGCCGCACAGCCATGCAGAAAAGCATAATGATGACATCTGGAGGGCCGACTGCGGCTTTACCGGTGTGCAGACACAGATGCCGCTGATGCTCACCCAGATCGCCAATGGTCGGATGACGCTGACGCAATATGTCCGCATGACCTCGCTGGCGCCAGCAAAGGCATTCGGCCTCTATCCGCGCAAAGGCGCCTTGCTGCCGGGCTCCGATGCGGACATCGTCGTCGTCGACATGGAGAAGGCGGTCAAGGTCGACTCCGCGTTGCTCAAGTCCAAGGGCTCCTCGACGCCCTTCCAGGGTTACGAGACCAAGGGTGCCCCGATCCATACATTGGTGCGCGGACGCTTCGTGATGCGTGACGGAGAGTTGGTGACGAGCGCGATGGGCCACGGCCTCAACGTGCGGCGCATCCAGCAAATGCCTGCGCCGACACCGCGCAATACCCACACTACGACCAAGGCCATTCTCGAAAAGCGAGGCAAGCGTTACTGATATAGGGCGCCTGGCGCGGCGAGCGTGACACCCGGTTCATAGCGGCGTGCTGTATTTTACATGAGGTCGGTTCAACAGCCGACCTTTGCGGTCCGATTTCTGCCCACCAAAGCTTGCCGTGTGCAGCCGGCAAGCTATCCATAAATTGTCTCACCACGTTCCAGCATGGCGATGAATTCTGCGATTTTGCGCATACGCGTTTGTGCCCGCTTAGCCGTGCTGATTCTATAGAGGATGGCGTAGCGGTTCGCGCCCGCGAGCGTCGCGAAAAAGGCAGCAGCCTTCGTGTTCGCGTTGAGAGCGTCTTGCAGGTCGGGCGGCACCTCAGCCTTGCTGGCAGAGGCATAGGCGGCATCCCATCGTCCGTCGGCTCTCGCCGCTTCTACTTCTTCTATCCCGCGCGCAGCCATGAGGCCGTCCGCGATGAGGCTAAGTGCACGTGTTCGATTTGCCTGAGACCATTTGCTCCGAGGCTTGCGCGGCGTGAAACGGATCAGCCAACTGTGCTCGTCATACTTATCCAGTTGTCCGTCGATCCAACCGTGGCAGATGGCGGTGTCGATCGCTTCTGCCTTGGTTAAGGTGACAAGGCTCGACTTCCGCTTCGCAAACCGAAGCCACGCACCCTTGGCATCGGCTCCCTGACGCGACAGCCACTCGGCGAAATGCGTATCGGTTTCGAAAAGAAGGATTTGAAGACCGGATTTGGTACCACTCATATCACTATCCTAGGGTCCCACGAGTCGACTGAACAGGGTATGGGGTCGGCGGGAGAGCGCCACATGTGGAAACTACGCACCGGCGTTCATACGCCTTGTTCTGGACAAGGGGATGACTGGCACGCCTAGAACGCGCTTTAACCTCGTAGAGAAATTGCGCGCGCGTCACCGCCCAGATCCAGCGCCACGGACGTGATAGGCTCGCCCGCCGCCAGCTTGGAAGGCGGAACGGAAAGGCGCCTGTTGGCGACGCTGCGTGAAATTCATGCCGGCTTCCCGCCGAACGATGCGCCTAAATCGGAGTCTGGTCATGCCAAGGGCGTCGGGCCATTCCTCATGGTCGCGGTCATGCAGCATATCAAACATTAGCTCAGCAGCGCGGTTCTCGACATCAGCTCAGCAGCCGACGATGTTTGATGCTCGGGCCTTGAGGTCTGGCGGCCACCCCGGTCATGTACTATTGTTCTCATTATCATTGGCTGGAACGTTACGATATATTTGCCGCCCTCGATGATTCCATCCAACTTCATCAATTCCGGGATAATATGTGAGCAAGCCTCCTAAATTGCCGAAGTACGAGCAGACGCTTTCAGCAGTTCTGTTGAGCGCCAAGGAAGCCGTGATACTGCCGATGCGGCCGAAGATGCGGGAGCATGACATTACCGAGCCGCAATGTCGGGTCATGCGGGTCATTAACGATCACGGCCCCACGGATGCAAGCCGGGTCGCTGAAATTGGTCAGCTGCACAAGCCCAGCGTCACTCGCATCCTGAAGGAGCTTGAGGCGCGCAATCTTGTGGCGCGCGAGACGGACAATCGGCGCCGCGTTCTGGTGGCTCTCACGCCCGACGGGCATGAACTTGTCAAGACGCTGACCTATGATGTCAGGCGGGTGATGGCGGAATATGCCGAGCGCTTTGGAGCGGAAAGGCTTGAGCGTCTCATCAACGAACTTCGGGCGTTGACCGCGACGATCAGTGGCGTCGAGTAGCCCCTTGCAATGGCTCACCCGAAGCGATCCGCCCACGGTTTGGCGGATCGCTCCCGGCGTGCTGACTTAACGCAGCTGAAGAATGGCCTCGCGGGTGAACGGGGTAATCTCGCCGAACCGTCCCTCGCGGACTTTTTCTGAGATTTGCGGTTCGCTCAGGATCGCCCGGCCGATGGCCACAAGGTCGAACTCATCGCGCTCGAGGCGCTCGACCAGTTCCCGCAAAGTCGCCACGCCGGCCTCGGCAGTGTCCCCGTAGAAACTCTCTTCCAGCCCGATCGACCCGACCGTGATGCTGGGCTTGCCTGTCGCCTTTTTGGCCCATCCCGCCAGATTGAGATCGCTGCCGGGAAACGCTGGCGCGGTAAAATTGCGCTGGGAGCAATGGAAGATATCGACGCCTGCATCCGCGAGCGGCCCGAGCCAGTCCGTGACCTCGAACGGGCTGGAGACCAGCAGCGTGTCATAATCCTGGATCTTGTACTGAGAGACGCGCATGCCGAGCGGCATATCTGCAGGAATAGCCGAGCGGACGGCCTGGACGATCTCCACGGCAAAGCGCGCGCGTTCGGCCAGCGTGGGGCCACCCCAACGATCGTCCCGGCGGTTGGTGCCGGCCCAGAAGAACTGGTCGATCAGATAGCCATGCGCGGCATGCAGCTCGATGCCGTCGAAGCCGACGGCCTTTGCATCCGCGGCGGCGCGCGCGAAAGAGGCGATCGTATCGGCGATGTCGGACTCGGTCATCGCGTGGCCGAGCGGCTGGTCTGGCGCGGTGAGGCCGGAAGGCCCCTCGAAATTGTTCGGCCAGTCGGGCGCGCGTGGGTCCGGCAGGGCGCCGACATGCCACAACTGGCTCCACATCCGCCCGCCTGCGTCATGCACTTCTGCCAGCACTTTGCGCCAGCCCGCCAGCCCATCACCGTGAATGCTGGGAAGGTCGGCATTGTTACGCGAAAGGGGGCGATCGATGACCGTCCCCTCGCTGATCAGAAGACCTGTTCCGCCTTCCGCGCGCCGCCGATAATAGGCTGCGACCTCATCGGTCGGGATGCCACCGGGGCTTTTGGCGCGGGTCATCGGCGCCATGACCAGACGATTGGGCAGGGTCAGCCCGTTCACCTGCAAGGGCGCATAAAGAGGCGAAACATCAACGGTCATTCTTCAACTCCAGTTTGCCATCGACGCGATGGCTCGGAACAATGGCGTCCTCTACAGGCTGGCTCGGGGCGAGCGGATGCGGGTGCGACATGGCTGCCGCACCCGCATTCTGCCCGTATCGGTCAGGCTCAGAACCTCTTCTTCACGGTCACGGCCCATTCCCGCGGACGGCCGGGTTGCGCGATGGAGAAGCCCGCCGCACCGCTCGACCGGTCGAAGCCGGTCAGCAGATAATATTTGTCGAACAGGTTCGTGACTTCAGCCGAGACGTCCAGGTCTCCATCTGCGTTGCTCCACGTCAGTCGGGCATTGGAGACGACGTAGCTGTCGATCAGGCTCGTCGGCAGATTGACGCCGAAGTAGATCTCGTCCTGGAACGAGGTGTCGATGCGCGGCGTCAGTGACCCCGCGTCGCCAAGATCGATCTCATATTGCGCTCCGATGCTCCACTTCCAGCGTGGCGTATAGAGCGGATAATCGCCGAACTGCGGCCCTGCCGGGTTGCCGGGGCCACCGACCGTCGCCGTCCCGAAGGTGCGGAAACTGGTGTAATCGAAATCGACGAAGCTGACGGCGCCATCGATCATCATGCCCTCGACCGGCCGGACCGAAGCCTCGACCTCGAACCCTTTCACATCGGCGTCGCCCGAGTTGGTGATGAGATTGCAAGGCGAGCCCAGCGCCGCGCCCACGATGGCGATGCAGTTCGACAGGCTGAGCTGGATGTCGGAATATTTGGAGAAGAAGAAGGCCGCGTTGAGCCGTACCCGCCGGTCGAACAGGTCGCTCTTGAAGCCGAGTTCGTATGTCGTCTGCTTCTCCGGTCCGAAGGGCAGCACCTGCGCGAAGTTGAAGGGGCGGGGATTGATGCCGCCGCCCTTGATGCCTGTCGCCACCTGACCATAAATCGAAATGTCAGGCGTAATCTCATATTGCGCATTCAGGCGGTAATCGAAATTGGTGCTGATCGGGCCATCATAGATGCCCACGCGGCCATCCAGCGCACCGACCGCCGAGCCAGCGGGCAGGGGGCTGCCATCCGGCAGACGGCGACCGAATTCATAGCGCTTATACTCATCGGTATAGCGCAGGCCCGCCGACAGGGTCAGCCGATCGACTGGCTTCCATGCAAGGTGGAGAAACGCCGCCTTGGTGTTGGCATCGGTAGGATCGTTGTTGAAGAAGGCCGGATCGGTCGTGTAGCGAATATCGGAACCGGCGAGAATGCTCGAGAACTGCTTCATGTAGAAGCCGCCGACTGTATATTGGAGGGCATCCTCGAAGAACGATCCGTTGAGGCGCAGCTCTTGGGTGAACTGCCAGTAACGCAGCTTGCTGGTATTGTTCTGGTGTGCGAGCGGCGAGAGGTCGTCGTCCGCATCCCATTTGGAATGATAGGCCCGGTAGGCCGTGATCGAGACCAGTTGCAGATCGTCCGACAGATCATATTCGATCTGCCCGGAGATGCCCCAACCCTCATAGGTGAGCCGGCCGTCATAATAAGTTCCGGCCCTCACGCCCCCGGTGTTCGCGAAGGCGCCCTGAGGGCCCGTCGAACTGTCCGGCGCGCCGATATAGGTGGCGTAATTGCAATAGTTGCCGCAGACGAAGCGGGCGTCATAAGGAATGACCCCACCAAAGGGGTTGATATCCGTCGCGCCCCGCGGATTGCCGGGCAGCCGATCCGTGAAATTCGGGCTGCGCCGAACCCCGGCGATGCTCCGGTCCAGCAGGACGTTGCCGGCATTGACGCGGTCCTCATTGGTGTAATCGACGGCAATATTGATATCGAGGTCGCTGCTTGGCTGAAAGCGCAGCTGGCCGCGCGCCGCCGTGTATCCCACACCACCCTCGCGGCCGAGTTCGCAGTTGTCGGACGCCGTCATGCGCGGGATGCCGCCTGCAGGATTGATCGGAACCGTCGCGCCAGCATTGTTGACGACCGTCGTCGGGCCGCCAGCGGGGAACAGGCAGCCAAAATCCAGCCGCTTGATATAGCCGTCTTGCTTCTTGGAAACGCCGGCGATCCGCGCGCTGATGGTATCGGTCAGCTTGAAGTCGGCCGATCCACGCAGGTCGATCCGGTTGCGGCTGCCATAGGTCGCGGCCACATAGCCGGTGTTCGATCCGGTCGGCCGCCTCGAGTAGAGCTTTACCGCACCGCCGATCGAGTTTTTGCCGGCCAGCGTGCCCTGCGGGCCGCGCAGGATTTCGACCCGGTCAAGGTCGAGCAAGTCGAGGATGGAACCAGTCAGCGTCGCATAATAGACGTCGTCGACATACAGGCCCACGCCGGGTTCCAGCGCAGCGCTGAAGTCTTGCTGGCCAACGCCACGGATGTTCCCGACGAGCGAGGAGCCATAGGATGCGCCCTGCGGCTTGAGGGTGACCGAGGGCGCCTGATTGGCGACATCCGCGATGCTGGTCTGGCTGCGCGCTTCGAGCATCGCCCCGGACACAGCTGTGATGGCCAGCGGCGTGTCCTGCAGGTTCTGCTCACGAAACTGCGCGGTCACCATGATCGTCTCGACGTCTCTGGCCGTCGACGCGCTCTCGGCCTGACCGCTGGTCGAAGCCTGCGGGGCCTGCGCGCCAGCGGCGCCCGCCAAGGCGATCCCCAGCGCGAACAGACTGGTCCGGCAGACGATGCCCTTTCCTTTCTTGGTCATGCTCATCTCTCCTCTCGTTTTTCTTTTCGGTGCGGCCGCCCTTTGATCGGGCGGTCCTGTGGGCGATCGTCTTTCTCAGCGCGACCGCCCAAAGTCGTTCTCAGGCGCGGGTTCGGCCCGGCTCAGTTGAACCGCTGGTAGGAAATGTCGGTTTTGTCGGCCCGCCCACGCAGCGTTGCCGGGTTGTTTTCGGAACCGAACGGCGTGCGCGGTCCGGTGTGGGTAAAGTCGAGAACGGCCCAGCGTTCCGCGATCTTCCATTCTCCCTCGCGGCGCTCGAAGCGGTGGACATAGCGCCCGAACATCTGGTTGAGCTGGGCGTCGGCATTGTGGATGGCATGGTAATAGGCCTCGCACCAGGCGGTGTCCCCATCCACTTCGATCGAGATATTCGTCACATGGTGCTGCGTGCCGCCCGGTGCGACCTGCGGCATGCGATCGACCGCGGCTTTTGCGAAATCATGCGCCAGCCGGTCGTGCCCGGCATGATGATCGATGGCGTCGGAATGGAAGGCCGACATGATGAGGTCGACGTCGCAGCGATCGACACCGCGCCAATAGCGGCTGAGCACCTTGGTGATGAGACGCTCATCGATCATCTCCTGCAAACTGGATTCAGAATTCACGCAACCACTCCATTTCTAGAAAGCGCGCGCCAGAAATCCGGCGTCGCGCGCACACCCCATCGCTCTCGCGTCTTCGTCTGAAACCGCGCAGCACCGAATGACCAATGATGTCGACACTTGCCTTTTCCGGCTTCTCACCGCCTGTCACAGGGCCAGAGCTGGCCTTGCGTCTGCGCGTTCAGAGCGGACCGTCGCACGGCCTTACATCCTCCCTCATCCACAGCCCTCCCGCTCGACTCGCTTTGCGGGCTTGGCATCGAGTTAACATGATAACTGAAAGCCGGCAACATGATTGATCGCCTTGGTCGAGGAGGCAGGATCGCCGGCCGATGTGATCTTAGCGTCCCCAAAGCTCTAACCGTCGAGATGTCATCGCGCTCGGACAACTGCGAGATTTCTCACTAAAATGTTGATATATTTGTTTATAATTATGAGAATCTCATTCTATTGATCGAAGCATGTCTGTCCATGCGAGGCGGGCCCAGGCTTTGGCGCTGCCACGCGCGATATCCGCTTGACACCTGAGGGCGTCAGCGACACATTGAATTAACGTGATAACTAAATTCCAGAAGGTGGCCTTGGCTTGGCTGCCTTTCAGGATGCTCGCGACACGACGAGCGCTGGTGCTGATGTGAAAAGAGAGGATGCCGTGATGGCCAATATCGATGCCCCCGATCTTCAGACGCGCCTCGAGCGCTTGCTCGACATGGAAGACATTCGTGAAGTCCTCCGCCGCTATACCCGCGGTCTCGACCGTCATGACGATGCGGTCATCGCCAGTGCTTTCTGGCCGGACGCGGAGATCAATTATCTCGACGATTTTTCGGGGCCGACGGACGCGTTCGTCGACTGGGGCAACCAGCGGCACGAAGAGCGTTATGTCTGCCATCAACATCACATCACCAATGTGAACATCGATCTCGAGGGGGATCGGGCGCATGTCAGCAGCTATGTCATCTACATGCTGCGCCAGAAACAGGACCTGCAGAACATCGGCAGCGGCCGATACATAGACCAGTTCGAGCGCCGCAATGGTGAGTGGCGGATTGCCCTGCGGGAATTCCTGCCGGAAATGGGCGTGACCGTTCCGACAGGCCCTCGTCGCGAACTCGCGAGCCCGCCGGGCAATGGGCGGTGGGACAGGGACGATATTTCCTATCGCCGCCCGCTCATGCGGCGGGATTCATCCGGTTCAGCATAACCGTCTGGAACTGTCCTGCTGCTGAGAGCACATCTTGCACGCGGCATCCGTCCGCGGCCATGATCGAGGCAGCCGCAAAACATCGGCTGTTGGAAAGCATAAGCGCGCGCGAGAGGGGGAGCAAGGCCATGTCCGGTCCGTCGACCACGCCAGATCGAGAGGGTGACATCATGCAGGCTGAAGGCCTTCCAAAGCCTGCAGGCAAGCCACAGTTCGGGCCTGGTTATCGCGCGTGGCTACTCGCCCTTACCATGGCTGTCAGCGCGTTCGGCTTCATCGACCGGGTCATCGTTGCCACGCTGGGCCAAGCGATCAAGGACGACCTGGGTCTCTCCGATTTCCAGCTCGGCATCCTGAGCGGCCTCAGCTTCGCCATTCTCTACAGCACAATGGGATTGCCGATCGCGCGACTGGCCGAGCGCCGCAGCCGGATCAATATCATCTCCATATCGGTCGCCCTGTTTTCGGCCGCGACGGTGGCCTGCGGCATGGCTGCAAATTTCTGGCAACTCTTTTTGCTGCGCGTGGGGGTCGGCATCGGCGAGGCCGGCGTGCAGGCGCCCGCGGTTTCGCTCCTTGCGGACCATTTTCCCAAGGAGCGGCGAGGGGCCGTGATGACCGTCATGAAGCTCGGCAACCCGGTCGGTTCCGTGATCGGTGCGCTCACGGCGGGGTGGATAGGATCGACCTATGGCTGGCGCGCGGCGATCATCTGCATCGCAGCGCCCGGGCTCATCGTGGCGCTTCTCTTCCGACTAACACTGCGCGAGCCGCCACGCGGCCTGTCCGATCCGGATCTTGCAGAGGCAAAGAGCGAACCACCCCCGCTGCGGGTGGTGCTCAAGATGATGGCCGCCCGGCCCGAGTTTCGCCACATGCTGATCGGGTTAGCTCTCGTCACGCTCGGCATGTATGGCTCCGGTGCCTTTTATGCGCCCTTCTTCATGCGTGTGCATGATTTGAGTTTGAGCCAGGTTGGCGTGTTCTACGCGGTCCAGAGCGGCATCGCGGCGACGCTCGGCCTCGCCATCGCCGGATTTGGCGTGGACCTGATTTCGAGATGGGGCGCCCAATGGTATGCGCTGCTCCCCGCGCTCGGCGTGCTGATCGGCGCGCCGTTTACGCTGGCAGGCTATAGCGTGGGGCATCCCATGCTGGCACTCGTTTTGCTCATCAGCGGCGCCGTTCTGGCCTTCTTTCACAATGTGCCGACGCTTGTCGCCTTCCAGAATATGGTGGGGCCGAGAATGCGCGCGACGGCGGCGTTCGTCTTCTTCTTTGTCACCACCTTGGTTGGGGTCGGCTTGGGTCCCGCGCTCATCGGTTTTATCAGCGATCTCTATGCCAACGCGCTCTTTGCGGATGGAAATTATGCTGCACTGTGCGGCAGCAAAACCGTCTCCACGGTCGCCGCCGTGCAAAGCGCCTGCACCGCTGCCTCCACAAGCGGCATTCGTTATGCGCTCATGACAAGCGTTCTGCTGCCTGTGTGGTCTGCGCTCCACTTCTTCCTCGCGGCTCGGGCGATCCGGCAATCGGGCTCTTAAGTGGCAGCTACGTTCTCAAAAAAGGGCGTAAATTTAACGTGGATCTGCCTTGTAAGCTGTCCGTCATTCAACCCAACGAGCCGGCGTCCCGTGCACCTTAAAGGAACCGGAGAAGGTCATCTCGTTTCGTTCTGACAGGGCCACCCCGTGTCGACATCAATGGCGAGATGCTTAACCGTGGGTTCAGTTTGGCACGGCCCCGCAAGATCTGTGGGCGCGCAGGTTGCCCACTGCCTCATAGAGCAGCGCGGGACCTTTGCGCGGCGTACCGCGGCCGCGGCTCTCCAGGCCCACTGTCGAACCCATTTCTTTGACCCGTTTGCTGATGGCCCAGATAATCTATCCGATGAGGGATGCAAATCCCGGGTCGCTCCACGGCAAGAGTACCGCATTATCAGACTTTTCGCGCGCCAATCATATCTCGAGTTGCGGCCAATCCGGTTTTCTGTTGGTTGGCTGTCGCTAGGTCTAGCGTTGGTTGACTGTCGCTATGTCTAGCAGAGTTCCGCCGCTCGGCAGATCAACGATGTTGATTTGACGACACCATAATCGCGCAGCCTGCTGTCGATTTATTTTGGGATTTTAAGTTCGCGTCTACGCAAAGCGAGGCTCAAGCTCCATCAACGTTGTCTTTCTCTCACCGAGAAGAACGCACGAGACGCAGTAGCCGAGCATAGTGACATGCCCCTGCCCCGGGCGGGGGAAGCACCACTTGTTCCTTGTTGGTCAGACGACCGAGCGCACCGTGAATATCTTGATCTCCTCACGGACGCCTTGTGAGTGGCGAAAAATTGTCTGACCTTTGATCGCATATCACGGTGCTCTCCTTGCTTTCATCTGAGAAATTTCAGAAAGCGGCTCTAACAAGGGGCTGTGTACCCATGATGTGAATCGCAGGCAGCCGTGCGCCTGCCCCAGCAAGGACCGCATCAAATGTCTAGAAAACTGTCGCTTAACATCGGCTTGAAGTCGCTTGGTCCCCGCGTCGGGGGATATGCGCTGATCGCGGTGGCCGCGGCGGGCCTGAACTCGACCGCTCCACTTATCGCGGCCCCGACTCCGACGGCACCTGTTGAATCGGTCAGGCTTTTGCCGCGTACCGGGCCGTTCACGGTGACGATGGAGACGGTGCCGAGCTTGCCCAACCACGTCATTTACCGTCCTGACGGCGTCAAAGGCCGTATGCCGATCGTCGCCTGGGGGAATGGCGGCTGCGCGGCGGTGGGTAATCGCTACCGCAGGTTCCTGACGGATATCGCATCGCGGGGCTTTTTGGTGATTGCGGTCGGGCAGATCGGCGATGCGCGATACGAGACGGATCATGATGCCGAGCCCTACATGCCGACGGGCCCGATCGATTTCAACGCGCCTGGCCCTTCCGAATCCGTGGAACTGAGCAGGGCGATCGATTGGGCTGCGGCGGAGAGCCAGCGTCGCGGTAGCGCCTATTTCAAGCGGGTCGACACGCGCCATGTTGCCGTGATGGGTCATTCCTGTGGCGGGCTGCAGGCGCTGGCAGTGACAGTGGCCGATCCTCGGGTGACGACAGCGGTCATCCTCAACAGCGGGGTTTGGTCCACCGGTCCGGGCGGTCTGCCGGGTGCGCGCGTGACCAAAGCCGATCTGGCGCGAGTCAAAGTGCCCATCGCCTATTTCAGCGGCGATCCGTCCGATGGAGCCCATGCGAACAGCAAGGATGATTTCAGCCGGCTGGGCTCTGTGCCGGCGGTCTGGGCCTATCGTGCCGGCGCGGGCCATACCGCGCAATATTGGGGGCCGCCGGATGAAGACGAATATAGCCGGGTGACCGGCGCTTGGCTGCAATGGCAATTACAGGGCGACAAAAAGGCGGCCCAGGTGTTCCGGGGCGCGGATTGTACGCTTTGCGCTGACAGCAAGTGGACGCTGGCGCGACACGATATTCCCTAGGCGGGATTGATCATCAGTCCGTGCCGATAGGCTGCCAAATAGCGGCTCCTCTTATATGACGAGGAGCCGCTATTTTTGCTCCGCTTCCACCTAGAAGGAGGTTGATCCCGAGCATCTCGCCATCCGGCGCGCTGAAGAAGGATGGCCGCTCACGGGGTGCGCGACGGCATCAGCCGATCACAGTCCCCGGGGCAGCAGGACTTGTTACACCATCGCCCAATAAGTGAAGATGGATTGTGACTCGCGGCGGTCCGCCTTGCCGACGAAAATCGTGCGGCTCAGCCAGTCGTGCGGGCCAACCGGCGCATCGAAGCGCGGGGTGAGGCCCATATAATATTCGGAAGGATCGACGGGCTCATATTTGCGCATCCGTTCCAGCACCTCTTTGCTGCCATAGCGGACGCCGGTGTTGTGCAGCTCGATAATGGTGCCGTCATCGGCCTCGATCAGGTAGCGGGCGTCGAACCGCACCGTGTCGTCCGGCTTCACCGTCGGCCAATCGCCACCGCTGTGCGGGATGATCTTGCCGTTCAGCTTGGGGCCTTTCACAGTGCCGCCGAGAACGCCGACATAGCCGCGATCCATGCCCCAGAAGGTCGGGCCGTAACGCAGGCGCTTGCCCAGCTCGATCTTGATTTCGAATGCGAATTCGAAGCTCGGCGGCGTCAGCGCCTTTCCGGTCATGTCGGAGATCTGCTGCTGCCGCGCGGCCGCTGCGCTCGTTTGGGCAGCGGCCATGGCCGGGAATGCAGTGGCGACACCAGCAGCGCCGATGCCGGCAGACAACAGGCTGCGGCGCGAAAATGACTCATTACTCATATAGACTTCCTCTCTATCGCCCGAAGGCTCTCGCAGGCTGACGATGGGGATGCAGAAACACGGGTACCGCAGAATTGTCAGACCATAAACACCAGTCGAGGACCGGTGAGGCGGAGCTTGGTCGCAAAAAAACAGATCATTGGCAAGATTGGCGGTCTTACCCACGGCATGATGGCTCCAATTTCGTGTCTGGTTCCTGCACGGACAGCCGCGCGCCGCGGAAAACGGCTATTAAGAGCCCATATTCCAATCTTCTTAGAGCGTGACGAACGCGGGGACGCCCGGTTCCGGCCCCGCCGCGCCATCGCAAATCGGCCGAGACTTCGTCGTGCTGGCGCATTCCGCACAAGCGGCAAAGGCATAAATTCGCTGCATAATCTGGCAGCTTGTGCGCGCCGTGCTGGCTTTAAGGCCGCAATCCGGCTAGCTGACGGTGCAAAACTCGGCGCAACCATGGGTGGGCAATGACAAAATCCGCAACGAACAAGGCGAGCCGCCGGCCGGTGCAGCTGAAGCGGCAGAAAACGAGCCTGCACCGTCGGATCGCGCACGATCTCGGCGTGGCGATCGTAACGGGCAAGCATCATCCCGGCGATATCCTCGCGACCGAGCTCAATGCCAGCGATGAGCTGAGCGTTTCCCGCAGCGCCTACCGTGAGGCGATCCGTGTGCTTGCCGCCAAGGGCCTGGTTGAGTCCCGCCAGCGCACCGGCACCGTTGTCATGCCCATCACGCGCTGGGCGTTGCTTGACCCGGACGTGATGGAGTGGATGTTCGAGGGCGGCGCCTCCACATCCGTGCTCGAGGGGTTGGTCGAGATGCGGCTGATCATTGAGCCCGCAATTGCGAGCCTTGCGGCGCAGCGGCGCACACTCCAGCAGATCGCGAGAATGCGCGAGGCTTTGCAGGATATGGAACGTTTTGGCCTGACAAGCGAGAAGGGACAGGCGGCGAACCGCCAGTTCTATGAGGTGCTGTTGCAGGCGACGGCCAATCCCCCGCTGGTCAATCTGGGCAACAGCCTTGGCACTTTTGTGCTGTGGTATACCGAATTTCAGGGCGGCAGCAGCACGCCGCGCGAAACCGTGCGTGAACATTGGGCGCTGTTTGATGCCGTCGCCGCAGGCGCGGCCGAGGAAGCATCCGCTGCGATGGAAGGCCTGATCCGCAGCACCTGACCTGCGACGCGGGCTACCGGGCCCTGCCAATCATAAAGCGCCCTGCCCGTAGCGCCCGCTGTAGCGCAGTATATGCCATGAGCATTGTGCACGTTTCCCTAAATTGTCTGTTTTTTTGTATCTCCACCCGCGCGATATTGGTATCGGCGCCGGCGCGTCGTGGCCAGACGATCGGCCGGACGGTGAATATTTATAGGGCTGAAGCATCTTAAGATGCTGAAAAGACATAGATGTGAGGGGCTTGGGATGGCGGACGGTCAGATAATCGGCGATTCGCTAGATGCGGACCAACTGCGGCGGATTAGCTCTGCCGGAGCCCTGTCATGACCGCTTTTCCTCAGACCATTCATTTCACGGGCCTTAATACGCCTGTTCGCACCGAAGCGTCTGTCCGCAACCTGCTGGTGGAAGGCGAGATCCCGTCCGAGATTGAAGGCGCCTTCTTTCGCGCGGTCCCGGATCCGGCCCACCCGCCCATGTTCGATGACGATCATATCCTGTCGGGAGACGGGATGATCGCGCGTTTCAAGTTCGAACACGGCGCTGTGGATTATGACATTCGCTATGTCGAAACCGCGCGTTATGCGGCCGAGCGCGAAGCCCGGCGCGCGCTGTTCGGCCAGTATCGCAATCCCTTTACCGATGACCCCAGCGTTGCGGGCGTTGATCGCACGGTCGCGAACACGACGCCGCTTTGGCATGCAGGCCGGCTGTTCATGACGAAGGAGGATGGCCGCGCCTATCGCGTGGATCCAACGACTCTGGACACGCTTGGTGCTTGGGATTTCGGCGGCGCCCTCAAGTCGGAGACGATGACGGCCCATTCGCGGATCGATCCCGAGACCGGCGAATTGTTCTTCTTCGGCTATGAGGCCGATGGCGAATGTTCGCGGGCGATCGCCTATGGGATTGCGGATCGCGACGGCAACCTCGTTCGCGAGCAGTGGTTCGACCAGCCCTATGGCGGCATGATCCATGACTTTGCGATCACGAAGAGCCGCGCGATTTTCCCGATTTTTCCGACCACCACCGATCTTGAGCGGCTGCGCGCCGGCGGGCCGAAATGGGCGCATGAGCAGGACCTGACCTGCCGCGTTGGAATCATGCCGCGCGATGGCGATGTCACTGCGATGCGCTGGTTCGAAGGCGCGGCTGGCGCGTCCGCTTTTCATATCATGAACGCCTTCGATGAAGGCGATCGGGTTCATCTCGATATCTTTGTATCCGACACGAACGCATTTCCGTTCATGCGCGAAGCGGGCGGAATCCAGCGCGGTCAGCAGGAAATCCGCGGTGCCTTCGAACGCTGGACGTTCGACCTCACCAAGGATGGCTCTTCCTACGAGGTGCGGCCGCTCGGCCCCCCGGGCGACATGCCGCGCATTCGCGATGCCGATACCGGCCTGCCGTACAGCTTCGGCTGGTATCTGACGGTCAATCCGAATGGGCCGCCTCCGCTGCCCGGCGGCCCGGTCGGCATGACCTTCAACATGCTTATCCGCATCGATGTGGCGCATTGCGGGCTCGACGCGCTCGCACTGCCGCCCGGTCACGCAATCAGCGAGCCCGTTCATGTGCCCTCGGCCGCGCCGGGGCATGACGGGTGGTTGCTTGCTGTGGTCGATCGCCAGGTCGGCGATCAGGCCTTCGCCTCGCAGCTTTGGGTCATCAATGCTGGCGCGGTCGGGGCGGGGCCGGTTGCCAAGGTGCATGTGCCGCTGCCCTTGCGCGCGCAGGTGCATGGCACATGGGTGCCAGCCACGCAACTGGTGCTAGCAAAGACCTGAAACCAAAGCAGTAATTCCGGGCGCCCCGCGCGCCTTCTTTTTCGTTCAGTTTTGCAATCGATTGAAATTCAATGGTTCGGCCCGCTCGTCGAGAGCGGTGCTTTTAGGAGGGAAAGAATGAAGACCATGAGCATCTGGCAAATCAACGGCGCGACCTGGTTGCGCAACTCCGTCGCGGTCGGCGCGATGGCAATCGCTTGTGCGGCACCCGCCTTTGCGCAGGAGGCGGCTCCGTCGACGGCACCCGTCAATCAGGCGGAACCGACCGCGCAGACCGAGGACGGCATCAGCGAAATCGTCGTGACCGCGCAGTTCCGTGGCCAGAGCGCCCAGAAAACACCGCTCGCGATCACGGCCTTGTCGGCTGAGACGATCGCCGCGCAGGGGCTGACCACCGTCAGCGATATCGCAGCCCAGGCCCCTAACGTCGTGCTCCAGCCGGCTCCCGCTGGCGCCGGTCCGTCGGTTCAGTCCTTCATTCGCGGCGTGGGTCAGGTGGACTTCAATCCCGCCGTGTCGCCCGGCGTCGGCACCTATATCGACGACGTCTATTACGGCACCATCGCTGGCGCCAACTTCGATCTGGTCGACCTCGATCGCATCGAGGTCCTGCGCGGTCCGCAGGGCACGTTGGCCGGGCAGAACTCGATCGGCGGCTCGGTGAAGCTGTATTCCAAGAAGCCGACCGGCAATGGCAGCGGGTTCATCTCGCTCTCTTACGGAAGCTACAATAATGTGCGCGTGAATGCGGCAGCGGACATGACGCTGGTGCCCGATCGCCTGTTCATGCGGATCACCGGCGTGACCGACCACAAGGATGGCTATGTCACGCGGTACGATTATGCCTGCACGCATCCGGGTACGCAGGTTCCCTCCTTCGCGCGTGATGCGAACTGCAAGCTCGGCACTGAAGGCGGGAAGGCCGTGGCAGCCGGGCGCGTCCAGCTGCGCTGGGTGCCCACTGACGCGCTGGAGGTCAACCTTGCTGCGGACTATGTCAGCGACAAGTCGGAAGGGACGCCGCAGACGCTGCTTTATGCCCGCAATGACAGCCTGACGCCCAAGAATAGCATCAATGGCGTCAGCGTCGGCACCGCGACCGGCGCGTCGCAATTCATCAGCTATTCCCCGTTCGGGGCGTTCGCTGGCGACAGCTTCAGCACGAGCCCCTATACCAACTACGCTACCTATTGCGACCCGACCCCGAGCAGCCGCTCGGGCGCCTATTGCCTGGATTCGCGTTCGGCGACCAAGGGCGGCGGTGTCTCCCTGACGATCGACTACAAGCTTGCCGAGAATGTCTCGTTCAAGTCGATCACAGCCTATCGCAAGCAGAAGATGGAGTTCTCGCAGGATAATGATGCGACGCCTGTCCCGCTGGCGCAGAGCTTCAATGCGCTGACCTATCGCGAGGTGACGCAGGAGCTGCGCGTCAATGCCAGCCTGATGCAGGATGCGGTTAATCTGACGCTCGGCGGCTTCTTCATGGATGAGTTTACTGCGCTGGATTCGCGCATCGACATCCCGCCCTTCGACTTCATCGGGCGGGATCGCGTGCCGGCGAAGACCTATGCCGTGTTCGGCAACGTCGACTGGAGCGTGACCGACAAGCTGCAACTGATCGGCGGGCTGCGTTACTCGAAGCAGGAAAAGACCTTCAAGTTCGGCCGCCTCGGCGTGCCGGGCACGCAGCTCGGCGGCCATCCCGATGGCCCGCCCTATCTGCCCTGCCCCGAAGCGGGCGGGACGATTGTCAATGTGGCGGTCTGCCCGGTGAATGGCGCCTCGGGCACCTTCAAGGGCGACAATGTCGATTATCGCATTGCAGCGCAGTATCAGTGGACCCCCACGATCATGACCTACGCGTCGGTCGCGACCGGCTTCAAGGGCGGCGGCATCAACCCGCGGCCTTACAATATCTATCAGGTCATCCCGTTCGCGCCCGAAAAGCTGACCTCCTATGAGGTTGGCTTCAAGAGCGACCTGTTCGACCGCAAGCTGCGCGTCAACGGCAGCTTCTTCTATGGCAACTACACCGATCTCCAGCTCCCGGTCAGCGCGTGCCCGGCCAACCCGGCTTACCCGGATGTGCCTCTGGCAAGCTATGCACAGCCGTGCAGCGCGCTGCTGAACGTCGGCAAGGCGGTGACCAAGGGCGGTGAACTGGAACTGACCGCTCGCCCGACCAGCAATCTCACGCTGCAAGCGGCGGTTGGCTACATCAACATCGGCTTCAAGTCGCTGCAGGCGACGGCGATCAGCGCCGGCACCACGCTGGACTCCAAGTTCCCGCTGATCTCCGACTGGAAGGGCAGCGCGAGCGCCCAGTATCGCATCGATACGGCCAATTTCGGCACTCTGACGCCACGACTGGACATGACATTCCAGTCCAGCTTCCAGACGTCGATCCCCAATACGACGTTCAACAAGGTGCCCGCCTATACGCTGCTCAATGCAGGCCTGACCTGGGATGCTCCGGGCGGCGATTGGCAGGTGATTGCGAACGTCATGAACCTGACGAACAAGCTTTATTACTACGCTTATCTGGATAACCGTGCGACCAATGGCACGGTGAACGGCTTCCCGGCCGCGCCGCGGCAGTGGCGCCTGACTGTGAAGCGTTCGTTCTGATGATCGGCGGCGGGGCGGCGGTTGCGATGCGACCTCTGCCCTGCCTCGAGAACCACAAGATGAAATAGGGTGGAGGCGGCAGGGTGAAAGTCGGTCGGAGAGCGATATTAACGGGCGGCGCCGCAATCGTCGCTGCCAGCACCCAGACCCCTCGCATGGCAGCCGCCGCTGTTGCTCCCTCGCGCACTGGCGGGCAGGCGGTATCCGCAGGCCGGGATACGGCACGCGTGGAAACGCAATCGGGGACGTTGGCCGGCTATCGGCAAGGCGACGTCCTGACCTTCAAGGGCGTTCCTTATGCGGATGACACGGCCGGGCCAAATCGCTTCCTGCCGCCACGTCCGCCCCGTCCGTGGTCGGGCGTACGCAGCGCACTGAGCTTCGGGCCGGTCTGTCCGCAAGATCGCGGATCGGGGCGGGCCAATGACGAAGAAGCGTTCATTTTTCAATGGAATGACAGCTACGAGCGCGAAGACTGCTTGCGGCTCAATATCTGGACGCGCGGCGATGCCGGTCGCCCCCGACCCGTGATGGTCTGGCTGCACGGCGGCGCGTTCATCGCCGGATCGGGCCATGACCTGCCCGCCTTCGACGGCCATAATCTGGCCGACCTGCACGACGTGGTGGTGGTCACGTTGAACCATCGGCTCAACGCGCTCGGGTTTCTCGATCTGTCGACGTTCGATTCCGCCTTCGCGGACTCCGGCAATGTCGGTCTGCTCGACATCGTCGCCGCGCTGCAATGGGTGCGCGACAATACTGCAGCCTTCGGCGGCGATCCGGCGCGCGTCACGCTGTTCGGCCAGTCGGGCGGCGGACGCAAGGTTGCGGCGCTGATGGCCATGCCTCAGGCGCGCGGGCTGTTCCATCGGGCGATCGTTCAGAGCGGCTATGTCCCCACCGGCGTGACGGTAGACGAGGCCGCGAGCCTGGCCGCCGCAACGCTCGCGGAACTGGGCATTGCGAGGACGTCGGCGCGCGCCGTGCAGGATGTGCCCTATCCGCAATTGCTTGCGGCATCGAATGCGGCAGCGCGGCGGCTCAATCCCAAGCTTGCGGGAAGCCCCATCGATCCGCGAAATTTGCCGCGCTTCTCGTTCGGACCGGTTATCGGCGGGGCCACTCTGCCCGGCGGCGTGCTCTCCGATGGCGCGCTGGCGAATTCCGCGCATGTGCCCCTGATCGTCGGCACCACGCTCAACGAATTCGCAACCGGCATCAACGACCCGGCGTTCGAGGCTTTATCGGCAGCGCAATTGCGGGAACGGGTCACCGGCCTGTTCGGCGATCGTGCGGACGGCATTATCGAGGCCTTCAAAGGTCGCACGCCGCATGCTTTGCCCTGCGATCTATGGTCACGCATCGCGACCGCGCCGCTGCGCCTCAGCGCGATGGAATTTGCCCGTCGCAAGGCCGCCATCGGCGGAGCAGGCGCATGGCTGTACCAGTTCGCGCGCCCTGCGCCGGTGCTGGATGGCCGGCCACGCGCATTCCATTGTGCGGATATTCCCTACGCGTTCGCCAATGCCGAACGCTGCGCCACGATGACCGGAGGGGACGCGGCCGCGCTGAAGCTGTCCAATATCATGGCCGGCGCCTGGACCCGATTTGCCGGGACCGGTGACCCCAACGGACCGGGTTTGCCGCGCTGGGTGGCTGCAAATCGAGACCGACCTGCGACCATGATCTACGACGATCAGACCCGGCTCGACACCGGCAGCGACCACGCCGAACTGGCAACCGTCGCGGCTGCCTTGCGTGACTGAGCAGTCGCGGGAATTCTCAAGGTGTCGCCGTGACGGGGCCGTCGGGAGCGAGTGCGAGACACTTGATCAATACTCTGGTTTTTAAGGTCGGCGCTCCCCGCGCAAAGCCGCTTTCGCCCAAAGATGGTAAAATCGTTCGCCGCTGGCGCAGATTATTGTCGTTTCACAACAAAGTGTTGCCTCGCCGTCCGATCTCTAGCCGAGAGGGATTGGCGGCACTTAAAAGTCCTACCTTTTTCCGCCTCTGTCATGCTAGGCTTCTCCCATGATATCGATCCTGCTCGCTACCGCTCTTGCCATGGCCCCGGACTCTACGCCGGCTGTGGCCCCGCCCTCATCGCATGAAGTGCCGGCAGCAGCGCCGTCTGTTCCTACGGATCACGCCGCCTTGCTCGCCAGCAAGGACCCCAAGCTCGCGCGGAACAAGCGGCTGGTGTACGACATGTATCGGATCGTGCTCGTGGCTGGTCAGGTTGATCGCGCGCACGAGTTCATCGCGAAGGATTACATTCAGCATAATCCCAATGCCGCCCAGGGTTTGGCCGGCGTGATGGATTATGTCCGGTCCTCGCGCCCGCAGCGGCCTGTGGAGGCAAAATTGAGCCTCCCCATGGTCGACATCACGGCGGAGCGGGACAAGGTGGTCATTGCATTTGTGCGCCCCGAAAAGGATGCGAACGGGCAGACCTATTACACGACCTGGTTCGACATGTTCCGGATCGAAAACGGCAAGATCGCGGAGCATTGGGATCCTATGCTGAAGGGCGAACCTAAGGTTGACCCAAATCAGAAGAAACTCTGACGTTAGGGTAAAACCGCGCGTGGCGAGCCCGCGACGGGCGTCCATTCTTCTGGGTAAACCGTGAGTCCGACACTTGCTCTAATGCTTCGCAGGATGGCGAGATTGATCGGCCTCCAATTGTGTCAAGAAGCCCCATCGCGAACGCACTGAATGTCGCTGGCTTCTGTTCGACTTCGATCACCATGCGCTCAGCGAGAGGGTCGCTGCCCTCGAGATAAAGAGAGCGAGCGGTCGCAGGATTTTCTCTTGTAGCGCAGGAAACATCGGGCTTGAACCTCCCCCCATATCTGACCGCACCACGCCAAGACGGCATTGCTGGATTATCGCTGACGACCATGCCGGGCTTGCCCCGCTAGGCGATCAACTGGGCCAGCCCGCGCACGACTCGATGTTCGGAGATGTAGGTGTCCGGCGCCGCTGCCAGGCACTCTCTGGTCAGATCATCGACCACGTTGAGCACCCGGAACCGCCTTCCAGAAACCATCTAGTCGTGAACGAAGTCGAGGCACTAGCGCTTGTTTGGAAGTGCCGGCACTGAAGCCGCCGCGCTCGTGTCGACAGCGCGTCTACCGCTGCGTCGTCGCCTCACTGAAGCCCTTCCTCATGATAGCCGCTGGATCTTCTTGCGGTTGATCATCACGCCCTCCTGGCGCAGCAAGAAATGCAGACGGCGGTAGCCGAACCGGCGCCGTTGGTCAGCCGCGCAGCTTCTCACGAAGCGCACCTTCATCGTTCGGGGTGAAACGGTCACGCACGCTTGTGCGATCGACGTTGATGATACGGCACGCCCCCCGCGCGCTCATCCCGCGGCACGCCTGGAGACGAGCGGCAGCTTCTCGATTCGCAGCCGGCGTCACCACTTTTTTGAAAGCAGATCCTTCAGCGCTACGTTGTCTAGCATCGCATCGGCCAGCAACCGTTTGCGCTTCGCGTCCTCGCTCTCGAGCTCCCGCAGACGCTGGGCGTCGGACACCTCAAGCCCGCCATACTTGGCCTTCCAGTTCTAGATCGTCGCTTCCGATAATGCCGTGACGCCGAGCAAGATCAGCGGTCTTCGGGTCCACCTCCGCCTCCTTCCGCACCCCCAATAATCTATTCTCTGTAAACCTCTCGCGCTTCATCGTCTGTCCGTCCTCAGGACCAGACTCTATCGCTCGTAAAGAAAATCAGGGGTACGTCACAACGCACGGGCCTGAGTCTGGCGATCAGCAAGCAAAATATAGAACGGCTGGGCGGCTCGATCCATGGCCGCGCGGACCGAAGCCACGACGATCGTCGATGTTCTGGAAGCCGGCGCCAATGATTATGTGCCAAAGCCCATCGACTTCATCGCCCTCAAGGCGCGGATCGAAAAGCAGCTGCAGGCATCCCGCGCGACCCGGGCCGTGCGCAGTGAATATGCGTCAATGGACCGGCGCCAGTCCACCGGCGCGCTGGAACGGCGCGAGCTGAAAGACCGGCTCACGCGGGAGATTGCGCAGCGGATGCGACTGGAAGAACGGCTCTCGGCGCTGGGCGCCCGGGCCGCAACCGTGGACGGGCAATGTGTCGACCGCGCCAAGATCGCCCAGTCGCTCAAGCGCGTCGAGCATCTGCTCAGCCGCCTGGCCTCTCATGATGGCCCCGCCAATCCCGCGGTGCTGATGGAGGCCGTGGTGCTGCTCCGCAAGGCGCTGGAAGAGCTGCATGTGGAGACATCCTGACACGGATGAGTTCAACTGATTGCCGGCCATAGCGCACTTTGAACGGACGATCAGATTATGACACGGATGTGGTCGGTCAGATTTACGACATTGCCTATCTGGGGGTGCAGAACGGCGAGTTGGTGTTCGAGAAGCGTGGCTACAGCATTGACGACCTCGCCCATGCCGGTTCTGGCCAGCCCATGCGCGTTCCGCAAACGCAAAAGACGGTTCACATCGGCGATTTCATGATCGACGTGCTTGAGGCTACGCCGCAATCGCTGCACTTTCGCGCACAGCTCGTCCGGGACGGGGCCGGGGGACAAGGCGGATGACGCCGACCTTGCGGCCCATGGTCGTCCTCGCGCTGCTAACCGCCGCCGTGGCGCCTCCTGCGCAGGCGCAGGAGGCGGCGACAGCAACGCAAACGCCACCGGAAATGGAGCCGTCACAAGAGGACGCGCCGACGTCCGTGCCGGACCTTGTCACGCGCTGCGACGGAGAGGATGCGGACAGTTGCGTCGACCTGGGCGAGCGCTACCGGGAAGGCCGGGGTGTCCGCCGCGATCTGGTGCAGGCGACCTATTTTGCGGGCAAGGCATGCAATCTTGGTGACATGGCAAGCTGCACCATGGCCGGCTTCGCTTATGGGCAGGGGCAGGGCGTTGCCCTGTCCATGGACCGAGCCACCGCTTATTACGCCTATGCCTGCCGGAGCGGCGATGCCACCGGATGCTCGAACCTCGGCCTCGCTTACATTCGCGGGGATGGCGTTACGAAGGATGACGTCCGCGCCGCCGCTCTCTTCCGGGAAGCCTGCGACAAGGGATCGCCCGACGGATGCATGAACCTCGGCGCTGCCTATTCGCTGGGTAAGGGACTGCGCCGGAATCAGGCCGAAGCCGCGCGCCTTTTCGGGCAGGGCTGCGACGCGGGCGCTGACAAATCATGCTATAATCTCGGCGTTCTCTATCGGGACGGCCTCGGCGTGCCGCGTGACTATGTGCGGGCTACAGAATTGTTCGAGAAGACGTGTCAGGCTGGCGACGCGAGCGCTTGCGGCAATTTCGCGATGATGATCCACCGGGGTCAGGGAGCCCGTAAAGACCGGAGCGGCGCGCTCGACATGTTCGACAAGGCCTGCGGGCTCGGGGAGGCGGAAAGCTGCTTCATGCTTGGGAAGGCCGAGTTGGACGGGAAGCAAGGTCGGGATCGCAATCATGCGCGAGCGATTGCCTTGCTGGAAAGATCCCTGAAGCTGGACCCGAAGGCTTCCTTCGCTGGCAAGGCGAGGAAGGCGCTCGCCGATGCACGCGCTGCCGCGAGCGCTTCAAGCGCGGTCGAGGATGGCGCAGAGGAATAGCGCTGAGGTGCGCGCCCCGGATTTATCGCGGGCTAGGCCGATTCTGTCAGTGGCCACCGTTCCTGACAATCGATGAACACCGCTCTCACGAACCTCATCGATAAAATTCACTCTCGATTTTTGACAGTGTTTTGAACCCGTCACCGATGTGGCTGCGCATGGCCGTTTCGGCCGCATCGGCCTCTCCGGCCAAAATGAGGCGCAGCATGTTCTGGTGGTCCGCGTTTGCGGTACGAAGGCGCTCCTCATCGTAGAAACTCTCGAACAACATTCGGTGAATGGGAACATTCAGGCGTTTGAGCAACTCGGCGATAACCGTGTTGCCAGAGCCTTCCACAATGAGTCGATGCCACTCGATATTCAGTCGCCCAAACTTATCCGGCGCCCGATCGTTCACGCATTTGTCAAGTTGCTCCTGGACGATGCACAACTGGTGCTTCTGCTCATCCGAAGCATTTCGTGTGAAGTCGGCGGCGCAGATACCTTCTAATGCAAGACGCGCCCGATAAATTTGCGCAGCTTCCTCAAGGCTGGTGCTTCGGACGGATGCTCCGCGGAATTCCTCGATCAGCACCAGACCTTCGCCTTCCAGCCGCTGCAACGCTTCGCGCACCTTCGACCGACTAGCGCCGGTTTGCCGGATAATGTCCACTTCGACCAACCGCTGGCCGGGCACAAAACGGCCCGTGCGAATGCGGTCACGCACCCAGTCGGCGACCTCGACGGCCGAGGGTGCCCGCTTGTCCAACTGCTCGTTCATGTGAATAGCGTCTAATCTCCTGACAATATTGTCAACAATATTGTCATCTGTTTTTTGATTGCATCCGGCGGGTTGATCGCTGATGAAATTGTCAACAATAGGAGAGCAAGGATGCGGGCGGTTGGATGGATCGGCGCGCTGGCTGCTGTTACGGCAGCCGTGCCGGGTCCGGCTAGAGACTATGCAGACGTGCAGCGTAGCTCGCTCTACGTGCCTGTGCGGGACGGGACGAAGCTGGCCGTCAACATCTATCGACCGGCTAGTGAGGGCAAGGTGGAAGAAAAGCGCCTTCCGGTTATCTTCGTGTTCACGCCCTATCGCGCTCGTTTCAAGGATAAGGACGGCGCGATCAGGGAAGTCGCGCTGGAGGACGGCCTGGCGCTCCGCTCGCTGATTTCGGCCGGTTACGTGGTCGCAGTCGCCGATATTCGCGGCAAGGGCGCGTCCTTTGGCGCGCGCCGGGGTTTTCAGGACCGCACCGAGGCGAAAGACGGCCATGATCTGGTCGAGTGGCTGGCAAGTCAGTCCTTTTCCACCGGCAAAGTCGGCATGATCGGATGCTCCTATCTGGGGGGCACAACATTTCACACCGCGACCACTACGCCCCCGGCGCTCAAGGCGGTTTTCATCGGCGCGTCGGACCTCGATAAATATGCTTTCGTGCGGCGCGGCGGTATCACCGCACAGTTCAACACTCGGCCGGACGAGCCATTGAGCGACGATCTGGCGAGCGTCCCGGTCGATGGCGACGCGGACGGGCAACAGCTTAAATCAGCCGTTGCCCAGCATGCCCAGAACACGCCGATGGCCGCGCTCTGGTATGGTATGCCCTATCGCGACAGCGTTTCCTCTTTCACTGGAAATCGCTTCTGGGAGGAAGTCGGCGTCTATAATTATCTCGACGCGATCCAGCGGACGGGCATCGCCACTTATTTCTGGAGCAACTGGCATGACGAGCCAACGGCCCAGTCCCTCTTAAGCGCGGCGAACCTCAAGGGATCGAAGTTTCTCGCGGGGCCTGGCAGCCACTGCGTGCCGCCGCCTGGATTCGACTTCACTGGCGAAGTCGTGCGCTATTTCGATCATTATCTCAAAGGCGCGGACAACGGCATCGAGAAAGAGCCGCGTGCGACTTATTGGGTCGAGGGATTGGACGGGAAAGGTGGCTATGCCCGCTCCGACGCGTTGCCGGGTGCCAAGGTCACGCCAATGCAGTGGTTCCTGAACGGCGGTCGCAGTGGCACCGCGCGATCGGTGAATGACGGAACGCTCGGTGCAAAGCCGGATCGCGCGGGCGCGGACAAGTTCACGGTGCGCTACGACTTGCCGGGCGCAGACTATTTTGCCTTCTGGGCCAAGCCCATGGACGATAAGGGGCTGAGCTATACCAGCGCCCCGCTGGACGAGCCGCTCAAGCTGATCGGCTATCCCGTCGTGAACCTGCGCGTCTCGGCGGACAAGCCCGATGCCGATGTTTTCGTCTATCTGGATCAAGTGGCGGCCGACGGACAGGCGGAGGTCGTGGCCTTCGGCCGGCTGGCACTCGCGCATCGCAAGACTGGCAAGGCACCCTATCACGTCATGGGTCTGCCCTGGCACTCAGGGCGCAAGGCGGATGTAGCACCTCTCCCGGTCGGCCAGCAGGCCAATCTGGCGATCGATCTGACGCCGGTGTCGCGGATCGTGCCGGCTGGCGCCCGTTTGCGCGTCACCATCGCCGGTGCGGACCCCCGCCAGCGCAATCTCAAGGAAATACAACAGACTCCCGCCCCGGTTTTCACGGTCGAGCGGGGCAGCGCGGGCGGCTCCTGGGTCAAATTGCCGGTCGCGAACTGAGACGTCGATTAAACATAAAAGCCGCAGGGGCGGCGAGGGAGGTTGGGATGAGCAAGGATTATAAGGGCGGGATCACTCTAGGAACGGCACTGAAGCTGAGCAGCAGCCTGATGGCACTGGCTCTGCCCGCCATGGCGGTGGCGCAGAACGAGGAGGGGGCAGCGCCGGACATCGTCATCACCGGCAGCCGCGTGCGTGGCGAAGCGCCGGTCGGGTCGACCGTCACCACACTTGGCCGGGCCGAGATGGAGGCCTCGAGCGCGGTCACCGTCGATCGCATGATTAAGGAAATTCCGCAGGTCTTCGACCTCGGCGTCTCGGAAAATTCGCGTGGCCAGTCGGGCGGAAGCGGCAACATCACCTATGGCAACTCGGTGAACCTGCGCGGCATTGGGCCTTATGCGACACTGGTGATGATCGACGGGCACCGCGTGACCAACAACAGCCGTTCGATCGATCCGTCGGTGCTTCCGTCACTGGGTGTCGAGCGGGTCGAGGTGGTCGCCGACGGCGCATCCGCCATCTACGGTTCGGATGCGGTCGCAGGCGTGGTGAATCTTATCCCCCGTCGGTCCCTAGACGGCGGCGAGGTGTTCGCGCGATCGGGCATATCGTCACGGGGCGACTTCCATGAGACGACGCTGGGCGCGGCCCTCGGCAAGGTGTTTGAACGCGGGCAGATCATGGTCGCCTACGAGCATGTCGAGCGCTCGAACCTGAGCGGCGACGATCGCGGCTTCTTTACCAGCAACCAGACGGGCTTCGGCGGCGGGGATTACCGGATCGTGCGGTGCGCCCCGGGCAACATCAATGCGAACGGTACGACCTACGCCATTCCGCCGGGCGGTGTGACGCAGGCGACGGCAGGATCGCTGGCGGCGGGCACGCTCAACAGGTGTGATGAGCTGGACAATCAGGATCTCATTCCGGAGCAGCGCTACGACTCATTCAATAGCACGGGCCGCTTCGACCTGACCGACTGGCTGAGCGTCTTCTATGATGGCTTCTATTCAAAACGCAATTTTTACCGGAATTCCGCCTATTCCAACGCGCGCCTGACGGTGCCGCAGACGAACGCCTTCTTCGTGCGGCCGGCCGGATTCAGCGGAACCAGCTACACGCTCGACTATAATTTCGGCAACAGCGTGCCGATCAATGATTCGTTCGGTTCTGCGGAAAGCTGGCAAATCACGCCCGGCCTCCGTGCGAAGCTGCCCCATGACTGGGAAGCCGAAGTGCTGTTCGGCTATGGCAAGACCAATGATTTCTCAGGCTCTTATCACGGCATCAACAACGCCGCGCTGAACGCTGCGCTCGCCAGTAGCAACCCCGCGACGGCGTTTGACCCGTACAGCCGTGGTCGCACCAGCGCCGCAGTGCTGGCCGGGATTGCCGACCAGATCTTCCTGGCTCCAACCAATGGCCACCTCAAGACCTATGAAGGTCGCCTCAACGGCTCGCTCTTCGCGCTGCCCGGCGGCGACGTGAAGCTGGCGGCGGGTTATGAGCGGCAGGACTTCAACGTCGCGCTCGGCTCCGCGCGCGGCGGGCCGACGACGCCGATTACCTACCGCCATTTCGGCCGCGAGGTGGACTCCTTCTATGGCGAACTCTACATCCCGATCTTCGGGGCCAACAACGCGGTTCCCGGTTTCGAGCGGCTGGAACTCAATGCCGCCGTGCGCCACGACAAGTATAGTGACGTGGGCAGCACCACCAACCCCAAGTTCGGCCTGAACTGGCAGCCGGTGCGCGGCGTCAAGCTGCGCGGCAGCTACGGCACGTCGTTCCGTGCGCCGACTATCCCGGAGATCTACGGCAACTCGAACAACATATTCGGCCAGAGCTACCAGAACCCGGCGGGCGGTGCGCCGCTGCAGGGCTATGCGCTTTCCGGTCCCAATCTGGACCTGAAGCCGGAGACGGCGACCACCTGGTCGGTCGGCTTGGACTTCGAGCCCACATCGAATCTGAGTTTCGGCGTCACCTATTGGGATGTCAAATATGAGAATCAGGTGCTGGCCAACCTCTCCAACCTCACCATCCTGGGTAACGAGGCGCAGTATGCCGGCACGGGCATAATTCTGCGTGGATCGGCGGCGGCGGCGCGGGTGCAGCAGTTGCTGAGCCAGGGCGTCGCGCTGGCCGGAGGTTCCTTCCCCGGTGGTGATCCGGCCAATGTGACGCTGTTCGTGGACGGACGCAGCCAGAATCTGGGCGTGTCGATCACGCGCGGGATCGACTTCAGCGGAACCTGGAAAGCGGACATCGGTGCGGACGACCATCTGCTCTTTAACGTGTCGGGTACCTACCTCACCAAGTATAACATCGCCGTGACGCCAGCCGCGCCGCTGGTCGACCGGCGCAACGTCATCTTCAATCCGCTCAAGTTCAAGGCGCGGGCCAGCATCACCTGGGATCACGGGCCACTGAGCGCGCGTGTTCTGGCCACACATGTCGGTGGATATACCAACAACCTTTCCAACCCGGTGCAGTCCGTGAAGAGCTATACCCCTGTCGACTTGACGCTGACGTGGCGCATCGGGGATCCACAGGCGACCGGCTTCTTCGAGAAGGGGCTCACGCTCGCGATGGAAGTGCGCAACGTCTTCGATATTGCGCCCCCCTATGTCAATCTGGCGCCCAACGGCAATGGCGGCGGTGGCTATGACGCGACGGCGAGCGATCCCATTGGGAGGCTCTTCGCCGTCAGCGTGCGCAAGTCCTTCTAAGGGAGCTGAGTTAGCGTGGGGAAGGAGGCGATCTCGATTGTGCTGGCAGGCGATCTGGTTTTGGATGAGCCGGATGGCGCCTATTGGCTGGCCGGGATTGCCCCCGCCCTGCATGCGGCCGACATCGCGGTGGGGCATCTGGAAGTGCCCCACACGGCGAGTGTCGCCGAACTCAAGGGAGACGTGCCGGCCCCCGGTGCGCCGCCCGAAAATCTTGCCGCCATCGCGCAGGCAGGGTTCGGGATGCTTAGTCTTGCCGGCAATCACATCGCCGATTGCGGCTCGCAGGGCATTGCCGACACGCTGGCCGGTCTCGATGCGCAAAGCGTGCATCACACCGGCGCGGCGCTGACGCTTGCAGCCGCCCGCGCGCCAGCGATCGTGACGCGCGGTGGCCATCGGATCGCGCTGCTGAGCTATAATTGTGTTGGCCCGGAAAACAGTTGGGCCGGTAAGGATACTGCCGGCTGCGCCTTTCTGCGGGTCGATACGGCAGACGGCGCGCCGATTGCGCCGGCGGCTGCGCTCACCACGCTGACCGCAGAGGCCGTCGCGACCTTGCGGGAGGATATCGCGGCCGCGCGCCAGCAAGCGGACATCGTGCTCGTGGCCCTCCACAAGGGTATCGTTCACACACCGGCGCAACTCGCGCCTTACGAACGCGCGGTTTCTCATGCTGCGATCGATGCGGGGGCGGACGTCGTAATCGGTCACCATGCGCATATCGTGCGCGGCATCGAATTTTATCGCGGGAAACCGATCTTCCATGGACTTGGCAATGGCTGCGTCGTCACCAGTGCGCTCAGTCCGGCGCAGGATCATCCGGCACGCGCGGAATGGGCGGATCGGCGGCGCAAGCTTTTCGGTTTCGAGCCGGACCCGGCCTACACGCTCGCGCCCTTTCATCCTGAAGCGGTGAACGCCTTTCTCGGCACCATCCGTCTCCATGGTGGCGGCGCGATGGACGTGGGCATTATCCCCGTCGATGTCGAGGCGCCGGGGCGGCCCGTGCTTGCTTCGCCAGCCCGCGCGGCGGACATCCGGACCTATGTCGAGCGTATCACGCAAAAGGCGGGACTGCCTGCCATCGCAATAGCGGCCGATGGTCGCGTCGAAGAGGTTGGCGCATGAATTCTGCCAGGGTTGCCATGGTCTGGATCGGGGGGGGCGCCCTGATCGCGGCCGCGCTGTTGAACCTGCTCGCCGTGATCGGGCGGCACACGGGCCTGCCGCTCAAGGGCGCGATCGAGCTGGTTCAGGTCGCGGTTCTGGTCGCCGGAGCGCTGGCGCTCGTGGCGGCGACGATCGCCCGGAACCATGCCCGCGTGCATCTGATCCTCGATCGGCTGACGGGCGTTCGGCGCGACATTGCCGAGCGCACCTGCACGGCGCTCTCGATCGTCTTCTATGCAGGGTTGCTCGCCGGCTCCTGCTGGCTCGCGTCCGATCTCTGGAATAGCCAGGAAGTGAGCGAACTGGTCGGCGTGCCATGGCGGTGGATGCGCGCCTTCCTCAATGCCTCGCTTGTTGTCGTCATTGTCCTGCTGGTCCGCCAGCTCGCCGAGCGGCCCCGCTCATGATGTTCGCCACACCCGAGACAGGCTTTATCGGCCTGCTGATTCTGTTGACCATTCTCATGGCCGGCTTGCCGATCGGCGTGTCGCTCGGCCTTGTCGGCGTAGGCGGCTTGATGATCGTGCTGGGGCCGGAAGCGGCGCTCATCAAGGCGGGCGTCGTCGTGGTCGAGACGCTGACCCGCTACGAGCTGGGGACGCTGCCGCTCTTCATGCTGATGGCGCATCTCTTCTTTTCCGCCAATGCCAGCAGCGACCTGTTCGATGCCGCGGCCAAGATGATCGGTCACCGGCGCGGCGGCCTCGCTTATGCGTCGGTGGGCGGGTGCGCCGGCTTCGGATCGATCAACGGATCGAGCCTGGCGACGGCGGCGACCATCGGCCTCGTCGCCCTGCCGGAAATGCGCCAGCGCGGCTATTCCGACGCCCTGGCGACCGGCACGGTCGCGGCGGGCGGCACACTGGGCCAGATGCTGCCGCCATCCGGCGCGTTGATCGTTTATGGCATCATTGCCGAGCAATCGATCGGCAAGCTGTTCACTGCGACGCTGATCCCGGGCATCTCGCAGATGCTCTTCTATTGCCTGGTCATCTGGCTGCTCTGCCGCTGGAAGCCCTCCATCGCGCCGGCCAGCGTGCGCGCGAGCTGGCCCGAGCGTGGCCGGGCGATGCTCAAGATCGCCGACATGCTGCTGCTGGTCGCTGTGGTGCTGGGCGGCATCGTGCTGGGCTGGTTCAGCCCCTCGGAGGCCTCATCCATCGGCACGGCCGGCGCGCTGGTCATCACGGCCTGGCGTGGCCGCCTGAACCGGGACGTGCTGTTCCGCGCCTTCTCGGAAACGCTGCGCACGGCGGGCCTCATCTTCCTCGTCATCATCGGGGCGATCACCTTCTCGGTCTTTATCAGCGTCACCGGCCTCACCGAGGCGGTGGGCAGCAGCGTGACGCAGATGGGCCTCGGCACCATCTCCACGCTCCTCGTCGTGGCGGTTCTGCTGCTGCTGCTCGGATCGGTGCTGGATGGCCTCGCGCTGATGCTGCTCACCACGCCGATCCTGCTCCCGATCGTCGAGAGCGTGGGCATGTCGCCCATCTGGTTCGGCATCTTCATCACCCGCGCGATGGAGATCGGCTTCGTCCATCCGCCCCTCGGCATGAACCTCTACGTGATTCAGGGCGTGGCGAAGGATGTGCCGCTCGGCCGCATCTTCCGGGGCGTGATGCCCTTCCTTGCCAGCGATCTTATCCACCTGCTGCTCATCATTCTCTTCCCGGCCATGGTGCTGTGGCTGCCTACCGTATTTGGACAATGACCATGATCGCTTATGTCGGCCCCGATCTGCCGCAAGACTTGCTCGCCGCGACGGGCGCCTGTTCCGGGCCTGTGGCCTGGAATGTCGACCGCGCCACGCCGACCGCAGACCGCTGGCTGGAAAGCAAGTTTCCGCTCTGGGCGCGGTCGATCGTGCAGGACTGGGCGGATGGGGCGCTGGATGGTCTAGACGCCGTCATCTTCTCCCGCGCGGACGACGCGGCACAGCGGCTCTATTACTACATCTGCGAGCTGCGCAGGCAGGGAGAGGTCAAAGGCCCCGAGCCGCTGATTTTCGACGTGGCGCGGATCGCCCGTCCGAGCAGTGCCGCGCATATGGTGGCGGCTGTGCGCCAGCTTGCCGATCGGCTGGGGCTGGATGCCCATGCACTGGAGCGTGGCATCGCCGAAACCAACCGGCGTCGTGCATCGGCCAGCGGGACGGCGGGCATGGCTGCGCCTCATTGCCTGCTGACTGGCACGCCGCCGCCTGACCGCCGTCTCCACGCAGCCATCGAGGCGGCCCGCTGGTCCGCATCGGGACCGACGCTTGCAGACGCCTGGCAAGATCCGGGCGCGGCGATTGAGGAAGCGAGCGGCGATCCGATAACTGCCATCGCGCATCAGCTCCATGCCGCCTCGCAGAGCGGCCGCGCCTTTTTCGATCGCGCATCGGATCTGGTCGGCAAGGCGCGGGCGCTTGGCGCCTCGGCGGTCGTGCTGTGGTTTGCGGAGGAGGACGAGGCGCGCATCTGGCATCTCCCCGCGCAGCGTGAGGCCTTGTCGCAGGCCGGTATTCCCAACCTCATCATGACGCGGCGCGACTGCCGCGGAACGGACGGCGCGACCGCCGAGATCACGAAATTTCTGAAGGAGCTTTCTGCATGATGCCCTTGTCCGGTCATCGCGTCGCCATTCTTGGCGGCATGGCGGATCGGCCACTGGCCCGATTCCTCGCTTCGATTGGGGCGGAGCTGGGCGGTCCGGTGGAGGGCGCATCGTTCGTCATCGACGATATCGGGCTGGAAGGGCTGGGGGGCATCGCCATCCCGGAGACGGCTGTGCATGTGTCGGTCACCACCTTCGGCTCGGGTGGTCCACGGTCGCAATGGAAAGGCGGCGAGCTGGTGGCCTCCGCCATGGGAGGGGCCCTCCGCGTGACCGGCGAGCCGGGTCTGGCACCGGTGAAGGAAGCGGGGGACGCCTGCACCTTCCATGCGGACATGGTGGCCGCAGCCGGGGCGATGGCCGCTCATTATTCGCGCGGCACGCATGGCAAGGGGCAGCATGTCGATGTCTCCATCCAGCAGGTTGCCTTCAGTCGCAATTTCAACGGCGTGCTGTGCTGGCAGTTCGACCGGCGCAAGCTCACGCGCGTGGGCGGTGCGCTCGCTTACGGCAAAGCCACGGTGCGGGCCATCTGGCGGCTGGCGGACGGCTGGTGCTTCCACTCGCTGATGACCGGGCGGCTCGGCGCGCCCGCCAATCAGGCCCTCTCGGACTGGATGGACGACGTCGGCGTGCCCAATCCGCTGCACGGCACGGACTGGCTGAGCTACAATCGCTCTACGCTGCCGGCCGACACGCGGGCGCTGTGGGAGGCAGCGATCGCCGCCTTCTTCCTCTCGCGCACCAAGCATGAGATCGCGACCGAAGGGCTGAGGCGCGGCATCAATGCCTGCGTGGCGAACGAGCCGGGCGATGTGCTGGCCGATCCGCATCTGGCGGCGCGCCACTTCTTCGATACGCCTTCGGGCCTGCCGGAGCGCTTCGCGACGATCCGCAAGGGCGCTGCCATTGCCGCGCCCGCCATCCACACCGGCGAGCGGCCGGGGCCGCTGGCGGGCGTTCGGGTGCTGGATTTCGCCTGGGCTCTGGTCGGATCGATCACGACCAAGACGCTCGGTGATCTTGGCGCGGAGATCGTGAAGATCGAGAGCCGCACGCGGCCTGATCTTGCCCGTCTCGACGTGCAGGTTTCCGCGTCCAGCCCAGGCAATTGGGACGACAAGCCCTGGTTCGCGCATCTCAACAGCTCCAAACGCAGCCTCTCGCTGAACATGAAGAAACCGGAGGCGCGTGAACTCATCGATCCGCTGATCGACTGGGCCGATGTGGTGGTCGAGAATTTCTCCCCCGGCACGATGAAGAAGCTTGGCCTCGATTATGATGCACTGGCGGCGCGCAACCCGGGCATCGTCATGGTGTCGGGCAGCGTGTTCGGCCAGACCGGTCCGCTGGCGCAGGAATGGGGTGTCGACGGGACCGGTGGCGCACTCTCGGGACGGACCTTCCTCACCGGCTATCCGGACCGCGATCCCGTCATTCCCGGCGCGGTGCCCTATGGCGACGTCATCGTGCCGTTCGTCATGGCAGGATCAGTGGCGGCGGCGCTGCAGCATCGCCGCGAAACCGGGCTTGGTTGTCATATCGATGCCTCCATGTACGAGATCTGCGTGCAACAGATGCGGGACTATCTGGCGGCGGCGCGGCGCGGCGAGCGCCCGCAGCGCTCGGGCAATGCGGACCCCGCTGTCTTCTCTCAGGATGTCTTCCAGGCGCAGGGCGAGGATCGATGGGTGGCGATCAGCCTGAGGGACGAAGCAGAGCTTGCCAGACTCCACGCCATTGCCGGCGGCGACGTCGCGGCGTGGGTCGCGCAACGCGCTGACCATGCCATTATGGCCGAGCTTCAGGCCGCCGGCATCGCCTGCGGTGTGGTGCAGGATTGTGAAGACATGATCGATCACGATCCGCAACTTGCCGGGCGCGGCGCGTTGGTGACGCTTGACCACCCGCTGCTTGGGCCGTTCGGCCACATCGCAACCCCCATCAAATTTTCGCATGATCGCTTGGAGCCGTTCCGCGCGCCGCGCATGGGCGAGCATGCTCACGCCATCGCCCGCGACCTCTGCGGCCTCTCGGAGGCCCGCATCGCACAGCTCGACGCTGCAGGAGTTTTTGAATGAGCCAGGATGTCTCGACGCGGGCAACAGGGCAGCGCAGCCGCAAAGATCTGGCCTGCACGGCAGCAGCCAGCGCCTATCAGAAGCAGTTCGGTGCGGATCTGCGGCGCCGGGTCGTGGATGAGGGCGAGCCTTTCGCCATCGTGCAGGCCGACACGCCGCACGAAATCTTCCACGTGATGGATATTCCGATCATCACCAACCAGTGGTGGTCGGCCTATATTTCGGCAAAGCAGCTCTCGAACCAGTATTTTGAGGTAATGGCCCGGCATGGCTATCCGGAGAATAGCTGCAAATATTGCTCGCTGGGCCTTGCCTGCACGCTCGCGAACGATCCTAAGACCGCCCCTTGGGGAGGCCTGCCCACGCCGACTGTGCTGGTGGCGCGGCTGACCTGCGACTGCATTCAGCATGTCTTCGGCCAATGGGCGCAGGCGCTAGGCAGCGAATTTTTTGCGATGGAGGCGCCGGCATGGGAGCACAAGGACCCGCGCTGGTTCGAGCATAGCCGGGGCGACTGGCGCCAGGTCTACGATGCCGATCGTATCGCGCTGATGGTCGCGGAGATGCGTGATCTGATCGCCCTGCTGGAGAACCGCACCGGGCGAAAGTTCGACGAGGCGAAGCTCCACTATCTGATGGAGCGGATCAACGAGCAGGAGGGCTATATCTGGGAGGCGGCGCAGGCCATCGGCCGGGCGCGGCCTTGCCCCGTGTCGATCGCCGAGCAGATGCCCAACACGATGATCCCGCAATGGCATCGCGGATCGGATTGGGCGGTCGCCCATGCCAAACGTTTCCGCGACGAGGTGATGGAGCGCATCGCAAATGGTACTGGCTCTGCCAGCAACGAGAAGGTCCGCCTCATGTGGATCGGCGCGGGTGTGTGGCACGACCCCGGCTTCTATCAGGCCCTGGAGGAACGGCTCGGCGCAGTCTTCGTCTGGTCGATGTATATGCCGTTCGCCGGGCCGCAATATATCCGTGAACTGCAGGGCGAGCCAATGGATGCGCTGGCCAGCCGTATCTGCTCCATGAATGAAGTGCTACACCTGCCGCCTTGGATGAACGGCTGGATGACCAGCGAGGCGGAGCGCTGCGGCATCGACGCCTGCGTTGTGTTGCTCCCGCCGGACAACCGCCTCTCGCAATCGGGCACAAAGCTGACCGCGCTGTCGCTGGAGGCAGCAGGCGTGCCGGTGCTGACCATTGATGCCGACATGGTGGATGCCAAGAACTGGGACCATGACAGGATGGTGGCGACGGTGGCCAGCTTCCTCGCCGAGCGGGGGCTTGCATGAGGCTGCGGGCGTTCCTGCCTTCGCTACTACTGCTGCTGGCGTCCTGCGCCCGGCCTGTGCCGCAGGACGTAACGGAACTCACTTATGCAACGCCCTACAGCCCCAATCATCCGTTCAGCAAAGCGGATCAGGCGTGGATGGCGTTTGTCGAGCAGCGCTCGCACGGCCGCATCCGCATCCGGCCGAGCTGGTCCGGGGCGCTGCTTTCGTCCGACATGTCGATGGAGGAACTGCGCCACGGTGTCGCGGATGTGGGGCTCATCACGCCCATCTACGCGCGCGGCGGCGCCCATCTCATCCGCATCCAGACGGGTTTCTACGGCGGTGCGGACAGCATTGAATCCCAACTTGCGCTCTATCGTTGCATCGCGGCGGCGAACCCCGAGATCGGCCACGAGCTGGAAGGGCTCAAGGTGCTGGCGGTGCAGGGCGGATCGCTCGCCGGCGTCGTCACCACCAGCAGGCAGGTGAACTCCTTGGCCGATCTGCGCGGCCTGCGTCTGCGCGCGCCGACGGAGCTGCTGAGCGTGCTCGAATCCCTCGGCGCCGATCCGGTGAACATGCCGATGGCTGACGTCTATTCGGCCATGGCGAAGGGTGTGATCGATGGCGTCATCGCACCTGGCGACACGTTCAAGTCGCTACATTTCGCCGAGGTCGCCCGCCACTATAACAACCTCGCTATTCCACGCGGCGCCTATCCTGCTCGGGCGATGGGGATGGAGCGCTGGAATCGGCTGAGTGCGCAGGATCGGGCTATCCTCGAGGAGTCGCAAGCGGTCTGGGAAGCAGCGCTCGCGCGCGAGATCTATGCTGCGCTTGAAAAGGGACTGGAAGAAGCGCGCGCCCAGCATGTGACGATCAATGGCGTGTCGCGTCAGGAGCAGGCGCGGTTTGATGCGCTCTATCTGCGCGATTCGGAGGGCAATGCCCGCGAGCTGTCCCGCTTCGGCATTGATGGTCTCAGGGCGTTCCGCACCGCACGCGCTTCCGTGCAGGGTCGCGACAAAATTCAGTGTGGAGGAAATCAATGAAGCACGTCGCGCCGCTGCTCTGTGCTTTGGCTGCCATCCTGCAGGCCCCTTCCGCATCGGCCCAGATACCTTCTGGCATCATCGGAGCTCCCGGCGGAACAGGCGATCTGCCCGCGATTGCGGAAGGGCGAGCGGATGCGCCCGGCTACACCATCTATCGCCCGGCGAAGCTGCCACAAAGACGCCTGCCGTTGGTGCTGTGGGGTAATGGTGGCTGCCGCAATGACGGGCTGTCGGCCAGTGGCTTCCTGCGCGAGATCGCCAGCCATGGCTATATCGTCATCGCCAATGGCGCGCCCAAAGGGGAGAAGCCATCGACGCAACCGACCGCTGGGACCGAGCGGGGACCCGAGCCGCCCATGCCGCCACCCGCAACCGCGGACGAAACCTCAGTGGACCAGCTCCTCGCTGCAATCGACTGGGTGAAGGGTAGCCCCTACGGACGCGACATCGATACCATGCAGATCGCGGTGATGGGACATAGTTGCGGTGGCCTGCAGGCGCTTGCCGCCGCTGCCGATCCGCGCATTCGCACGGCCGTTATCTTCAACAGCGGTGTGTACAACCGGCCAGGCAATGGCCTTAGCCGCGTCTCGATCGCCAAGGACGATCTGCGCAAGCTGCATACACCGGTCGCCTACATCTTGGGCGGACCGACCGACATCGCCTATCCCAACGGCAATGACGATGTGGGCCGCATTGATCATGTGCCCGTCTTCTACGCCAACAAGAACACGGGCCATGGCGGAACGTTCGGCGCGGTGAACGGCGGGGACTACGGCCGGATCGCGGTGGCGTGGCTCGACTGGCAACTCAAGCGTGACGCGAAGGCGGGTCAACTCTTCAAGGGGGCGTCCTGCGGCCTTTGCAAAGACCCCGCATGGACGATCGTTCGCAAACAATTTCCGGAAAAACCATGACCCAACCGCTTGCGGGCATCCGCATCGCCGATTTCAGCCATGTGATGGCCGGGCCTTATGCGTCGCACCTGTTGCGGCTGATGGGGGCCGACGTCATTAAGATCGAGTCGCCCAAGGGCGACAATTTCCGCAGTTACGGATCGGATCCGCGCTTTGAAGGTCTCTCACCTGCATTCATTGCGGCCAATGCAGGGAAGAAGTCGATCATGCTGGATCTCAAGGATCCCGCCGACCTCGACATCGCCCACGCGATCGTGGCGCGGTGTGATGTGATGCTGGAGAACTTCCGGCCCGGCGTCATCACACGTCTCGGCCTTGGCTACGAGGCAGTTCGAGAACTGCGGCCGGATATCATCTTTTGCTCGGTGTCCGGCTATGGGCAGGACAGTCCTCAACGCGACTGGCCGGCCATCGACAATATCGTGCAGGCGACCAGCGGGATGATGATGCTGAGCGGCGAAGAGGGTGACCCGCCGGTGCGCGTCGGTTTTCCCATTGTCGATACGCTGACCGGCCAGACCGCGGCACTTGCCATCCTGTCCGCACTGGTACGGCGACTGCAGGGCGGCGGCGGCAGTTATATCGATGTGTCGATGTTCGATGCCAGCCTGGCCTTCATGACGTCGGCCGTGACGCCCTATCTGCTGACCGGGCAAGCGATGTCCCGCATGGGCAATACCGGCTATAGCGGCCTGCCCACCGCTTCGTTGTTCACAGCCAGGGACGGGCGGCAGATTTCGCTCGGCGTCGTGCAGCCCAACCAGTTTGCCGCGCTTGCCCGGTTCACCGGACGAGAGGACTGGCTGACTGATCCGCTGTTCGCCACGCCAGAAGCACGGCGGGCCAACTTCGACGCCATGAAGGCGGAACTGGAGAGGGTGTTCGCCACAAGGGATGCGGCCGCCTGGGAAGCAGGATTGAGCGAAGCTGGCATCCCTTGCGGGATGGTGCGCCGGGTCGATGAAGCGGCCGAACTGGCGCGTCCGGATGCGCTTGTATCCTTCGATATCCCCGAGGGACCTCTTACGGGACCAGTGCGCTACCCCGGTGCCGGCTTCCGCCTTACACCCGGTCTTCAAGTCGGCGAAGTCCCGCCTCGCCTCGATGAAAATCGGGCCGAGATTCTTGATTGGCTCAACCGGTCGGAACCAGGCCACTAGGCTGCCGCGCAAAAATTGTGGGACGTGCGCCTCTTCTCATCCTTCCCCGGCATCATGCTTCTAGGACCCGCATAGGCACTGGAACGGCCGCCTGCAGACATTTGAAGTTATGCCGTGTCTCGCTGGCGGCTAGCCTTAAGAAATCCGAAGGTTGGACAAAGACGCTGTGTTCGCATCAGCCGCCATCGGGCAACAAAGAACATCAATACGGAGATTGCATAGATCGATAGTGCGAGCGCATTAGACACGCATCCATTGGTTCCTAAGAACGATATCCCGACGTTGCGCAGTTAAAAAGAAGGCAACGGCTACCGGATGGGGAGAGATTATGAAATACCGCTCGTATTGCGCAGCGTCCGTTATGGCGCTGATCATCGCATGTCCGTCAATTGCGGCCGCACAGGACAGCACGTCGCAGCCAACGGAACGCGCCGGTCAGGCTGCCCGTCCAACTAGGTCGAGTAGCGAGCAGGCAGGCAACCAGATCATCGTCACTGGATCACGGATCGCCAAATTAGGATTCACGTCCCCCACGCGGGTGACGGTCATTGAGCAGCAATAGATCAGATCTCTCAACCCAGCGAGCCTCAACGACGCCCTGAGGCAGCTCCTGTCCTGGCCGACTCGGTCGGTCCCCGTGGCACACGGCCGGGCGAATGCCGCGCCACGGCGTTGGCGCTTGGGTGGCAGGAAGCGGTTTTCGTCGCCCGTGTCCGCACCGTAAGGGATGCCCAGAAACGCCTTGATCCCCCCGCCCACGTCAATACCCGACACTTTGCCGGGCGCTGCAGGCCTTGCAGGCTCTCGCGTTTGTCGTGAGCAATTCTGATCCTGCTGACTTATGAGAGCGGCAGGCTGCGGCATCGGCTGCCGTTCACTACCGGCCGTCGAGGGGCAGATGTTGGTCGGCAGAGGCCTCAACGCATCCCGCAAGTTCTATTCTGAGGTGTTTTCCAGACGATCAATCTGGCCTTTTGAGAAAAAGTCATGGTGATGCCTGAAAAACGTATCCGTTACGAGCAAGCGCCAAGGCTAGAATGCTGGAAGAACCATAGGAGCAAAGCGCGCGCTTAATCCGAAGCAAATCTCGGGATGAGGAACGTCGGCGGCGTGGTGGCTGTAGAGCTGTGCACGGTGACCTGCTGTACCGGATCGATCGCCTGTATCTTTGTAAGCCCGAAATCGTGAAGCCATCCGGCACGAAGACTGTCCAGTAAGCGGCGTCTCCGTTGAGATTATCGCGTCCCAAGAAAAGCGAACAACGCGATCACGCCTACAACAGCAAAAATGGCTCGTGCGATCCAACGACCGACTAACCACGCAGTTAAACCTGTGACCACCTTGCCATCGACCTCTCCAGCCTTCCTCTCGCGGATCGGATATCCGCAACCGGGGCATGCAGCAGCATGGGTCGAGACGCTGCGATTGCATTCAGGACATTGCATCAGAGCCATGCTCACCCTTTCTCCGCCTTCGAAACTGGTGAAAGAATGATCTCTACTCTACGATTGCGCTGACGGCCTTCAGGATCGTCGTTGCCATCAGGGCGAGCGTTGGGTGCGACGGGGTCACGTTTTCCGAGGCCCTTTACAATGGCGTGTCGATTGTCCCCCTCCATCAGGCTGGCCGATACTGTCCTGGCGCGAGCCATGGAAAGGCGATCGTTATACGCGTCATCTCCCTTGGCGTCTGTGTAACCGATGATGGTGACAGGCGCTTTGGGATAAGCAGCAACCAACTGCTTTGCCTTGCGCAGTGGCTGCAGCGCATCGGGGCGCAAACTCGCCTTATCAAAATCGAACAGGATATCGGCCGGGAGAGAAAATCGGATCGCCTGATCGGCATCCTTTTTTGCGTCCAGTTCCGTTAGCAGCGATCGCGTCTCTTCCAAACGACTAGGGGGCACTTCAGCCAGTCTAAACTCGCTGGCGTCTGCAGATGTGGGGGTAAAGTTGCTATTGGCATCGCTGTCTAAAGCCGAACTATTCTCACCCGCTGGCCCAAACCTGGATTCCGGCGCGTTCTGCGCGGGACGAAAATGACCGATCTCATTTTTGAGGCTTGGCAGTGGAGCATCGACCTTATCGCACGCACAAAGCACCAAGGCGGCTCCGATAATCGCGAAGCCACCGCCATACAGCCGTGTCACTGCGCACCTGCCTGCAGGTTGATAGGGATATTGAGCCCCGGACCCGTGATCGCCGACCCATCGTTGCCCTCATTCAGGACCAGTGTGATCGATTTGGCAGAGGGCGGTACTGCGCCGAGAAAGACGAGACGACCATCCATCTGTTCACCCGCTCGAATTTTCAAATCCTCATTACCGGCGATCCGCTTGAGCATCAGCTTGTTGCCCTGCTCGTCCCTGATGAATGTGGGGCTAAAGGCAAGGTCGACATCACCGCTGGCTGTGCCGCCGTAAGAGGCACTGATATCGAGGATGGTAGCATCTACGCCGAGCTCGACGCTCTTGACGCGGACAGTCAAGCCTACATCTGCTACGCCTTGAGCGCTGACCGGGATAACGCGACCTTTGGCTTCTGCCGCCAATGCTGGCGTTGGCGCCCCCGTAACATTATTTTCTGCGCCAGGTTCCGCAGCCTGTTCATTGCTGCTTCCGATTGAGCATCCCGATAGTGAAATCGTCGCCAATGCAAGGCAGCCACATACGACAAGTTTCATCACACCCTCCCTGACCTTGGCGACAAAACCGGACTGATGTGCTTTCGTTCCGGCAAAGTGCCAAGCTCCGGCCTTGTTAGGCCATCTCAGGATTACCGTATCATCGATACCTGATTGTCTGCACCGCTCACCCGCAGTTGCGCCTTGCTGCCGTCGGGCGTCGTCCACTGGACGCGGTTGCTGGCACCAACAATGCGGATCACGCCTTTTGAGGCAAGATCGACCCGAACCTCATTGCCGGCGCCTTCAATTACCAATTGTTGGCAGCCACCAGTGACCGTCATCCGGTTACTTGCGCCCGAAATCGTTGCGGTTCCGCCGCCGCAGTCGAGTTCGCCGTGTTCGCCAGATCCTTCGAAGGCGGCTTGGGCAAACGTCGGGGCGGCCATGGCAAGGACGGCGGTGACAAAGGCAAATTTGGCAAAATGCATAGGTATCACTCCTCATGACAGGATGATCCTAGCTGATTTCAAAGATCCTGGAATGACTTGAGCGCTCGTTTCGTCGGGATGAGCCCTCATCGGGACGTGGCGATCAAGCGTAATCACAGCTTCGGTTGAAGGGCTTGCCGCTGTCGGCGAACCGGAAATTTCGCCAACATCGCAGACATTCCGCTAGAAACGGCTCCCTGGAAGCTGCCATTCATCGCCGCAACAGCGATCGACCGACATGGCTGAAAGCTGTCACACTGCTTGGTGAGCACCAGGCCGATCGTGCGCGGATTGGGAGAATTATTATACGGGTCATAGCCGAGCACAGAGTCTGCGATATTTGGCGGGCGGTTATTGAACAGGTTGGCGATGAGAAGCTGCATCTCGCTCTGGTCGAGCGCAGGTGTGGATGTAAGGCGCCCGAGGTCGAAGCCGACGAATAGAGACGCCGTGGTATAGGTCGCGACCTTGCGCGGGGTCTGGCCGGGGCGATTATCGGTGAGCCCGTCGACATAGTTGACGACCGAGCCGACCGACACGCCGTCGCGTCCCCAGATGAAGGTCCTGTTCAGTTGGAGGGCGGCCGGCTGCGCATAGCCGTCCAGCCGCGAGACCGCGCTGCCGGCACCGGCGTCCAGCGCGAGATTGAGGATATATTGGCCGGTGAGGTGCACCGAGGCATCGCCACCCAACAGCAGCGTGCGATAGCTAAGATCGGGGTCGATGCCGTCGGTTTTCTCCACCGCGAAGTTCTGCGGGCCAATTTCCGCCACGGCTTGCACCTGCGAGAGCAGGCCTTGGGGAATCTGGTTCGCGCTGCTGTAGATTTCCGTTCCGCCGTCAGCGATGAATGGGATATCGGCCGTAAACCACCGGAACACGGCAGGATTTTTGATGATGTTCTCGATCTGGGCGCGGGTGGGATTGCGGATGTTGAACCCTTGAAGCTCGGGAAGCGACACGCTGTCGTCCTGCGATGGCGTCACGACCCGTCCCGCGATTTTGATGCGATAATAGCCCGTCCTGATCATTACGTTCGGAATGAAGGCCGTTGTCAGATCGAGGCCGAATGTGAACGTGTCGGCCTTCTGCGTTTTCAGGTCGGGATTGGCGCCTGCGCGAAACATGACGATCGCATTCCGGTCGGAAGCGCCGGATTCTGCTCTCCTGCGCCCAGGAAGGCGTAGAGGTAGTTCCAGGACGAGACCTGCTCGGCGATACCGATCGTATTCCGAAAGCGCGGGACGAGGAAGGAGCGGGCATAAATATAAACCGCCGCCGTCGGAATAGATTCCAGGCTTCGTGAGTCGCTCCACCTGCTTGACGTTTAGTTTGTTCGAGTGCGCAGCCCATTATCAGCTATGAGAGCGGTCTCGCGGGATCAAGTCATGAAATTGGTCATAAAATCGGCTCGGTTGTACGCGTTTCTGACGAACTGGCGCGACACGCGATTTCACGAAAACCGCAGTTTTCTCAAATGCTGTGGACTCGCGTTAGGTTGAGGGGGATCGCTGAGGTTCAGGATCTGGCGGAGACGGAGGGATTCGAACCCTCGGTAGCCCCTTAAGGCTACGACGGTTTAGCAAACCGCTGGTTTCAGCCACTCACCCACGTCTCCGCGCTCACCGGGGGAAGTGGCGTCCCGTACCGGCTGAGAGCGGCCTATAAACAGGCTGTTCGTGCATGGCAACGCCCGGTGTCGCCTGTTTCTCGAAAGGCTGCAATTTATCGCGCCAACAAGCTCTGGTAGGCATGCGTGACGAAGATCGCAAAATGATGCGACTCGACGCAGTGCCCGGTGGCGGTCTCGTGGCAATCGGACGCGAACCAACGCCGAACACGCGCCGCCGTTCCACTGTCATTCATCGACTCGTCGTGTCCACTTTTCGACTCATCGCAGGGCTTGGCGCCGCGATTCGCTTGCGGAGGGGCGCTCTGGTAGCCGCCGTGGCAATTCAAACGATATAGAACAGAGCAATCCTTGTCCGCTGACAAAACCAATTCCGGGGGTGTGATCGCACGTCTGCTGTCTCTCGCGCCCGAGCGGGAGATTTTTCTCCGCACCGGAGGACGCGTGCGCTTCATCCGTATCTCCACGCGCTTCCAGATCGTCGCTGCCAGCGCGCTGGCAGTGCTGGCTTTGCTCTGGGCCGTCGGCACATTCGCGATCCTGTGGAATCAGGCCAGCCTGCTTCTCGAGCGCGGCCATGTCGCGCGGGATCGGGCCGAGGTTCTCTCCCAGCAGGCCAAGGTGAAGGCCTATCGAGAGTCGGTGAACGATATCGCTCAGGATATCGAGCAGCGGCAGAAGGCCCTCGATGAACTGCTGCGCTCCAGCCTCGGCACGGGGATCGAAGAGGGCGGCGCAGGTGCGCCCGCTGACGGTCCGGAGGTCAGCAAGCCGCTGAGCGCGGCGTCCCCGGAGGCCTCGCGGCTGGAGGCGCTACGGCGTCATCAGGAAGTGCTCGAGACGCGCCTGGCTGGCGCGGTCGAACATCGCCTCGCGGCGGTCGAAAAGGCGATCCGCAGTTTCGGCCTCGATCCGGCCCGCATGGCGGTGCGAGAGCGGGGGCAGGGCGGTCCGTTCATTCCCGTCGCATCGATTGTCGCCGACCAGCCGGAGCTGCGAGATATCGCGCTGCTGCTGACCCGTCTCAACACCATGGAAGCCGCGCTGGCGGCGATCCCCTCCGGCAAGCCGACGGCGGCGCCGATGACCACCAGTTCCTATGGCTATCGGCGTGACCCCTTCAACGGCAGCCTCGCGTTCCATGGCGGCATCGATTTCCGGGGACGCATGGGTCAGCCCATCCTCGCCGCCGCGCCCGGCACGGTGACCTTCGTCGGCACCAAGCATGGCTATGGCAATGTCGTGGAAGTCGACCATGGCAAGGGCCTCTCGACGCTCTATGCGCACCTCTCCGGCTTCAATGCCAAGCCGGGCCAGAAGGTGGCACGCGGCACCCAGATCGCGCGCATGGGATCCACGGGCCGTTCGACCGGCACGCATTTGCATTTCGAAGTCCATGTCCATGGCGCGGCCGTCAATCCGCGTCCCTTTCTGGAGGCACGCAGGGATGTTCTCGAAGTCCAGCAAACGGCCAAGCGGCGCGTCGCCGACAGTGGCAACCGGGGCTAAGCACACGCCGTTCTCGATCCTCGGCAGCGATGTCAGGATCACGGGCAATCTGGAAGCCAGCGTGGATCTGCATATCGATGGAACGATCGAGGGCGACATTGCCTGCGCGGCGCTGGTGCAGGGCGCCGAAAGCCGCATCGCTGGCCATGTGAAGGCCAAGAGCGCCCGGATCGGCGGCCTGATCGAGGGATCGATCACGGCAGAGGAGCTGGTGGTGGAGGCGACCGCCCGGATCACCGGTGATGTGAGCTACGAGCGCATCACCATCGCCACCGGCGGCCAGATCGATGGGCGCATGACGCATAGCGGCCAGCCGACCGAACTCAAGCTGATCAAGAGCGATGTCGGGTAAGTGAGCAGGGAGGCCGGGGCTAACCCCTCCGATCAGCGCTCGCGTGTGGCGCTGAAGCTGATGTCCGGGTTGCGCTCGGCCTGATAGCCCACATCCCATGCCGATCTGGCGAGGAAGACGGGGTTCTCGTCGCGATCCTTGGCCATGCTCGTCCGGTTGATACTGGCGAAGTCTTCCAGCTTCTTGGCCTCCCCGGTCAGCCAGCGGGCCGTGTCGAACGGCGCCGGCTCCAGCACCGCGCCGACCTTATACTCCGCCTCCAGCCGGCTGATCAGCACATCGAGCTGCAGCTGGCCGACGACGCCGATGATCCACTGGCTCCCGATCTCGGGATAGAAAACCTGGATCACGCCCTCTTCGGAGAGATCGTCCAGCGCCTTGCGCAACTGCTTGGTCTTGGTCGGGTCCTTGAGCGCGATGCGGCGCAGGATTTCCGGCGCGAAATTGGGCAGGCCGGTAAAGCGCACATCCGCCTTTTCGCTCAGCGTGTCGCCCACCCGCAGCGTGCCGTGATTGGGGATGCCGATGATGTCGCCGGGGAAAGCCTCGTCGGCAATCTCGCGGTCCTGCGCGAAGAACAGGATCGGCGAGTGGACGGCGATGGGCTTCCCGCTGCCGGAGGGCGTGAGCTTCATGCCGCGGCGGAACTTGCCCGAGCACAGGCGCATAAAGGCAATGCGGTCGCGGTGCTGCGGGTCCATATTGGCCTGCACCTTGAAGATGAAGCCGGTCACGTCGCCGCGTTCCGGCTCGACCGGCGCGGGCTCGGCCGGCTGGGTGCGCGGCGGCGGGGCATGGGCGGCCAGCGCGTCGATCAACTCGCCAACGCCAAAGCGCTTGAGGGCGGAGCCGAAATAGACCGGCGTCAGGTCGCCATGGCGATAGGCGGTCAGGTCGAACGCGGCATAACCAGCCTGCGCCAGTTCGGCCTCTTCCCGCAGGCGCGCAAGACCTGCGGCGGAGAGCACGGTCGCGAGTTTCTCATCGTCCAGGCCGGTGAGCTGGGTAAAGCTGCCGTCAAATTCCTTGCTCGGGCCGACCGGCTGGTAGAGCCGATTGGTGGCAAAATCGTAGATGCCCTCAAACTCGCCGCCCATGCCGACGGGCCAGCTCATCGGGCAGACATCCAGCGCGAGCGCGTCGGCCACTTCATCCAGCAGCGAGAAGCTGTCGCGCCCCTCGCGGTCCACCTTGTTGACGAAGGTGATGATGGGCACGTTGCGCAGGCGGCACACCTCGAAGAGCTTGCGCGTCTGCGGCTCGATGCCCTTGGCGGCGTCGATCACCATCACGGCGCTGTCGACGGCGGTCAGGGTGCGGTAGGTGTCTTCCGAGAAGTCCTCGTGCCCCGGCGTGTCGAGCAGGTTAAAAGTGATCACGCTGCCATCGGGCTGGGTGCGCTCGAAGGTCATGACCGAGCTGGTCACCGAGATGCCGCGCTGCTGCTCGATCTTCATCCAGTCCGAGCGCGCGCGACGATTGGCCCCGCGCGCCTTCACTTCGCCGGCGAGGTGAATGGCGCCGCCGGCGAGCAGCAGCTTTTCCGTGAGGGTCGTCTTGCCTGCGTCCGGGTGGGAGATGATCGCGAACGTGCGGCGGGAAGGGATCGTCATAGCAAGCGTCTTAATCCAGGGAGCGAGCGCGCCGGGCGTGGTCGGGCCGGCAGCAATGTGGCGCTGCTATAGGGGCTGGGGCGGCGATCCTGCAAGGCACGGCTTACGGTGGGGCTGGTGCGGCGTGAGGGCATGGATAAGGCGCACCCTTCCTGTCGGCGCAAGGGGGCTGCGCAGGGGTTTCAAGCGCCGATTGCCCCAAGGGGGTTGACGAGCTGCCGGTAATCGATTGTACTGTAAGCCGGTTGATAAACGTAAATCGGGACGCCACGCGTCGCCGATGACCGTAGCATTTCGGTAACACTCCGCCATAAACTGGTCTGCGCGCGCATCGTGCGTTGGACATTGTCATGCATCTCTCTATGCAATCGATTGCTCGATTTTGTTTTTTGCAGGAGATGGATGATGAAGCGGCTTCACGCCGGTGTTGCGGTTTTGGCACTGATGGCTGTCATGGGTGCAGCGCCAGTTCGCGCACAGCAGACCACCACAAACAGTGTTGATACCGCGCCTGACGAAATCATCGTCACCGCTCAGAAGTCCGGTGTACAGGCGCTGCAGGAAGTGCCGCTCGCCATCCAGGCGTTCAGCGGCGAAGACCTCAAGGAACGCAACATCAACAATATCGCGGACCTCGCCACGGCGATTCCGGGTATTTCCGAGAGCCAGCGCCAGTCGGTCGCCTCGCGCTCGTTCAGCATCCGCGGCGCCGGCGCCGGCGCTGCCAATGGCGACTCGGCTATCGGCTATTATGTCGACGACGTGCCGTTCGTTGTCACCAACTTCGGCATTGCGCCGCCGATCCGCTTCCTCGACCTCGACCGCGTCGAGGTTCTGCGCGGTCCGCAGGGCACGCTCTATGGCCAGGGTTCGGCCGGCGGTGTGTTCATCTTCCACACCCGCGATCCTGACCTGACCGAGATCAAGTTCGCTGCCGAGGCGCAGGCCTCCCAGACGCGCGGGGCCGGTGGCCTCAACTATGGCGTCGCGGGCGTCGTCTCCGTGCCGATCATCAAGGACGTACTTGCTGTCCGCGTCAGCGGTGGCCACTCCTATAATCCGGGCTGGGCGGACGAATATTATGGTGCGTTCGACGGCACGCCGGATCGCAAGGGCGTGAACGAGGTGCGCGACGACGACATTCGCGTGGTCGCGCTGTTCCGTCCGGTCGACAACCTCAATATCCGCGCGCAGTACTGGCATTTCCGTCCGCGCCAGCAGTTTCTGGGCGGTCTCGCCTCGACCCAGCCGCCTTATTACGCGAACACGGCGGCGCAGCCGAGCTTCGGCAATGGCGACTTCAAGCTTTACAGCCTGTCGGCCGGCCTGGACTTCGATACCTTCTCGATCTCCAGCGCCACCACTTATCTCAAGGGCAATTTCGGCATTTACGTGCCGATCGCGCCGGCGGGTGCCTTCTCCAGCCAGTTCTTCCCGGACATGTTCAGTCAGGAAGTGCGGATCAACTCCACGACCGACGGTCCGTTCCACTGGCTGCTCGGCGGCGCCTATCAGGACGGCAGCGGCCCGCAGGAAAACTATCTGCGCATTCCCGTTGCGGGCATCGACACCAATGCCGACAACAACACCATCACCAAGAACTGGGCGGTGTATGGCGAACTGGGTTACGACCTGTTCGATGGCAAGCTGCGTCCCCGGGTTGGCCTGCGCTATTATCATGACAAGCGCACGTTCGAAGACGCCAACACGACGAACACGAACAAGAAGAATGTGACGACCTGGCGCGTCAATCTCTCCTATGTGCCCAATGATGACCTTACGGTGTTCGCCACGGCGGCGACCGGCTTCCGTCCGGGTATCGTGCAGTCGCAGATCCAGGCGGACCTGCTTGCGGACGTCGGCATCCCTGCCGGCACCCAGACCCGTCCCGAAAGCTCGACCAACTATGAGGCCGGCATCAAGTGGCGCTCGCCCGATCGCACGCTCAACGTCGGGTTGAACTTCTACATCAACAAGCTCGAGGACATGCTGACGCCGACGCCGACGCTGGACGCGAACGTCTCTGGCTTCTCGAACTTCGGTGACGGCACCAGCAAGGGCGTCGATATCGAGATGCGCTGGCGGACGCCTCTGGACGGGCTGACGCTGAGCGCAGTCGCGAACATCAACCAGGGCAAGTATGACACGGTCGATCTCGCCGTGCAGGCGCGCCTGCCCTACCTGCGTCCCGGTACGCGGCTGGTCAACACGCTCGAGGAAAACGCCCGCGTGGATGCGACCTATGAGACATCGCTTGGCGGTGACCTCAACGGCCTGTTCAACGTCGCATGGACCTACAATGGCAACCGCCTGCAGACCAACGGCGAGTATGTGAAGGCCTATAGCGTATACAGCGCCAATATCGGTCTGCGGTACAAGGCCTATGATCTGACGCTGTTCGGCGAAAATCTCGGCGATTATGATGGGGCTGTGCTCACGCTCAACACCTCCAGCATCCGGGTGACGCCGCGCACGATCGGCCTGCGCCTGCGCGTCAACTATCAGTGATCCTGCCACGGGCGTGGTGACACGCCCGGCAGTCAGATGAAAAGGGCGGGCGCGGCGAAGGCTGCGCCCACCTTGTTTTTGGGGCTATCCGCCGGCAGAGATCGTGCAAAGCGGCGGGAACCAGATGGTAGGGAGCGCAATTCTGCAAGCACCGCAGCAGTTGCGGTCGGAGACACGGTCATCATGAACAGGCTTATCCGCGCCGCCCTTCTCAGCGCCGTCCTCGCGGCAGCTCCTGCCCTTGCGCAGGAGGAGCCCGAGAAGGAGGACAAGACGGCGCAGAAAGCGGGCGAGATCGTGACGCAGCCCGCGCGCGACGTGGGCATCGAGAAAACGAAAATCCCCGAGGTGCTGGCCCGCGCTGTCGAGCAGCCTTATGCGCCGGCCGGCAAGGGCTGCCACGCGGTGATCGACCAGATCGCCGAGCTGAATGCGGTGCTGGGCCCGGACTTTGACGCCAACAGCAAGGCCAATGAGAACAAGTTCGGCAATCTCGCGGCCGCGGGTGGCGCGGCGATCGTCAATTCGATCATTCCGTTCCGGGGTCTCGTTCGCGAAGTGAGCGGCGCGGCAGGCGCCGAGCGTCGCCTGCAGGCTGCCATCAACGGTGGCGTCGCGCGCCGGGGCTATCTGCGCGGCCTGGCGGTCAGCCGAGGCTGCAAGCTGCCCGTGCCGCCGGCGCCCGCTCCAGCCGAGGAGGAGAAGCGGAAAGCGGACTGATCGCCCCGTTTCCGCCGCTCCTTTGTTCTTATCCGCGCAGAGTCGCGCCCTGTTTGGTGGCTGCGGCCACTACGCGATCAGCGATGGCCTTCAGCTCTTCATCCGTGAAGCTCTTCTCGCCGGGCTGCAGAGTCACTTCCACCGCGAGGCTCTTCTGGCCTCCCGGCACGCCCTGCCCGGCGAAGAGATCGAACAGGCGCGCATCGACGATGGCGTTCTTGTCCGCCCCCCGCACGGCGCGCACCAGCGCGTCGGCTTCCAGATCGGCTGGCACGAGGAAGGCAAAATCGCGCGTGACGGCCTGCAAGGCCGGCGGCGCATAGGCCGTGCGCATGAATGTGGTCTTCTTCGGCACCGGGATCGCATCGAGGTGGATTTCCGCTGCGACGACCGTGCCATCGAGATCGAAGGCGCGGGCGAGGCGGGGGTGCAACACGCCATAAGCGGCAAGCACATTTTTGGGGCCGAGGCGCAGCGTGCCGGACTGGCCGGGATGATAGGCATCGCCAGCCTCGCCCATCATCTGCAGGCGTCCGGCAGGCGCACCGGCGGCCGCCAGCAGCGCAATGACCTCCGCCTTGATGTCGAAGGCATCGAACGGGCGGGCCTTGCCGCCCTGCCAGCCGCGCGGGCTTTTTTCGCCGGCCATCAGGATGCCGAGGGTCAGCTTCTCGTCGCTGCTGCCATCATCGGCGCGGAAATACCGCCGGCCGATCTCGAACAGGCGGATCGAGGATGCGCCACGATCGGCATTGCGTCGCGCGGCGGAGAGCAATCCGGCAAGCAGCGTCGGCCGCATCACCTTCATATCCTCGCTGATCGGGTTGGCGAGCGTCCAGTCGCCGCCACCAAAGGGCGCGGCTTCACTTTCAGAAATGAAGGACCAGTTGATCGCTTCGTTGAGGCCGCGCGCGGCGGCCGCGCGCCGGGCGCGCCGCTCGATAAGCTGCAGTGGCGTCGCGGTCGGGCGGGCGACGCCCGGTGTGCGGGGCAGGGGGACGGACGGGACGTTGTCCAGCCCTTCGATCCGCACGACTTCCTCGACGATGTCGGCGGTGCCGTGGATATCGCGGCGCCATGTCGGGATGGTGATCCGCCAGCTCGCGCCAGCCTCCACGGTGAAGCCGAGCGCCGCGAGGATCGCTTGCTGGCGCTCCGCGCGCACCGTCATGCCGGCCAGCGCATCGACCATGTCGGGCCGATAGCCCTCGATGATGCGCGGCTCTGCCGGCGGAGTGCCGGCGCGCGTCGCCTCGGTGGGCGTGCCGCCGCACAAGGCGAGGACCAGCCGCGTCGCGATGTCCAGCCCCGCATCCAGGAACGCCGGGTCCACCCCGCGCTCGAAGCGCTGGCGGGCATCGGAGGTGAGGCTGAGCGCCTGCCCCGTCCGCGCGATGCTCTCGGGCGTGAAATAGGCGCATTCGATCAGCACATCGGTGGTGCTCTCCTGCGCGCCGCTATGCTCGCCGCCCATGATGCCGCCGATATCGTGAACGGCGGAGGCGTCCGCGATCACCGTCATGCCCTCGGCCAGCGTATAGGTCTTGCCGTTGAGCGCGAGCACCTGCTCACCAGCCTTCGCCTTGCGCGCGACGAGGCCGCCATCGAGGCGGGCCATGTCATAGACATGCAGCGGGCGGCCAAGGCCGACCATGACGAAGTTGGTGATGTCCACCAGCGCGCTGATCGGCTTCTGGCCGACGGCCTTGAGGCGTCGCTGCAGCCATTCCGGCGAGGCGCCGTTGCGCACGCCGCGCACCGCGCGGGCATAAAAGGCCGGACAGCCATCGGCATCGTCCGTGCGCACGTCCGGGCCTGCGCCCTGCGCGTCGATCGCCGGGAGCTGTCCGATGATGTCATCGAGCGGCCGCAGCGTGCCGAGGCCCTTGGCGGCGAGATCGCGCGCGATGCCGCGCACACCCATGCAATCCTGCCGGTTGGGCGTGACCGAGACCTCGATGACCGGATCGTCAAGCTGCGCATAGTCGGCAAAGCGCGTGCCGATGGGCGCGTCGGCGGGCAACTCGATGATGCCCTCATGATCTTCGCCCAGCTCCAGCTCGCGCGTGGAGCACATCATGCCGTTGGATTCGACGCCACGAATGGCCGCGACCCGCAGCACCATGCCATTGGCCGGCACGGTCGCGCCGGGCAGGCCGAACACGCCGACCAGACCGGCGCGGGCATTGGGGGCGCCGCAGACGACCTGCAGCGCGCCGTCGCCGGCATCGACGCTCAGCACCTGCAGCTTGTCGGCCTGCGGATGCGGCGCGGCCGTGAGCACCTTGGCGACGCGGAAGCCATCGAGCTTCTCGGCGGGGTTTTCGACGCCCTCGACCTCAAGGCCGATGTCGTTGAGCGCGCGCAGGATTTCCTCCAGCGAGGCGCTGGTGTCGAGATGGTCCTTGAGCCAGGAGAGGGTGAACTTCATGCGCGGGCTCCGGGATTGCCGGTAAGATCAAACCCGTGCTCCCGCGAAGGCAGGAGCCCAGGGCGGCGAAGGACGGCGGCTGCGCCCTGGGTTCCTGCTTTCGCAGGAACACGAAATTGCAAGAAATGGCTCATGCGCCCACTCCTCCGCTCAGCGTGGGCACATCGAGCGCCGAGAAGCCATAGTGCCGCAGCCAGCGCAGATCGCCGTCGAAGAAGGCGCGCAGGTCGTTCATGCCATATTTGAGCATGGCGAGGCGGTCGACCCCGGTGCCGAAGGCGAAGCCCTGCCACTCAGCGGGATCCAGCCCGCAATTGCGGATGACATTGGGGTGGACCATGCCGCTGCCGAGCACTTCCATCCAGCCGCCATTTTCCGCATCGCCGCTGCCGCCGATGACGCGCTGGCCCTTCTCGATGGTGTAGCCCACGTCCACTTCCACCGAAGGCTCGGTGAAGGGGAAGTAGCTGGGGCGCAGGCGCAGGACGATGTCCTCACGCTCGAAGAACGCCTTGAGGAAGGTCTCCAGCGTCCATTTGAGGTGCCCGAGGTGAATACCCTTGTCGATCACCAGACCCTCGATCTGGTGGAACATCGGCGTGTGGGTCGCGTCGCTGTCCGAGCGGTAGACGCGGCCAGGCGCGATGATGCGGATCGGCGGCGGCGTGCTCGTCATGGTGCGGATCTGCACCGGCGAGGTGTGGGTGCGGAGCAACATGGCGGCGGGGTTGCCATCGCCGCCGGTCGCGCGCGCATTGTCGCCGAAGTAGAAGGTGTCGTGCATGGCGCGGGCGGGGTGCGTCTCGGGGATGTTGAGCGCGGTGAAGTTGCGCCAGTCATCCTCGATCTCCGGGCCGGTAGCGACCGCGAAGCCCAGGTCGGCGAAGATCTCGGCCAGCTCGTCCATCACCTGGCTGACGGGATGAATGCTGCCCGGCGGCGGCAGGTCCACCGGCAGCGTCATGTCCAGCGTCTCGGAGGCGAGGCGGGCATCGAGCGCTGCCGTTTCAAGCGCGGTCTTGCGGGCGGCTATAGCGCTCGTCACGCTTTCGCGCAGGTCGTGGATCGCGGGGCCTTGCTGCTGGCGCTCTTCCGGGCTCATCCGCCCCAATGTCTTGAGCAGGGCGGTGATGGCGCCGCTCTTGCCCAGCGCGCTGACGCGCAGCGCTTCCACGGCATCGAGAGTGTCGGCGGCGGCGATGTCGGCGATGAGGCCGTCCTTGAGGGATGTGACGTCGGTCATGGCCGCGTCCGCTAGCCTAATTCACCGCAAACGAAAAGGGCGCCGGCATGCCGACGCCCTTTCCTTTGATGGTTGCGACCCGGTTTTGATCAGGAGAACTGAACGACCGACTGACGACGACGCAGCGTGCTGCCGATCAGCGCGAAACCGCCGAGCATCAGCGCCCAGGTCGTCGGCTCGGGCACCGGCACCGCGCTCATGGCGGTAACCGTCACGCCATCCAGCGCCGGGCCTGTCCAAGGCGAGTCGGTCATCGACGCAAAGCTGAGCGTCGTGAGATTGCCCGAGGCCGTGAAGGTGTAGGTGTAGTTGGTCCAGCCCATGTTGGTCTTCGAGAAGCCGGTATTGTCGAAGCTGAACAGCTGGCCGTCATTGCCTGTCGCGGCGACTTCCAGCGTCTTGACCGCCGGCCCGCCTTCGGGATTGCCGGCCATCAGGAAGTCGACATTGTAGGTCATGCCTTCGATGGTATCGAACGTCTGTGCGATCGCGCCCTGGGCGCTGCCGTTCAGATCGATACTGCGGCTGCCGCTGCCGGACTGCCAATAGCCGCCGATCAGCTCCACATTGCCGGATGTGATGGTCCAACCCGTCAGGGCCGTGCTGTCGGTGCCCAGGCGGAGGAAATAGGTGCCTGGATCGTTGCCGGTCTCGAAATCGCCGTTGATGAACGTTGCTGCCTGCGCAGCGGACGGGAGGGCGAGCGTCGCCGCGACCCCCAATAGCAGTCCCTTCATTTGGTTCTCCACTTATAGTCCCACGCACTCGCAATGCTGCAGTGCGGAAAAGGTTTCCGAAGCGTTAACCAAAATTCCAGAGAGTCCCGAAATGATACAAAAAGGGCGCCGGAAGCATCCGACGCCCTCTTCGCGATGATTGTGCAGATGCTCAGGCTGCGGGCAGGGCCGCGCGCGCCTGGGCAATGATGCCCTTGAACACATCGCCTTCATGCATGGCGATGTCGGCCAGAACCTTCCGGTCCAGTTCGACGCCCGCCAGCTTGAGCCCGTGCATGAACTGGCCATAGGTCAGGCCTTCCATGCGGACAGCTGCGTTGATGCGCTGGATCCACAGGGCGCGGAAGCTCCGCTTCTTCACCTTGCGGTCGCGATATGCGTACTGGCCAGCCTTTTCGACAGCCTGACGCGCGATGCGGATCGTGTTCTTGCGACGGCCATAATAGCCCTTCGCCTGATCCAAAATCCTCTTGTGCTTCGCCTTGGTGGTTACACCGCGTTTGACACGTGCCATGTCGCCTGCTCCTTACTTGAGGCCGTAGGGCGCCCAGAGGCGCACGTGAGCGACATCCGCGTCGGAGAGAACTTCCGTACCGCGATTCTGGCGAATATACTTCGCGTTGTGGCTGATCAGGCGGTGGCGCTTGCCGGCGACACCATGCTTGACCTTGCCGGTGGCGGTGAATTTGAAGCGCTTCTTCACACCGCTCTTGGTCTTGAGCTTGGGCATTTTCGTCTCCTTTGTCTTAGCGCAAGCACCCCGGAGGATGCTCGCAGACGATTACGGACGAACACGGCAGCCCTTACTGGCCGGCCCGTCCTTGCGGTTTTCCATAGGACATGGAAGCGCGGGCGTATAAGCGCGGCCGCGCGCCGACGCAAGCCCCTTAGCTAAGGGCCTGATTTGACTCCGGTCAACGACTCCTCGCCCCCATCGCATTAATATGGCAGCAGTTTCACACAATCCCGATGCGGTGAACAAGGAGGCTGCCATGAAGACGGTGATGGTTCTGATCCATGACGACCCGAGTCAGGAAGCGCGCCTGCAAACCGCGCTCGACATTGTGCGCGCGGTCGAGGGGCATCTGCTGTGTCTCGATGTCGTCCAGATTCCCATGATCGCCGACGGCTTTGGCGCGGGCGGCGGCACCGGCGTGCTGATGATGGATGAGCGCGACCGGGAGGACAAGAATATCGAGGCGCTCGAACCCCGGCTCGCCAATGAAGGCGTGAGCTATGAGTGGGCGCGGGTGCAGAGCCAGTCCGACGAAGGCATCACGGACAATGTCCGGCTGGTCGACATGATCGTCGTGGGCAAGCAGGCCTTCGGCGCGGTGAACGAGACCGGCGACACGGCCTCCCGTCTCGCGGCGCTGACCTCTGCGCCGGTCCTGCTGGTGCCGACGGAGCAGAAGCGCTTGGATCTCTTCGGCAAGGCGCTGGTTGCCTGGGATGGATCACGCGCGGCCGATGCCGCGCTGCGGGCGGCCATTCCGCTCCTGCGCATGGCCAGCGAGGTCGAGGTGGTGACGATCGGCGAAGGGGAAGGCGACCCGGACGAGGCGGCCGCCTATCTCGATCGGCATGGCTGCAAGGTCGTCAGCCGGCGCCTGCCCAAGGCTGGCGCGGTGAGCGAGCAACTGATTGAGGCCATGCTGTCCTCCGGCGCGAGCTGGGCGGTGATGGGCTGCTATGGCCGCAGCCGCCTGCGCGAGCAGTTGTTCGGCGGCACGACGCGGACGCTGCTGGCCAAGGCGCCGATCCCGATCCTGCTCTCTCACTGAGGCGCCACCGAGGCGCGCATCCCGCAATGGGTCGTGCCTCAGTTGGCCATGGCAAAGCTGTTGGTGTCGATCAATTCGCCGGCCTGATTGCCGGCCGCTTCGATCAGCCGCCGTTCGAGTGTGGCGAGGCGGGTCTTGCTCTCCAGCTTCCCGCCCAGAAGATCGGTTAGATAGAAGGTGTCGACGGCGCGCTCGCCGAAGGTGGCGACATGCGCGCTGTGGACCATGGTCTTGGACTGGAACAGCGCAAAGGCGAGGCTGAGCAGCAGGGCAGGGCGGTCGCGCGCCATGACTTCCACCACGGTGAAGCGGTTGGAGGCCTTGTTGTCGATCAGCACCTGCGGCACGATCTGGAAGGCTTCGGCGCGCCGACGGGCCAGCGGGCGCTCGTCCAGCTTGTGCATCAGCTTGTGGCGGTTGAGCAGCGCGTCCTCGATGTAGGTCTTCACCCGCTGCAACTGCTCGGGCGCATCGAAGCGACCGCCGAGCGGGTCCTGCACCAGGAAATTGTCCAGCGCCGTGCCATCCTTGAGGGTGTGGATGCGCGCATCGATGATGTTGCCCCCGGCCAGATGAATCGCGCCGGCGATCCGGTAGAAGAGCCCGGGGTGGTCCGAGGCATAGACGGTGACCAGCGTCGCGCCCCGCTCGGGATAGGAACGGGCATCGATGGAGAGATCGGACTGCCCGGCATCCAGCAGATGCCGCGCGTTGCGCTCCAGGATGTCCTGCGATTCGGCGATCCAGTAGGATTGCGGGAAGCGCTTCACCAGCCGGTCGAAGGCCTTGTCGTCCAGCGCTAGGCTCGCGCGCAACGCGTCGCGCTTCTCCTCGATGCGCTCCTGACGGCCCCGCTGCTTGTGGCCGGGGCGGATGACCTCTTCGGCGGAGTCGTACAACTCGGCGAGGAGCTGGCGCTTCCAGCTGTTCCACACGCCCGGTCCGACCGCGCGGATGTCGACGATGGTCAGGATCACCAGCAGCCGCAGCCGCTCCGGGCTCTGCACCACTTCGGCGAAGTCGAGGATGGTCTTGAAGTCCGAAAGGTCGCGCTTGAAGGCGGTGGCGGACATCAGCAGATGATAGCGCACCAACCAGGCGACGGTCTCGGTCTCGGCATCGCTGAGGCCCAGGCGCGGGCAGAGCTTGGTCGCCACCTCCGCGCCCAGAATGCTGTGGTCGCCGCCGCGCCCCTTGGCGATATCGTGCAGCAGCACCGCGACATAGAGCACGCGGCGGGAGATGATCTTCTCGATGATCGCGCTCGCTAGCGGATGATCGACCTTGAACTCGCCCTTTTCGATCTGGGAGAGCAGGCCGATTGCGCGGATGGTGTGCTCATCCACCGTATAATGGTGGTACATGTCGAACTGCATCTGCGCGACCACGCGGCCGAAGTCCGGCACGAAGCGCCCGAACACCCCGGCCTCGTTCATCCAGCGCAGCACCTTTTCCGGGTCGCGGGGCGAGGTCAGCACGTTCATGAACAGCGCATTGGCCTGCGGGTCTTCCCGCTCCTTGCGGGTAATCAACACCGAATCGCGGTTGAGCGCGCGCATTGCATCCGGGTGGATCTCCAACCCGTGCTTGTCCGCCAGCGAGAAGATCTCGATCATCCGCACCGGCTGCTCGCGGAAGAAATCATCCTCGGGAATGGTGATCCGGCCCCGCTCCAGCACGAAGCCATCAAGCTTGCGCGGGCGGTTGAACATCGCCGGGATGTAGCGCCGGCCGCGGCTGGCCATCTTGTCATCGAGGTGGGCGAGGAACACGCCGGTGAGGTCGCCCACCGTCTTGGCCATCAAAAAATAGAGGTGCATGAACCGCTCGACGGCGGAGCGCCCGCGCTTGGGCGAGAAGCCCATGCGCTCGGCGACTTCGATCTGCAGATCGAAGGTCAGGCGGTCCTCCGCGCGCCGGGAGATTTCGTGCATGTGGCAGCGCACGGCCCAGAGGAAATTCTCGGCCCGCTGGAACTGGGACAGCTCGGCGCGGGTCAGCAGGCCCACATCCACCAGCTCCGCGACGGTGCGCACCCGGTTCACATATTTGCCGATCCAGAACAGCGTGTGCAGATCGCGCAGGCCGCCCTTGCCCTCCTTGATATTGGGCTCGACGACATAGCGGCTGTCGCCCATCTGCTTGTGCCGGGCATCCCGCTCGGCCAGCTTCTCGGTGACGAAGGTCTTGGCGGTGCCCTGCATCACATCCTTGTCGAAGCGGGCGACGCACTCATCATAGATGCCCCGGTCGCCCCACACGAAGCGCGATTCCAGCAGGGCGGTGCGGATGGTGAGGTCCGACTTCGCCATACGCACCGTCTCGTCAATCGAGCGGCTGCTGTGCCCGACCTTGAGGCCCAGATCCCACAGCGCGTAAAGCATGCTCTCGATGACCTGCTCGGTCCATTCGGTGGGCTTGTAGGGCGTGAGGAAGCCGATATCGACATCGCTATAGGGCGCCATTTCGCCACGCCCATAGCCGCCCACTGCGACCACCGTCAGCCGCTCGGACGCCGTGCGGTTGCTGATCGGGTAGAGGTGCTTGACCGTCGCATCGAAGAGCAAGCGGATGATCTGGTCCATCAGGAAGGCCTGCGCCGTCACGGCATCGCGCCCGCGTGTCGGGTTGCGGGCAAGGCGGCGGGAGACTTCTTCCCGGCCGATGGCAAGCGCCTCGCGCAACGCCGCGACGATCACTTGCCGACGCGCAGCGGTATCGCTCAGTTCGGTTAGCTGGGCAGTGAGCGCATCGGCAATCTGGCGGCGATCGATGATCGCACGGCGGCCGGGCAGCGAATCGGGCACCTTGTTCATGGGTGCCATATAAGCGCGCTTTGCCGCAGTTGCAGGTGCAACCTCCGCATGGCGCGCAAATCGACGGGCTCAGGCGGTGGGCGCGGTGGCGATCTGCTTGAGCTGGTAGATGAGGTCGAGCGCCTCGCGCGGACTGAGCGTGTCCGCGTCGATGGCGTCCAGCCGGTCGCGCAGCGGGTCGGTGGCGACCTCCGGTGCGGCGGAGAGCGTTGCGGCGAACAGCGGCAGGTCATCGAGCCCCGCCGCGATTCCGCCGGTCTGCGCCTTGCCTGCTTCCAGCTTGCCGAGCACGGCCTTGGCGCGGGCCAACACCGGCGCGGGCAAGCCCGCAAGCCGTGCCACCGCGATGCCGTAGCTGCGGTCGGCCGGGCCTTCGGACAGCTCGTGCAGCAGCACCAGATCGCCATTCCATTCCCGCGCGCGAACATGGTGGAGCGAAAGGGCGCCGAGACGCTCGGCCAGGCGCGTCAGCTCGTGATAATGGGTGGCGAACAGGCAGCGGCAGGCATTGCTGTCATGGATCGCTTCCACCACGGCCCAGGCGATGGCGAGGCCGTCGTAAGTCGACGTGCCGCGCCCCACTTCATCGAGGATCACGAAGCTGCGCTCGGTCGCCTGCGCGAGGATCGCGGCGGTCTCGATCATCTCCACCATGAAGGTCGAGCGGCCGCGGGCCAGATTGTCCGAGGCGCCGACGCGGCTGAACAGGCGGTCGACCAGCCCAAGGCGGGCGGCGCGTGCGGGCACGAAGCTGCCGGCCTGCGCGAGAATGACGATGAGCGCATTCTGGCGCAGGAAGGTCGATTTACCGCCCATATTGGGGCCAGTCACCAGCCACAGCCGGTTGTCCGGCGTGAGCGTGCAGTCATTGGCGACGAAGCTGGTGCCGTCCTTCGCCAGCGCGGCCTCCACCACCGGATGGCGCCCGCCCTCGATGGCGATGCAGGGTTCTTCGGCGAAGACCGGCCGGCTCCAGCCGCCTTCGACAGCGCGCTCGGCCAGAGCCGCCGCCACATCGATGCGGGCGAGGGCGTCCGCTGTGCGGGCGATGGCGGTGCGGCTGTCCATCACCAGCGTCACCAGTTCCTCGAAATGCGCCGCTTCGGCCGCCAGCGCATGGGCGCCGGCCTGCGTGACCCGGCTGGCCTGCTCGTGCAGGTCCACCGAGTTGAACCGCACGACTCCCGCCAGCGTCTGGCGATGGGTGAAGCCGCTGTCATTGGCCATGAGCTGGTCGGCGTGACGGGCGGGCACCTCGACATGATAGCCGAGCACGCCATTGTGGCGAATCTTCAGCGCGGAGATGCCGGTCTGCTCGCGATAGCGCGCTTCGAGCGCAGCAATGGCGCGGCGACCGTCGCCGGCCATGCGGCGCAACTCGTCCAGCGCGGCATCATAGCCATCGGCGATGTAGCCGCCATGCGCCGCTTCCGTCGGCGGGGCGGGCACGAGGGCGCGCGCCAGTTGATCGACCAGCGCGCCATGACCATCGAGCGCCGGCAGCAGATCGTTGAGCAGGGGCGGTCGGTCGGGCAGCGCGCCCAGCCGCTCGCGCAGCGCACGGCCGCCGTCGAGGCCATCGCGCAATTGCCCCAGATCGCGCGGGCTGCCCCGGCCGATGGCGACGCGGCCGAGCGCGCGGCTCAAATCCGGCAAGGCGCGCAGGCGCGTGCGAACCAACTCGCGCAGCGGCCCGTCATCATGGAACCAGCGCACCAGATCGAGCCGCGCTTCCACCTTGGCGCGGTCCATCAAAGGCGCGGAGAGGTCCGCCGCGAGCAATCGGGCGCCGGCGCCCGTCACGGTGCGGTCCACGGTGGCGAGCAGGCTGCCGGCGCGCTGGCCGCTGGCCGTCGTCACAATTTCCAGGCTCTCGCGCGTCGCCGGGTCGATGGCGAGGTGATCCTGCGCGCCGGCCCGCACCGGCGCGGCGAGGAAGGGCATGCGCCCCTTGCCGACATGCTCCAGATAGCCGAGCAGGCCGCCGAGGGCGGACAGCTCCGCGCGCGAGAAGCTGCCGAAGCTCTCCACCGTCTTCACGCCGAAATGGCGGCAGATGTCCGCTTCCGCCCGGGCGCTGTCGAAGCCGCGATTCTCGAAGGGCAGGGCGCCGGTCAGCCGGTCGGCGAGTCCCGGCCGCGCAATGACTTCGCTCGCGTTGATCCGCGCCAGTTCCGCCTCGATGCCGCCGGCATCCACCGCCACCACGTCCAGCCGGCCGGTGGAGATGTCGGCGGCGGCTACGGCATAATGGCCCGCGGCTTCGCCCACGGCGGCGAGCAGATTGGCCCGGCGGCTGTCCAGCAGCGCATCCTCGGTCAGCGTGCCGGCGGTGACGAAGCGCACGATGGCACGGCCGACCAGCGCTTTCGATCCGCGTGCCTTGGCCTGCTCGGGCGTCTCGGTCTGCTCGGCAATGGCAACGCGCAGCCCGGCCTTGATGAGTCGCGCCAGATAGCCCTCGGCGCTGTGCACCGGCACCCCACACATCGGGATCGGCTCGCCCTCATGTTCGCCGCGCGTGGTGAGCGCGATGTCGAGCACGGCGGCGGCGGTCCTGGCGTCCTCGAAGAACAGCTCGAAGAAGTCGCCCATGCGGTAAAAGAGCAGGTCGCCCCCGGCTTCCGCCTTGAGCGCCAGATATTGCGCCATCATCGGCGTGGGGCCGCCGGATGCGGCGCTGGCTTTGGAGGATTTGGCTGGCAGACTGTTCACGCGGTTGCGTTAGCAGGGGCTTTCGATCTCGAAAAGCCGGCGGTGGCGTTTCATCCACGGGGTTGTTCGTACCTCGCCTCTTGTGGAGCCGGGCGGAAAGTCGCTAGGGCGTTCCCAATTGCCGAGGAACCCTGCTGATGACCGATAAAGCCGCCATCGAATTCTCCGAGCGCGAGGCGCTGCTGTTCCATTCCTTCGGGCGGCCCGGCAAGATCGAGATCATCGCCTCCAAGCCGATGGCGACGCAGCGCGATCTGGCGCTGGCTTATTCGCCCGGTGTGGCCGTGCCCGTGCAGGCCATCGCTGATGATGCTGCCAAGGCCTATGACTATACCGCCAAGGGCAATCTGGTCGCGGTCATCTCCAACGGCACGGCGATCCTCGGCATGGGAAATCTCGGCGCGCTCGCCTCCAAGCCGGTGATGGAAGGCAAGGCAGTGCTGTTCAAGCGCTTCGCCGATGTGGACGCCATCGATCTGGAGCTGAACACCGAAGACCCGCAGGCCTTCATCGATGCGGTGGCGCTGCTGGAGCCCAGCTTTGGCGGCATCAACCTTGAGGACATCAAGGCGCCCGAATGCTTCATGATCGAGGCAGCGCTCAAGGAGCGCATGAACATTCCGGTCATGCATGACGACCAGCATGGCACCGCGATCATCTGCGCCGCTGGCCTCATCAACGCCTGCTTCCTGACCGGGCGCGACATTCGCGAGACCAAGGTCGTCGTGAATGGTGCCGGCGCGGCGGCGATCGCGTGCACCGAACTGATCAAGGCGATGGGCGTGGCGCATGACAATGTGATCATGTGCGACCGCGAGGGCGTGATCTATCAGGGCCGCACCCATGGCATGGACCAGTTCAAGTCCGCCCATGCCGCCCGCACCGAGGCGCGGACCCTGCACGAGGCGCTGAAGGATGCCGATATCTTCCTCGGTCTTTCAGCCAAGGATGCGCTGAAGCCCGAATGGATCAACGAGATGAAGCCGCGGCCGATCCTCTTCGCCATGGCCAATCCCGATCCGGAGATCCTGCCGCCGGTGGCCAAGGCCGCGCGCCCGGATGCGATCATCGCCACGGGCCGCTCGGACTATCCCAATCAGGTCAACAATGTGCTGGGCTTCCCCTTCATCTTCCGGGGCGCGCTGGACGTGCGCGCAACGGCGATCAACGAGGCGATGAAGATCGCGGCGGCGCAGGCCATTGCCGAACTGGCCCGTCAGCAGGTGCCTGAGGAAGTCGCTTTGGCTTATGGCACCAAGCACAGCTTCGGCGCCGATTACATTATTCCTGCCCCCTTCGATCCGCGCCTGATGGAAGTGGTGCCAGCGGCGGTGGCGCAGGCGGCGATGGAGTCGGGCGTCGCCCAGCGGCCTATCGAGGATATGGACGCCTATCGCCAGTCCCTGCGGGCGCGGCTCAATCCCACCACCTCCGTTCTCACCCTCGCTTATGAGGGCGCCAAGGCCAGCCCCAAGCGCGTGGTCTTTGCCGAGGCGGAAGAGGAAGTGGTGCTGCGCGCCGCGATCCAGTTCCGCGATGGCGGCTATGGCACGCCGGTGCTGGTCGGACGGCAGGATGTCTATGATCGCCTGCGCGATCTCGGCGTGCGCGACCCCGAGAGCTACGAGCTCTACAACAGCGTCAATTCGCCGCTCGTGCCGCGCATGGTCGACATGCTGTACGAGCGCCTGCAGCGCCGGGGCTATCTGCGCCGCGATTGCGAGCGCATGGTCAACCGGGACCGCAACATCTTCGGCGCGCTGCTGCTGCAGATGGGCGAGGCGGACGCGATGATCACCGGCGTCACCCGCACCTATGCGCAGACGATGCGCGAACTGCGCCGCGTGCTCGACCCCGCCGAGGACCGCACGCTGTTCGGCATGCACATCCTCGTCGGGCGCAGCCACACCGTGTTCATGGCGGATACCACTGTCAACGAGCGGCCGAATTCCGCCGAACTGGCGCATATCGCCATCGAATCCGCCGCGCTTGCCCGGCGTATGGGGCATGAGCCGCGCGTGGCTTTTCTCTCCTACTCCACCTTCGGCAATCCGCACGGCAACTGGCTCGATAATATTCGCGGCGCGGTCCAGATCCTCGACGGCATGGAGGTGGACTTCGAATATGAAGGCGAGATGGCGCCCGACGTGGCGCTCAACCGGCGCGTCATGGCGAATTATCCGTTCTGCCGCCTGTCCGGCCCAGCCAATGTGCTGATCATGCCCGGCCTGCAGTCGGCCAATCTCTCGGCCAAGCTGCTGCGGGAACTGGGCGGCGACTCGGTCATCGGGCCGGTGCTGCTCGGGCTGAACCAGCCGGTGCAGGTGGCGACGATGGCCTCGACCGCCTCGGAGCTGGTGACGCTGGCCGTTCTGGCTGCTGGCGGGATCGCACGCTGATCGTGATCGGGATCGGGTGAGCGCCGCCGGCTGAACCGCCGCGCAGCGCTCCCTTGGCCTTACAGGCAGCGCTGGAACGTCTGGGTGCGGCCCTTGATGGTGCCGTCGCGCAGCAGGATCGTGCCGTCCCGGCAGGATTTGCCATCTTGGGCCACGGCGTCGCCGACCACCACGATGCCGTGATAGGAGCCGGCCATCCAGTTCTGCGCATCGCCGCTCTTCAGCGCGAGGCCCACGGCGCGATCGACGGCCGGGATCAGCAGGAAGTTGCCGGACTGCACGATCGCCTCATCCGGGGTGGCGCTGGGCAGTGTCGGCGCCTCATCGGACTTGGGCGCAATCGCCTGGCCCTGCGCGATCGGCACGGTGGCCTGTTTCGCCGGCGCAAAAGCGGGTGCTGTCGCGCGCTTTTCAATCACGGCGGTGAGAAACGGCGCGGGGCGTTCGGCGGGAATCAGGGTCGGCTGCTGGCCGGCGGGCGCTGCATCTTCGCTTTCGGTCGCGCGGGGTGCATGATCGATGATCGCGGCCGATACCGTCTCACCGCCCCAGATCGGCCCGCGTGCCGACCATAGCCAGCCGGCCAGGGCGATCACCAGCAATGAGATGCTGACCATGCCTGCCGCGATCAGGAGCTTTTGGGTAAGGCCGGGCCGGGCATCCACACCGCTTCGCGCGTGAAGCTGCTCGCTCGCGCGGTCGAAGCCGATCTCCAGCGACCCGATGGCGAATCGCCAGCGGCTCCGGCTGGCCTTGTAATGGCCGACTGTCTCAGTCCGTCGCGCGTAAGTCCGCTCGAGCGGCTGCAGATCGCCAATATGCTGCATGACCACGCTCCCGCTATAGGACGATTTGAAGCGATGGCGCGGTTAATGCAAGCTAAACCAGTCCGTCGGGCGCGCGAACCGGCGCCGACTGATGGCAGGCCTGCAGCGCTGATTTACTGAGACGGACCTGCCGCTCCGGCCCCGCCAGCGCCAACCGCGCCGATATTGCCGAAGATTTCATCGAACAGGCTGCGCTTGCGGCCGAGCGTCGGCGTCGTGGCGCCGGTCGGCGAGATATTGGCGACCTGATCGAGCGTTGCGTTGCGATCGATCGTGGCGACATTGCCATTGGCATCGAACTGCACGGTCACCAACGTCTGCGCGGTCGGACGCGGGGAGGCGAACGCCAGCGCGCGGGTGTCGCGCGCCACATAATACCAGCGCTCCGGGCCGAACTGGGAGACGAAGGTCGGACGACCCAGCGCGCCTTCCACGGACGCCTTGTTGTCCACGCCCGGCAGCACCGAACTCACGATCAGATCGTCGATCATGAAGCCCTGATGCGCGCGAATGCGCGTGCAGCCGCCCGCCAGCAGAAGGACGGCCGCTGCGCCCACGACCAGAAACGGCCGCCTCAAGCCACGCTGCATTCTCGTCTCCTGCCAATCATGCGGTCAAAAACCGGACATCCAATCAAAAAAGCGTCGCATCGCCTAACCCGCCCATTGCATTGCCAGCCGCCGCAATCAATATGCAAGTGCTGGCGCGGGCCAATGGTTGATCGGTCCCGTCCGCGCTTTCCTGTGCCGCCGCAAAGCTGAACCGAGCATGAGCCTCTTATCCAATCTGTTTTCCCGCAAGGATGATCGCGCCTATCTGCGCCCGCTGTACGAGGCCGTCGTCGCGACGGCGCGGGAGCCGCATTGGTATATGGAAGGCGAGGTGGCGGACACGCTGGATGGCCGATTCGACATGGTGGCGCTGGTGCTCTCGCTGGTGCTGCTGCGACTCGAGGCGCTGGAGGCGACCAACGATTCGGCGCGGCTGACCGAGCTGTTCATCGACGATATGGATGGGCAGATCCGCCAGATCGGCTTTGGCGATGTGGTCGTGGGCAAGCAGATCGGCCGCATGGTCGGCGCGCTGGGTGGCCGGCTTGCCGCCTATCGCGCGAGCTTGCAGGGCGAGGCTTCGCTGAGCGAGGCGCTGGTGCGCAACCTGTATCGTGGCGAGGCGCCGGCAGCGGATGCACTGGCTTATGTCGAAGCGCAGGTGCGCATGCTGGCCGCGACGATCAACGCATGCAGCCGCGACGCGCTGTTGGCCGGCCAGTTGCGGGGGTGATGCCGTGAGCGAAGCGACGTCTGGCGCCGCGCCGGAATTTTCGCGCATTCTGCGCCTCAACGAACTGGGCGACGGGCGTCGGGACCGCACCGTCGAGGCCGATGCCGCAGAGCGGGCCGCGCTCGCGCGACGCTTTGGCCTGCGCAGCCTCGATCGGCTGGAGGCGCAGGCGCATGTCGTGCCGGATGCCGGTGGCTGCCGGGTGACCGGGCGCGTGCGCGCGTCGCTGGTGCAGGCCTGCGTCGCAACCGACGAGGATGTCCCCGCAGAGCTCGACGTGCCGATGGACGTGCGATTCGTGCGCGGCCTCGACGAGAACGGCGAGAGCGACGCGGAAGAGATCGAACTGCGCGAGGAGGATTGCGATATCCTCCCGCTGGAGGACGAGCGAATCGATCTTGGCGAAACGGTCGCGCAGACCCTGTTCCTGAACCTCGATCCCTATCCCCGCGTGCCGGATGCCGACGCCAAGCTGCGCGCGCTGGGCGTGCTGAGCGAGGAAGACGCCGGCCCCTTCGCGGCGCTGAAGGGACTTAAGCTCGGCGGTGGTGCCTAGGACGCTTGGATAGATTTCGGCTGAAAGATTGTCCGCTATTAAGCGCCCCAGAATGCGCGACTAACGGCTAAATGGGCGTGGGGGCAGGCTATATGCATCGCTTTCCTTCATTCCCGCGAACGCGGGAATCCAGTCAATCCAGCGGCAGAAAGCCAAGGCCGATTGCCAGATCCTTCCAGTCCGGGTTGGTTTCTTCAATCAAATCGATTTTCCAGGATCGTCGCCATTTCTTCATTTGCTTCTCGCGCAAGATCGCGTTTTCCATTGTAGCGTGTTGCTCGAACCAGACGAGCGCCTTGACGCCATGTTGTGCCGTAAAGCCGCCGAAGGTTCCCTCACGATGCTGCGCCACGCGCTGCATCAGATTGGACGTAACGCCAACATAGAGCGTGCCGTTGCGACGCGACGCCAACAGGTAAACATAGGGATCGATGGTGCGCTTCATTGCAGCGGTGCTACTAGATTCCCGCGTGCGCGGGAATGACGAGGTAAGGGCACAAGAACGTCCGCAACGACGTCGTGTGCGGAAAGGCAGCTTTTGGTAAAAAAGCGCAATAGCCGCCGTTCCACCAACCTTGAAGTTCGTCGACGCCGCCGAGCTAGGCCCCGTCCGCCGGGATGAACCGCAGCACGCCCGCGATCCGTGACACGCCGGTGTCGGAGGGATGCGACACCCCGTCATTCACGATCACCTCGGCAAAGTCGAACGGGCTGATGCCCGACAGGCAGGCGACATTGACGCCATATTCATGGGGGTTCGAGCGGCGTCGGTGGTGGGTGTAGATGCCGCAGGTTCCGCAGAAATGGTGCTGTGCGGTTCCGCTGTTGAAGGTGTAGGAGCGCAGCGACTCTTCGCCCGCCGTCACTTGCAGGTCTTCGATCCGGGCTGAGACCGCGATGGCGCCGCGCATCCGGCAATATGAGCAGGTGCAGCGGCGCGCCGAGCGCAGGCCGTCCTTCAGGCGCACATGAAAGCGCACGGTGCCGCAATGGCAGGCGCCATCGATCTCACTGACATTCAGGTCCATGCTTCGTTCCTCTTTCGTTCGCGCGGTTGCCATGGCATAACAGGGAGCATGGCGCAGACGCCCGAGCAGGATCGCAAGATCATCCATATCGATATGGACGCCTTTTACGCGTCGGTCGAGCAGCGCGACGATCCGGCGCTGCGCGGCTTGCCGGTGGCTGTCGGCGGCGGCGGGCCGCGTGGCGTGGTGGCGGCGGCGAGCTACGAGGCGCGCGTGTTCGGCGTGCGCTCGGCGATGCCGGGCGGCAAGGCGCGCCGGCTCTGCCCGGACCTCATCTTCGTGCGGCCGCGCTTCGAGGCCTACCGTGCCGTCTCCCAGCAAATCCGCGCGATCTTCGAGCGCTTTACCGACATCATCCAGCCGCTCTCGCTGGACGAGGCCTATCTCGATGTGACGCGCAACAAGCCGGGCGTCGCTTCGGCCACTTATGTCGCGCAGGAAATCCGGCGGATGATTCGCGAGGAGACGGGACTGACCGCCTCGGCCGGCGTTTCGTGCAACAAGCTGATCGCCAAGCTCGCATCGGACCAGAACAAGCCCGATGGCCTGTGCGTCGTGCGGCCCGATGAGGCCGAGGCGTTCATGGCCGCAATGCCGGTGTCGCGCATTCATGGCGTCGGCCCGGTGACGGCGCGGCGCATGGCCGCGCTGGGCATTCACAGCGGCGCGGACCTCAAAGAGTGGCCGCTGCCGGCGCTGCAGCGCCATTTCGGCAAGGCGGCGGCCTTTTACTTCGGTGCGGCGCGCGGGCTGGACGAGCGCCCGGTGCGCGACCGGGAGTCGCGCAAGTCGATCAGCGTGGAAGATACCTTCGCCAGCGATATCGGCGCGGAAGGCCTGTTGCTGGCGGAGCTTGAGAAGATCGCCGCGCGCCTGTGGGGCCGGGTCACCGCGAGCCGGGCCTTGGGGCGCACCGTCACGCTCAAGATCAAGCTGGGGGATTTTCGCATCCTCACCCGCTCACGCTCGTTGCCCGCGCCACCCGGCGATGCCGAGGATCTGTTTGCGATCGGCGCCGACCTGCTCCGCGCGCAACTGCCGCTGCCGGTCGGCGCGCGGCTGCTCGGGCTCGGGCTCTCAAACCTCATCGATCCCGAGCGCGAAGAGCCGGACGAGACGCCCCAGCTCAGCCTCGCCTTCGGCTAGAGGCGCAGGCCGAGCGCGACGCCGCCGAGCAGCCAGCAGAAGAAGGTGATGAGCACGATCCCGACGAGGTTCAGGATGAACCCGCCGCGGACCATCTGCCCCATGGTGACGGCCCCGGTGCCGAACACGATGGCATTAGGCGGGGTGCCGACCGGCAGCATGAAGGCGAGCGTGGCGGCGAAGGCTGCGGGGATGAGCAAGGTCATCTGATCGGCCCCGATGCCGAGCGCCACGGCGCCCAGCACAGGAATGAACGTGGCGGCGGTGGCGGTGTTGCTGGTCACTTCGCTCAGGAAGACGATGAGCGTCACGACGGCGATGACGAGGAGCAGGATCGGCAGCGTACCAAGCCCGCTCACTTGCGCGCCCAGCCAGCCATCGAGTCCGCTGGCGACAACCTCCCCCGCAAGGCTCAGGCCGCCGCCGAACAGCACCAGCACGCCCCAGGGCACGCCACTTTCGGCATCCTTCCAGTCGAGCAGCATCTGCCCTCGGCCCTCGCCGGGCAGCAGGAACAGCGCTAGGCCGGCGGCAAGTGCAATGGCATTGTCATCGAGGCGCCCGAACCAGCCCAGATCGGCCTTGCTGCCGAGGATGGCGCCGACCACGCCGGGCACGACCCAGAAAAAGACCGCGCAGCAGAACACGAGCGTCACCAGTAATTCGCTGCGGCTGAACCGGCCGAGACCGGCCAGCTCCCGGTCAATGAGCGCGCGGCCGCCCGGCACCTCGCCGAAGGTGAACCGATAGAAGACCCGCGTCATCAGCAGCCACGCAATGAGAATGAAGCTGAAGGCCATCGGCACGCCGACCAGCATCCAGTTTAGGAAATCGACCTGCCGGCCCAGTTCCTTCTCGATATAGCCGGCCACGATGGCATTGGGCGGGCTGCCGAGCAGCGTGCCCACGCCGCCCATGCTGGATGACCAGGCAATGGCGAGCATCAGGCAGGCGCCGAAATTGGCGAGCTCCCTAGGCGCGACGGCGGATGCGCCATCGCAGGCGAGTGCCCCGGTTTCGTCGCGGCGATCACAGACCAGCGTGAGAACGGAGAACGCAATCGGCAGCATCATGAGCGTCGCCGCCGTGTTGGAGACCCACATGGAGACAAAGCCCGTCGTCAGCATCAGACCCAGCACGATCTGGCGCGGGCTGGTGCCGACCCGGCGGAGCGTGAGCAACGCGACGCGGCGGTGGAGCTGCCATTTCTGCATGGCGATGGCGAGCAGAAAGCCGCCGAGGAACAGGAAGATGATCGGGCTGGCATAGGGCGCGGCAACCTGCGCCACGCTGCGGTCGCTCGCCATGGGGAAGAGCAGGATCGGCAGCAGCGCGGTAACGGCGATCGGCGTGGCTTCGGTGATCCACCAGAGCGCCATCAACGTCGCGACCGCGGCGACCCAGCGGCCCTCCGGCGACAGACCCTGCGCATCGCCCAGCGCGAGCCAGACCAGCGCTGCGCCGGCCAGGCCGAGCGCGCGCAATGCCCAGATCTTGAGAGGCGAGCGCGCGGTCGTGGCAGGGTCGCCATCGCCCTCCTGTCCGGTTGGTTCACTCTCTTGCGATGATGGTGTCACCTTGCCCCCGCTCCCTGTCCCGCGCGAATGTGCGGCAGGAGCGGCGGCGTGGCAAGCCGCTCGCGGCTGGAATGCCGGCTGAGCTGGCGGCTGGCGTCCGGCCTTTCAGCCGGGGTCGTGGTCAGCCGGGGTAGGGGCTGTCCTTGAGGAGACCCGCGAGGTGCGCGGCATTGGATGCCACCATACCGGCCGTCTTGCTCACCGGTTTGGGTGTCGACTTGAGGTCCTTGAAATCCGTGCTCCCCATCGCCTCGCCCACCCAATAGCAGGCGGCGACGGCGGGGATCGTCCAGCCGACATCGTTCATCGCCTGGAAGAGCTGCGCGCTGGAGAAATGGGCACCATCCTCATTGCCGACAATGGCGGCGACGGCGACTTTGCCGTAGCTCGGCATCCGGCCCGCATCGTCCGTTTCGCTCAGAAAAGCATCCATCCGCTCCAGCACGCGCTTGGCGATGCTGGAGATCTGCCCCATCCAGATCGGCCCGCCGAAGATCAGGATGTCGTGTGCCAGGATCTTCGCGCGCAGGGCTGGCCAGTCATCGCCCTTGCCTTCATCGGAGGTGACGCCGGGCAGGATGTTGAGCGCGGCGACGCGCACGGTTTCGCTCAGTGTCACATCATGTTCGGCGAAGGCGTCCGCCAGAACCGCGATCATCGCGTCCGTCGATGAGGGTTCGCTGGTATCGGCTTTCAGGGTGCAGTTGAGGGCGAGGGCCTTCAGGGTCATGCTGGTGCTCCGTGTCCGTCCCCCCCTCACACAACACCCCAGCCCGCAGAGAGTTCACCGCTGTCCTGCGCCATTGCACACTGGCTGCCGCAGGGCTATCGCGCGCCGCAAGCCCGTTTTCCCAAGGGCATTGAGGATGTTGGCCGTTTCCTTTCGCCTGCCTGTTGCCGCCCTGCTGCTGGCTTTCCTGGCCCTGCCTGCGCAGGCGCAGCCGGGCGCTGCTGCGGCCGAGGACGCCGCCGTCGTCATCACGACGGACGCAGCCGCGGGTCGGGCCGTGGATTCCGCTGCCAAGCCGGGTGCGCTGCGGGTCGGCCCGGCGCCCCGCCTGCCAGCGCTTCGCTACCCGCAAGCCCGCCGCCTCGACCTGACCGAGACGCATTTTGGGGTGCCCGTCGCCGATCCCTATCGCTGGCTGGAGGGCGACCCGCGCCACGATGCCGATGTGCAGGCGTGGATTGCGGCGGAGAATGAGACGACCTTCCGCTACCTCAAATCCTTGCCGGGCCGGGAGGCGTTGCGCGCCCGCATGGCGACGCTGCATGGCTTTGAGCGCTTCGGGAACCCGCGCAAGGCCGGCGAGCGCTATTTCTATACGCGCAGCAAGGGCGAGAATTTCTCGCCCATCTATGTGCGCGAGGGCGTGAATGGGGCGGAGCGTCTGCTGATCGATCCCAACAGGCTCTCCACCGACGGCTCGGTTGCGCTCGCCGAGTGGCTGCCTTCGCGGGACGGGCGCGCGCTGCTGCTGGCGCTTCAGGAGCGGGGCAGCGACTGGCGGACCGTGCGGGTGCTGGATGTCGAGAGCGGCGCCCTGATGCCTGACCAAGTGGCCTGGGTCCGCTATTCGGCGCTGGCCTGGAATCACGAGGGCAACGGCTTTTATTATGCGCGCTTTGCCGCGCCGACCGAGGGCGGGCGTGATCCCTCGTTCGAGAACCAGCAGGTCTGGTTTCACACGCTGGGCACCGAGCAGGCGCAGGACCGGCTGGTCTATGCCACGCCGGATCGGCCCCGGCTGCTTCACCGCGCCGAGGTGACGGCGGACGGCCGCTGGCTGCTGATCAGCTCGAAGATGGGGACCGAACAGACCGCCGAACTGGTGCTGATCCCGCTGACCGTTCCGGACGCCCGGCCCGTGACGCTGGTGCGGGGATTGCGCAATGCGTGGCAGATGATCGGCCAGCTTGGCGATCGGCTCTATTTCCGCACGGACGCAAGGGCCCCCAATGGACGGATCGTGACCATCGATGCCGGCCACCCGCGCCGCCGCCCGGTCGAGGTCGTCGCGGAGCGGCCGCAGACGCTGGCCGGGGGATCGATGATCGGCAGCCGGCTTGTGCTGGCTTATATCGTCGATGGGCGGATCGTCGCCGAAATCACGGATCTCGCCGGCAAGCGTCAGGGCGATGTGCCGCTGCCCGGGCTGGGCGCAGCCGCAGGCTTCAGCGGCCGGCCCGGCGATCCGGAAACCTTCTACGCCTTCTCCAGCTTTACCCAGCCGCCGACGATCTACCGCTTCAATGTCGAAACCGGCGAAACCAGCATCTTCGCTCGCTCCGCGCTCGGCTTCGATCCGGCGGATTATGTGACGGAGCAGGTCTTCTACCCCGCGCGCGATGGGACGGCGGTGCCGATGTTCATCGTGCGGCGGCGCGATCTCGCCCGCGCGGGCATGCCGGCGCCGACGCTGCTCTATGGCTATGGTGGCTTCAATGTCGCGCAAACGCCCAGCTTCTCGCCCACCCGCTTTGCCTGGGTCGAGCAGGGCGGCGTGCTCGCCATTGCCGGCGTGCGGGGCGGGGGGGAGTTCGGCAAGGCCTGGTACGATGCCGGGCGGGGCGCCAACAAGCAGACGACCTTCGATGATTTCATCGCAGCGGCCGAATATCTCAAAGCCCAGGGCTATACCGGCGCCAACCAGCTGGCCATCGAGGGGCGCTCCAATGGCGGTCTGCTGGTGGGGGCCGTGGTCAATCAGCGGCCCGACCTGTTCGCCGCCGCCCTGCCCGGTGTCGGCGTGATGGACATGCTGCGGTTCGACCAGTTCACGGCTGGCGCCTTTTGGGTGGACGATTATGGCCGGCCCGACCGGGAGGCGGATTTCCGCACGCTGCTTGCTTACTCGCCCTATCACAATATCCGCAGTGAGGCGGACTATCCCGCCATTCTCGTGACCACGGCGGATAGCGACGACCGGGTGGTGCCCGGCCACAGCTTCAAATATGCCGCAGCCCTGCAGGCGGCGCCGCTCGGCGGAAGGCCAAGGCTGATTCGCGTGGATACCGGCACAGGCCACGGCATCAATCGCCCGACCGACAAAATCGTCGACGAATATGCGGATATGTACAGCTTTGCGGCCTGTTGGACCGGCCTGACGCTACGGCCGCGCTCAAACCTCTCCACTGCGCCCACAGAGAGCGCCAATGTGGGCCCGGTCGCTATTCAGCCCGCGCTCATCGGCCCGGTGCGATAACGCTCTGGCCGGCGATGCTGTTGCCGGTGTTGCCAGGAAGCGATCCGCCGATGAACGTTCACTCCAAACTTGCCTTGGCCGCTGCGGCCGGGGCGATGGTCATGGGCTCTGCGACGCCCGCCTCTGCGCGCGGCTATGATGGCCGCTGGGATCGGTATCCGCGCCATCATCGCGGCCATGACAATAGCGGCGCCGTCATCGGCGCGATCATCGGTGTCGGGCTGATCGCAGCGATCGCGACGGCGGCTGCCAGGCAGCGCGACGCGGAGCGCTATCCTACGCGCCGCCCGGGCGATCGCGGTTATGATCCGCGCTATGATGACCGCGCCGGCGACTATCGCAATGACCGCTATGACGACGGCTATGATGGGCGCCCCGCCGGTCAGGCGCTGGACGATGAAGACGCGGCGGTCGACGCTTGCGCCATCGCGGCGCGCGATCAGGCCTCGCGCGACGGCAATTATGCCGAGGTGCGGGACATCACCGGCGCGCGGCCGTTCGGTTCCGGCTGGGATGTGACCGGCACGCTGAGCATGCGGTCGAACTTCAGGGCCGGCGAAGGCCGCCTGCGCAGTTTCCGCTGCATCTGGGACGATGGCCGGGTGGACGGCGTCACCTTCGGCTGACGAGGCTTGCGGACAGGCTGGACAGGCCAGCCTGCCCGTCTTATCCGCTGCCCATGTCAGCACATTCCTCAGCTCACCCCGATTCCATCCTCATCGTCGACTTCGGCAGCCAGGTGACGCAGCTCATTGCGCGCCGCGTGCGCGAAGCCGGGGTCTATTCCGAGATCGCCCCCTTCACGCAGGCGCTGGCCGCCTTCCAGCGGATGAAGCCGCGCGGCATCATTCTCTCCGGTTCGCCCGCCAGTGTGTGCGACGAGGGGAGCCCGCGCGCGCCACAGGAGCTGTTCGAGAGCGGCCTGCCGATCCTCGGCATCTGCTATGGCCAGCAGGTGATGAGCCATCAGCTCGGTGGTGAAGTGCGGCCCGGCCATGAGACGGGCGAGGGCGGCGAGTTCGGCCGCGCCTTCCTTACCGTCACCGAGCCCTGCGTGCTGTTCGACGGACTGTGGGAGACGGGCGAGCGCCATCAGGTGTGGATGAGCCATGGCGACAAGGTGACGAAGTTCGCGCCGGGCTTCCGCATCGTCGCGACATCGGACGGCGCGCCTTTCGCGCTCATCGCCAATGACGAGAAGCGCTATTATGGCACGCAGTTCCACCCCGAGGTGGTGCATACGCCGGACGGAGGCAAGCTGATCGCCAATTTCGTGCGCCATGTCTGCGGCTGCGCGGGCGACTGGACGATGGCGGAATTCCGCGCGACCAAGATCAAGGAAATCCGCGAGCAGGTCGGCTCCGGCCGGGTGATCTGCGGCCTGTCCGGCGGCGTGGATTCGGCGGTTGCCGCGGTGCTGATCCATGAGGCAATCGGGGAGCAGCTGACCTGCGTATTCGTCGATCATGGCCTGATGCGCCATGCAGAGGCCGAACAGGTCGTCAGCCTGTTCCGGGGGCATTACAACATCCCGCTGGTCCATGTGGATGCCAGTGAGACCTTCCTCGGCGGCCTCGCCGGCGTCACCGACCCGGAGGCCAAGCGCAAGTTCATCGGCAAGGCCTTCATTGACCTGTTCGAGGAGGAAGCCCGCAAGATCGGCGGCGCGGATTTCCTCGCGCAGGGCACGCTCTACCCGGACGTGATTGAGAGCGTCTCGTTCACCGGCGGGCCGAGCGTGACGATCAAGAGCCACCACAATGTCGGCGGGCTGCCTGAGCGCATGAACATGAAGCTGGTTGAGCCGCTGCGCGAACTCTTCAAGGATGAAGTGCGCGATCTGGGCCGCGAGCTTGGTCTGCCGGACATCTTCGTCGGCCGCCATCCCTTCCCCGGGCCCGGACTCGCGATCCGCATCCCCGGCGAGGTGACCAAAGAGCGCTGCGACGTGCTGCGCAAGGCCGACGCCATCTACCTCGAGGAAATCCGCAACGCCGGGCTCTATGACGCGATCTGGCAGGCCTTCGCGGTGCTGCTGCCGGTGCGCAGCGTCGGCGTGATGGGCGACGGGCGGACCTACGACAATGTCCTCGCCCTGCGCGCGGTAACCTCCACCGACGGCATGACGGCCGACATCTACCCCTTCGACGCCGCCTTCCTCAGCCGCGTGGCGACGCGGATCATCAACGAGGTGCAGGGTATCAACCGGGTGGTGTACGACTATACCAGCAAGCCGCCGGGCACGATCGAGTGGGAATGAGATCGGCATAAGCTACGCAGGGGTATCTTACTAAATTCCCGGAGGCCGCGAGCCTCCGGGTTGGCTTTTATCTACGCACGAATTAGCGATCCCGGCCGCTCGGCGGTGATCGTGACAGCTTGATGCCGTCCCGCCTCCAATTACGCTGACAAATAATGGCCGTTGACCGAAAGTTCCGGCTCGGAAAATTGGCGTGATTTCAACGGAAAGCACGAAAATCTGCCGCTAGCGTGCGGGCTATTTGTTGAAGTTTCTACATCATATATTGACATCTCAACAACATTTGACAGATAATGGTCTGCAATCGATTGAATCGAGCATGCTCGCCAGGGAGGCGGGCGCAATTGTCCGAAAGAGGGGATGTTATGAACGAGCGAGTGTCAGCCAAAACGCGTGTATTGCGCGATTCTCTGCTGATCACGGCAGCAATCTGCGCGGTGGCGGCAAGTGTGCCGGCGATGGCGCAGGACGCGCCCCAGGCCGATCAGACCGACGCCGAAAGCATCGTGGTTACCGGCACGCGCCTGAGCGCCACCGGCTTTACCGCGCCGACGCCGGTCACGGTGATGGATGCGGACCGGATCGCAAAGATCGCGTCGCCCACCGTCGGTGAGGCGCTGGCCCAGTTGCCGTCCTTCCGGCCGTCCAGCACGCCGAACACGCAGAACATCTTCCCGGCCAATGCCGGCGCCCGCATCTCGGATCTGCGCGGTCTCGGTGCCTCGCGCACGCTGGTGCTGCTCGATGGCCGGCGCTTCACGCCCAGCACCTCGACCGGCAGCATCGACCTCAACATGATGCCGACCCTGCTGATCCGCAGCACGGAAATCGTCACCGGCGGCGCGTCGGCTGCATATGGTTCGGACGCTGTCTCGGGCGTCATCAACCTGCGTCTCGACACGCGTCTCGATGGCCTCAAGGCGACGGCCGGCTACGGCGTGACCGATCGCGGCGATGGCGACCAGTATTTCTGGCAGATCGGCGCGGGCAAGCGCTTCGCCGATGATCGCGGTCGCTTCATCTTCGGCGCCGAGTATAACAAGGACGAAGGCACCGGTGGCTGCTACACCCGCGATTTCTGCGGCAATGAAGTGGGCGACCTGACCAACGTGCCGGGCCTCGGCGGTCGTCCCGCTCACAACATCATCACCGGCATGCGCACCGCGACACTGACCCCGGGCGGCCTTATCACCGCGACCATCAACGGCGCAGGCACGTCCACGCCGGCGCGCGGCGGCGTGCTGGACGGCATTCAGTTCGGCCCCAATGGCTCGCCCACGCAGTTCGTCTACGGCCAGAACGCCAGCGGTCTCTTCCAGCAGGGCGGCTCGGGCGAAGGCCTCAACGCCTTCTTCGACGATCCGCTCCTCTCCATCCCGGTGACGCGCTACAACACCTTCGCGCATCTGGAATATGAGTTCTCGCCAGCCTTCACCGCCTTCCTCGAAGGCAGCTACGGCCATGTCGATGGCTTCACGCGGGGCCCGGAAATTCGCGCGGCGTCCAACATTGCCGTCGACAATCCCTTCCTGCCCGCCTCCATCCGCACCACGATGCAGAACAACGGCATCGCCGCGATCAGCGTTGGTAAGCTCGGCGTCGACTTCGGCCGCATGGACAGCACGTCGATCCGTGACACCTATCGCATCGTCGGCGGCGCACAGGGCGATCTGGGCGGCGGCTGGTCATGGGATGCTCATGCGCAATATGGTGAGACGGCTTACAAGCAGAACACCATCAACAATCGCATCAATGCGCGCTACGCCAATGCCGTCGACGCGGTGGCCGGCCCCAATGGCCCGATCTGCCGGATCAATGCGGACAGCAACCCGAACAATAACGATCCGTCATGCGTCGCGCTCAATATCCTGGGTCAGGGCCAATATTCGCAGGCCGCGAAGAACTACGCCTTCGGCACCACCTGGCAGGACAACAAGTACACCCAGCTTGCTGGCGCTGTGAACATCAACGGCACGCCTTTTGAGACCTGGGCCGGCCCGGTCGCCTTCGCGGTCGGTGTGGAAGGGCGTCGCAACACGCTCGACATCAGGGTCGATCCGATTTCGGCCGCCAACGGCTTCTATGTGTTCAACCAGACGCCGTCGGCCGGTAACACCAGCGTTGTCGAAGGCTATGTCGAGCTGGGCGTGCCCCTGCTGCGCGAGAGCGCTGTCGGTTCGCTCGACCTGAACGGTGCCATCCGCCAGGCTCATTACAAGAATGAAGGCGCCGCGGGCAGCAACACGTTCAACGCCACCACGTGGAAGGTCGGCGCGACCTACAAGCCCGTCAACTGGGCGATGCTGCGGACGACCTACTCGCGCGACTTCCGTGCGCCCAACACGTCCGAGCTGTTCACGACGCCCGTCAGCGGGGTCGGCGTGTTCTATGATACGGTCAAGGGCGCCGAGAAGTTCATGAACGTGCTCACCGGCGGCAATGTCCGGCTGCGTCCGGAAACGGCCAACACGTTCACCGCTGGCTTTACCCTGCAGCCGCAGGGCGCATTGCAGGGCCTGCGCTTCTCTGCCGACTATTATAACATCCGCATCAACGATGCGATTGCCACGCTGTCGGCGCAGGTCATCCTCAACACCTGTAACACGACGGGTGCTGCCGATGTCTGCTCGCTGGTCCAGCGCGACGCCAACAACTTCGTGGACACGATTTCGGTTCTCTTCCTGAACCTCAATCGTCAGCAGCTGCGCGGCGTCGACTTCGAGGCTGGGTACAACCTGCCGTTCGGCGGTGAGCGTTCGGTCGATTTCCGGTTGCTCGCCACCCACACGATCGACTTCACCAACAGCGCCCTGCCGGGCATCGATCGCGCCGGGGACAACAGCGCGTCCGGTATCCCGTCTTGGATCCTTGATGGCATGGTGAGCCTCGATATGGGTCGCCTGGGTGTGAACCTGCAGGGCCGCTATCTCTCGAGCGGTAAATATGATGCGACGCTGATCGGCCCGGAAGATGCCGGTTACAGCATCACACTGCCCAACAGCATCAACACCAACCGCGTGCCGTCGCGCTTCTACACGAACGTCGGCGTGACGTTCGACCTGATGAGCGAAGGCAGCAAGAAGGTTGAGCTGTTCGCCAACGTCTACAACCTGTTCGACGTGATGCCGCCGCCCTACTGGAACGGCAACAACAACGCCGTCTACTACGACAATGTCGGGCGCCGTTACCGCATGGGCGCACGGGTCGTCTTCTGATCAAATCCTGAAAGCCCCGACCTCGGCCGGGGCTTTCTCTTTTCTGGAGAGGGCGCAATGCGCGAGGGTGCTTTTCCGGCCAAAGGCATCAGCCGCCGGGCTTTTTCGATAAGCTGTGCGGCGGGGCTGGGCGGACTGCTTGCCCGTCCCGCACTGGCCGCAGCGGCACCGATCGCAACGACCACGCACGGGCAGGTGCGCGGGCGGTGCGAATATGGCGTCAATGTATTCCGCGGCATTCCCTATGGCGCCTCGACGGCGGGCCGGAACCGATTTGCCGCCCCGCAGCCGCTCCAGGCTTGGAGCGGCGTGCGCGACGCGGTCGACTATGGCCTGCGCAGCCCGCAACTGCCCGATGGGCCGGACGGGCCAGGTTTCTCCTCCTGGCGTGAGCCCAAGGCCTCGGGCGAGGATTGCCTCGCGCTCAATGTCTGGACTCCCGGCCTTGCAGACGGGAAGAAGCGCCCGGTGATGGTGTGGCTGCACGGCGGCGGCCTGGCGGTGGGCTCGGGCGCGACGCCGGTCACCGACGGGCGCAATCTGGCGGCGCGGCAGGACGTTGTCGTCGTGGCCGTCAATCACCGGCTCAACCTGTTCGGCTATCTCTATTTCGGGGATCTCACCCGCGATCGCAGCGTCGCCGCCAATCCCGGCCAGCTCGATATGGTCGCCGCCCTGCAATGGGTGCGCGACAATATCGCCGCGTTCGGTGGCGATCCGCAGAATGTGACGATCTTCGGCCACTCCGGCGGCGGCCTGAAGGTTGCGGGGCTGATGGCGATGCCGGCGGCCAAGGGGCTGTTCCATCGCGCGATCCTGCAGAGCGGCTTTGGCACTACCACTGTCGCGCGCGACGAGGCGGAGCGCATCACTGCCTCTCTGTGCAAGGCCGTGGGCGTGCGGGCCGGGGACGTGGAGGCATTACGCGCCATCCCCATCGAGCGGTTGCTGGCTGGCCTGCAGGAGATCACTGGCGGCAATCCCGTGCGCGGGCCGGGGCTGGTCGCCGATGGCACTGTCGTGGCGCGGACACCGTTCGCGCCCGATCTTCCGGCGGTCTCGCCCGACATTCCGGTGATGGTCGGCCACACCAGCGCGGAGACCACCGTGCTGTTCCCGCCGCCCGGCGCCTTCGATCTCGACTGGACAAGTCTGCCGGCGGCGCTGGAAGGCCGCGTGGCATCGCCTGCACCGCTGATCGAAGGGTTCCGCAAACTGCACCCCAAGGCCACGGCGAGCGACATCTTCTTCGCCATCACGACCGAGGCCGGCATGGGCCGCAATGCCCGCATCGTCGCGGAAACCCGCGCGGCGGGCGCGACGAAGCCGGCCTATGCCTATCTCGTCAACTGGCAGTCCCCTGCGCAGGGCGGGCGGATGCGCAGTCCGCACGGCATCGAGGTGCCGATGGTGTTCGATATGGTGACGGAAAGCTATGGCAGCGTCGGCGAGCGCATGGCGAATGCCCAGCATCTGGCCGACGGCATGAGCCGCTATTGGGCCAATTTCGCGCGGACCGGCGATCCGAATGGCGATTGCCTGCCGCTCTGGCCGGCTTATGGACAGGACCAGCGGATGACCATGGTGTTCGACACGGAGTACGCAGCCACCGCCGATCCGCTCGGTGCCGAGCAGGCGCTGATTGCCCACTATGCCTAAGGCCTTCCCCATCCGGGCTGTGACGTCCGCTCGTCCTGCCATGCAGACCGTGCTTGCTGTCCTCCTGCTCGTGCTGGTGGCCCTTGTCGGCGCGCCACATGCCATGGCCGCACCGAAGAGCGAGGCCACGCCGTTCACGCTCCCGGCTCGCCCGGCCAGTGCGCCGCAAATGCCCTGCAGCGACCTCGTCAAGCCGGTTTCCCAGCAAGCGGAGGACATTGTCTATCGCGTGCGCTCGGCAACGGTGGAAGGCGCCAGCGCGGCGACACCGGGCGTCTGCCTCGTCAAGGCCTATACGGCGCCGCAGACCGAGTTTGAGCTGAGACTGCCGATGGCCGGCTATGCCGGGCGGTTTCTGCAAGGGGGTTGCGGGGGCATGTGCGGAGTCATCGGCCGCGAGGTGACGCCGCTCTGCAGCAATGCCCATATCGCCGATGGCAGCTTTGCCGTCGCCTTCAACAATGGCGGCCATCACAGCGCCGGCATCGGCGATGGCACATGGGCGGTCGGCGCGCCGGAACTGCGCGAGCAGTTCGCGCACAAGGCGGCCCACGCCGTCGCCGTCGCTTCCAAGGCGATCATCGCGCAATTTTACGGCGTGCCCCCGGCTTACAGCTATTTCGTCGGCTGCTCGGGCGGCGGGCGGGAAGCCTTGATGGAGGTCCAGCGCTATCCGAACGATTTCGATGGCGTCGTGGCCGGCTCGTCGGTCGCCATGCCGGCGGCGATGCAGCTCTTCCTGTGGGAAGCGCAGCAGGGGCTTTATCCCGATGGGCGCGAGATTTTCACGCCGCAGGCCGTCGAACTGCTGCGCGCCGCCGTCATCAAGGCCTGCGACGGGCTGGATGGCATCACCGACGGCCAGATCGACGATCCGCGCCGCTGCCGATACGACCCGGCAAAGCTCGCCTGCCGTCCGGGCGCGGCGGGGCAGGCTAACTGCCTCAATGCCGATCAGGTCGTAGCGGCCCGCGCTTATTATCGCGGCCCGACCGATGCCGATGGCCAGTCCCTCTTCCCCGGTGGCGCACCTTATGGCGCCGAACTGGGCTGGGTTGGCCGCGGCGCGCCGACGCAGACGGGCAAGTTCGCGGCACAATCCTTCCTGCAATATCTGCTGCTGCAAGGCGAACTCCCGGCCGACTTCACCTGGCGCGACTGGACCTTCTCCCGCGAAAGCCTGCAGCGGCTGCTCAAGGGGGGCGAACTCTACGATGCCGGCAACCCGGACCTCTCGGCCTTCCGCGACGCCGGCGGCAAGCTGCTGATGTGGCAGGGCGTGGCGGACAATGCCGCCGGCGCTTATGGTATGCTCGACTATTATCAGGCCGTGCGCGACCACGCCGGTGGCCTGGACGCGGCCCGCGCCTTCGCCCGCATGTTCCTCGTGCCCGGCGGTTATCACTGCGCGGGCGGCTATATCCCCTATGATCAGGATTTCCTGGGCGCGGTGGTGCTGTGGGTGGAAGAAGGCAAGGCGCCGGACACCGTGGTGGCCAGCGCGCGCCTTGACGATGGGGTGGTACGCCATCGGCCGCTTTATGCCTATCCCATGCTCACCCGTTACCGGGGCGGCGATGTGAATGCCGCGACGTCTTTCGAGCCGGTCGCGCCGAAGACGGAGCCGCAAGACGGCTTCGACTGGCCCGGCTCCCACGCCAAGACGCGCCCGTTGACCGGGCGTTGATCCGCGCGCGGCGGGCCAGGAGGGTGGATGGAATCACAACGCGTGATACCGCCGCGATCTGATAAGCTGCCGGCCTGCGCGAGGAGACGCTGGTCACGGTTGTCATGAGCGTCTCCCGCCCCGACGAACGTCTGCTGCTGATTGGCGATGCACTGCTGTGCCCATGCAGTGAGCGCAAACGAGCCGCAGCTCTGGCGCAGATCGGGGAGGCAGCCGCGCTGGATTGATCCGGCAGCGGTTCGCCCGCTCCTTATCCGCCGAACCTCGCCGCTGTGTCTCCTGCGGCGAACTCTTCCGTCTCGCCTTCGACATTGAAGCGCAGGCGATAGCCGATGCCAAGCTCGTTGCCGATGATCCGGGGGCGCTGGGGATCGGCTTCCAGCTTCTGGCGCAGCGTGCGGACGAGCACGCGCAGATACTCCACATGATGGGCCTTTTCGTGCGGCCAGGCATGGGCCATGATCTGCTGATGCGTGATCACGCGGCCGGGGAATTTGGCGAGCTGGGCGAGCACGGTATATTCCTTGGGCGTCAGGTGCACTTCCTTCCCCGCCTTCAGCACGATTCTGTTGAGAAGGTCGATTTCCACATCGCCCGCCCGCACCATGGACACGCCGCCATCCTTGGCCATGCGATTGCGCAGCGCCACCCGAACGCGCGCCAGCAGCTCGTCGGTATCGAACGGCTTGGTCAGATAATCGTCCGCACCCAGATCGAGCGCGGCGACCTTCTGGTCCGTCGCGTCGCGGGCCGAGACGATGATCAGCGTCGTGTCCGACTGCTGCTTGAACAGCGGCACCAGTTCGAGGCCGTCGCGGTCGGGCAGTCCCAGATCGAGGAGGCTGATATCCGGTCGCTCCGCCTTCAGCCGCTCCATCGCTTCGCGCGCATTCTCCGCTTCGACGACGGCGTAATCGGCCCGAGTCAGCGCGGTGTGGATGAGCTTGCGGATATGCGGCTCGTCATCGACGATCAGCACCTTGTGACGGACGTTCATAGCAGATCCTCATGGGAGACGTCGGAGATGATCAGCGCCTGCGGGATCGTGATCGTGAAGGCGGCGCCGCGCGGCTCGACATTGTTGGCGGCGGACACCGTCAGGCCCATGGCCTCGGCAAAGCCCTTCACGATGGCGAGGCCAAGGCCGGTGCCATGCTTGGCCCGGTCGGAGCCTTCCAGCCGCGTAAAGGTGTCGAACACCCGCGCTTCTGCGCCCGCCGGAATGCCCGGCCCTTCATCGACCACTGACAGGGCGATCGCATCCGGCAGGCGCTGGCCGCGCACGATCACGGGCGTTCCGGGATGAGCATAGCGACCGGCATTGTCCAGCAGGTTGATGAGGCAGTGATGCAGCAGCGTCGGGTCGACACGAACCAGCGGAATGTCGGGTGCGATCTCCACCTCGACCGCATGACCCTGCAGGGACTGGCGCGTATCATGCACGGCGCCGGCGACAGCATCAAAGAGGTCGGTCGGCTCGACCTTGAGCGGCAAGGCGCCGGCCTCCACCCGCGCCATGTCCAGCAGGTTGGCGACGAAGCGGTTGAGCCTTTGCGCTTCGGCATCGACGGTGTCGAGCAGATCGGAGGGATGCTTGCGTTTCAACTCGTGGACCGCGGAGAGAATGGTCGTCAGCGGTGTCCGTAAATCGTGGCTGACAGAGGAGAGCAGCGCCGCGCGCAGCCGGTCGCGCTCCTTGATCTGCCGCGCATCCAGCATCTCCTGCTCCAGCGCCATGCGATCGAAGGCGATGGAGGCCTGATCGAGCAGGCTCATCAGGAGCGGAACCTGATCGGAGCGCAGCGGCGGCCCGGCGTCTTCCCGGGCCAGACCCAGCACGCCGAGCACCCCCCGCTGGGTCCGCAGCGGATGGAACAGCCAGTCCGACGCGGTAAGCGTGGACGATCCGCGCCCGGCCGGCTGCTCATTGTCCATCGCCCATTGCGCGGCCGCCTTCTCGATCTGTTCGAGCCGATCCTCCGGCGGCACTGCCGCGCGCAATTGCGGCCCGTCCGGCGATGGCAGCAGCAGCACGGTGCGCAGCTGGAGCAGGCGGCCGACTTCCGCGCAGATGGCGTGCATCAGCTCTTCCTGGCTCGCCGAGGCGGTGAGCTGGCGCGAAAACCCTGCGAGCGCCGCGTTCTGGCGCGCGCTGGACTGAGCAAGGTCGGCCTGGGCGCGGACGCGCGCGGCGAACTGGCTGGTCACGATCGCCACACCCAGCAGCACAAGGATGCTGACGACATTCTCGGGATTATTGACCGTCAGCGTGCCGGTCGGCGGCAGGAAGAAGAAGTTATAGGCGAGGCTCGAAAGCAGGCCCGAGACCAGCCCCGCCCGCAGGCCATAGCTGGCGGCGGCGAACATGACGGGCACGAGGTACATGAGCGCGATATTGCTAAGGTCGATCGCCTCGATGAGCAGCCTGCCGAGTGCCGTCATCGCGGCGATCGTCACCGCCGACCAGAGATAGTGGGACGGTTCGCCCCATCCCTGGCGAAAACGCTGGCGCACCGCATGCGGGCCGGGCGTGGCGGCGTCGCCGGGCAGGACATGCACCGCGACATCGCCGATCTCGCGCACCAGCTTGTCGACCACGGAGCCATGGCGCAGCTCGAACCACCAGGGGCGCGCCGATTTGCCGATCACGATCTGGGTCGCGCGGGCGTCGGCCACATAATCTTTCAGCCCCTCGACGACGGACGTCGCAGGGATCGTCGCAGTCGTGGCGCCGAGGCGCGATGCGAGCGCCATGGTATCGGCCAGCTGCTCCCGCTCTTTGGGGGTGAAGGAGAGGCTGCGCTGCGTCTCGATATGGACGGCGGACCAGGGAGCCTTGAGCGCATCGGCGAGCCGCTTGGCCGCGCGGACGAGGCCCTGCGCGCTGGTGACCTCGCTGATCGCGACCAGAACGCGTTCGCCCGCCGCGAAGCTGCCGGCCAGGGCATGGGCGCGCACATAATCGAGCATCTGGGCATCGACGGCCTGTGCGGCGCGGCGCAGTGCCATCTCGCGCAGGGCTGCGAGGTTGGACTTTGAGAAGAAATGGTTGAGCGCGCGGCTCGCTTCCTGCGGAATGTAGACCTTGCCATCTTTCAGGCGCTCGATCAGTTCGTCCGGCGGAATATCGACCACCTCGATCTCGGCCATTTCGAGGATGGAATCGGGCACGGTCTCGCGCACATGGACGCGGGTGAAGGAGGCGACGACGTCGTTGAGGCTCTCGACATGCTGGATATTGACCGTGGAATAGACGTCGATGCCCGCGTCCAGCAGCTCTTCGACATCCTGATAGCGTTTGGGATGCCTGCTGCCCGGCGCATTGCTGTGCGCCAGCTCATCCACCAGCACGAGCTGGGGGCGGCGCGCGAGGATGGCGTCGATGTCCATCTCGCCGAGCCGGTGCCCCTTATGCTCGACGGCGCGGCGGGGGATCAACTCATGCCCGATCAGCAGCGCCTCGGTCTCCTTGCGGCCATGGGTTTCGACGATGCCGACCACGACGTCGATCCCGGCCCTGAGCCGCTGCATGCCGTCGGTCAGCATCTCGTAGGTTTTGCCGACGCCCGGAGCAGCCCCGAGGAAGATCTTGAGACGGCCGCGACCTTCCTGCGTCGCCTGACGCAGAAAGGCTTCCGGATCGCGGCGGTCTGGATGGCTCATGACGGCGTGGTAGCGCCGATTCCGTCCAGACGTCGATTGATTTCCAGCACATTGACGCGCGGCTCACCCAGAACACCGAGCAGCGGTTGTTCGATGCTCTGGTCAACGAGGGACCGGACCCTGGCTGCGTCCCAGCCGCGCGCACGGGCAATCCGGTCCACCTGATAGTAGGCCGCCTGCGGGGTGATGTGCGGATCGAGGCCTGAGCCGGATGCCGTGACCAGATCGGCCGGCACCGCCTTGCCGGGATTGGTCCGTTCCAGCGTGGCTATGTCCGCCTGCACACGGTCGATGAGCGCGCGGCTGGTCGGGCCGAGGTTCGAGCCGGAGGATGCCATGCCATCATAGCCGTCGCCCGCCGCCGAGGGGCGGGGGTGGAAATAGCGATCCGCCGTGAAGGCCTGCCCGATCAGGCGCGAGCCGACCGGCTTGCCATAATGTTCGATCAGGCTGCCATTGGCCTGTGATGGAAAGATCAGCTGGCCGATGCCGGTGAGCGCGAGCGGATAGGCCAGCCCCAGCAGGAGGGCGAAGAGCGCTGTCATGACCAAAGCCGGTCTGAGCGCGGTGAGAATGTCCTTGTTCATGCGTCTGTTCCTCAGGCGAGGCCAAGGCCGTTGACGGCCAGGTCGATGAGCTTGATGCCGGCGAAGGGCGCGATCAGGCCGCCCAGGCCGTAGATGGCGAGATTGCGCGCCAGCAGCGGACCGGCGCCGATCGGCTTGTAGGTCACCCCCTTGAGCGCGAGGGGCACCAGCAGCGGGATGATGAGGGCGTTGAAGATGATCGCTGACAGGATGGCGCTCTGCGGCGTCGCGAGGCCCATGACGTTGAGCACGCCCAGCCCCGGATAAAGCACCACGAACATGGCCGGGATGATCGCGAAATATTTGGCGACATCATTGGCGACGGAGAAAGTGGTGAGCGCCCCCCGGGTCATCAGCAGCTGCTTGCCGAGGCCGACGATCTCGATCAGCTTGGTGGGGTCGCTGTCGAGATCGACCATGTTGCCTGCCTCGCGCGCCGCCTGCGTGCCGGTGTTCATGGCGACGCCGACATCGGCCTGCGCCAGGGCGGGCGCATCGTTGGTGCCGTCACCGCACATGGCGACGAGGCGGCCACCCTGCTGCTCCTTGCGGATCAGCGCCAGCTTGTCCTCCGGTGTCGCCTGAGCCAGGAAATCGTCGACACCAGCCTCGGCGGCGATCGACGCGGCGGTCAGCGGATTATCGCCGGTAATCATCACCGTGCGGATGCCCATATTGCGCAGTTCGCCGAAACGCTCGCGGATGCCCGCCTTGACGACATCCTTGAGGAAGATCGCCCCCAGAAGCTGGCCATCCTTGGCGACCGCCAGCGGCGTGCCGCCGGCGCGGGCAATCTCGTCGGTGATGCGCCGCAGTTCCGCCGCCGCGGCGCTTTTGTCCGGGCCTGCCATGGCATTCAGGACCGCATCGACAGCGCCCTTGATGACCGTGGTGCCGCCCGTGACCACGCCGGAAATCCGGGTTTGCGCGGTGAAGGGGATCACCTGTGCATCAGCCGGCAGGGCTTGGGCTGCCTGACCGAAATTCTCGCGCGCAAGCGCCACGATCGAGCGGCCTTCCGGCGTCTCATCGGCCAGACTGGCCAGCAGGGCGGCTTCGGCCAACTGGGCCGGCGTCGCCCCGCCGACCGGCCGGAATGACGTCGCCTGCCGGTCGCCGACGGTGATCGTGCCGGTCTTGTCGAGCAGCAACACGTCGATATCGCCGGCCGCCTCAACAGCCCGGCCGGACTTGGCCAGCACATTGAAGCGAACGAGGCGGTCCATGCCGGCGATGCCGATGGCCGAGAGCAAAGCGGCGATGGTCGTCGGAATGAGCGTGATGAGAAGGGCCGCGAGGATCGACACCGGGATTGCGCCGCCGGCATAGCTGGCGAAACTGGGAATGGTGCCGACCGCGATCAGGAAGATGATGGTGAGGCCGACCAGCAGCAGCGTCAGGGCGACTTCGTTGGGCGTCTTCTGCCGTTCTGCGCCTTCCACCAGCGCGATCATGCGGTCGAGAAATCCCTGGCCGGGATTGACGGTGACGCGCACCTGGATTTCGTCCGAGATGACCCGCGTGCCCGCCGTCACCGCCGACCGGTCTCCGCCCGCCTCCCGGATGACCGGCGCGGACTCGCCGGTGATCGCGGCCTCGTTGACCGAGGCGACGCCCGCGACGACCTCGCCATCCGATGGAATGAGATCGCCGGTCCCGACCAGCACGGTGTCGCCGACCCGCAGCGCGCTGGCCGGCACGGTCTCGGGCTCCTGGCCGTTCTTCAGGCGGCGGGCGGTGAGGTCCGCCTTGGTCGCCCGCAGGGACGCCGCCTGCGCCTTGCCGCGACCTTCGGCCAGCGCTTCGGCAAAGGTGCCGAACAGGACGGTCAGCCACAGCCAGATGACGAGCTGGAGCTTGAAGCTGGCGGCAAGGCCATCCTGACCGACGATGAGCAGCACCGTCAGGAGCACCGCCACGATGGCGGTCGTGAACATCACCGGATTGCGGATGAGTTGGCGCGGGTTCAGTTTGCGGACCGAGTCCGTGATCGCCGGGACGATCAGGTCGGCCGTGAAGAGCGATGGGGACGCTTGGCGTGCCATGGAGGGGCTCCAATCAGAAAAGCTGGCCACGGATCATCGCAAGATGATCGGCGATGGGACCAAGGGCGAGGCTGGGCAAGAAGGTGAGACCGCCGACGATCAGCACGATTCCCACCAGCAGGCCGGTCCAAAGCGGCCCGGTGGTCGGAAAGCTGCCCGCCGTCTCCGGCGTGTAGGTCTTCGCCGCTAGCCCGCCGGCAATCGCCAGCATGGGCACGATGACGAAGAAGCGGCCGACCCAGATGGCGACGCCCAGCATGCCATTGTAGAAAGGCGTGTTGGCCGAGAGGCCGGCAAAGGCCGATCCGTTGTTCGCCACCGCGCTGGTGAAGGCGTAGAGTATCTCGGAAAAGCCGTGCGGTCCCTTGTTGAGCGGGCCGGCCAGCCCGGCCTCGGTGACCGAGGCGATGGCCGTGAAGCCCAGGATCATGAGCGGCAACACCGCGATGGCGAGAACGGCGAGCTTGACCTCGCGAGCCTCGATCTTCTTGCCGACATATTCCGGGGTTCGCCCGACCATCAGGCCTGCGACGAACACCGCGAGGATCGCGAACAGCAAAAAGCCATAGATGCCGGCGCCGACGCCGCCGACGACCACCTCACCCAATTGCATGTTGAAGAGCGGGATCAGGCCACCAAGGGCGGTGTAGCTGTCGTGCATCGCATTGACCGCGCCGCAGGAGGCCGCCGTTGTGACGACGGAAAAGAGCGCGGAGGCGGCGATGCCGAAGCGGACTTCCTTGCCCTCCATATTGCCGCCGGCGATGCCGAGGCTGTGCAGGATGGGGTTGCCCGCTGCCTCCTGCCAGTAGGTGATCGTCGTTCCGGCCAGGAAGAGCAGCATCATGGCGGCAAGGATTGCCCAGCCCTGGCGACTGTTCCCGACAGCCTTGCCGAAGGTATAGGTGAGGCCCACCCCGATCACGAAGATCGAGACCATCTGGACGAAGTTGACGAGCGCCGTCGGGTTCTCGAACGGATGCGCGGAATTGGTGTTGAAGAAGCCGCCGCCATTGGTGCCGAGCATCTTGATCGCTTCCTGCGAGGCGACCGGCCCCAGCGCGAGTGTCTGCCTCGCACCTTCCAGCGTCGTTACATCGACCGACCCCGCCATCGTTTGCGGCACGCCGCTCGCGATATAGAAGAGCGCGATGACGCAGCAGAGCGGCAGCAGCAGATAGAGCGTCACCCGCGTCACATCGGCCCAGAAATTGCCGATCCCTTGGGCCTCCCGCCGCGCGAATCCGCGGAACAGCGCAAAGGCCAGCGCGATCCCGGTCGCTGCCGACAGGAAATTGTGGATCGTCAGGCCCAGCATCTGGCTGAGGGTCGACATGGTCGTCTCGCCGCCATAATTTTGCCAGTTGGTGTTGGTCGCAAAGCTGATCGCCGTGTTGAAGGCGAGCGGCTCGCTAACGCCCGGATGCCCCAGCGGATTGAGGGGCAAGCCGCCCTGCAAGCGCAGGATCGTATAAGTGAAGACCAGCAGCGCCGTGTTGAACAGGAGCATGTGCACGGCATAGCGGCGCCAGCTCTGCTCTTCCTGCGGGTCGATGCCCGCCAGCCGGTAGAAGCCGCGCTCCAGTGGCCCGAGCAGGCCATGGAGCGGCGTCCGCCGCCCTTCATAGAGCGCGAAGAGCCACAGGCCGACGGGTTTGGCCAGTGCCAGCAATATGCCGACAAAGGCGAGAATCAGTGTCCATCCCTGAACTGTCATGATGTCGCTCCCCGATCAGAAGCGTTCGGGGCGTGCGAGCACGGCCACCAGATAGAAGAGCAGGCCGACCGCGGTCGCAGCGGCCAGCCAATGGTCGATAGTCATGGCCGCCTCCCTACGCCTTGTCGCACAGCGCTGCGTAACCGAGCGTTGTGGCCAGCAAGCCGAGGGTGAGCCCCAACCAGAGCATATCCTGCATGATCGTTCTCCTGCACGACGTCGGAGACCGCAGGAGATGCGGCGCCGAATCATGTGCCGCAGGTCAAATAAGGCAGAGCCGCATTTGAATTCGAGAGACAGGAAAGGCGATCCGCATAGTATTTGCATATGAATCGCGCAGGTCTGGGCCCCGCAGCGCGCTGGACTGGCCGACAGACCGCCGACCCTGGAACGATCCGCGCGCTGAACACTTTGCATTGCAGTCTTCAGATATCCGTCCGAGGATAGAGGCAGGCATGGAAAGGCCCGTGGTTGAGCAGACGGTCTGAAGAGTCGGAATATCAGTTCGAGCCGCACGAGCGGCCGATGATGCCGGGGTCTCCGGCGACGCCCTACCATCCAGGCCGGCGCCGTCTGGGATATTTGCTGATCGGCGTGCTGCTCGGCCTCACGGGTGGCTTCATCAACGGGCTGCTGATGGCGAACCTGCCCCAGATCCAGGGGGCGCTCGGGCTGACCAGCGTGGAGGCCGGCTGGCTGACCGCCGCCTATACGATGACCAATGTCTGCATGAGCCTGCTGCTCATCAAGTTCCGCCAGCAATTCGGCATCCAGCGCTTTGTGCGGATCGTGCTGATCGGCTTTCTCGTCCTCAACACGCTGCAACTCTTCGTGCACAGCTATGGTCTGGAACTCTTTGTGCGCGCGGGCAGCGGCATCGTTGCGAGCGGGCTTTCGACGATGGCGCTGTTCTACATCATGCAATCGATGAAGGCGGAGGCGCGGCTGGGCGGGCTGGTGTTGGGCGTCGGCGTCTCGCAGATCGCGACCCCGCTCGCCCGGGTGATTTCCCCGGCATTGCTCATCCATGGCGATGTGCAGAACCTGTACCTGTTCGAGTTCGGCCTCACATTGCTCTGCCTCGCCGGGGTGTGGCTGCTGCGCCTGCCGCCAAGCGAGCGCATCGACGCCTTTGAGCCGCTGGATTTCCTGACCTTCGCCTTGTTCGCCCCCGGCATAGCCCTGCTCTCCGCCGTGCTCGTGCAGGGCCGCATCGTCTGGTGGTCGACCCAGTGGCTGGGCTTTGCGCTGGCGGGCGCGATCCTGCTGATCGGCGCAGCGGTGATCGTGGAGCACAACCGCGCCAATCCGCTGCTCAACACGCGCTGGATGGGCAGCGCGGCGATCATCCGGTTCGCCGTCATCGCCGCCAGCATGCGCGTGTTGCTCGGCGAGCAGAATGTCGGCGCCAGCGGCCTGCTGACCGTGCTCGGCATGGGGCAGGACCAGCTGATCGGTTTCTACACGGTGGTCACGCTGGCGACCATATTCGGGCTGGCGGTGAGCCTGAAAACGCTCAAGCCGACGGACCTGCTTAAACCTGTGATCATCTCCTGTGCACTCATCGCCCTCGCCGCGTTCTTCGACACCCAGTCCAGCAATCTCACGCGCCCGGCGCAGCTTTATGTGACGCAGGCGATGATTTCCTTCGCTGCGATCTATTTCATGGGGCCAACGCTCATGGCGGGCATCCTGCAGGCGCTCGCCAAGGGGCCGAGTCATATCGTCAGCTTTTCGGCCGTATTCGGCATTTCGCAGCAATTGGGCGGCATCGGCGGGGCGGCCCTGTTGGGCAGCTTCCAGATCATTCGCGAGCGCTTCCATTCCGAAATGCTCGTCCAGTCGCTCGTGGGCACCGATCCGCAAGTGGCGCAGCGCATCCAGCAGCTCGGCGGCGCCTATGCGCGGACGCTGGGCGATCCGGCCTTGCGTCAGGCGGAGGGCAGCATCCTCCTCTCCCAGCAGGTAGCGCGGGAAGCCAATATCCTGGCGTTCAACGATGTGTTCATGCTGGTCGGTGCGCTGGCGACGCTCGCCTTTGTGTACCTTGGCGCGCGGTGGATCTATTATCGTCGCAAAGGCATTACCCCCCTGGCCGAAGAGCTTGCGGCCTTGGCGGCAATGAGGACCAGGGCCCAATCATGAGTGACACCTCCGCCGAACATCCGCGCCCATCGAACCGGACCGACCGTCTGGAAGATCCGGTGGAAGTGCCCAATGATACCACCCCCGTGGCCAGCGCGCCGAAGCGCGGCTGGGCGCCCCCGCAAGCCGGCCGAAGGGTGACGCTGCTGGCCGTCCTGTTCATCGTCGTCGGCATTCTCATCGTGCTTTACGCCTGGGGCCTGCCGCCCTTCTCGTCGGATGTTCAGACGACGGACAATGCCTATGTGCGCGGCCAGACCACGGTCATTGCGCCACAGGTGAACGGCTATGTAGTGGAGGTGCAGGTTCAGGATTATGAGCAGGTCCGCAAGGGGCAGGTCCTCGCGCGGATCGACGACCGGATCTATCGCCAGAGAGTGGCGCAGGCGCAGGCCCAACTCGCCACGCAGCGCGCTAACCTTTCCAACAGCAGCCAGAGCGAAGCGTCCAGCCAGGCTCAGCTTGCGGGGCAAGCCGCCAGCGTGGCCAACGCCAAGGCGCAACTGGCCCGCGCGCAGGCCGATATGCGCCGGGTGAATGATCTCGTCAGCCAGGGCTCCGTCTCCCTGCGCGAGCGGGACCAGACTCTGGCGGCGTTGCGGCAGGCGGAAGCGGCCGTGCTGCAGGCGCAGGCGCAGCAGCAGGTGGCGAGCGAGCAGGTCCGCACGGTGACGGTCGGGCGCGGTGGCCTGCGCGCCAATGTCGATGCGGCGCAAGCGGCGCTGCGCCTCGCGGAGATCGATCTCGCCAACACGATCATTCGCGCCCCGCAGGATGGGCGGCTGGGCGAGGTGGGCGTGCGGCTGGGGCAATATGTCACGGCCGGCTCGCAGCTGACATTCCTCGTGCCGCCCTTCGTCTGGGTGGCGGCGAACTTCAAGGAAGCACAGACGGCGCATATGGCGCCGGGCCAGAGCGTGCGGCTGCGGGTCGATGCGATCGACGGGGCCGTGATACACGGCAGAGTCGAGCGGCTGGCGCCCGCCGCCGGCAATGAGTTTCAGGTGATCCGATCCGACAATGCCACCGGCAATTTCGTGAAGGTGCCCCAGCGGATCACGGTGCGGATCGCGCCGGATGCCAAGGACCCGCTCTATGCACGGCTGAGGCCGGGCATGTCCGTCCAGGCCAGGGTCGATACGGCAGGGCACAGGTGATGCGGTCGGCCATCGCATTGCTGGGCGTCGTGTGCCTCTCCGGTTGTATGGCGCCACCGACGCCGCTGCCCCCGTCGGCTGCGGTCACGCCGCCTGCCGGCTGGCAAAACGCCGTGGCGGGAGAGGGAGCGGTCAATGCCGGCTGGTGGCGGGCGTTCAATGATCCCGCGCTGGCCCAACTGGTCGAGACCGCGATCGCCAACAATGTCGACATTGCTATCGCCACCGCGCGGGTCCGCGAAGCGCGGGCGCAGGAGCGGCTGGCGCGCGCGCAGCTTTTCCCCACGCTGGATGCGACCGCCGCCGGCTCCCACGGCCGATCGCTCAACCCGTTCGGCCAGGCGACAGAGGGCACCAGCGCCCAGCCTGCGCTGCAGGTGGCTTATGAGATCGATCTGTTCGGCAGGATCGACGATCAGACATCGGCGGCGAGATCGGCCTGGTTGGCCAGTCAGGCCGCCCGTGATGCGACGGCGCTTTCGGTCGGCGCGGCCACGGCATCGGGCTACATCACGCTGCTGGCCCTCGATGCGCGTCGCGACGTCGTCCGCCGGACGATCACGGCACGGGCCGAAAGCCTTCGCATCGCCCGCTCCCGCGCCGAGGCCGGCTACACCTCCCAGCTGGAGTTGCGCCAGGCCGAGGCGGAATATCAGGCCGCAGCCATCATCCTCCCGCAGGTCGATCTGGCGATCCTGCGGCAGGAGAATGCTCTGCGCCTATTGACCGGGGATGGGCCGGGCGTGATCCAGCGCGGCGGATCGCTCGACGCCCTCGTCGCGCCGCCCGTGCCCGATCAGGGGCTGCCGTCCGAGTTGCTGCGCCGCCGTCCCGACATCGCGCAGGCAGAGTTCGCTCTGGCCGCATCGGATTCCACCCTGTCAGCCGCGCGCAAGCAGTTCCTGCCGAGCCTTCGCCTGTCTGCTGCGGCGGGCGCGATCTTCAGCAGCGCGTTGGCGAACCCGGTGACGATCTGGTCCGTCGGCGGCAGCGTGCTGGCGCCCTTGTTCGAGGGCGGGCGCTTGCGCGCCGGCGTGGAAACGGCCGCCGCCCGCCGCGATCAGGCCGCCCTTGCCTATCGCAAGACGGCCCTGACCGCGTTCGGTGAGGTGGAGAATGCGCTGGGCAATGTCGCCAGCCTCCGCCAGCAGCGCGCGAGCGCCGAGGCGCAGAGGGCAGCCATTGCCGACGCATTGCGTCATGCGACCAATCGCTATCGTGCGGGCTACAGCAGCTATCTTGAAGAACTCGATGCACAGCGCGCCCTGCTCTCCGCCGACCTCGCGCTGGTGCAACTGCGCTCCGATCAGCTCAACGCCCTGGTCACTCTGTATCAGGTGCTGGGCGGCGGCTGGGAGAGCGACGCGCGTTGACCTGCATTAGCTTTGGGAGGCTGGCTCAGCCCCTACGCCCTTTGTCGGATAGGCTGCGGAAGGTGATCGACCAGCGCGGCTGGGTCATCGGCGCGATGCTGTGTTCCCAGTCGTGGCGGACCTCGCCGGACAGATGGTAGACCGACCGCGGGGCCAGTTCGAGCTTCGCGCGTTCGAAGCCGCCCGAATGGCGCCGGCGCAGCCGCAGCACCGCATCGCTGCCGAGCGAGATGCCTACGACATGCTCGAACACCGGCCGATCCCTGTGCCAGCCGATGCCGGCCCCCGCGTCATAGCGGGTCAGCAGCGACTGGACGAGATCGTCAGCAGCGAGCCCCGCGAAGCGGGCGGCGCGGGCTCTGAGCGGGAGCAGCCAGTCGGGTATGGGGTCGGTCGTCCCGAAGCTGCCGGTCTCGAAATCGTAGCGCCATCCAAAGGAGTGGGTGAGGCGCTTGCCGGTCCACTGCTGGAACCGGAAAGGCGCCAGGCCCAGTGCGTCGATCCGCTCGATCAGCGCGGCTTCCTCCCGGCCATCGATGATGTCGGCGCGTGCGTTCAGGCCGGGCACAAGGGGCGTATCGAACAGGTCGAGCATCGTCATGCAGGCGGCCTCACCGCAACTGGCTGTCCTTGCTGCCGCGTCGGTTGATGGCGGAAAACGACGGGCGCCTGTCGCGTGCCGACTGGCAGGCGACGCAGGTCCGCGCGCCAGGCAGCGCCTTTCTGCGCGCCTCGGGGATTTCCTCGCCGCATTCCTCGCACGCCAGGGTGCCGGGGCCCGATGGCATCCGGGCCCGGGCGGTTGCCAGAGCGTCTTTCACGCTGTCGTCGATTTGATCCTGAACGGCGCCGTCGGGCGCCCAGCCATTGGCCATGCTCGCCTGCTCCCGCATCTGTGTCTGCGATAAGTCCTATATGGGGTCGCTATCCCCGAATTTCATCAGGTCGACATGGGGGCATCGACGGACGTGTCCGCCTTGCGCCCGCAAAGATCGCGCAGCATCTTCGTGCGGCGCGCGACCTCCGGTCGTCGGAGCAGGGCGTCGACCGGGGCGGGCAGGCGGCGGCGCCAATTGGGGTGCTCGTCGAGCGTGCCGGGGAGGTTGGGCTGCTCCTCAAGGCCCAGCAGATCCTCGATCGAGATGATCTTCACCGGAGTCGGCGCCTGGGCGATGTGGGCGAGAGCTGCATCGACCACGCTGTCGGTCGAGACGCTGGCAAGCGCCTCGGGTGCGCCGGCCAGCAGGTTCCACAGATGCTCACGCTCCTCCGCGCGCCGGTCATGGTCTGCGGGCGTCTCGGGCTGCAGGCTCTGCCGCCATTCCAGATCGCGCGCGCGCCACCAGCCGGCGACGGTGGGCGTGTCGTGGGTGCCGGTCATCGCGACGCTGTGCGGGCGATAGGCCGAGGCGGCGGCGAATTTGCCGTGGGCGTCCCGCTCGAACCACAGCACGCTCATGCCCAATATGCCCCGCGCGGCCATGACCTCCATGAAGCTCTCGGGCGCGGTCCCAAGATCTTCGGCAATGATGAGCGCCTGACTGCGATGACTTTCGATGGCCAGGATCCGCAGCAGATCGGCGAACGGATAGTCGAGATAGACGCCCTCCGTGCTGGGCGCGCCCTCGGGGATGACCCACAAGCGGCGCAGTCCGAACGCGTGATCGATGCGAAGGCCGCCGGCATGGCGCAGGGCCGCCCGGATCATCCGGATCCACGGGCGGAACCCCTGCGCGCGCAGGGCGTGCGGCGAATAGGTGGTAAGGCCCCAATTCTGCCCGTTGGGACCAAGCGGATCGGGCGGGGCGCCGATGGTCAGGCCGCGCAGAAAGCCATCCGGATCGCTCCAGACGTCGCTCCCGCCGGGATCGACCCCGACGGCGAGGTCGGCGACCAGGCCGATGCGCATCCCCGCCTGGCGCGCCGAGGCCTGCACTTTGCCCAGCATTCGGTCGGTCTGGGTCTGCGCCAGAATGTGAACCGCCACCTCCTGCCAGTGGCTCCGGGCGAAATGGTCGACGGCCGGGCTTTGCGGGTTTTGAAACGCGGCCGGCCAGCGCTGCCACGGGCGGCCGCGAAACTCGATGGAGAGCGCGTCGAACAGCGCGTGGCGGATCAGGGCCGGATCGGATTGCGCGTCGTTCCAGACGGCGCGCTGGGCCTCCTCGTCGAGTGCCGCGAAGGTGGCGCGCTGCTTGAGAAGCGCCGCATCCCTGGCTGCGGTCCAGTCGATCAGTTCATCATTGGCATGATCGGGCGGCGAAACAGGCGCATCGGCCAGCAGGGTGTTGAGATAGGTGCGGCTGGACGGCGCATAGGGGCTGAAATGGCGAGCGGAACCCGGCACCAGCGCATGGACTGGACTGATCGCCAGCAGATCAGCGCCTTGCTCTGCAAAGCCGAGGCCAGCCACGCGCAGGTCCTCAAAGATGCCATACATCCCCTCGCTGCGCAGCGAGGGGATCTGGATCGCCGGCCCCCAAATGGCCGGGTCTGCGAGCTCGCAGCATCGGGTCGGCGCCACCGCCAAGGTAAAGACATGGCCTGCGATGTCGACCCGATGATAGCCGATTGCGTTGAAGGCCGGCAGTTGACCATCGTGGATGGCGACACGCCCTGCGCTGCCATCCTCAGAGGTGACCTCTGCAAAGGCTTCAGCCGCCAGACGATCCGGCAGAGGGACGGGCTGGCCGGCATCCGCACTCAGAAAGTCGGGATTCCGCGCGGCCTCTTCAGACAGTTTGGCCCAAGCCTGCGCCCGCTGCGCATCCGTCTCGGCGGCATAGCCCAGTGCCTGCAGGGCCGCTCGAAGCGTGTCCTGCGACACGCTATGCGCGAGGCCGTCGGCATCCTTCCAATGGATCGCGAGCCCTGCCGCGTGCGCCAGGGCTAGAATGTCATCGTCAGGCACAGCGCCCGGCCTCAGGGCGTTTTGGCTTTCTTCGCGCGGCCAGCTGCCGATGCCTTTTTGGCCGGCAGCGCCGTCGAAGCCGGGGAACTGGCGGCAGCCATCGTTTCGCTCTGCTCCTGCGGCAGGGATAGGTCAGCATCATCGGCAGGGGTGGCAGCCTGCTGTTGCTGCTGGCTCAGGACTTCCTGTTCCACCTGCTCCCAATGCTCGCGGTCACGCCCATGGGGTCGGCCTTCGGCTTCCCACAGCTCATAGGCCCGCTTACTGATCGTCTGATACTGGTCATCGTCCATATTGGGTTCCTTGCGTTTCGTGGGGTCGATCATGCGCGCCTCGCGCCGCCGCATCGGGGCCGGCGATCAGGTCGGGCAGGGGAATGTCGATGGTGACCGCGCGGTTTTGCCATGTCCGGGTGACGCGTAGCCCCTCCGGGGTTCGCTCCAGCCGATAGCTGCCCATAGCGAACAGTTCTGCATCCTCCCGGCGGCGCGCGAGCAGGTCCTGTGTCAGCTTTAGCTTGCGGGCATCGCGCCCGGCTGGGCCGGAGGCGATCGCGTCCCAGTCCACGGCTTGGCGATTGTCCGGGTCGGTCAGGGCAATCGCGACGATTTCCGTGCCCTGGTAGATGTCCGGCACCCCGGGCGCGGTGATCTGCAGGGCGGTCTGCGCCAGCATGAGCGCTTCCCACGTCTGCAGGAACGCCTGTCGCTCGTCGTCCGACCACAGCGCGCCGTCTTCAAGCGAGGCCATCAGGGACAGCGCAAGCTCGGTCACGCCGTTTTCCATCTCAAGCGCCGGCTCCTCATAGCTGGATTCGAGCTTCGCCTCCCGCATGGCCTTGGCGATGTGGTCTGCAATGCGTTGCGCGGCATCCGGCTGATCGAGCATCATCAGCGCGCATTGGATGGCATAGATGCCCCAGCGCGGCGGTAATGCCCGATCCTGTGCCCGTGCGAGTGCCTCCCCGTAGAGGGGCGCGCCCAGCTCCGGAAAGGCGGCCAAGGCGATGATCGCGGCCCTGGCATCAGCCGAGCGCTTGGTGTCATGGGTAGAGAGGGCATTGAGCGCGCAGGGGGTCTCGGATGCACGCTCGTTCATGCGCGCGGCAAAGCGCTCAAGGTCGATCGGCTGGAGGTCTGGGGCGGCGCCCACCTCGCAATATGGCAGATAGGCGATGGACCGATAAAAGACGGTATCCTCCTCGGACTTCGCGGTGAGCGCGCCGGTCAGTTGCTCGAACCGGGCAGCAAAGGCGCGCGCCAGCGGATCGTCCGGGGCGGACAGCAGACTGAACACGGGCCCCAGCATCCCGCTCGGGTGCGGATCGCCACGCGCACCGGCCAGAGCCTGCGCGCATAAGTCGCCCGGCGGCATCACGTCGGCGGCGTAGGAGCGATAGACCGGCCAGTGCATCGCAAGCTGCACGATGGCCGCGCGCACTTCCGGCGCTGCGACGGGCGATCCGGCCAGCGCCATGATGGCCGCATCGGTCACCCGGTCGAGCTCGGGGGTGAAGACGGTGTACAGCATCGTCCGGCGAACGCCGCGCACCTCAAGGGCGTAGTCCGTTGGCACATGCCCGCGCGCTGCGGCTGCCAAGGCATCCAGGCCTTCCGGCGGGGTCAGCAATTGGGTCACGGGCGCCATGAATTCATAACCGCTCATGCCCTCGACCGGCCAGCCAGGCGCCAGCGGCTCGCCCTCCTTGACGATTTTCTCCACCCAGATGGGAATGAAGCCCAGCGCCTCGCGCAGCCGGCGGAGGTAGCTGAGCGGGCGGGCCAGCCCGTCGATATGGTCGACGCGGACGCCCTGGACGCGCCCGGCTCGAACCTGCTCCACAATCCAGCGATGGGTGAACTCGAAGACCTCGGGGTCTTCCTGTCGCACCCCGATCAGATCGGTGACGTTGAAGAAGCGCCGGTGGACGATGTCGCCGCCATCATCCTGCCAATGGCCGATCTGCCAATGCTGTTCATCGAGCAACTGCGCCAGCAGGCCTTCGTTCAAGCCTTCTCCGCCCGCCAGCCGCTCCGTCAGCGGTGTTGCGCGCAGGGGGTAATGCTTGTCGTAGACGCGCAGGGTCGGATCATTGCCGATGAGCGAGAAGGCCAGCTGCGCCGCGTCCAGAAGATCGGCCGGCGTCCCGTCCAGAACCGGGAATTGCAGCGGGCCACGGTCCCAGTCGATATCGAACAGGGGCGCAAAGCGGCTCTCCTGCCCATGCCGCATGATGTCGGCGATGAAGGGATTTTCCGGCGTGAACGCCATATGATTGGGTACGATATCCAGAACGATGCCCAGCCCCGCGGCGCGCGCCGCGTCGCTCAGCGCGCGAAAGGCCTCGTCACCGCCGAGCACCGGATCGACCCGATTGGGATCGGTCACGTCATAGCCATGGGTGGAACCCTTCGCGGCGCTGAACAGCGGCGAGAGGTAGATATGGCTGATGCCCAGCGCCTGCAGCCAGGGAATGCGCGCGCGGACCGCCTCCAGATCGACGCCGTTCCGCAGCTGGATCCTGTACGTCGCGACGAGGCCGGGGGCGCTGGGATGGCGCATGGTCATTGGTCCTTTCGAACGGCGGCGGCGAAAGCGAAGCCGCTTCCTTGCGCAGCCTCCACGAAGAAGGGGTCAGTGGGTGTTGAAAAATCCTCGCCGCCAAGCAGCAAGCGGACGTGCAGGGCCGCAGTGGTAAATTCCCACCGCGCATCGAACGCCGCGCCTTCGCGCAGGACGACTGCCTTGGGCCGTTCCGTCTGTGCAAGGAGCGGCGTGATATGGAACGCCCGCAGCGCGAGAAGATCGCGCACAAAGGCTTCATGCTCGCGCTGCGCATCGTTGGCCGCGTGGCCGATCATCGAGCGGGCGGCCGTTTGCGGGTCATTGGGGTCCGGCACGGTACCGGCGAAGGATGTGAACTTCTCGAACTCCCGTGCCCGGCCCGTGCGCACCGCTTCAGCCAGATCGCCCGTGAAATCCGTGAAGAACAGGAACGGCGCTTCGGTGAGAAACTCATCGCCCATGAACAGCATCGGCGTGAAGGGCGTCAGCAGCGTCAGGGCCGTCACCACTCGCAGCGCGGCGCGGTCCGCCACCAGATGATGCAACCGCTCGCCCTGCGCGCGATTGCCGACCTGATCGTGATTGCCCAGGAAATTGATGAACGCCGTCCGGGGCAGCAGGGCGGATGGCTCGCCGCGCAAATGCTCATGCGGGGGCCGCTTCTGCCCCTGCTCGACATATCCATCGCGCAGCGCTAGCTCGATGTCCGCCAGCGGATCGACGGCGAAGGGGGCATAATAACTCTCGTCTTCCCCGGTCAGCAGGCAGTGGATCGCGTGGTGCCAGTCATCGTTCCAGCTGGCATTGAAGGGCGCATCCGGCTCGAGATAGTCGACGAGATTGCGTTCATCCTCGGTCACCAGGTGGATCGGGCGTCCCCAGTCGCGCGCGCGAACAGCCTTGCCCAAATCTTCTAGGAAGTCCTCGGTGGTCTGGTTGGCAATGGCGTGAACGGCGTCCAGGCGCAGCCCGTCGAGCTGATATTCCTCCAGCCAGAACAATGCGTTGTCGAGGAAGAAAGCGCGAACGGCGGGCACATCGAAGGCGATGCCATCCCCCCAGGGCGTGCGGGCCGAGGCGTGGAAGAAGGACGGGCACCAGACGGGCAGATAATTCCCCGAGGGGCCGAAATGGTTGTACACCACGTCGAGCATTACCGCGATGCCGAGCTTGTGCGCCGCATCCACGAACTGCTTGAGGCCGTCCGCACCGCCATAGCAAGGATGGGGCGCATAGAGCAGCACACCATCATATCCCCAGCCGCGCGTGCCCTCGAACTGGGCGACCGGCATCAGCTCGACGACCGTCACGCCGAGGCTTTTCAGGCGCGGCAACGCGCTTTGCGCGGCGGCAAATGTGCCCTCGGGCGTGAAGGTCCCGACATGAAGCTCATAGATGACCGCCTGATGCCAGGGGAGACCCGCCCAGTCGGCGGACCATTGGAAGGCGCGAGGGTCGACCAGGCGCGAGGGGTCGTGAACATCGCCCATCTGTGCCCGCGCTGCCGGGTCGGGATAGAGCCTGTCCCCGATGCGAAAGCCGTAGGAGGCTCCAGGTTGAGCCGCAGCGGTGCCGGAGAACCAGCCATGGTCACCCCGCGCCAAGGCCGTCGATACGCCGTCGATCTCGACTGCCACTGCTTCGCGATCCGGCGACCAGAGCGAGAAACGCCATTGCCCGTCTTCCTCGGGCTCTGCGCCCCAGCCTTTGCGGAAATGGTGGCCGGTCATTGTGCGGTCGGCGCGTAGACGCACACGCTGTTGGCCGGGATGGCGAGGACATCGCCCTCGCACGGCTCTTCGCTGAAGGGATCGGCGCTGGCGGTATCCAGGACGCGCGTCCAGTGCGCGATGCCATTGGGGTGGGGCAGGGTGAAGTCGAGCGCGTCGCCTGCGTTCACGATGATGAAGAGCGCACCGATATTCTCATCATCAAGGAAGGCCGCTCGCGCGGAGTGGTCGATGAACAGACCAAGGACGCGCAATTCCGTTTCCGCCCACACCGCCTCGTCCATCTCGCGCCCGTCGGGCTGATACCAGGCGACTTCCGTTCGCCCATCGTCCCCCGCATCGCCGAGCAGGAATGTCTCCTGCGCAAGGACCGGATGATCGAGGCGGAAGCGGACCATCCGCTGCACGAAATCGAGAAACGCATCGTCGCGCTCGGGCCAGGTGATCCAGGCCGTCTCATTGTCCTGACAATAGACGTTGTTATTGCCCTGCTGGCTGTTGCCGATTTCGTCCCCGCTCAGGATCATCGGCACGCCTTGGCTGAGCAGCATCGTCGCGATCATGTTCCGGCGGCGCTGGATGCGTGCCGCGCGGATATCGGCGTCGTCCGTCGCGCCTTCGACGCCCATATTGGCGGACAGATTATGATCATGGCCGTCCGCGCCATTCTCGCCATTGGCCTCGTTATGCTTGTCGTTGAAGGACACGCAGTCCATCAGCGTGAAGCCATCATGAGCGGCGAGGAAATTCACCGAGGAGGTGGGGCTCCGGTCCGAATGGTTGAACTGCTCGGGTGAGCCCAGCAGGCTCCCCGCCAGATCGCCGACCAGGCCGCCATCCCCCCGCCAGAACCCGCGCACGGTATCGCGGAACTTGTCGTTCCATTCGCGGAACGGCGCCGGGAAGCCGCCGACCTGATAGCCGCCTTCCCCCACGTCCCAAGGCTCGGCGATCAACTTTACACCCGCAAGGATGGGGTCCTGCCGGATCGCGCCGAAGAATGTCCCTTCCCGATCGAACCCCGCCGCCTGCCGTCCCAGCGTCGAGGCGAGATCGAAGCGGAACCCGTCGACATGCATGACCTGCACCCAGTAGCGCAGTGAATCGAGCACCATCCGCAGCACCATGGGGTGCGCCACAGAGAGCGTGTTCCCCGTGCCGGTCTGGTCGAACGAGTATCGCGGATGGTCCGGCGACAGGACATAATAAGCCGCATTGTCGAGGCCCCGGAAGCAGAGCGTCGGGCCGCGTTCCGATCCTTCGGCGGTGTGGTTGTAGACCACATCCATGATCACTTCGATGCCGACCCGGTGGAAGCGCTTCACCATCTCCTTGAACTGGCGAATGGCACCGGGGACGCCCTCGCCCTGCTGGAGGAAGCGGGTTTCCGGGGCGAAATAGCCGAGCGTCTGATAGCCCCAATAATTGGAGAGCCCGCGTTCCAGCAGGCTGCGATCATCGAGGAAGAACTGGCAGGGCAACAGCTCGATGGCGGAGACGCCGAGCTTGCGGAGATGGTCGAGGATCGGCTCGCACACCATGCCGGCATAAGTGCCGCGCAGCTCCTCGGGCACATCGGGGTGCGTCATGGTGAGGCCGCGCACATGCGCTTCGTAGATGATCGTCTCGGTCCATGGGAGACGCAGCGCCGCGTCCCCTTCCCAATCGAAATCGGGGTTCTGCACCACGCTCTTGACCATGAACGGAGCCGAATCCCGCGTGTCGAACGTCAGATCGTCGCCACTCAGGAGATCATAGCCCCACAGCGCATCGTCCCATTTGAGCGTGCCGGACACTTCCCGCGCATAAGGGTCGAGCAGCAGCTTGTTGGGGTTGAAGCGATGGCCCTGCTCGGGCTCATAGGAGCCATGCGCGCGATAGCCATAGAGTTGACCGGGCTTGAGGCCGGGGAGAAAGCCCGAGTGGATCGAGCCTTCGCGTCGCGGCAGTTCGAGCCGTTGAACCTCTTCTTCCCCATCGTCCGAGAAGAGCGAGAGTTCGATGGCCTCGGCATTCTCGGAAAAGATCGCAAAATGAACGCCCTCGCCGGTATATTCGGCGCCCAGTTCATGGTGCAGCCTGTCCGGCTTTGCGAAGGCCAGAGGCGTCGCGTCTGGCTCCAGGCCGATATCGTCTGCCTGGGTCAAAGTCCGGGCGCCAGCATTCTCCGGGGGCTCTCATCTGCCGAGGCATAATGGGGCTTGGCGGATCGTTTCGCCCCGGCGAGCCGGCTCATCGCCTGCGCGGACAGGAGGCGAATGCCGCCTTCCGAGACAAGGCAGCCCTCGCCGCATTGCCTGAGCGCTGCGGAGAGATCGAAGCCGTCGGGAATGACGGCATCGCCGGTCACGATCGCATTGTCGATGTGCACATCCGAGCCGACGCGCGCGCCGGGCATCACCACGACGTTGCGAAGCTGGGCTCGCTCGCCGACGCTGGCACCCTGGCCGATCATATGGCCCGGCCAGGCCGGACGGTCGGAAACCGGGGCCGACCGCACCGGCAGGCCAATGGCGCGCCGCCCGGCAACCGGCCAAGAGGGATCGAGCGCGACCCGGCCGCTGGCGATATCGGCATGAATGCCATGATAGGCATCCACCGTGCCGAGATCGCGCCACAGGGGCGCGGCCTGCCCACGCCCGGGCAGCGCGTAGACATAGGCGCCTCGCTCGGCCACCAGCCGGGGCAGGACATGCTTGCCGAAATCCAGATCCTCATGGAGCGGAGCCAGTTCAGCCAGCACCTGCCGCAGCAGCTGCCAGGTGAAGACATAGATGCCCATCGATGCAAAGGCATGACCAGGACGGTCCGGCGCTTCCGCAGGCAAGGCCGGCTTCTCCGCGAAATCGGTGATCAGGCCATCCGCGCCAGCCGTCATGACGCCGAATTGGTCGGCGTCGGCCAGCGGGACGTGCACCGCGCCGACCGTCACTTTCGCGTTGCTCAGCATGTGGCGTTCGATGAACGGCCGGTAGTCCATCTGGTAAAGGTGATCGCCCGCGAGGACCACGACATGATCCGGCGCTTCCTGGTCGATCTGGTCGCTGATCTTGACGACCGCGTCCGCCGTTCCGTTGAAGGGGCCGCATTCATTGCCGTCGAGCACGTCTAGCTCGATGCCGCCAAAGCGCTGCCATGTCTGGTTCAAATGGCGATGCAGCGCGTCGGGCTCATATTGGGTGAGCACCAATGCGCGGGGGATGCCGGAATTGGCGACATTCGCCAGCGTGAAATCGATGAGCCTGCCCACATCGCCGACCGGCAGAGCAGGTTTGGCGAGCGCGCTGGTCAGATCATGAAGGCGACTGCCCCGACCGCCTGCCAAGACAAGAGCCAGCGCCGCAGAAGTCGCATGCCGGGCATTCGATTGGCTCATATCTACCTCAGGTCAAAGGAAATCTTCGCCTGATTAACCAACGGCAACGCGCACTGTTCCCTGTCTTTACATATGTTAAGCGATTTTTGTTGCGCCCATCGGAGGGGCGCGCAGGGGCATGGAGCGTGCGGCGGACGAAGCCGCGCCGATACCGGCATAGAGGCGCCACTGTGCCAGCCGCCAAGCTGGCCGCAACGTCGGTGTTTGGCTAGTCCCTCTCGACGGCCGCAAGATCAGAACAGCCGGGCCAGAAAATAGAAGGCTGCGCCGACGACCGCTGACGCCGGGATGGTGATGATCCAGGCGATCATGACGCTCTGCGCCACGCCCCACCGCACGGCGGAGGCCCGTCGCGCGGTGCCCGCCCCGATCACGCAGCCGGTAATCGTGTGGGTGGTCGAGACGGGGATGCCCATCAGCGAGGCCGTGAACACCATGATCGAGCCGCCAAGCGAGGCGCTGAATCCCTGGTGCTGCGAGAGCTTGGTGATCCGCGAGCCCATCGTCTCGATGATCTTCCAGCCGCCCGTCAGCGTGCCCAGCGCGATCGCGATATAGCAGGCAATCGCCACCCAGTGCGGCACCGCGAATTCGCCGGTGAGATAGCCGGTCGAATAGAGCAGCACCGTGATGATGCCCATGGTCTTCTGCGCGTCATTGAGGCCGTGGCTGACGGAATAGGCGGCCGAGGACAACAGGTGCAGATAGCGAAACGCATGCTCGGCGCCACGAGCGGTGGCCCGGCGGAACACCCAGCTCGTCGCCAGCATGATCAGCATGGAGAGCAGCATGCCCAGCGTGGGCGAGAGCACGATGGCGATCAGCGTCTTGTTGAGGCCGCTCCACTGGATGCCGGAGATGCCGGCATGGGCCATCCCCGCGCCGATGAGGCCGCCGATCAGGGCATGGCTGCTGGAGGAGGGAATGCCCTTGAGCCACGTCACCACATTCCAGAACATGGCGCCGATCAGCGCGCCGAAGATGACGGCCGGCGTAATCAGATCCTGACTGACGAGGCCGGCGCCGATGGTCTCGGCGACCTTGTGCAGGCTGGGGAAGGCCAGCATGAGAAAATAGGCCGCGAAATTGAAGAAGGCCGCGAAGACCACCGCCGCGACCGGGCCGAGCAGGCGCGTCGCCACCACGGTCGCGATCGAGTTGGCGGCATCGTGCAAGCCGTTGAGATAATCGAATGCGAGCGCGATGACGATCAGGCCGACCAGCAGCGGAAAAGCGAGGTTGTGCATGACCCTGTGCGCTCAGCTATGGTCGATCACGATGCCGTCAATCGCATTCGCGACATCCTCGAGCGCGTCGACGATCCGCTCCAGATGCTTGTAGATCTCGCGCCGGACGATGAACGCCATGGGATCGGCCGTCCGGAACTTTCGATAGGCCTGCTTCAGCCCCTCGCTGTGGATGGCGTCGGCATGGCCTTCCATCCGCACCAGCCGCTCGGTCAGTTCATGCAGGCGCTTGCCGTTTTGTGCGACATTGCGCAGCAGCGGCATGGCTTCCGCCAGCACGCGCGTGCTGTCGACGATAATCGCCGCCATGTCCTTCATTTCCTGATCGAAGTCGTGCACGTCATAGATGTCGATGGCCGCCACTGCCGACTGCATCTCATCGATCGCATCGTCGGTCGAACTCACAAGGCTGATGATCGCGCTGCGGTCGAACGGCGTGAGGAACGTCTTGCGGACAAGGTGAAGCACCTCACGGATGATCTCGTCGGCATCGGTTTCCCGCTCGATCACCTCGCGAATATGGTCATCGCGGCTGTCCCCGTCATGCAGCAGCCGGGTCAGCGCGTCGGCGCCGGCGACCACGGTCTGGACATGCGCTTCGAACAGATCGAAGAAATTTCCCTGCTTGGGCAAAAGGCGCTGAAACCAACCAAACATCCTGCTTATCCCTGAAGTATGCGCAACGGTGTCCATCACCGATTGGCGCCGTGTCGCCGCCTTGAACTCGGATGCTGCGAAGGATCGGATCAGATCGCTCAGATCCGGCTCGTCGACGGCATCGGCCGCCTCGCTGAGGCTGAACCACCGCCGCTCGCGCTCGTGCTGCTCTTTCCAGTCTGTGAGTTCCCGATTGACCGCCAGCGGGAACACCTCGACGTCCACCATCAAATTGGCGCCATTGCGCCGCCTTTTGCGGTAGCGGTAGGTCCCCAACGGCGTCGGGCAGACGGCCCCGACGATGCCGGCTTCTTCCTCGGCTTCGGCCGCGGCCGCCTGATGCGGGAGCTTGCCCGCCGATCCATTGCCCTTGGGAATCACCCAGCGCTTCGTCTCGCGCGAGGTGATGAGCAGAATCCGGATCGGTGCATCCAGCGCATCGCCTTCAGCCCGATAGGGTAGTGCCGCAATCTGTTTGATTGTTTGTCCCCTCAGCAGAGCGCGTGGCGCCCATTGTGACAGTTTTATGTCAGTTGCAACAGTCAACCGCGCGCGATGTCCCCTGAAGAGCAGCAGGTCATTCGACATTCATGCCCTTGCCGCTAGAGCGAGGACTGTTCGATCTTCAAGGCCCTCTGCCGCACTATGTTCAGCACACTGCTTCCGACCCTCCGCTCCGTCCACGTTCACCGGCCTTCGCCAGACCTCAGCAATCGCGGCGCTGGCCTGCAAGGCCGGGCCCTGCGTTTCATGCGCCCGGGCAGAGGCCTCAAGCTCATCGCGGTGGCGCTCAGCCTCACCGCTGCCCATGCCAGAGCAGAGACCTATCATGTGAACGCGATCACGGGGGACGATCGTTTCGACGGTCGGGTTGCAACGCAGCCGTTTCGGTCGCTCGCCCGGTTGGGCAACGTGAAACTCAAGCCGGACGACAGGGTTCTGCTGGCGGCGGGGTCGGTGTGGAAAGAACCGCTCACCATCACCCAATCGGGCAGCAGAGGGGCGCCCATTGTGGTCGTCGCAACCGGTTCGGGCGCGCGCCCACGCATCGATGCGGGCGGCGTCTCGCCCCATGCGGTCGCGATCCTGAACGCAAGCTATGTGACGGTGAGCGGCCTTGAACTGACCAATGACGGCCCGCCTGCCGGCTCCCGCTATGGCGTGCTCGTGTCGGCCGAAAATGTCGGCGTCGTCCGCGGCATCCGCATCAGCGACATGTACATCCATGATGTGCGCGGCACGAATGATCGCAAGGACAATGGCGGCATCGTCTTTCAGGCGCTCGGCCCCCGCTTTCCGACCCGCTTCGACGACCTCGCGATCGAGCGCAACATCATCTGGCGGGTGGACCGCTCCGGCATTGCCGGCATCAGCGATCAGGTCACTGCCGCGCGCTGGTATCCAAGCTATGACATCGTGATCCGGGACAATTATCTGGAGGACATCGGCGGGGATGGCATCGTGCCGCGTGGCACCGATGGCGCGCTGATCGAGCACAATATCGTTCGCTATGCCGCCGGCCGGGCGCCCGGATACAGCGCCGGGATCTGGCAGTGGAGCACGGATCACAGCCTCATCCAGCTCAATGAAGCTGCCTACACCCGCACGCGCTATGACGGTCAGGGCTTCGATTCCGACTTCAACTCGCGCCGGACGACCATCGCGTACAATTACAGCCACGATAATGCCGGCGGCTTTCTGCTGATCTGCTCGCCCAAAGCCAATGACAAGGACAATATCGGCAATCGTGGCACCGTGGTGCGTCACAATGTCAGCCAGAATGACGGGACGCGAATCTTCCAACTGTCAGGCACGATTTCGGACGCCTTGATCGAGAAGAATGTGATCCACGTCGCGAAGGGCAAGGACGTCCAAATGGTGGTCGCCACCGAGTGGCAGGGCTGGGCGAGCGACGTGCGCTTCCGCAACAATCGCTTCGCGGTGGCGGGCACGGCGCGTTATGGCAGCGAGGTCGGCCGCCAGGGGCCGGATTATCTGATCTCGGCCGGCTTCTCGCCGGCTCAGTTCATTCGCTTCACGGGCAACGACTATCTCGGCGCTCATGTCGATCCGCCCCGCGACGAGGTCGGCCTGATGAAAGCTGACTATAAGGCCCCCTCGCTCGATTGGGCGGTGCCGACATTCGACCCGGCCAAGCCGGACGGTTTCGCGGATTATCTCGCGCGCCACCGCCAGTGGATGCTCGCCATGCTTGAGCGAGAACTGGGCGCGCCGGTAAAGCTGCTCACGCCCCGCCGCGCGTCGGTCTTCGAGGCGCGACGGTAGGGGGGCTTCAGCTTTCGGGTTCCTCGCGCGTTCCCAGCGGGCAGGGCCAACATCGCAACTTCAAATTAAAGCGTTGCGCCCGCGCAATCCTGAGAGACGGAGGGATCGCAATCCTCTATCGTGGGTTTTCAGCTTGCTCTTTTCGGGAGCGGTGGACGTGCGGAGACGGTCCGGCGTTTGCGAAGGGAGATATGCGGATGGATCGGACGGCGAAGGCGTCGAGTGGGATTGAGGGGCTTGATGATGTAACGGCGGGCGGCTTTGCCAGCGGCAGGCTTTTCCTCGTCGAGGGCGATCCGGGCACCGGCAAGACGACCATCGCAAGCCAGTTCCTCCTGAACGGTGCAGAGGCCGGGGAGCGGGGGCTGTACATCACCCTGTCGGAAACCGAGGAGGAACTGCGTGAGACCGCTGCCTCGCACGGCTGGGCACTGAACGAGCATTTCCACATTTTCGAACTCGTACCGCCCGAGACGCTGCTGGACGAGAATCAGCAGCAGAGCCTGCTCTACTCCTCCGACCTCGAACTGGGCGAAACCACCAAGCGCATCCTCGAGGCGATCGAGCGGGTCAAGCCGCAGCGGTTAGTGATCGACAGTCTCTCGGAAATCCGGCTGCTCGCGCAAAGCTCGCTGCGCTACCGCCGCCAGATTCTGGCGCTGAAGCACTATTTCGCCAAGCATAATGCAACCGTGCTGATGCTCGACGATCTGACCTCCGACACCAATGACAAGACGGTGCACAGCGTCGCTCATGGCGTGTTGCGGCTTGAGGAGCTGGCACCGATCTACGGTTCGGAACGCCGCCGGTTGCGGATGCTCAAATATCGCGGCCAGCGCTATCGCGGCGGCTATCATGATTTCGTGATCGATACCGGCGGTGTCCGGGTTTTTCCGCGACTGGTGTCGCTGGAGCATAAATCCGATTTCGTGCGGGCCACCGCGCCCACGGAAAGCGCTGAACTCAATGCCCTGCTCGGCGGGGGCTTTGACTCCGGCACCAGCACGCTGATCCTCGGCCCGACGGGAACGGGCAAATCCCTTCTGGCGCTCAATCTCGTGAAAGGGTGCATCGCGCGCGGAGAGACGGCGGCCATGTTCGTCTTCGATGAGGAACTCGGCCTGCTGGCCGATCGGGCCAAGGGGCTTGGCATCGATGTGAGCAGGCTGGTCGCGGACGGCAAGCTCGTCATCGAGCAGGTCGATGCAGCCGAAATGTCGCCCGGCGAGTTTGCGCATCGGGTGCGCGCGACCGTCGAGGAGCATGGCATCCGCACCGTCGTGATCGACAGCCTCAATGGATATCGCGCGGCGATGCCCGAGGAGAGCGCGCTTGTCCTCCACATTCACGAGCTGCTGCAATATCTCAATCGGCGCGGGGCCAGCACGTTCCTTACCGTCACGCAGCATGGTGTGGTGGGAGACATGCAGGCGCCGGTGGACATCACCTATCTGGCCGATACGGTCGTGCTGCTGCGCTATTTCGAGGCGGTGGGCCATGTCCGGCGGGCCATCTCGATCGTCAAGAAGCGCTCGGGCGTCCATGAGAATACGATCCGCGAATATCGTATCGACGCACAAGGCATCACCATCGGCGAGCCGCTGACGCATTTTCAGGGTGTGTTGCGTGGCATCCCGACGATGGTCGGTGCCGGCGATCTGATGGATCTCGGCCAGGACAAGCGCGGCTGATGAACCGCACTTTTTCGGAGCGTGCCGTCATCCTCGCCCCTCACGGTCGGGATGCAGAGATCGCCGCCGCCATCCTCAACCAGGCCGGCATTGAAACCGAGATTGTTCCGTCGCTAGATGCGCTGGTCGCGCGTCTCGCACAGGGCCTTGGGTTCGTGATGATGACCGACGAAGCGGTCAAGGCGGCCGATCTGAGGCCGCTGGTGGAGCTCATCGCGGCGCAGCAGGAATGGTCCGATCTTCCCTTCGTCCTGCTCACCCAGCGCGGCGGCGGCATCGAGCGCAATCCGGCGGCCGGCCGTCATCTCGAATTGCTCGGCAACGTGACCTTTCTCGAACGCCCCTTTCACCCGACCACATTGGTCAGCGTCGCCACGGCGGCCTTGCGGGCGCGCCGGCGACAATATGAAGCGCGAACCCGGCTTGAGGATATTCGCGCCGTCGAAGAACGCTACCGCCTGGCGAGCAAGGCGACGAACGACGCCATCTGGGATTGGGATTTCGTCACCGACTATGTGACCTGGAACGACGCGCTCTCCATTGCTTATGGTCACCCGGCCGACCAGATCGAGAATAACGGGACATGGTGGATCGCGCAGATTCACCCGGACGACCGGGACGAGGTGGACAGGACCATCCACGCAGCGATCGACGGCTCGTCGGACAGCTGGAGCGGGGAATATCGGTTCAGGCGTGGAGACGGGAGCTACGCCCACGTCTTCGATCGCGGCCACATCATCCGGGATGCGCAGGGGCGGGCCTTGCGCATGATCGGGGCGATGCTCGATCTATCCGAGCGGATGCGCGTCCGGGCCGAGCTTGCGATTAGCGAGGAGCGGCTGCGGCTCGCGACGGATGCCGCCGAGGTCGGCTTCTGGGACGTCGACGTGGTCAACGATGTTCTGATCTGGCCGCCCATCGTGAAAGGGGTGTTCGGCATCTCGCCCGATGTCGAAGTGTCGATGCGGGATTTTTACGAAGGCCTCCATCCCGACGATCGCGCGCATACCACTGAAGCCTATCGGGCAGCCGCAGACCCGAATGTCCGCGCGATCTATGATGTCGAATATCGAACGATTGGCAAGGAAGATGGACTGGTGCGCTGGGTCGCCGCCAAGGGACGCGGGGTCTTCGACGAGGCCGGGCAGTGCCTGCGCGTCGTCGGCACAGCGATTGACGTGACGGCGCGCAAGCGCGCCGAGGCGGAACTGCGGGAGCTCAACGAGCATCTCGAGCGTCGCGTGACCGAGGAGGTCGCGGTGCGCGAGCAGGCGCAGGCGGCCTTGCGTCAGGCACAGAAAATGGAAGCTGTCGGCCAATTGACCGGCGGCATCGCGCATGACTTCAACAATATGCTGGCCGTGGTGATCGGCTCACTCGACCTGTTGAGCCGACGCGTCCTGCCCGATGATGAGCGCGCGAAACGCTATATCGATGCCGCGATCGACGGCGCGGAACGCGCTGCGACCCTGACCCATCGCCTCCTGGCATTTTCGCGCCAGCAGCCGCTCAATCCCGAGGTGCTCGATCCCAACAAGCTCGTCTCGGGCATGTCCGAGCTTCTGCTGCATTCGCTGGGCGGCGATGTCCGGCTGGAAACGGTTCTGGCGGCGGGCGTGTGGCGCACCCATGCCGACCGCAACCAGCTTGAAAACGCGATCGTCAATCTGGCGGTCAATGCCCGCGATGCCATGCCGGATGGCGGACACCTGACGATTGAAACGCAAAACACGCACGCCGATGATCGCTATGCCGCGGAGAATTTCGGTGTTCCGGCGGGCCAATATGTGATGATCGCCGTGACCGATACCGGCACGGGCATGCCGGACGACGTGATCGCCAAGGCGTTCGATCCCTTCTTCACCACCAAGGCGGTGGGCAAGGGCACCGGTCTGGGGCTGAGCCAGGTGTACGGATTTGTCCGGCAGTCGGGCGGGCATATCAAAATCTATTCCGAGCCGGGCGAGGGGACGACGATCAAGATCTATCTCCCTCGCTTCTATGGCGAGGTCGCCGGAGAGATCGAACAGGTACGGGCCGACCTGCCGAGGGGCGATGAGCAGGAGGTCATTCTGGTCGTCGAGGATGAGGCCGCCGTCCGCCGCTTCAGCGTCGATGCGCTCGTGGAACTGGGCTATCGCGTGCTGGAAGCGGATGGCGGACATGCGGCGCTCCGCGTGCTGGACGAGCATCCGGAGATCACGCTCTTGTTCACGGACATCATCATGCCGGACATCAACGGACGGAAACTCGCCGATGAAGCGTGCCGCCGCCGGCCGGACCTGAAGGTGCTCTATACCAGCGGCTATACGCGCAACGCCGTTGTCCACAACGGCGTTGTCGATCCCGGTGTGGAGCTTCTCGGCAAGCCCTTCACGGTCGAGCAGCTCGCGGCCAAGATCCGGGCGGTTCTCGAAAAGGCCTAGGCTGAGGCGACGAACCTGCGCCCTCAGCGGAGGTGCAGGGCAAAGCGGTCGATTGCCGAAGCCAGGCTGGGCATGATCAGGCCGCGCTCGCTGCTCATCGGCGCATGGCGGGGCCGCCGCGCCGGCCAGTTCATCGCGTCGATGGAGACCGTTTCGATCAGATCGGTCGGCAGCTCCATCCTTTCGCCCACGGCATGCGCAAACTGCGCCCAGGAGAAAGCGCCGTCGCTGGTGAGGTGCCAGATGCCGCACTCGTCGTCGATCACGAGGTCGAGCGTGGCGCGGACGAGATCGGGCACATAAGTGGGCGAGGTGATGCAGTCCCCCACGGCGTGAAATATGCGTTCGGTCCGCAGCGCCGCCACCAGATGCATGGCGAAATTGTGCGGATCATAGGGTGAGAAGAAGGATGCGGTCCTGATGACCAGGGCGCGCCCGCCAGCCGCCAGAACACCCGCCTCAGCGCGCGCCTTGCTGTCTCCGTAGACGTTGAGCGGCGCTGGCGCATCGCTCTCCACATAAGCGCGCCGACCATGGCCATCGAAGACGAGGTCGCTGGAGAAGCAGCTATAATGGATGTCGCGTTGCGCGCAGGCGGCTGCAAGGGCAACGCAGCCTGTGAAATTGGTCGCAAGGCAGGCGTCGGCGCTGCCCTCTGCTTCATCGACCCGCACCCAGCCGGCGCAGTTGATGACGGCCCAAGGCCGCAGCCGATCCAGCGCGTCGGCAATCGTGGCGGCATCGTGCAGGTCGATGACGTCTCGTCCGACCAGCCGATGATCGATATCACGGAGCGAACAGGCCCCCGCAAAGGCTTGGCCCAAGGTTCCGGTTGCGCCCAAGATCAAGAGCGGGCGCGCTTCTGGAGCCGGCGGCATATCGATCGCGCGTGGCTCTGTCATAGCCAGGGCGAGTCGCCCGGGTCGACGCCACCATCCCTGTCCATGGAGGACAGAGTGATCCGGCCTTGCGCCTCCTGCCAACGCGCGCATCATCGGCGCCAAAGCGGTCTCTCGCGGTTCGGGGCCCCGCACGTCGAACACGCCGCTCTCATAATGGCCGGCCTTTTTGGTGAGCAGGCTGTCCCAGTCGAACGCGCCGAACAGGCTCCAGACTGTCACTGCCTCGATGCAGATGCAGTCCGCGCGGAGGGCCGTGGCTGTCGTCCAGGCCTCATCGAGCCAGCGCATCTGCTCCTCGCGCGTGCAACCATTGTGCACCTCGGTGAGCACGATGGGCACCTCATAGCGTTCCCAGGCAGCGCGAACGGCGCCTTCAAGGCCCGGCGGGTGAGCTATGGCTCTGACGGCTTCGACGTCGGCAACCGGCCCGAGGGCACAAGCGCCATGGCTGGCCGGGGGATGGCGCTCCAGTTGGTGGTCGAGGAAGCGGTCGCTGGTGAGGTAGTGATTGAGGCCGATGATGGCCGGCGGGCATGGCGCGGAAGCGATGTCACGAAGACGATCCGACAGCCCCAGTCCGTCGAGGTGATTCCAAAGCGCGTGCCCCGCTATCAGGCGGCCGGTCAGCAAGTCCCAGGTCGCCCAGCGGCGATGATTGTCGAAGCCTGCCTGATCGGCCCGCTGCGGTGTCGCGTCCGTGTGCCCCAGATCCTCCGTTTGAACGAGGCGCGCCGCGGGAATGATCGTGCGGATCGCGTCCATCGCCCCCCGAATGGCATCGATCTGGTTGAGGAGCGCGGTCCAGAAAGCCGTCTCGTCGTGAAGATGGGGATACCAATGACCATAAAGGGCGGAAAAGCGCGCAGTGGTGAGAGGCTCGTTGACCGGCGTCCAATCCTGGACCCAGGGGAACCGCTCGGCCGCCTCCCGCGCGTGATCGGCAAGACCCGCCGCAAATGCCGGGTCCAGCAAGTGGGTGGGGGCGGGACCGCTGCCATGATGGATCAGGCCGAGGATCGGGCGGATGCCAAGCGCGCGCAGCCGCCCTAGCCGGTCGGCGTGCCACGCCCAAAGAGCCTCGCGCTGGTCGCTTTGGGCAAAACTCTCCCACAGCAAAGGGTAACGCAGCGCCGTCACGCCCAAGCCGGCCAATCGATCCAGATCTTCGGGTCGATCACTGTGCCCGCTTCGCGCCGACTGATCGAGATAATCATCCCCGACGCGATTGATCGTGCATTCGCAGCCGCCCCACAGGGCGAGAGGGGCAAGCTGGGTCGATCCGGCGTCCAAGGGAACCTCATACGGCGATGGCCGTGCACCGAGCATATACCAACCCGGCCCCCCGTTCGCCTCCAATCAAAGTCCTACTGGCACTATCGTATTGATATCGATCAATCGTGGTAAATAAGCGGGAGCAAGGACGCTGCGCGCGCATTGTTGCCCATACAGGTTCATTCCGCTCTAGCCTCGAAAGCCACAAATAATGACGCTGATGTGCTTCTCGCATCTGCGCTGGGACTTCGTGTTCCAGCGCCCGCAACATCTTATGTCGCGTTTCGCATATCGTCAGCCGGTCACCTTCTGGGAGGAACCGCTCGTGAGCGGCGAGACCGCTGATGCCTGGCTGGAGCTGAGGACGCCCGCCCCGCACATCACCGTCGCGACACCGCACCTCCCGGAAGGCCTGACGGATGCGGAAAGCCAAGCAACCCTGCGGCACCTGCTCGACGCCCATCTGGGCGATCATGCCGAACTGCTGGTGACATGGTACTATACGCCGATGATGCTGCCCTTCTCGCGGCATCTCCAGGCGGCCTGCACCATCTATGACTGTATGGACGAGCTGGCGAATTTCCGCTTTGCGCCCCCCCAGCTGGCGGAACTTGAAGCCGAGCTGTTCGAGAGAGCCGATCTCGTTTTCACTGGCGGCTACAGTCTCTACGAGGCGAAGCGCGCGCGCCACCCTGCCGTCCATGCCTTCCCCTCCAGCGTCGACGCCGCGCATTTTGCCGCGGCGCGCCTGCCGGGGGAGGATCCTTCCGACCAGGCCGCTCTCGCGCGGCCGCGGTTCGGCTTCTACGGCGTCATTGACGAACGGATGGACCTCGCCCTGCTCGCCGCCATCGCCGATGCGCATCCCGACTGGTCGCTGGTGCTCGTGGGGCCCGTGGTCAAGATCGATCCCGCCGATCTGCCGCAGCGGCCCAACATCGCCTATCTGGGAAGCAAAGTCTATGGCGAGCTCCCGCACTATGCGCGGGGCTGGGACGTCGCGTTGATGCCCTTTGCCATCAATCCGTCCACGCAGTTCATTTCTCCCACCAAGACCCCGGAATATCTTGCAGCGGGCCTGCCGGTGGTCTCCACCCCGATCATCGATGTCGTGCGCCATTATGGCATGCTCGACGCGGTCGAGATCGCCGGCAATCCCGAGGCATTCGTGGCTGCGTGCGAGCGGGCGCTCTCTCGCGCCCGTGCGCCTGCCGATGCCCCGTGGAGGGCGAGCGCCGACGCATGTCTCGCCGATCTCTCCTGGGACAAGGTGGTCGACGCGATGTCGGCGCTCATCGAGGAGGTGATGACGCCGCTCCCCACCCGCCATTACGATTATCTGGTCGTCGGCGCAGGTTTTGCGGGCGCGGTGATGGCGGAACGCCTCGCGGCGGACGGCGGCAAGCGCGTCCTCGTCATCGATCGGCGCGACCATATCGCCGGCAATGCCTATGACCATTATGACGAGGCCGGCATTCTGGTCCATCGCTACGGTCCCCATATTTTCCATACGAACAGTCAGGACATCGTCGACTTCCTCTCACGCTTCACGCGCTGGCACCCTTACGAGCATCGCGTCCTGGCGGACGTCGATGGGCTGCAGGTGCCGATGCCGATCAACCGCGACACATTGAACAGCCTCTACGGGCTGGCATTGGCGGACGAGGCAGAGGCGGAGGCCTTTCTTGAGAGCCAGGCGGAGCCGGTAGAGACGATCCGCACATCGGCCGACGTGGTCATCTCCAAGGTGGGGCGCCATCTCTATGAGACGTTCTTCCAAGGCTATACCCGCAAGCAATGGGGCATGGACCCGTCCGAACTCGACAAATCGGTTACAGCCCGCGTGCCCACGCGGACAAATACGGATGATCGTTATTTCACCGACAGCTTCCAGGCGATGCCGGCCGAGGGCTATACGGCGATGTTCGCGGCCATGCTCGACCATCCGCTGATTGACGTGGAGCTTGGCGTCACCTTCGAGGAGGTTGCTGCCCGCGTGCGGTATGACCGGCTGGTCTTCACGGGGCCAATCGATGAATATTTCGGTCATCGCTACGGCAAGCTGCCCTATCGCTCGCTTGAGTTTCGGCACGAGACCCGCGACACCGAATGGCTGCAGCCGGTCGCCGTCATCAATTATCCGTCCGAAGCCGTGCCCTATACGCGCATCACCGAGTATAAGCATCTGACCGGCCAGAGCGCAGTCCGCACGAGCATCACTTACGAATATCCCAGTGCGGAGGGTGACCCCTATTACCCCATCCCGCGCCCGGAAAATGCCGCTCTGTTCAAACGCTATGAAGCGCTCGCTTTGGGCACGCCCGATGTCCTGTTCGTCGGACGGCTCGCCACCTACCGCTATTATAATATGGATCAGGTGGTCGGCCAGGCGCTCGCGACCTACCGGCGGCACATGATGCAACTGAGGACGGCAAAGCCGGCCCATGATATCGACGCGATCGCTGCTGAATAGGGGCGTCCCGCGCAAGCGCGATCATGGAGTATCTGATGGCCCGCTGCGGGGCGACAGGGCAGGGGGCCTCGGCGAGGTAGACGCTGCCGCCTTAGCCCATCGCATACACAGACCGGAGCGCCTAACGCCGCGATCGAGCAATTGTGATGGGGAGCGACGCCGGATCAATCCACCCGGTTCGAAGGGCGAGATCGCTTCGGCTCTCGACACCAATAGAGATGATAAGGCGGCACGTTGAGCCAGCGCCGGCGCCGTTTCACTCGTGTGAAGACTTTGCGGAGTGAGGGTTCGATCGTCCGACGCACCTGATAAGCGAGGAACTCACCGTCATCGTTGAGAAGGCGCGCTGCATCTTCCACGATCCTCGCCCTGTCGGACTTCTCCAACGCGGAGAAGGGGAGGCCAGAGAGAATATAGTCTACCCGCCCGACCACGTCGTGCCCGAGGATAGTCTGAGCTTTGAGGGCTGAACCAGTATGGACCGTAAAGCGAGGATCATCGATCGTCTGGCGAAGATGGTCGGCAAGCCCGTCCTCGCTTTCGATCGCGATCAGCTGAGCGTCGCGTGGGAGGTGCGCAAGAATATAGCGGGTAAACTCACCTGTGCCGGGGCCATATTCGACGAACAGGCGCGTTTTGGCCCAGTCGACCCCTGCTAGCTGGCGCTCGATGGTGCCCGTCGAGGTTGCAATGGGCGATCCCACGGAAAGGGGCGCCTTGGCGAACTCCTTGAGGAATGTCGTCCAATGCGGTGAGCCGCCATTTTCGCCCTGCGACGTGCTCGTCATGGCATATATCCTCCCGAAATCTTCAAGAACAATGTGATCGAGCGCTGTCCGTTCCGGGCTTAGCGTTTAATTGGATACGAGCAGTCGGTTAGGCCGTGTCAGCATTGAGGCGGATCAGGTAGAGATCTCCCTCGGGCACGGGCCTCGGCGAGAGACGAAAGGGCATATTTGTGAAAGCCGTTATTTTCCAGGCGCTCCACACGCCGCTGGCGTTCGAGGATGTTCCTGATCCGACGCCGGGCGAGGGTGAACTGGTGGTCAAGGTCGGGCGCTGCGGGATTTGCGGCAGTGATCTGCATATGACCCAGGATGCCGCTTATGGATGCAAGCATGGCGATGTGCTGGGCCATGAGTTCGCCGGCGAAGTGGTGGCGCTGGGTCGGAACACGCAGGGGCGCAAGGTCGGCGAGCTCGTCTCGGTCATCCCGCTCAAAAGCTGCGGCGACTGCGAACATTGCCGCAAGGGCGAAGTGCAGTGGTGCGCGTCATTCGGGCTGCAGGGCGGCGGCTATGCCGAATATGCCGTCACCCGCCCGAACCAGTGCGTGCCCCTGCCTGCGGGGCTGACGCTGGTGGATGGCGCCATTATCGAGCCGCTGGCCGTAGCCCTGCACGGCGTGAACCTGTCGGGCCTGAAAACCGGTGACAAAGTGCTGGTGTTGGGCGCAGGGCCGATCGGGCTTGCGGTGGCCTTCTGGGCCAAGCGGCTCGGGGCCGCCAGGGTGGCAGTGCAGGATATCTCCACCGCGCAGCAGCAGCGCGCGCACGATATGGGCGCGGACGTGTTCGTGGTGGACCCGCAGAACCCGGTGGAAAGTGCCGTGCAGGGTCTGGGTGGCATGGCCGACATCGTCTTTGAATGCGTCGGCGTGCCCGGCCTGATCGCGCAAGCCGTGGACCAGGTGCGTCCGCGCGGCACGATCCTGCTGCTGGGCCTGTGCACCAAGCCGGACACGTTCAACTCCTTCACCATGCTCGGCAAGGAAGTGCGCCTCGTTACCTCAGCCTTCTTCACCGTGCATGAATATGAGGCCGCCCTTGCCGCGCTGGAGCAGGGCGCCATCGCGCCCCGGCTGATGGTCACCAGCACCATTGCGCTCGCTGAGACGCCCACGGTCTTCGAGGCCCTCAAACAGCGCGGCGAGCAGTGCAAGGTGCTGATCGCGCCGGGCGTCTAGGCCCTCGGCGCGCCCCTACGCAGCGTCAACGGTCAGCCATGAGGATGGGGTGGTTCTGGCGCAGTTCATCGAGCAGGCTCTCGACCTTTGCGATGTCGGAGGTCGAACCGGTCGCATCGACCATCCAGTTGCAATGGGGATGGGTCCTGAGATCGTAAATCCGGATCGGACCGACGACCTTGCGCCAGCGTTGGCGAGTGCCGCCATGGTCACGGACCAGTCGTGCAATGAGAATATCGGCCAGCTGAGATTGGGTCATGGCGCTGCCTATCTCTTGCGGCGCGGCCCGCGCAAGGAAGGAGTGAGCGCCTGATCCGCAGCGCTGTCCCGCATCATAGGCGCCATCGGCAACCAGTTTCCCCGGGGGGTGAGCACGAGCACAACGGTCGTCTCGTCCATCACGGCGACAGGCGCAACCTAACGTATGTGCTCGATCAGAAAGTCGACAAAGACCCGCACGCGGGCCGGAAGATTGGCGCCGCCGACGAACACCGCATTGATCTGCTCGACGTCACCGGGGTTGTAGTCTTCCAGCAGCGGCACGAGCGTGCCGTTGGCGATCTCCTGCGCGACGCTGAAGGCGCCAACACGTGCGATGCCGACGCCCTGCGCAGCGAGTTGACCGAGCGTTTCGCCATTATTGGCTTCAATGCTCCCCTTCATCGCCAGGGAGAACGCCTCCCCGTCGCGCATGAAGGGCCAGACTGGCTCACTGCGGCGAAAGTTGAAGTTCAGGCAATTGTGGCCATGCAGATCCTCCGGCACGCGCGGGGTCCCGGCCCCTGCCAGATAATCGGGTGAGGCGATGATGACGCGGCGGCTTTCACCCAGCTTGCGCGCAGTCAGGGCGCTGTCGGCGAGCGGACCGAAGCGGATCGCAACATCGGCCTGCCCCGCCGCGACATCGACCAGCGCATCAGTCAGCGCGATGTCGACCAGAATATGGGGATAAGCCTGCGCGAAGCGGCCGAGCAGCGGCACCACGCACAACCGCCCGTGCGACAGCGCTGCGCTGATCCGCAGGCGTCCGCGCGGCAGGCCCTGATCGGCGATCTGCTGCTCGCTATCGTCGAGATCGGCAAGGATGCGCCGTGCAGCCTGGAGATAGGCGAGGCCTTCCGCCGTCGGGGTGAGCGCCCGGGTCGAGCGGAGCAGGAGCCTGACGCCCAGTCGCGCCTCGATCCTGTCGACCGCGCGGCTCACCGCCGAGGGTGTCAAACCCACCGCGCGGCCGGCGGCGGAAAAACTGCCCCGATCGATCGCCGCGACGAATATCTCCATGGCACGCGCACGATCGCCACTCTCAATAACTTTTGCGTCCATAGCAAAGATCCTTGGCTCGAATGCGCACTACAACAGTGGGGCGCTGCGGTCCATTTATGAGTGGAAATCGCAATCGAAGGATCGAGCATGGATTATCGGCAACTAGGGCGCTCGGGTTTGCGCGTGTCGGCCCTGAGTTTCGGCGCCGGGACGTTCGGCGGCAAGGGGCCGTTGTTCAGCGCCTGGGGACAGAGCGACGCTGCCGAAGCGCGGCGGCTGGTCGATATCTGTCTCGATGCGGGCGTGACCCTGTTCGACACCGCCGACGTCTATTCGAACGGCGCGTCGGAAGAGGTGCTGGGGTCCGCAATCAAGGGGCGGCGCGACGCCCTGATGATCTCCACCAAGACCGGCCTGCCGATGGGCGAAGGGCCGCAGGATTGGGGCGCCTCACGGGCACGGCTGATCCGCGCAGTGGAGGATGCGTTGCGGCGTCTGGGCACGGATTATATCGACTTGCTGCAACTCCATGCGCTCGATGCGTCCACCCCGGCACAAGAGGTCATGGGCACGCTCGATATGCTGATTGCGGCGGGCAAGCTGCGCTATGCCGGTGTCTCCAACTATCCTGGCTGGCAGGTGATGAAGGCGCAGGCCGCGGCGGATCGCCATGGCTGGCCGCGCCTCGTCGCCCATCAGGTCTATTATTCGTTGATCGGGCGCGCCTATGAGTGGGATCTGATGCCGCTCGCCGCCGATCAGGGCATCGGCGCGCTGGTGTGGAGCCCGCTCGGCTGGGGACGGCTGACCGGGAAGATCGGGCGCGGCCGGCCGATCCCTCCGGGCAGTCGCCTGAATGAGACAGAGCAATTCGCGCCGCCGGTTGCGGAGGACCATCTCTATCGCGTGATCGACGTGCTGGAGGCGGTTGCAGCCGAAACCGGCAGATCAGTACCGCAGGTCGCGATCAATTGGCTGCTCGGGCGGCCGACCGTGTCCTCCGTCATCATCGGCGCCCGGAATGAGGCCCAGTTGCGTGAAAATCTGGGCGCGGTCGGGTGGGCTCTGACGCCGGAACAGATTGCCGCGCTGGATGCGGCCAGCGCCGTCATGCCGCCCTATCCGCATACGCCCTACCGCCAGCAGGACGGCTTTGCCCTGCTCAATCCCCCCATGGTCTGACGGGAGTGAATCCTTTGAAACTGAATCCCGGCATCATCGCACTGGCGATCGGTGCGTTCGGCATCGGCGTGACCGAGTTCGCACCCATGGGTCTGCTCCCGGTCATCGCCGGCGATCTTGGCGTGTCGATCCCGACCGCCGGCCTGCTCATCAGCGCCTATGCGTTCGGCGTGATGTTGGGTGCGCCTTTGATGACCCTGACCACTGGCCGGGTGCCGCGCCGCACGCTGCTCATTGCGCTCGCCGGCATCTTCACGCTCGGCAACCTGTTGGCTGCGATCTCGACCGGATACGGGATGCTGCTGGCGGCGCGGCTCGTCACCTCGCTCAACCACGGCGCGTTCTTCGGTGTCGGGGCGATCGTGGCCGCGGGCCTGGTTCCGCCAGAGCGCAAGGCTGGCGCGGTCGCGGCAATGTTCATGGGGCTGACCATCGCCAATGTCGTCGGCGTCCCGCTCGCGACCTGGGCGGGCGAGCATCTGGGTTGGCGGATGTCGTTCTGGGGGATGGCCGGACTGGGCGTCGCCACCATCGCCGCGCTGCGGCTGACCCTGCCGATCTTGCCTGCACCCCAAGGCGGCAATGCCGTTGCCGAGCTGCGCGTGCTGAAGCGCGGCCCGGTGCTCGCCGCCTTGGCGCTGACCGTGATCGGATCGAGCGCCATGTTCACCGTATTCACCTATATCGCGCCCATCCTGCGTGCAGAAACGCATGCGTCACTCGGCTTCGTGACGGCGATGCTGGTGACCTATGGCGTCGGGCTCACGGTGGGCAACTGGCTGGGCGGCATCTTCGCGGATCGCTCGGTCGATCGCACATTGATGGTGACGCTCGCCGGGCTGGCGCTGGTGCTGGTTGCGTTCGCGGTCCTGATGCCCTTCGCCGCGCCAACCGCCATCCTGATCTTTCTCTGGGGCGTCGCAAGTTTCGCGCTCGTTCCGCCGCTTCAGGTCCGGGTGATGGCTGCCGCAGCGGATGCGCCCAATCTGGCGTCGGCCGTCAACATCGGTGCCTTCAACCTCGGCAACGCGATCGGCGCCGCCATCGGTGGCGGTGTGATCGCTGCGGGACTTGGCTATCGCGCCGTCGCCCTGGCAGGGGCCGGCGCCGCAGTCATCGGCCTGATCGCCGTCGTGGCCGCGGTGTGGACATCGCAGGCCCCTCAACGTCAGGAACCGAAAATTTGCGATGCTTGAACGGTGTTGAGACGCAACCACCTCTCTGCCACGGAACGGTCATTCCGGCGCGAGCACTTGCTTATCGCCGGTCCTCTATTCATGCTTCGAGGACGATCATGTGATGGAGCGGCCGATGGCGGGGCATCGTATCTATTCAGTCAGTGTCGCAAGCGTCTATCCTCTCTATGTCGCCAAGGCAGCCAAGAAGGGGCGCACAAAGGAAGAGGTGGACGAGATCTTGCGCTGGCTGACGGGGCACAGCCAAGAGTCCCTCGATAGCGTGCTGGCCGCCGGCACCTCATTCGAGGACTTCTTTGCAACCGCCCCTTGCATGAACCCCGCGCGTTCCCTGATCACCGGCGTTGTCTGCGGAGTGCGCGTCGAGACGATCGAGGAGGGCACCATGCGCGAAATCCGCTATCTCGATAAACTGATCGACGAACTCGCAAGGGGCAGGGGGATGGAAAAGATCCTGCGCGCATAGCACCTATCGCGACTGCGGCCGGGTCAGCAGTGCGCCGATATGGCCGCACTTCGCTTGGCCGACGCCAACCATCTCCCAAGGCAAGCGCCAGTCCGAGCTGGATTGAGCGCGGGCCGTAAGAACTCTCGCCATAATAGGTGGCCCGCACGGACGCCGACCGCGATTGGAGAGAGAAGTTACGCCATTCTGAAAGCTTTGGTCTCGAAATCGGGACTGTGCGTCAGCATCTGGCGCAATGTGCGCGCACCGACTGGCTTGCTCAATAAATAGCCTTGCAGGTGCGTGCAGCCGCTTTCAATCAGGAGACGCACTTGTTCTTCAGTCTCGATGCCCTCCGCCACGATGCCCATGTCCAGCGCACGGCCAAGGCCAACCACCGCCTGCACGATTGCCTTTGCCGCGCGGGACGTGGCGATCTCATCCACGAATGATTTATCGATCTTGACCTTGTCGAATGTGAAGCGCTGAAAGTAGCTGAGGGAAGAGTATCCCACTCCAAAATCGTCGATCAGGATTTGAATACCGAGTGCGCGCAGCTCCTCCAGCTGCTTGAAGGTTCGTTCAACGTCCCGGATGACGAGGCCTTCTGTGACTTCGAGCTGGACGCGGTCGGCACGAATGCCGGAATCATCCATGGCGCGCCGGACTGTTTCGACAAGCCGCCCCGAAATAAACTGCATGGGGGAAAGGTTGATGGCGACACGCACATGTTCGGGCCAGTCTTGCGCGTCACGACAAGCGCGGCGCAGCAGTTGTTCGCCCAAGCGATCGATCAACCCACATTCCTCCGCGAGGGATATGAAGATGTCAGGGCGGATCGGCCCGCGCTCGGGATGTGTCCAGCGGGCCAGCGCTTCGGCGCTGGTGATCTGGCCGGAGTTTGCGGAGAGGACGGGTTGATAGGCGAGTTCGATCCTGTCTTTCTCGATGGCTTCGCGTAATTCGGTCTCCAGCTTCCGGCGATCCTGCGCTGCGGCGTCCATCTCGGCATTGAAGAAGCAGGCTTTGCCCCTTCCCATCTGCTTGGCGCGATAAAGCGCCAGATCGACATTCTCCCGAAGCTGCTCGGTTGTCAGACCATCTTCAGGCATGAGCACAATGCCGATGGAGGCGCCGACATGTGCGACCACACGATCGGTCAGGAACGGCTTGCAGATACTCATCAGAACAGCCGAAGCGACGTCGTCGGCACGTTCGCGCAATCGCGCGCCAGTAAGGATGGCGATGAATTCGTCTCCGCCGATACGCGCCACCCACCCTTGGGCGGGAACCGCGCTCCGGAGCCTGTCACCAACCTGTGAGAGAACCACGTCGCCTACCGGGTGCCCGAACTGGTCGTTGACCGCCTTGAACCGGTCAAGATCGATGCTGAGCATCGCAAAAGGCTCGCCTGCCCGGACGAGACGGTGAAGTTTGTCGGTGAAGCTCGCCCGATTGAGCAGTCCGGTGAGGGCGTCATAATGTGCCAGGCGGAGAACTTCCGCCTCCGCCAGTCGCGTTGCGGTCACGTCTTCAGATATACCAAGGAGATATTGCCCCGGCCGGTCCGGACCGTCGATCAGGGTGCGGGTCGTCCGCAAATGGACAGACTCGCCATCTTCGCGGACAAACTCGCTTTCGAAGATCGTGGCCGAAGGCGACGCGATCGACTCATTGTCGCGTCGCTCGTAATCTTCCCCATAATCGGGAAAAAGATCCTTGTCGGTTTGTCCGATGATATCGCGGGCGGGACGACCGATAGCAACCTCACCGGCGCGATTGATCATCAGATATTGGCGCGTTTGCGTGTCCTTCACGAACAGCATCGCAGGCAGGTTCGTCACGACTGTATCCAGAAACGCCTGGGTCTGCTCGCGCTCCCGTTCCAAAACCTTGCGCGCGCTGATGTCTCGAATGATTGCCGCGAAGCCGCCCTCCGGCGGTCCTGCGCCCCAACGGGCTAAGGACAGTTCTACCGGGAACTCGCTGCCATCTGCCCGCCCGCCTACGAGCTCAACGAACGTTCCGACAATTCTGGTGGCACCGCCCGCGGCGGCCCGCGCGAAAATGTCCCGATGACCTTCTGCAAGGCGCGGCGGGATGATGATCTCGACATTCCTGCCGAGAGCCTCGTCACGCGCATGACCAAACATGCGTTCGGCGGCCGGATTCCAGTAGACAATCGTTCCGTGGCGATCGGCCGCGAGCACCGCGTCCGAAGTCGCGTCAACCACCCTCGCGGCGATCTCTCCCATGTTCCGGAAGCGTCGGGACTCGATCAGGTCGGTCGCAAGCTTGGCTAAATCCCGGAGCACAGCTTCCTGCGGCGCGGTCAGCCCATCACGAGCGGTGGGATCGAACACACATAAAGTGCCGAGACAGTGCCCCGAACTCACGATCAGGGGGATGCCGGCATAAAAGCGTATTCCGCTCTCTTGCGTTACGAGCGGGTTAGAGCTGAACCGATCATCCTGCGTGGCATCTGGAACCACGAGGAGGCCGCGCGAAGCGACGGCGTGAGTGCAGAAAGCGATGTTCCGGGGTGTTTCAGAAAATGGGATACCGTGCCGCGATTTGAACCATTGCCTCTCTTCGTCGATGAGGCTGATCGCGGAGCTCGCAACACCCAGCGCGGCGGCAGCCAGCCGGGTAATCTCGTCAAAGTCGCGCTCGGGCGGGGTATCGAGAATCTCCAGTTTGTGGAGAGCAGACAGTCGGTCAACCTCGCTGAAAGCGGGAGGTGGCGTGTGGGAGCGGTCCATCGAACTGGTATGGCGAAATGGGTTTACAGAGTCGTAAATTACAGTTGTCGAGCCGACTGACGAAGGTGGCGGGCGTGATCGCAGCCAGTCACGGCAAGAGCGATGGAGGAAGCCGCACCGTTGAACGCGCGCGCGGAACTGGCTCCTGCGGCCTCCGTTTCCCAAGCAGAAACGGAGAAGACACATGGAAGAACACAACCCTCGACAAAAGCCGGAACGGGATCGGTCCATGCCGGACGGCCGGCCCGAGCCGTCCAACCCCTCGGTCGTCCCGAACACCGATAAGCCACAAGGTCGCGAGCGCGATTATATTGAGGATGGCCAGCGAAAGGCCGAGCGCGACGAAAAGCAGATGCGGGATGCAGGCTTTGGCTCCGAGATAGGCGCCGAATAACCTAGCAGCACTTGCCTCCGCCAGCGCCCCCATAGCGCGCCTGCTCACGGTTACGGAAAAACTCGGTCCGCGTCATCGGTTTGGCCTGCGGATGGTGACGCGCCATATGGGCCAGATAGGCCTCATAAGGCGGTTGCCCGACCATCAGGCGCGCGGTGGCGCGCAGCCGGTGCCACAGGCCGCTCATTCCGCAGGGACCATCTGGGCCGGGGCTTCATGCGCCGTCGGCTCGGGATTGCGCAGGCTCGCCAGACAGGTCCGGATGGTGAAGAAGAGCAGCGAGAGCACGACAGCGACGAACAGCGCGCAAAGGCCGGCATCGATCCGATCATTGAAGATAATGGCGTTCATCTCAGCCATCGATTTCGCCGGGGCCAGAACTTCGCCCCGCGCGGCGGCATCCGAAAAGCGCCGGGCATGCGCGAGGAAGCCGACGGCCGGATCGCTCGACAGGAGCTTGAGCGCGCCGGCGCTCAGCGTGCAGACCAGCAGCCAGAGTGTGGGCACCACCGTCACCCAGGCGAAGCGGTGCTGCTTCATGCGGAACAGAACCACGGTAGAAAGCATCAGCGCGACGGCCGCCAGCATCTGGTTGGAGATGCCGAACACCGGCCAGAGCGTGTTCACCCCGCCCAGCGGATCCGTGACGCCTTGATAGAGGAAGAAGCCCCAGCAGGCCACGCACAGCCCGGTCGCGATCACCCCCGGCAGCAGGGCGTTGCCCGCGCGGAATGAGGGGACGGCAAGGCCGATCAGATCCTGCAGCATGAAGCGGCCGGCGCGCGTCCCGGCATCGACGGCCGTCAGGATGAACAGCGCCTCGAACAAGATGGCGAAATGATACCAGAACGCCTTCATCGCCGGCCCGCCGACGACATGGCTGAAAATCTCGGCCATGGCGACGGCGAGGGTCGGCGCGCCACCGGTTCGCGAGACGATGCTGTGCTCACCGACATCGCGGGCGGTCTGGGCCAATGTGTCGGCTGAGACCGGAAAGCCCATGGCGGTGACCGCGGCCGCTGCGCTCACGGGATCGCCGCCGGTGATCGCGGCCGGACTGTTCATCGCGAAATAGATGCCCGGATCGAGGATCGAGGCGCCGACCAGCGCCATGATCGCCACGAACGCTTCCATCAGCATCGCGCCATAGCCGATAAAGGGCGCATCGGTTTCGGCCGCGATGAGCTTGGGCGTCGTGCCGCTGGAGATGAGCGCATGGAAGCCTGAGACGGCGCCGCAGGCGATGGTGATGAACAGGAAGGGGAAGAGGCCACCCGACCAGACCGGACCGCCCCCGCCGACGAACTGGGTCAGCGCCGGCATCCGCAGCGGCGGGGCCATGACGACGATGCCGATCGCCAGCGCCGCGATCGCGCCGATCTTGAGGAAGGTCGACAGATAATCGCGCGGCGCCAGCAGCAGCCACACCGGCAGGATGGAGGCGACGGCGCCATAGCCGATGAGGATCCAGCAGAGCTGCGTGGGCGTGAAGGTGAAGATCGGCCCCCAAACGGGGGAAGCGGCAACCGATTGCCCATACATGATGGCGAGTATCAGCCCCACGAAACCGAGCAGCGAGACCTCGCCAATGCGACCGGGGCGGATCCAGCGTGTGTAGATGCCCATCAGGAGGGCGAGGGGAATGGTGGCGGCGACGGTGAACATACCCCAGGGGCTCTCCGCCAGTGCGCGCACGACGATGAGGGCGAGCACCGCGAGGATGATGACCATGATCAGAAAGGCGCCGGCCAGCGCGATCGTGCCGGCGACCGGCCCCATCTCCATGCGGACCAGTTCACCGAGCGATTTTCCGTCGCGCCGCATCGAGATGAACAGCACCATGAAATCCTGGACCGCGCCGGCCAGCACGACGCCGAAGATGATCCACAGCGTGCCGGGCAGATAGCCCATTTGCGCCGCGAGCACCGGGCCGACCAGCGGGCCGGCGCCGGCAATGGCCGCGAAATGATGACCAAAGAGGACGCGGCGATCCGTGGGGACATAATCCAGCCCGTCACCCCGATACTGGGCCGGCGTGGCGCGAGCAGGATCGAGCCGCATGACGTGCCGGGCGATGTAGAGCGCATAATAACGATAGGCGACGAGGAAGATGCTGACCGCGGCGATGACGATCCAGAGCGCGTTGACCGCCTCGCCGCGTGCCGTGGCGACGATGCCGAGACAGACGGCGCCGATGATCGCGAGGATGATCCAGAAAATATGCTTCACCATGTCGGCCCCTAACATTCCATCCTGGATTCGCCGCAATGCCCACTGCGCGCATCATTGCCGTAGGCATCACATACACGTTTTCCAAGCCTGCCCCGCCAGCTTTCGCGGGCGTGACAGCGTAACAGCACCCATCAGGCAGGTGCCGTGCCGTCGCGTTCTCCGGAGGTTCCGAGTAAACGGCCTTCGGTGTGCCAGCCAGCCCAAGCCGGACTTGATCTGCCAGAGGCGAACGCCATTTGAGTGGCGCCGGATAGGGAGTCGGTGAACCACATGCCGAAGAACCGCTACTATAACGGCCCCGTCACCGATCATTTCGACGGTCTCCGCTTTCACAATTTGCGCGACGAACCAGAGACGGACCGCTCACTGCGGGACGTGATGCGTTGGAAGCGCAACGTCCCCGATAATCCCTGGCCCAAGTCGGTCGCGGTGAAGCCTGTCGCGCCGGACGAAAGGGTCGACGGCCTGCGTGTGACGATGGTTGGCCATGCCACCCTGTTGATCCAGATCGGGGGCTACAATCTCGTCACAGACCCCGTTTGGTCCGATCGCGCCAGCCCGCTCTCGTTCGCCGGGCCTCGACGCATCTGCGCGCCCGGCGTTGCGCTGGCGGACCTTCCCCCGCTCGACGCCGTTTTGCTCTCCCACAATCACTACGATCATCTCGACATCGCGACGCTCAAGGCGCTTCACAGTCGTCACCATCCGCTGATCGTCACGCCGCTGGGCAACGACCATATCGTCCGCAAGCACATTCCAGCCGCCCGCTTTGGCGTGGGAGACTGGGGCGACAGCATCGAGGTTGCGCCGGGCCTCGAGGTGCATATCGTGCCCGCACTCCACTGGTCGTCGCGCGGATGGCGCGACCGGCGCATGGCCTTGTGGGCGGGCTTCGTGATCGAGGCGGCCGGCAGGCTCGTCTACTTCGCCGGCGATACCGGCTATGGCACTGGCGGCATCTTTCGGCGGATGCGCGACCGTTTCGGCGCCATGGACCTCGCGATCATCCCGATCGGGGCCTATGATCCGCGCTGGTTCATGGCCACCCAGCACACCGATCCGGAGGAAGCGATCCAGATCATGCTGGACCTTGAAGCACGAGCCGCCATCGGCATGCACTGGGGCGCCTTCAAGCTCACCGACGAGCCATGGGACGAACCCCGGACGCGCTTGCAGGCCGGTCTGGTCGCGAAAGGGATCGATCCCACCTGCTTTCCGGCGCTCCGGGCGGGAGAAACTCGAGACCTGTGATGGGGGGCTGTCGAACGCTACAGCACACGCCCTGTCCTTGGGGGTGCTGATATCAGGCCGTGGGCGGAGTCAGAAAGCTACACGTTTCGCCAATTGCTGAGGCCTGCGCGATTCACCAAGCGCTACTCAGCGCTCGGCCTGTAGACCTCAACATGCAAGGCGAATGCGGAGTTCAATTCGTCAACGACGCCGTAAGGAGTATTGACCTGAGAGCTTTGAGCGTGACCGCACGTTGGACAGTTCGACTGCTGGCGTGAGCCACCCGCAGTCTATGGACCTATGGGTCGATCACGCCCCCATAGTGGTCATTCGTTGGGTGGAAACCATGCCTCGGGTCCTAAGGGAGCCTTGCCGAGCTGACCTTGGCTGTACCCCGTTCGAATGCGGATTGCGGGTCCCTGAACATGGTCGACCGGATATGATCGCCGCCCGACAGCTTGCCGCCCAGATTTGCCCCCGCCACCCGTCTGCAATTCGACGCCTTCCTGTGTGCCCATATCGATGGGTGAGCTTGTCTTGCGAGCAGGCGATGTCGGGCCTCGGATTGTGGCTGAGCCTCCGTTCGCCGGCAATGGATTGACCCGGTCAGGCTTCCTGCAATGACCGCTAAAAAGTTGCGCTATTTGTTGGGCAGACTCTCGAGCCGTACAGCCGCGGCTATGACGTTGCACTCTTGTCCCGCCCCTATGTTGCAGGCGGCCCGCGTAAGCGGACCGCCTGTCATCTTCAGAATTGGACGCGGACGCCGCCGTTTACGCGGTAGCTGCTTTGCGAGCCGGCATTGCCGTCCAGGTTCAGCTGGACCTTCTGGCTCAGCCGCATCTGGAGACCCAGGCCGCCGAAGACGCGGTCCTGCGCCAGGCCCGGCGTGCCCACGGATACGACGATCGGGTCGAACGCGCCATCAGCGACCACCTTGGTGAAGTCGTCGCCAAAGTCGTGGACGTAGCCAACCTTTGCGTAGCCGGTGAGCGCCGATGCGAACGCATAACCCAGCTTCGCGTCCAGCTTTGCCACAGCATCGTGGCGTTTCATCCGCCGGATGTTGAATTGATCCAGGCCCGCAGTCGACACCCGCTCGGAAAACGCGTCGCGCAGCTGCCGCAGGCCCAGCACCTCGGCCGTTGCATCGAAGCTAATGCGGCCTTGGGTCGTCACGTACTGGACGCCACCGCCATACATCATCACCGAACCGCCAACCGACGAGAAGGCTGCGCTGCCGCCCAGGATCGACCGGTCGCCCTTGGTCTTGAAGTCACCATAGACGAACCGACCCAGAACGCGGAACGACTGGTCGCCGTCCAGAGGCAGCGATACGCCGAGGCCGAACTGGTTGCCGTCCAAGTCCGCGTTGATCGTTTCGTTGTGGAAGCCGCCCGTGTTGTGGCCGTACCACAGGCTCAGCTGGGCAAAGGGCAGGTCGCGGGCAAAGCCGATGTTGAACGCCGTGTCGTTGAAGCTGTTGCGCCGGTATCCTGCAGCTGTCGTACCCTTGAGGCTCTGATGCTGGACCGACCCCGTGGCGATCGTCTTGCCGGGTGACAGTCGATCATAATCGCCCAGTTCAGGCAGATTATTAAGAGCCGCCACCTTCATCGCGTCGGCAATGCCGCCATAGCCGCCGGGCGACCAGCGGGTCAGCACGGCTTCCAGGGCAGCTGTTCCGCCGGTCGCCAGGGCAGACGTCAGCGATCCGAGCAGATTGCCGCCATAATATTGGGACACGCCGCCATTGTTGCTGACAAGGATGCCTTCCATTGCTGCCTGCCCGACAGGGCTGGCAGAAACGGCTGCGGCGAAGCTGGCAGGGGTATAGCTGCCAAGGCCGTAGAGCGTGCCGTTCGACAGGTTGAACATCAGATTCTCATTTGCATCGAGGCTGGTGACCGAACCGAACTGGCCGCTCACGCTGCCCGGCGCAAAGCTGAACAGACGGACACCCTTGCCAAGAGGAAGGACAAAGTCGTCCGACCCGCCCGAGTTTCCGACGACCATCGCTGCGCTGCCCTGAATGGTTAGTTTGCCGCGCACGATGAGTTCATCGTGGCCGCCAGCGACGCCCGCGCCGGCCAGACCGTCGACCTCCATCAAGGTGGACGAGTTGTTGGCCAGCGTGAGGTCGCTAAAGGTCATGACGCCCGGGGAGTTGCCGGGGGAGAGAATTCCCGCGCTGGCTCCACCGATGATGGTTTGACCGTTGATCGTGCCATTGCCGGTCAACTGGCTGCCGCCATTGACGTAGATGACCTGACCGGTCAGCGTGCCGCCTGTACCGCCCGCGCCCATGGCGAGGCCATTGCCCAGATGGACGACGGCGCCACCGCTGGCCGTCACCGTTTTGGCCGTTGCGGTTCCTTCCAGGTTCAAGCGGCTCTCGGTGATCTGGAGGTCGGTCGTCGTCACCGAACCGGTGGCCGCAACATTGAGCGTGCTGTCCGGTTCCACGACGAAGGAGCCATCCGTTGAGTTCACTGCGCCCTCGATGGTGAGCGCGCCGCTGGCCAGCCGGATATTGCCGGTGCCCTTCATCTGGCCAAAGAAGGTGCCGCCCGTCGCCAGGGTGAGATAGTTGGCACCCAGGTCAAGCAGGCCCGACCCAGTGAGGTTGTGGATGGTCTGGTCAGCCTTCAGGGTAAGCGTGGCAATCGCGGCGATGTCCACGGTCAGTGCATTGTCGAGGATGCCTGCGTTCTGGACGGTCAGGCCGCCCTGCTCGATGCTGAGCATGATCGGTGCAAACGTGTCGACACCGCCCGCGAGCGTCAGCGTTGCCGCACCGGTCTTGGTGACCGTGCCCGAACCAAAGATGGAGCCGGCATAGGTGCCATCCTGGGTCTGGTTGATCGTCATCCCGCTTGCGCCGATTTCGATCTGCCCACCTTCGCCCGAAAGCGAGCCGACCGAGAGGCCGTGCAAGGCCGTGAGGCTGCCGGCGTTCTGCTGGTAGCTGCCGGCCACCACCAGATTGGCGTTGGCGTTAACGGTGCCTGCGTTGCGGAGGCTGCCGAACTGAGGCGTGGAGCCGGCGTTCAGCGTGATCAGGCCGCCAGCATTGTTGGCGACGAGACCAGTCACTGCGAGCGGCGATGAAGCCGTCACGGCGCCGGCATTGTCGAGGCTGGCCAACAGGGTCGATCCGGCGCCATCAAACGTCATGGTGCCGCCGGCCTGGTTGCTGACATCGCCATCCACCTGCAAATTGCCGCTGCTCGAGAAGCTACCGCTATTGGAGAGCTTGCCGGCAATACCGGCATTCGCGCCTGCGGAGACGGTAAAGCTTCCTTGGGCGCTGTTGCTGACATCGCCATTGGCGATGAGAAGCGCATTGATCGTGGCGCTGCCGCTGTTGTCGATCGTGTTCAGGCCGATCGTTGCATTGGCGGTGAGCGTCCCGGCGTTGCTGATCGACGTGATGACATCGTCGGTGCCGAGGGTGAAGGTGGCATTCTCACTCACAGATACCGCCAGCGTGTTGGCAAGAGTGCCGCCCCCGGTGGTGTCGATTTCGCCGGCCTCAATGGTGAGCGGACCAGTGAAGTCGCTCACGCCGGTCAGGGCAAGCTTCCCCGCACCCTGCTTGGTCAGCGCGCCCGCGCCGGTGATGGCGCCGGCGTAGCTGCTGTTTCCGGATTGATCGAGGATCAGCACATTACCGACCGTGCCGGCCAGGCCGCCGAGCTGGATCACGCTCTCATCGCCGCCGGTCAGGCCTGCCGTGACGATCTTGCGGGTCACCGCGCCTTCCGTGGCTTCGGGCGTTGAGCCCACCACGAAGAGCAGCCCATCGTTGTTCAACGTGCCCGCCGTAGTGAGGTCGGCCTGCATTGCAAGGACGCTGCTATTGTCCACGCTGGCTGCATTGACGTCGTTCGACATCATGAGCGTGCCGCTGTTGGCGATGGCGCCCGTTGTGGCGCCGCCGGCCAGCAGCAATCGTCCGGCGTTGGTGATCGCGCCGCTGGTGACGGCACCCTGCGTCGTCATGGTGCCATCGGCCGAGACCTGAACGGTGGTCAGCGTCTCGTCGCCTGCGAGCAGCAGTGAGCCGGCGTTGACGGTAACCGACCCGCCAGTGCTGGCGTTCATCAAGCGACCGACCTTGCCATTCAGCTTGGTCGAAACTGTGCCGCCGCCAACGGTGATGCCGCTGAGCGTGTTGGTGGCGGTCAGATAAAGGGCGCCTGTGAAGCCATCGCTGTTCACGTCGAGCGCGCCGTTGGAGAGGACACCGTTCATGACAGCATAATCGCTGTTCGCGACATTGTCATAGACGGCAATTTTGCCGGTCCCGCCATTCATGTTGATGCTGTTGCGGAAGGTGACGATGCCGGTTGCCTCGACCGCATCGGAGCCGAACATGAGTGTTTGGCCGTTCGCGAGGAACCCGCCCGCGTTCCAGTACAGGGTCGGGCCAACGCCGGAGTTCAGCGAACCCAGGTTGACGGTCAGGCCCTCCGCGGTTGCGGCAAAGCCGCCGCTGCCCTTGGTCGCACCCGTCGAGTCTGTCCATGAGATCTGGCTCGGGTTGAACCCGACCGAGCGGATGAAATTGCCCGAGGTGAGGAGCACGCCGGCGTTCGTGAGGCTGAGGTCATTCTGCCCCGACGCGCCGATCGTGCCGGCACCGCTGAACAGGATGTGGCTCGATGCATGGATGCCCACGCCATCGTCGGCCCGCAATGTGCCGCCATTGATGTCGGTGGTGCCGCTATAGGTGTTTGCCGCCTGGAACTGAACCAGACCGCCACCCGCAATGCGGATGCCTGCGCCGTTCCCGGCCGCAAGGCTGGTTCCGGAGATGCTGGTGGCGCTGTCGTCCGCAATCGAGTCCCGGAAGGTGATGGTGTTTCCGACACCGGGCGACAGCGTGACGGAGGAACCGCGCATCATGAAGAGCGCGCCACCGGCGGACTGGCCTGCCGCACCACCATTGGTGCTCGAGCCGCCCACAGACGAATTGTTCTCGAAGATCGAGTTGCCCTGAATGAACAGCGTGCCGCCCTCGCGGACGAAAATGGCACCGCCGAAGCCGGAACCGCCGCCGCCGCCGACACCAGCCGACGAGCCATTGCCGGCGCCGAACCCGCCCGTGCCGCCATCGCCATCAGATCCTTCGATGCTCTGGCCGTTCTGGCCGCCAGCGCCACCCGCGCCGCCGGAACCACCGCCTGCGCCGAAGCCGCCCGTGCCGCCGTTGCCGCCGGAACCGCCTTCGCCGCCGTCCGTGATCCCGGTCGCGCCGGCACCGCCCGAGCCGCCCGAGCCGCCGGCCCCACCGCCGAAGAAGGTGCCGCCGTTGCCGCCTTTCCCGCCCTGGCCGCCACTGCCGCCATGGCCGACCTTGCCTTGCGCGAGGTCGATATTCCAGGTGACGAGATTGGCGGTGTTAAGCGCAAGCTGCACGCCGACTGCGGCGACCTCGACGTAGAATGACGCCGACAGCGCTGCTGCAGGGGGGAAGTTGGCAAGAGCCGCGGCCCCTTGCGCAATCTTCAGCCCCAGGTTGATGCCGTCCTGTGCAACGGCATTGATGAGGCTGGTGTTGAAGGGCTTGCCACTGCTGCCACTGCCACCTTTGCCGCCATCGCCGCCGGCACCGTTGGCACTTGCGCCCCCGTTATAGCCATTGGTTCCGGCGGACCCTTCGCCATCGACGAGGATGGAGTTGAAGGAACTGCCCGACTGACCGTTGCCACCGTTGGAGCCCGCGGGCGCCGAGGCGGTCAGGCCGTTCATGGCACCGCCCTTGTTGAGATTGGCTGCCTCCGGATCGATCCGGTAGGAGACGGTATTGGTTGCGGTGTCGATCGCGGTAATCACCGCGTTGGCCGGAATAGCCGAATCCCCGACCAGCAAGCTGCCAACGGTGAGGCCGGAAACCGAGGCGAGGCGGATGGTCTTTGCCCCGCTATTTACGCTCAGCACCGGATCGCTGGTGAGCACGAACTTGCCGGCGGTGATCGCCGAGACGCCATTGGCGCCAATGACGTTGCTCAGCGTCACCTGCTTGGTATCGGGGTCGATCCCGGTGATCGTCGTACCGGCTGGAATGCCGGTTCCCGAAACGGTCTGACCCACCGCGAAGCCCGCGATGGAGCCCACCTGGATGGTCGCGCTGCCGCTCCCGTTCGAGATCAGGGGGCTGAAGGATGCCTTCAGCGACGTCACCTGCTGGAGGTCGATCGCGTTCGAAAGGGTGACGACACCGCTGTTCAGATCGACAGCCGTAACGACGGTGTTGGCCGGAACGCCAGCGCCCTGGACGGTCATGCCCACGGCAAAGCCGCCTAGCGGTCCGGTTGGCGTAATCGTGTTCGAAAGCGTCGAGCTGGAGGCCGACTGGAAACGTGTTACCGCGAAGGCCGATACAGCCGGCGTGTCGATCGGGCCGTTCGCGGAAATCGACTCATTGAGCACATAGGAAGTGACTTTGTTGTCACTGTTATAGTTGACCTGACTGACCGTAGCAGTCCGCGTGACGTTATTGGTGTCCTTGTAATAGACCGTCTGGCCCCTCATCACATCGGCAGCCGCCACCGGGGCGTTCAGAGTGACGGTGTTGCCGCCGCTCAGCAGGCCGCTGACGACGTTGGAGGAATCGATCGCGATGCCGCCTGACAGACTTATTTCATTAAGCGTCCCATAAGCGTTGCTGCCCGCGGGATTGATCTCCGTGATCGTCGCGTTCACCTGGCCGACCGAGCCGTCACCGAGCTTTTGGGCAATACCTGCGCCGGCCTGAATGAGCGTATTGTCTCCGATAGAAATGATCTTGTTGACGACGAACTGCCCGTTTCCATTGTAAGTCACGTCGCTCAATGTCGGCTGCAGAATGCTGGCAGCGGACGCATCTGCCGAGGCGCCGACGACTGAAACCGCGATCGGCGCGACCGACGACGTGGCAATTCCACCGCCTTCGCCGCCTTTGACGTGATTGTTCGCAAAGCTCACATTATTCAGCGTTAGGGTTGCGCCGCTATCAATGAAGAACACGCCGCCAAGACCGGCACCACCGCCCGAGCCGGCGCCGCCTTCGGTGCGGAAGTTGGTGTAAACCGTCTGGCGATCAGCCTCTCCGACAGCGACGCTGTTCCCGACCACGTTGCTATTGCCGGACAGCGCCGCGTTGCCGGAGACCACTTTTCCGGTGCCGTTCTGCCCATCGACGATGATCGGATCACTGCTCTGGGCAGACGCGGCGGATGAAGCCGCCACCAACAAGGCCGTGACACCGGCCGACACGAGAAACTTGGCTTGCTTATTCATGATTTCCCCCAAAGTATTGAAAAATCTAGATGTAATCGTTGCGCGCGGCAGCAGCAGGGCGTAGAGCGCCGCTTCTGCCCCGTTGGTTTTTCAGCGAGTGCTGTGGTCGATTGGCCAAGGCTTTGGCCTCAGCGCCCCCGCTGAGGCTGCCCGCCGCGTTCCAGTTGGCTGCGTGGTTGCCCAATCCGCTGTGACAGAAAGGCCAGTCTCCCTCCGCGGAAAGACTTGGGTGCTCAGCGCGATCGCAGGCGGGGCCGAGCGATGCAGGGCGCGGTGGGCGAGCGGACTGTGGCCGAGATATGTGGCTGAGGCATTGGCGCTTGTCACGCCTACCTTAGAAGGCACGGCGTATATAGTATCGCGCTGCCCGCTGCACGAAAATATGCAGGAAAGGCTGAACTCATATTTTTGTAGAGCAGGGCGCTGAAGTCTAGAGAGAGATGGCGCAACTACACGACAAGATATGTCGGGCACTTTTTGTTCCTTCGGCATCCCCGCTATCTCTTTCGAGACCGGAAGCTTTGCGTCCCATCGTCGCCGATGGTTTGCCATTGTCGGGTTTAATGCTGATTTTCTTTCAAGAAGACTCGCATTAACCGGCCCTTAGATGCAATTTACGAAAATTAACAGCAATAAAATCATCTCGTAGGAAAAAGAGATGGTTAATGCGCTGCGGTACCGCGTTGATTGTTAAGGAAACGGCCGCTCGCGCTAACGTGGCATTGACATTTTGAACGCGACAAAGAAGGATGGTCGTTCCATCAGCGCAATCTTCGGGCTGAAATGGCCGTGCGGCCGCGTGCCCCATTTTTAAAGAACGGCCCCTAAACGGCGGGTGGCTTGTTCACCCGCTGTCGCCAGAGCAAGATGGGCGTCCCAATTTCTCGTTGGCCTGGGCCAAAAGACGGCCGTCGTCGCAGATGCTTGGTCAAAGCCACTTACGGTGAGCGGCGCCACTTTATCGGCGATCGAGTTGGTGATCAGGACGGTAATTGCGAGGGCACTGAAAGGCGACAGAGCGGCGCAGGTCGCACAACTTGAAGTTGGCTAACTTATAATTTTCAGCATCGAAGCTGCGGGGGGCATCCGCCACTTGAACCCAGTAGTGGGAAGCGAGACGTACCGAATGTTCGGGCGCCAGGGCTGGCGTCTCGCATGGGCAATATAATTGCAAGTGTGGGGGCATGATTGCCATCATTAGATATAATGTAGGTATTTGATATATTATCATTAAATAGCCGACGCCGGCTTCGTCATTCATCTTTGAGGCTTATATATGCTCCCGGAAGGTTTAGTATTAGCGCGATAACAGACGTCCGCGTAATTCTCCGCCAGCCTTTCGCAGCGCCTTTCCTCACCAGATCAGTGCGCTGCCAGCGCACACAATTCCGGCACGCTGCTGATCCCCAGTCGCTGATAGGCGCGCTTTCGATAGGTCATGACGCTCGTTTTCGCGATACCCAGATCCAGCGCTGTTGCCTCGACCGACATGCCGGCGGTCGCCCGGGCGCAGACTTGCCGCTCGCGCCGGGTCAGATTTGGGAACAAGTGCCGCAGTCGGCTTTCGATGTGCTGGGCGGAGGAGAAGCAGGAAAGGGCGCGCCTGCGGTTGAGGGGCAGCATCGGCAGCGCTAGGCGGGCCAGACCCACCAACGCGTCCAGCTCGCTATCCGTAAACAGGCCGGTGGAGCGATGGCGCGCGACATTGATGACGCGCCAGGCCTGTGGTCCGCGCTGGATGATCGAGACGCGCTCAACGATACCGGCCTGATCGAAGAAGCGCCTGCGGAACTCATCGGAGCTGATGTCCGGCGGGCGGATGCGCTGGATGGCAAGGTCGCTCACGCATGGCGCTGCGCTATAGGCGTCGCATACCGGGTCGATATTGTGATAATGCTGGCTGTAGGCCGGCAGCATTGCTTCCACGCGTGGCTCGCCGAAGAAATATTGCAGTTCGCTGGTTTCTCTGCCCGTCGCCTCGAACAAGTAAATTCTGCGCGCGCCACCGGTGACCGTCATCACCGAATCATGGACGGCGGTGCCGAACTGGTCGGTCCCGGCGGTTTCCAGCAAGCGTTCATAGATGGCGCCCATGGAGACGGGGGCGCGCCATTCCTCGATCTTGCGGATGTAGGACATTCAGCTCTCCTGCCGCCTCTGGGATTATACCCCCTCAGTCGCGACTCCACGCCTCTTGAACACCTTCATGGCGATCAACGCAATCGCCGCCGCGATGGCCGGCACCGCAAAGGAGGCCAGAATGGTGGTCTCCGCAATGCCCGCCTCAAGCTGCGCGCCAATCAGGACCGGCGCCGCGACCGTCCCGATGCGGCCGACACTCTTGGCCCATCCGATACCGGTCGATCGCAGGCGCGGCGGGTAGAAGCTGGCGAGGATGACATTCACGCCGCCATAAGCGCCGAGGGCAAAGAAGCCGCATACCGCGAGCACGAGTTGAAGGACCAGGGCTGAGGACGCGCCCACAATCTGGCCGGCCACGAAGAAGAACGCTGCTGCGATGAGCAGGGACGAGACGAGAACGCGATAGGCGCCGTAGCGGTCGATCAAAAGCCCCATGCAGAGCGCCGCAGCGATGCCGCCGAAGGAAAAGATGGAGAGCGCCAAGGCTGCGAAGGCCGGCGCATAGCCGAGCCGGACGAGCAGAACCGGCAGCCAGGAGCTGAGGCAGTAGCTGATGGTCAGCATCGCGATGAAGACGAACCACAACATCGTGGTGCCCAGGCGATAGTGCGGGGCCAGGAGGCTCAAGGGGCTGGCGCGGGGCTGGGGCGCATCGCTTTGCGGTGCCACCTCCTCGGCGTCCCGCAGAACCATGATGGTGATGACGGATGTCGCGAGGCAGAGCAGTCCCACCGCGCCCATTGCCACGCGCCAGCCGCCTAGTCCGGTAAAGGCGATGGCGACGATGCCCGCGATGGTGGCGCCGAGGCCGTAGCCGGTGAACAGGAAGGTGATCGCCAGGCCGCGACGTTGGACCGGGGCGGCTGCGGTGACGATTGCAAGGCAACTCGGCAGACAGCCACCCAACAGGACGCCGGTTACCAGCCGCATCCAGAACAATTGCTCGGCACTGTTCGCGAGGCCCGTCAAGGCTTGAGCGGCTCCAAAGCCGGCGAGGGTCAGCCCCACCGTCCACCGGTCGCCAAATCTCGCGGCCAGCGGAGGAAACGCAATCAGGCCGATGCACTGACCGATCAGATTGGCCGAGAAGATCGGGCCGAGATCGGCATCGCCAAGGCCAAGCATCGGCGCGAATTCGGGAGCGAGCGGACCCATGATCGTGTGGACCAGCCCGTCCAGAAAATAGACCATCGCACAGATCGACACGATCAGAAGCGTCGAGGCTTTCGCGCCTGGCCGTGGGAGTGATGCGGGTGAAATCAGAAGGTTCCCGACAGTCGCACGCCATAGGTCCGTGGCGGGCGCAGCGACGTCGCGACCACACCAATAGTCGAATAGGCCGGGTTTGGCGCCACATTGTTGACGACGACGTCATCCTCAATGTTGTTGACGAATGCGCTGATGCTCAGGCCCTTGCCTTCGAACGCATAGGTCAGCACCGCGTCAGTCCGGGTCGAACCGCCAACGCGCGTTTCCGGCGTGTAGGCCAGATCCAGCTCGCGCGGCCCTTCATAGCGGCTGAAGATGTTCGCGATGATGCGGTCGCCCGATCCGAGCGTAAAGCTCTGTTCCAGCGAGGCGGCGACCACCCACTCAGGCGACTTGAGCGCGCGAAGCGCGCTGCAATCGACCGTCGTGCCGGCGGTGCGGCATTGCGAGGTCGGGCCGGGCGTCGAAACCGAATTATAGACGAGCTTTTTCACCCGGGCGTCCAGCCATTGGGCCTGCAGCCCGATCCGGGTCGACGGAGTAACCAGCAGTTCTGCTTCGGCCTCCACGCCCTTGGTGCGAACCTGGCCGATATTCTCCGTCACCAGAACCACGGATGGGGGAATGAGCTTCACATAGCCGAGTTGCTGGTCCTTGTAGTCCAGCAGGAACGCCTCCACATTGAGTTGCAGGCGGTTGTCGAGGAAGCGGTTCTTCGTGCCGATGGTATAGGCGGTCACCTTTTCCGGCTCGAAGCTGTTGGCGCCCGGTGGACCGAGGAAGAAGCCGCCCGCTTTGAAACCGGTGCCGACGTTGGCGTAGACCAGCGAGCGCGGTCCCGCGTCAAACTCGAGGCCGGCGCGCCAGGTGACGGCTTCGAACGTCAGCGATCGGTCGACGACAAATGCCGGCGCGCCGACCGGGAGAAGGGGAATGACCGGGTCTGGCCCCGGAGCATTGCGGATGGTGTACCGCTCGCTGTCGCTGGTCTTGCGCTCCCAGGTGTAGCGCAGTCCCCCGGTCACGCGGAATGCGGGCACGATCGCAAAGGTCAATTGGCCGAAGCCGGCGGCGGTCTTGCCCGATGTGTCGATGATCTGATCGCTATAGGTGAGGGCGGCCGCGCTTTCCGTGTTCGAGCGGGCGGTGACATGCGTGTCGAGATAGTAGGCCCCGATCAGCCAGCCAAAGCGGTTGCCCGATGGCGAGGCGAGCCGCGCTTCCATGGAGATTTGCTCGGGCTGCTGCTGCTCGATGATCTGGAAGCCGGTCTGGGCGCTGTTGTAGCTCAGCCTGGATGTTCGATAAGCGGGGATCAGCGTCAGCGTGCCGGCATCGGTCTCGACATTCACATTCGCGAGCAGCCCATAATAGTCGCTGTCGATGAACGAATTGTCGGTCTGCCGCGCGAGGGGGGCGAATGCCGCATCCTGCTGGGAAAGGCTGGTGCGTGGGTCGCCGAAATAGCAGATGTCCGGCCCGCAGCGCTTGCGCACCGTCGAGCCGCCGCCGCGGCCGCCCTGATGGGTATAATCCCCGACGATGTCGATGGTGACGGCGCTGCTCGGTTGGAGCCGGTAGGAGAGACGGACGGCCTGACCGCGCTCATCGTCGAGCCCGTCCGAGAAGAAGCCATCGCGTTGCAGGATTTGGAACGCGGCGCGGAAGGCGCTGTTCTCGCCGACCGGGAGGTTGACAGCGCCGGACGCGGCAACCCGCGCATAATTGCCGACTTCAAAATTGAGTTGCGCGCCACGTTCACCGATGCGGGCGTGCTGCGGCAGGATGTTGATGGCGCCGCCCGTCGCGTTGCGGCCATATAATGTGCCCTGCGGGCCTTTCAGCACCTCGACGCGCTCAAGATCATAGAACAGGCCCTGCACCGCCGTGGGACTGGCAAGATATACGCCTGAGAAATTGACGGCGATGGCCGGGTCGGAAAAGGCATTGCCGCCAAAGTTGCTGACGCCCCGAACCGTCAGGACGGTATAGGGTCCGGTTCCTGCAGTGACCTGCAGCGCAGGAGCCACCTGGGTCAGCGCCGCTGCCGTGGTCACGCCTCGCGTCGTCAGATTTTCGCCGGAAAGGACGGTGACAGAGACGGCCGCGCGCTGCAGATTCTCTTCCCGCCGCTGCGCCGTGACGACGATATCCTCAAGCCCTGCTGCGCCATCCTGTGGGGCAGAAGCCGTGACGGCTTGCGCATGCGCAAGGGCGGGCATGATGCTCAGGGCTGTGCCCGATAACAGCACGATTAGCCGGCTCGACATACAATCTCCCTTTGTTTCTGTTTATTCTTGTGACGTAGCGGCTCTGCGGGCCGAAATATGTCCTTCATCCGAAGGACAGGCGGCCTCATGATTTGAGGCCGAACCTTGCCCGGGCTTCTTCGACCGTCGCGGGCTTTGCGCCATAGAGCGCCGCGATCTGCGCGGCGGCGCGCACCATGTCGGTATTGTCCCGCGCGATCGAGCCGTCCGGCATGTACAGGCTGTCTTCCAGGCCGACGCGCACGAGATCGCACCCCATGGCGATGCCCAGGGTGACGAAGCGGAACATGTCCTGCCCGGTGGCGGTGACGCCGACGATGGCCTTGGGGAAAAGCCGCAGGCCCTCATCGATCGAGAAGATCACATTGCGAGCGATGGCCGGCGTTGCCCCGAAGCCACCGCCATGGAGCAGCCACATATTGTCCCGATCACGATCGAAAATGCCCTCATTGGCATAGCGCAACAGGCGATGGAGGGCGCTGGCTTCCACCACTTCATATTCAAGTGCCGAGCCGCGTTCATAAACCGCCTTGATCGTGCTCTTGAGCAGTTCGGGCGAATTCACATAGGGCGTTTCGCCCGGATAATTGCCGCCCGGATTGTAGAAATCCGCCGAGCCCGCGGCGATGCCGAACAAGTCCTGCGACGGCTCGATGGCGAGGATGCCGAGCCGCTCCTTGTCCGATGGCCAGTGCAACTGCCCGGTTAGCTTGTCCCGGCGAACGCCAATGCCGTTGGTGGTCTGCACAAGGATCGGCGAACGGGCGCGAATTTCACGGATTGCCTCGGCATAGATCGCGGGATCACCGCTGTTCATGCCATCGGGGCCGCGTGCGTGAAAATGCACCATCGCCGCGCCCGCCTCGTAGCAACGCGCGGCCGCTTCGCCGATCTCGACCGGCTGCTTGGGCACCACCGCTCCATCGCGGTCCTGCTGCATTCCGCCGTTGATCGCGACTGTAATTATGACCTTGTTGTCAGCCAGCATTCCGCTCTTCTCCAGATGATCCCTGGAGCAATATGGAAGCGCCGCCGCGCCGTCTGTCCTTCGGATGAAGGACAGGATCGGGGCAATGAGCCAGGTCCAAGCAGCACGTTTCGCAGCAAACTGGTGACCAGTTCGCTACCGCAGTGTCCCGCCCTGATCTCCCCGCGCTCGCGATTTCCGGTTGGCTTTGGCGCGTTTCATTGCATAACGCGCATCATGTCGCGAGAACCGGAATTATCCGCTGGCAAGGCGCCCGAGCGCACGTCTTTTGGCAGGCTGATCAACAGTCTTCTGGCGACCGCGCAGATGTCCAGCGCGCGGCAGATCGATGCCGAGCTGGATCTGGCCAATCTCGATCGGCGGTTGCTGTCCTTGATCGGCCGGCGGGGCAAGGTGACCTTCACGCAGATCGCGCGGCTCTCGGGCATTCAGCGTGCGCAGATCAGCCGGTCGCTGGCGCACCTGACCGCCAAGGGCCTCGTGCACCGTCCCGACGTGCGCTCGAAGGCGGAGTTCACCGAAAAGGGCCGGGCGGTCTACGAGGAGATCCTCGCGGTTGCCATTGCTCGCAATGTGGAGGTCTGCGGCGGGCTCGACGCGCCGACCCGGGACTTTTTCATCCGTGCGACCCGCTTCATGATCGACGAGGCGGCGGCGATGCTCGACGCTGAGATCCAGCTGTCCGGCGGCACGCAGGAGCCGGGGGCGGAGCGCAAGTCGGAGCGGCGCCCCAATGAGCGGAACGAGCCCGGCATCGCGGATGCGCGCGTGCATGTGATGGTTCTGCCGCCGCTGACGACGCTGGCCTCCTATCTCAACCGCACCGCCACCCTGCTGGCGAAGCGGGTCGGGGCGATTTCGTCTTTCGAGGCGGATATGCTGCTGCTGATCGGCAAGAACGAGCCGATGACCCAGCTCAGCCTGACGCGCACGACGGGGGCCAGCAAGAGCCAGATCGTGCGCGCGTTGACGCGCATCGAGAGCATCGGGCTGGTTAACCGCACGAAAGTGCCTGGCCGCCGCGATATCCTGCTCGATCTTTCGGCGGAGGGGCGCGGCTTGTGGCGCCTGCTGACCACGGCAGAGGCCGATCGCGATGCGCGGTTGTTGGGCGTTCTGGAGCCGGGAGAAGAGGCCCGCTATCGCGCCGTCCTCACCTTGCTGATGGAAAATGCCCGCGCGATGGCGCGCGGCTGATCGATCGATCAACCGGTCCCCGGCGATCGTTCGACGGTATTCAAATCAACAACAGCATTTAGACAGAAACGCGTCGCGCAGATGTGCGTGACGTGGGATGTCTGGCCGTAATGCCAGTTATTTTCGGGGAACTGTTCTGGCTGTTCGGAACCTCCTCAAGTTATCAGCCTGAACGGATGATCCATTTCGTTATCAAAATCAACAAAACTCTTGTGTATCGATAATTGGCCTGCAATACCCCTCCCTGCTTCGGTCACCGACAAGGTGCGGGGCCGGAAGCCAGAGGTTTCCATCTAGGGGAGGTTACATGCAGATCGTTCAACGGGCGCCCTTGCGGCGCAATGGATTGCTATTGGCTGGCGCCGCGTTGATAGGGGCGGGCGGCGTCTCTCCGGTTTCCGCGCAAGACGTTGATAATGACGATGAGGACAAGACCTCCGTCATCCATGACATCGTCGTCACCGCCGAGCGGCGCGCGATGAACCTGCAGGATACCCCGCTCTCGATCGTCGCCGTAAACGAAGAAATGGTGGAAGCGCGCGGCATCGAGGATCTGGAGGATCTGGCCAACCAGACACCCAATCTCAGCATCGCCCCGCAGCGCGGCGGCAGCACATCCACCCCCTCCTTCACGATCCGCGGCATCGGCGGCGGCGGTGGCGCACTCGGCGAGCGCGGCGTGGGCCTGTATATCGACGGTATCTACATGCCGCGCACTGCCGGCTCGGTTCTCAAAGTGATCGATATCGACCGGATCGAGGTGCTCCGCGGCCCGCAGGGCACGCTGTTCGGCCGCAACTCCACGGGCGGTGCGGTGCGTTACTTCACCAAGCAGCCGCGCCTCGGCGAGACGGAAGGCTATGCGCAGGTGACGGCCGGCAATTATGACCGGGCGGATATCGTCGGCGCGATCAATATCCCCATCGGCGATACGCTGGCCGTGCGCGCGCAGGGCGCCTATTTGCATCAGGGCGGATGGGTGCAGCGCGGTACCGAGAAGAACGGTGCATCCACGGACTATGTCGGGCGCGTGCAGGCGCGCTTCGAGCCGAACGACCGCTTCGAGGCCACGCTGGGCTTTCTTTACACCGATTCTCGCGCCAATGGGTCGCCGATCGTCACCGAGGAGCTCGATCTGCGGCCGGGCATCGAGCCAGCGCCGGGCTTTGTCGGCATTCAGGGCAATTATGGCGACTGGCTCAATGATGCCTTCAAGTCCGTCGGTCAGGCGCCGATTGCGCCTTATAACGATCCGCGCGTGGTGACCGGTGACAAATATCGCCAGCATGACATCTGCCTGCTCGATGATTTCAATCCCGACTTCGGCGAAGAGTGCGTGCAGCGGAACACATCGGTCTATTGGCAGGCCGATCTGCGCATGTCCTACGAACTCTCCGACGATGTGACCCTGTCCTCGACCTCCGGCTTGTCGAAGCTCGATTTCAACGGGGTGATCGATTATCAGCAGCTGGGCACGGAAAACCGCAAGCTCGATACCGGATCGAAGGTTTTCTATCAGGAACTGCAGCTCAACGCGGCGCCGTTCGGCGGCGCGCTCGATGTCGTCGGTGGCCTCAATTATTTCTACGAAAAGTCGGACGAGCAGGGCCTGACCATTACCCGCAAGGGCACCAGCGTCTATCCAAACAGCCCCAACGGCAATGCCGATGGCGGCCTGGTCCGCCGGCAGGACGCCGACACGACGCAGGTGGCCAACTCTTTCGGTGCCTTCGTCAGCGCGACCTGGCACGTGACCAACCGGCTCAATTTTACGGGCGGCCTGCGCTATGCGTATGACCGCAAGCGGATCGAATCGATCGAATATGCCTCGTCGGACTTCACACCGGCGCCCGGCACAACATCGACCTTCGTCGACAGTTCGCGACATTGGCAGCAGGTCGATTATCGCGCGACCATCGACTACAAGATTACGCCGGATATCCTCGCTTATGCGACGATTTCCAAGGCGTACAAGGCCGGCCTCTACAGCTTCTCGATCGCCGACAACATTCCCGGCCCGGCGCAGAGCGGCGACGGCGTGCCGACCGTGCCGCCCGAGACCGTCCGCAACTATGAAGTCGGCTTGCGTATGGCGCTCTTCAACCGGGCGTTCATCGTCAATCCGACCGTCTTCTATATGCAATGGGGCAACCGGCAGTCAGCGCGTCGCGTGACCTGCACGACCGGGCCGTCCTGCCCGCTGGGGTTCAACCTTCAGGTTGTCGATGCCGGCGACATCGATGTCTACGGACTGGAACTGGACAGCCGCCTGCGCCTCTCGCGGAACTTCTCGCTCGATGCCAGCGGCTCGCTGACCGGCGTCAAGCTCGATCCGGTGCGTAATGGCGGGCCGTTCCTCTTCCCGGATATCCCCCGCAAGCAATTGAGCCTCGGCGGAACGCTCAATGTGCCGGCCGAATTCGGCGAGTTCACGGTCAACATGAACTGGAGCTACACCGACGACCAGGCCACGCTGAACCTCGATAATCCCGACTCGAAGTATCAGCTTCCGGCCTATAGCCTCGTTAACGCCCGCATTCGCTTCATGCCGAAGAATGTGCCGGTGGTGATTTCGGTCTTCGCGAATAATCTGTTCGACAAGACCTACGCGACGGGTGCCACCCGCTTCGGCGGCGCCTATTTCGACAGCTTCACGCCCACCGGCGTCGGCGCACCGCCGCGCAACATGCTCTCGGTGGTGCGCGGAAAGCCACGCATGATCGGCGCGTCGATCCGTTACGACTTCTAACGGGGGCGGGTGCCCCGGCACCCGCTAACACCATTGCGGCGGGCGGATCGGATAATCGATCCGCCCGTTTTTTATGAGGCAGGGCTTGGAACGGCTGGGCCATTGCACGAGCGGCGGGGGCGTGGATCGGCAGGGTCCCTCATCGGCCAGCGGGATCGTTGTGAGATTTTGAAGACAAGCCCGGCGGGTCTCGTCTGGCCGCTTGCGGTTAAAGGCCGAGCACCTTGGCGATCTTGGCGCGGATGTCCTCGGGTGCATTCAGCTTGCCGACCGTGCCTTCCGGCAAGGCGCCGGCCTCGATCCACCAGCCGATGACCGCGACTTCATCCGGGGTGAGCGGCGTGCGACCGTTCTTGGGCATGAAGTCCTTGTGGTCGGCAGGCAGGGTGATGCGGCGATACAGGTCGCTGCGCTGCTTCTCGCCCGGATCGATCACCGCGCCGCTCTCGCCGCCTTCCATCAGGCTCTTGTAGGTCGCCATGGAGAGAGCGCCGCGGCGCTTGTCATCGTTGTGGCAGGAGGCGCAGCGCGTCTGCAGGGTGGGCTGGACCACATCGAGGAAGATGTCCGCGTCGGCGACATTGGTCACCGGTGACCGGCCGCCGGGGCCGGAGCGCAGCGGGCCGGGCGCGAATTCGGTGAGGTAGGTCGGGCCGTGCGTCAGATTGCCGCCGAAATGGCCGGTGGCCACGAGCAACCCTCCAGTGATCAGGCAGGCGAGCGGCCAGCCTCGGTCATAGATGTTCGGGAATTCGCGCTGCCAGGCCCAGACCAGCAGCGCGCTGGCTGCCAGCAGCACGCCGCTCCAGCGGTGCCAGTTGACCGCCTCGCCGGTGAAGCCGGGCTCGCTCGCGTGCATATAGCCTAATGTCACGGTGAGGAAGGCACAGAGCGCGCCGATCAGCCATGTCGCGGAAACCGCGGGACGCAGGGCGGCGAAGCGCGGCCAGCGCGTCGCGATCTCCAGCCCGATCGCCAGCATCAGAATGCCGATCGGCAGGTGCAGCACGAGAACGTGGAAGCGACCGAGGAAGAAGATGAAGTCCTGCACGAAAATCCCCCGAATGATGCGGTCCGCTGTGTCCGGACGATGTCAGTTGATGCCGCAGGACTGCCCGGTACGCGCGCAGACCTGCTCGATCAGCTTCATAGACTCCGGCTTCGGCTCCGCGGCGGTTGTCGCCAGGAACACGCCCTTCGCCCAGGTGTAGGGCGTGCGGCCCTCGGCATCCCGAATGTCGAAGCGCGCGCCCTTGCTCGCCAGATAGGCCAGGATCTTGTTCGACCCGCGATTGGCTGCCCCATGAACGGCGGCCAGCCCCATGGCATTGGTCGCGTTCAGATCCTGCCCGAACCGCTCGTGGCAGAGCCGGACGGCCTCAAGCAGCTTGTCCTCGCCCTCGTCGAACGTCTGGAAGAACACCCAATTGATGCCGGCAGCGGCCATGAGCGGCGTCGTGCCATTGTTCGTCGTGATATTGGGGTCGGCGCCCTTGCTGGCGAGCAGCTTCATGGCGTCCACATCGCCGGAGAGGGCGGCGCGCAGAAACGCCGTCTGCCCGGTGAAATCGACCCAGGACAGAGAGCCAGCCGTCAACAGCCAGAAGCGGGTCGGCGGATAGCGCATCACCCGCGCATTGGGGTTGGCGCCCTTGTTGAGCAGCGCGCCGATGAACTTGAGCGCACGGGGACGATCCACGCCCTTTTGTTTGGCGGTGTCGGTATCCAGCTCCATGTTGCGCACGTCGACAGCGGCCCAGAGCGGCGTGCGGCCATACCAATCGGCGGCGTTGGGATTGGCGCCCTTGTCGAGCAGATATTGGGCGACCGGCACATTGTCATTGAGCACCGCCACGAGCAGCGGGCGCGCATCATTGGCCTCGGGCTGCTCGATCTTCGCGCCGGCCTCGACCAGCGCCTTGGCCATCTCGACCGTGCCCTCGCGCGCGGCGAGGTGGAGCGGGGTGATCTTGCCGGGCCACTCGGCGCGCGAACCCTCGGGCGGCACGCCGCCGCGCACGATGCCGTCGCCATGCGAGCCCCCGCCTTCGCCGGGCGCGCGGAACTCGGGCTTCCTGCCCAGCTTCGTGGCGGCGTTGACGTTGGCGCCGGCCTCTATGAGCGCCTGCACCGCCTCCACGCTGCCGCCGCGCACCGCGAGCATCAGCGGGGTCTGGCCATAGGCCTTGTCGGTGAAATTGGGGTTCGCACCGGCCGCAAGCAGCGCCTTGACGTTGGCGCCGTCCCCTTCGCCCGCGGCGATCATGAGCGCGGTCTGGCCGGTGTGGGAGAGGGTATCCACAGGCGCGCCGGCCCTGAGCAGGCGGCGCAGCACAGCGGACGCGCCAAATTCGGCGGCCACATGCAAGGGCGTGAGGCCATATTCGTTCGTGAGGCCTGCATTGGCGCCAAGATCAAGCAGGCGGTCGACATCGTCCGCGAGGTTGCGCCGCGCCAGCCAGTGCAGCGCGGGCGTGCCGTCCGGCGAGCGCGCATCGAGATTGGCGCCGCTGTCGACCAGCTCGTACATGCGCTCGAGCTGATTGTCGCGCGCCGCCGAGGCCATCTGCACGCCCAGTTCCTGCGCCTTGGCCGGCGGCAGCACGGGGCGCTGCGGACGCAGCAGCAGGAAGGCGACAAGGGCGAGCGCCAGGAGCGCCAGGCCTGCCAGCGCGATGCGTTTGCTTGTGGCGGGCATCAGATGTCGATCGTGCCGTCGCTGTCGCCGAAGCTTTCCACCGGTGCGCCCGCCTTTTGCAGGATGGAGAGCAGCAGGTTGGAGAGCGGACGATCCTTGCCGACGCCGCCGCTGATGTGGCGCTTGCCGGCGATCTTGCCCGAGCCGCCGCCTGCGAGGACGATCGGCAGAGGGCCGTGATTATGGACGTTGGAATCGCTCATCCCGCTACCCCACATCAGGATGCTGTTGTCGAGCAGCGAGCCATTGCCATCCGGCGTGCTGGCCATCTTGTCGAGCAGATAGCCGAACATGGAGATGTGATAGGCATTGAGCTGCGCCAGCCTGTCCTTATTGGCCGGCACGTTGCTGTGGTGCGAGAGCGGATGGAAGCTCTCCATCACGCCGCTGCCCGGGTAGATGCGGTTGCTGTTCTCGACCGCCAGCATCAATGTGGAAATGCGGGTCAGTTCCGTCTGCCACGCCAGCACCTGCAGATCGAACATCATCTTGATGTGCGTCTCGAAATCCTCGGGAATGCCGATTGGCTTTTCCGGCACCACGATATCGTGGCTGGTCTGTGCCTGGGTCAGTTCCAGCCGCCGTTCGACCTCGCGCACATCGGTCAGATACTGGTCGAGCCGCCGCCGGTCCTCGGCCGGCAGATCGGCTGAGAGCTTGCGCGTCTGGTCGGTCACCGTGTCCAGCATGCTGCGCGATTCACTCCAGATCGCCGCGCGTTCCTCCGGCGTGCCGCCGGCGCCGAACAGGCGCTCGAACAACAGTTGCGGGTTGCGCTGGATCGGCAGCGGCGTGTTGGCGTCCTGCCAGCTGATCGTGTCGCGATAGGCGCAGCTCCACCCTTCACCGCAGATTGCCGAGGGCTCCTCGATACCGAGTTCGAGCGAGGGCAGGGGCGTATCCTGGCCGAGATGCTTGGCGGCGACCTGGTCCGCCGTCATGCCGAGCTTGTTCACATTCTTGGTCATCGCCGTACCGGAGAGGTAGACGGCGGAGGAACTGCTATGATTGGCCGCGGCCGAGGCATCCTGCGTGTAGGCGAGCGGCAGGGTCAGATCGCTGATGACGTTGATCTTGTCGTGAAAGGCCGCAAGCGGGCGCAGCGTGGGCGACAGCTCGAAGCCGGCGCCCAGCGTCGCCGGGCGGAACCTGTCCATCACCGCGCCATGGGGCACATAGAAGAAGCCCAGCCGCGTCCGCGCCGGTGGCAGCCCGGACGATGCGGCGGGTATCATCGATTCCAGGAAGGGGAGCGCAAGACAGGCGCCGGCCCCGCGAAGCACGGTCCGGCGCGAAAGCGATTTGCGGGTAAGGTAGGTCATCGACGTCTCCAGACCTCAGAGCCAAGCGGAAAGGGCGGGGCGGGCCGGCGCATCAGCCGGCCATCTTCATCGTGAGCGGCAAACCATTGGGATCGAGCAGGCGCAGCGTGCCGGGCGCGGAAGGCAGGATGACTGCCCCCATCTGCGCGAGCGCGGCGGCGACCTTGCCACTGTCGAAGCGGCGGCAACTCACCGTCCAGTCATCCACGGCCGGCTTTTCCCGGCCGACCGTCTGGCGGATGGCGATGGGCGTGTTCGCCGCGGCAAACCAGCGCTGGCCCGGCGCCGGCGCGCGCATCTCCTTGAAGAAGAGCGACATGAACTTGCTGGTGGCAGCGAGATCGCTGACGCGCAGCAGGATGCTTTCCATCTTGAGCGGGGTGACGAGGGGCGCGCCCTCCACGATGTTTCCGGCCGGCACCGTCGTGCTGGCGAGGCCGGCCGGTTCTTCCAGCAATTGCAGGCCAATGTGATCGGGATCGTAGACGATGCCGCGCATGGCAGGGGCCAGCCCTTCACGCTCGAGGCGCGCATCCATCGCCTTGCGGTCGTATTTCTCGAGCAGCACGCAATAATGGTCGATCGCCGGATCGGGCGCGGTGGCGCGCGATCCCAGAGCGATATAGCCCTTGCCCAGCACGACATAATAACGCAGCGGCGGATCGGCCTCCTTGTGGACCGCCGGATTGAACAAGCGGCCATAGAATTGCGCGGCCTTCGTCACGTCCGGCACCAGCATGCCGATATGTTCCAGACCCGTGGTGCGCAGCGGTAGTTCGTCACCGCGCAGGGCTTCCGCGGCCATCGCCACACCCGACGAGAGCGCCAGCGAAAGCAGCGAGCCGGCGGCGATCACGCTGCGCCGGTCGAATATGCCCGCGCCATCGCCCGAAAAGTCATCGCCGTTCATCACTTCTTTCTCCCAATCATGGCGGGCGGCTGCCGGCTGGTGTTCCAGGTCAACTGGCTGGGCGACACGCGCAGCCGATCTTTCTGGCTGCCCGCCGGCATCCGGAACTGCCGGCTGGTGACGACGCCGCGCAGGATCGTCTGGAAGCGATCGCCATTGCCGGCGCTGGTCCGGGCGATCCGGCGTACTTCCGGCATGTCGGCAAAGGTAAGTTCGCGGCCGATGGCGAAGGTCATCAGTTTCTCGATGAAGGTGTGGGTGAAGGCGTCCGAGCGGGCGAGGATGGCGTTGCGCAGATCGCGCGGGCCATTGATCTTGGTGCCGTCGGACATCACGCCGGAGGCATCGACCGGGAAGGCGCCGTCCCGCGTCCGCCACTGGCCGACCAGATCGTAATTCTCCAACGCCAGGCCGATGGGGTCCATCATATTATGGCAGGAGGCGCACACCTTGTTCTCGCGATGCACGGCAAGGCGCTGGCGCAGGCTCGTCGCCTCGGCATTCGCGTCGAGATTGGTCTCGACGCCGGGCGGCGGCGGCGGCGGCTTCACGCCGAGGATGTTCTCCAGTACCCACGCACCGCGAATGACCGGCGAGGTCCTGTTAGCGACGGAGGTGACGGTGAGGATCGCACCTTGCCCGAGCAGGCCACGGCGCACGCTGTCCTTGGGCAGGCTGACCTTGCGGAAATAGTCGCCCCGCACGCCGCTAATGCCATAATGCTGGGCCAGCCGCTCGTTGACGAACGTGTAGTCGGCATCGAGCAGATCGCGGATCGGGCGGTTCTGCAGCATCACATAGCGAACGAGGCCCTTGGTCTCATTCTCGAAAGCGACGCGCAGATTGTCGTCAAACGCCGGGCTCTCGCGCTGGACCGAGCGCAATTCGCGCAGATGCAGCCACTGGGTCGCGAAATTGTCGACCAGCGCTTCCGCCCTGGGGTCGGCGAGCATGCGGTTGACCTGCTGGTCCAGCACGGCTGGGTCGCTGAGCTTGTTCTGCGCCGCCAGATCGAGCAATTGCTGGTCGGGGATGCTGCTCCACAGGAAGAAGGAGAGGCGCGAGGCGAGGTCGAGATCACTGATCGCAAACTTGTCCTGCGCGACCGGCTGCTCGAACCGGTAAATGAAGCGGGGATCGACCAGAATGTAGGAGAGGCCGGCGCGGACACCGTCCTCGAACGTGCCCTGCGCCCGGCCCGCATCATACATCTTCATGATCGCGTCCACCTCGCCGCCCATCGGCTTGAGCGGGCGGCGGAAGGCCAGGCTGCCGAGGCGCGTCAGGATCGCGCGGGCGCAGGGCTTTTCCTCCATCCAGCTCTTGGGACGGCAGGAGAAGACCGTGGCGCGCGGCGCGCTGCGGCCCGGCCCCTGCGTCGTGAATGGCCCGTTGACCGCGACGTTGAGGACGAGGCCCTTGGTCAGATAATTGGCGTAGATGTCGTTCACGCCCGCACCGGCGACCTCGTCGAGCAGCGCCGCCGTGATCGTGCGTCGCCCGGCGCCCAGCTTCACGCGGACCTTGTCGCCCTTGCCCAGCGCGACCCGGCGGCCATCGATGGTGAGGTTGACGGCCGGCATGGGGGCCGGCGCCCGGCGTCCGGCGATGAACCCGCCGGTGCTGGTGCGCACGCTGATCTCGTATGTGCCGTCCACCGGGAAGAAATGGTTGACCCGCATCCCGCCCCGCGTGCCGAGCGGCAGCCCTTCCAGATGCTTGGTCTGCACGAGTTTGCCGGGCGCGTTGTAAACAGTCCGCGTCAGTTCGAGCGTTGAAGCGCCCGTGGCGATGCTGCTGATCGTGAGCCCGGCATTGAGATAGCCCTGAATGAGCGCCGGGGAGGTGGTCAGTACGCTGGAGATATTGTCGAACCCGCCGGTCGCGGCATCGGGCGGCAGGAAGTCCGCCGGATTGATTTCCAGCCCGATGAGATCGCGCACGGCATTGGCATATTCGGTTCTGTTCAGGCGGCGCAGGTTGGCCGAGGGGAGTGGCGCGGGCGTGGAATCGAGCCGATCGGTCAATTCGCCCAGAAAGGAGGCCAGTTCGCCCGCCTCGGGCCGAGGGCTGTTGAGCGGCGGCATGGCACCTGCGCTCACCTTGCGCACCACCTTTTCCCAGATGGCCGCATTCTTGCCGGTATGGTCGAAGTCCATCCCCTCGAAGGAGAGGCCAGCCACGCGCTCCTCCGAATCATGGCAGGACATGCAGTATTTGCCGATCATCGGGTGCGGCGCATTCTCCGCCACGGCAGTGGGCTCGTCGCCCTGCACAGGGAAGGCAACGCCGAGCGCGGCCAGATAGACTGCGCCCGCCGCAAGAATCACAGCAGCGCCCTGGCGTGATCCGCCGAACCGGGCTGCCTCTCCTGCCATCGCGCTCATTCTCTTGCGCGCCGTTTTAGAAATCCCCTTCATGAGTCTCGGTATACAAAATCAATTTTCTTTTGTCACGCGATGAAGGCAGGATTTCTAGTATATGGAAGGACGGCGCGGCCGCATCGAGCGGCAAACATGATTTTCGAAATCAACTCGTTGCACGGTGGCGCTCACCCCTCCTCATTCGCGGTGCGCACGTAGAGGCGCGAGGCTTGCCAGAAGCAGGCGCCGGCACAGAGTGGCGTGATCGCGATGAGCAACAGGGAATAGCGGATGGCGGACTGGCCGAAGTCCGCCGCCAGCACATCGTTCAAAATGCCGACAGCCGTCGGTCCAATGATGTTGCCGACGAGGCCGCCGCCCAGCAGCAGCATCGCAATGGCCAGCGCGCGCTGGTCGGGCGCCACCACATTGACGACGGCGGCATAGATCGGCCCCTGATGCAGCAGGGTGAAGAAGCTGGCGCCGGCAAAGCCCAGCACCCAGATCGCGGTTTCCTCGCCGAGCAGAAACAGCAGTTCCGCGGGGCCCATCGCCAGGCAGGCGAGCGCCGGAATGCCGACCCGCCAGCGCAACTGGCTCTTACGCAGCCTATCGACCAGCAGGCCGCCCAGGAGAATGCCCGCCGCGCCGAGAAAACCGCGTGAGGGGCCGATGATCGTCGCCGCTTCCGCCATGGTCAGGCCGTGGACGCGCTGGAAGAAGGTCGGCGTCCAGGAGCCGGTCGCCCAGATGTTGGACCCCATGAACGTCATGCCGAGCAGCATCCAAGCATAGCAGCGGTTGGCCAGCAGAGCGCGCACGTCGGTTCTGATTGCGGCAATCGGCGAGCGGTTGTGCGCCGGCCGAGCAGCAGTGCGGGCCGGCTCGCGGACTGTCAGACGAAAGACTAACGCTGCCACGACGCCGGGCACGCCGGCCGCGATGAACATGGCACGCCAGCCATAGGTTTCCGCAATCCAGCCGGCGACCGGGAACAGCACGATGTGCGAGATGGTCGCGGCGATCCCGTAGATCGCCAAGGCCAGCGGGCGTCTGGTGGGGTGAAACAGGTCGGCGATCATCGAATTGGCCGGCGCCGTGCTGCTGGCCTCGCCTGCGCCGAGGCAGAAGCGCGCGAAAGCGAGCTGCCAAATGTTGGTAACCCAGCCGGTTGCGAGCGTGACGGCGCTCCAGAAGGCGAGTCCGATGGAGATGATCGTACGGCGATTGAATCGGTCGGCCGCCCACGCGATGGGCAGGCCCATCAGCGAATAGATTACGATGAACGCGACGCCCGAAACCAGCCCGAGCGCGGTGTCGGAAACGCCCATCTCCGCCTTGATCGCCGGCAAGGCGAGCCCGAGCAGGGACCGGTCCAGATAGTTGAAGATGGAGACGACCATCAGCATTGCGAATGGCCATGTCGATTGCCAGGGCCAGGGCGCCCGCTGTTCCTTGGGCAGAGAGGATGGGGCGACCGCGCTCTCCCGGCCGATGGGCAGCGGCTCAGTAATCGGGCGCACGGCGCTTGCCCCGTAATCCGCCAATATGTGTCACCCCGCCTCTCCCCCTTGCGCGCTGTGTGCAGCTTTTCCTGCCAGACAGGGGTGGAGGCGCCATGGCGTCAATCCTCTTAATGGACATCGGGCCGCAATTCCGGAATGTGGAAGGAATGGGCGCGCCCTGTGCTGTCGGCGGCGCGGCCTGCGAAGCTGTTCGCGGCCCTCAGCACGTCACGGACGAGATCGGCATCGCGCGCCGCGTGGAAGCGGGGCAGGGGCATCACGACGCCGAGCGAGCCGATTAGCCGTCCCGCGCCATCGAAAACCGGCGCCGCGACCCCGGCGAGGCCAAGCTCCTCATCCAGATTGCGCGCGACGCCCTCGTCGCGGATGCACCGCATCTGCTCGAGGAATTGGGCGCGCTTTGCCGGCGGTCTGCCCGCGATGGGGCTGCGGGTGATGGACCGGAAGATGGCTTCGCTCTCGCCCGGTGGCAGGCTGGCGAGAATGGCCTGGCCGAGCGATCCCCAGGGCAATTCGATCTCGATGCCTTCTTCCAGCGCCGGGCAATGGTCGCAGGCGGCATTGGCCACAGCGGCGACCACGGCGCGGCGCCGAACCGGGGCATAGAGGCACAGCACGGCCGTCTCCGACCATTTGCGCACCAGCCCGGCAAGCAGCGGTCGCGCGCTGCGCACCGGATCGAATTGTGCCATCAGCTGCGATGCCAGCCGCGTGAGTTCGCGCCCGGTGCGGTAGGTCTGGCCATCGCCGCGCTCGACGATGCCTTCGGTGAGCAAGGGGCGCAGCAGGCGGTGGACGGAACTGAGCGGCAGGCCCGACCGCTCCGCAAGCTCGCCGAGCGTGAACTGCTCGCTGCCCTCGATCACCAGCCTGAGGAGATAGATGACTCGCTCTGCCGAGCCGCGCGGGCTGGTCATTCCGCGTGCATCCAGGCGGCGCGCGAGGTTGGTGCGTGCGCCCGGTGCTGCGTAACCCATGGACATGAAAATGCCGCGCCGATCCGGCCCCGGCTTTGCGTGCCGCCCATCATTCCCCTCCATTGCGCGTGCTATTCGGATAGCACTGTCAATCAGCACCTGTCAGTTTTCCGAGTGACGGAAAAACGCAGTGCAACGTCATGATCCAGATACAAATCTGTTCGCAAATCCGTCAATGGAGTTCACAAAGTCAATTGAAAAGTCTCGGGGCAGACGGGGAGGGATCACATGCAATCGGGAGCAGCGGAGGATATTGTCGGCGGAATCGGGCGGCGTGCGTTCATCGCCTCGCTCGGTGGCGCGGCCGCTGTCGCGGCGATGAGCGCGGAGGCTAAGGCCGATGCGCTGGAACATGCGCTGGCGGATAATCTTGGTCCAGTGGGGCGCACCTTCCCCAGCGTCGCGCAGGTCGATGCGCAGATCCCCACGCGCCACTACCGGCGGGGTGTCGGCAATGTCTTCATCGCCGAGCAGGGGACTGTCGACGTGTTGGCGCCCATGCCGGAAAAGCCCAAGCTCGCCGATTTCATTCGCCTGCGCTTTCAGAGCACGTCCAACCACTGCCTGCAGAGCGCCACGCAGGCGCGCAAGCGCAACATGGATGAGGATATCGTCTTCGCCTGCCTCGTCCATGACCTGTCGATGGCGATGATGCGCGCGAATCACGGCTTCTGGAGCGCGCAGCTTTTCGAGCCTTATGTCTCCGAGAAGGTCGCCTTCGCCATCCGGCATCATGCCGCGCTGCGCTTCTTCCCGGACGCGGAGACGGGCTACACCTATCCCGATATCTACCGCGAGATGTTCGGCGAGGATTATGTCCCGCCGCCGCATGTGCAGCGCGAATTCGCGATGGTCCGCAAGCACCGCTGGTACATGGCGGCCCGCCTTGTGACCGTGAACGATCTCTACGCCTTCGATCCCAGTGCGCAGGTCTCGCTCGATCCGTTCGAGGATGTGATCGGCCGCCACTTCCGTCAGCCCGCGGAGGGCCTCGGATTCGATAGCAGCCCGAGCGCCCATATGTGGCGGACCTTGTTCAATCCGGATTCGCCGCTCTGAGCGCCCGATATCCCTACGCCTTTTCTTGACTGGTTGGAGGACCGTGGAATGATGAAAAGAACAAAGATCGCTCTGGCGACCGCATTGGTGGCCCTGCCGGCCATTCTGGTCGTGGCGCCGCTGGCCGCGCAGAATGATGCGCAACTGCCCGGGCAGAAGGATGTCAGCCGGGTCGCAGCCGGCACCTACAAGGCTGATGCGGGCCATACGCTCGTCGGCTGGCGCGCCAACCACTTCGGCTTCAACGACTATTTCGGCATTTTCGGGGACATCACCGGCACGCTGGAGATTGATCCGGCGAAGCTCTCCGCCGCGAAGGTGGATGTGTCCATTCCGGTCGCGCGGGTGGTGACGGCCAGTGCCGGCCTCAACGGCCATTTGCTGCGCGCGGGCAAGGATGGCGGAAAACCTGACTTTTTCGGCCCCGATCCGGCGCCGGCCCGCTTCGTCTCCACCAGTGTGGTCGCGACGAGCGCCACGGCTGCAAAGATCACCGGCGACCTGACGCTCAACGGCGTGACCAAGCCGGTGGTGCTTGAGGCCGAGTTCACCGGGGCCGGCAAGCATCCGTATAACGGCAAGGCGACGCTCGGCTTCGAGGCGACGGCGGCGATCAAGCGGTCGGACTTCGGCATGACCTATGCGATTCCCATCGTGTCCGACGAGGTTAAACTGACGATCAGCGCGGCCTTCGAGAAGTAAGTCGCGCCAGCGCTCAGCGGCGGTTCAGCTTGCCGGCGCTAGTGCGGCGGCATGAACTCCGGGGACAAGCGTGGGGCGGCGGCAGCGCTGATGATCCGGCGTGCCAGTACTGGCGCGCCGTGACCGCACCACCGCGCCTGCCGCCCTCGGGCGAGCCTCACCCTGGCACGCCTCGGGCCGCGCGCCGTCGCCGTCCGCTGCTTTGGACGGCGCTGGCTTTGCCGCTGCTGGGTTGGGCCGGGCTGGCCGCCGGTCTTGGCACCGCGCTATTGCGCGAACCGATCGAGCGCCGGGCGAGTGCCGCGCTGGGCCGTGCCGTCGCGATCGAGGGCGATGTCCGCCTGCTAGTGACGCCTTTCTCCCTGCAACTGGCTGCGGACGATGTGCGCATCGCCAATGCCGCCTGGGCGCAGGCGACGGATCTGCTGAATGTCCGCGCTCTGACGGCGCGCTTTTCCACGTTCGATCTGCTGATCGGGCGCTCTGGCCCGCGTGCGCTCGGGTTGCGCGGCGGCACGCTTGATCTGGAGCGGCAGGCGAGCACGGGCGCGGCCAACTGGAAGCTCGGTGGCAAGGACGGTCTATTTGCCGTCGCTGGCGTGCGGCGGGTGGACGCGGACGATCTCGTGCTGCGCTACCGGGACGAGCGCGACGGGATCGAGAGCTGGCTCAAGCTGGTCGGCAGCGGTCCGGGCGCGGTGCGTTTCACCGGGCGGGCCAGTCTTGCCGGTGATGCCTTCCGTATGAGTGGCTCCAGCAACTCGGCCGAAGGGCAACCATTTCGATTTGCTGTGCGTGCGGGCGCGGAGACACTGGACCTGCGGCTGGAAGGGGAAAGCGACAGTCCCTTCCGGCTAGCCGGGGCGGACCTGCGCGTGACGGCGCGCGGTCCCGACCTTGCCGCGCTGGCGGCACTGGCGCGCATCGATCTTCCAGCCGCGCCCTCCTTTTCGCTGACGGCCCGGCTCGCGCAACGGCGTGGCGGCTGGCATTTCAGCCGCATCGCAGGGCAGCTTGGCGAGACCGATCTCAGCGGCAGCCTCACGCTCGATCAACGCGGCGCCCGTCCGCGCGTCGTCGCGTCTCTGGCGTCCGGGGCCCTGCATCTGGCGGACGGCATGGCTGTGCTGGGGCTGCGCACTGCGACGTCCCCATCCGATGGCGAAGGTCCTCAACCCGTCGCCTCATTGCTGCCGGATGCCACCCTGTCTTCCGAGGCGCTGCGCAGTTTCGATGCCGTGGTCGACTATAAGGCCGAGCAGATCGAGGGCATCGGGGACGCGGCCTCCGCGCTCAAGCCCGCGCATCTCGCCATGCGGCTCGCGCTTATCGATGGGCGGTTCATGCTGTCGCCGGCCAGCGTTGATCTGGCGGGCGGCTTCGTCTCATCGGATATCTACATCGATGCGCGATCCGCCCCGGCGCTTGCCCGCTACGATATTCGCCTCTCGCCGACGCCGATGGGGCCGCTGCTGGCCGGCTGGGGCCTCGCCCCGCGCGAGACGACTGCGCTGGCGCGCGGGCGCATCCAGCTGAGCGGGCGCGGCGAGACCCTGCGCGAGACGCTCGGTCATGCCGATGGCCGCATCGCCCTGGTGCTGCCGGCCGGGCGCGTGGGCATGGCGCGGGCAAGCGCCTCGGAGCTGGATATGACCAATCTGCGTGCTGCGATGTTCGGCACGCGCAGCGGCAACGGGGTGGATTCGGGGGGAGGCATGTTCTGGGGCCTCGGTCAGCGCCTCAGGATCGGCGGCGATAAGGCGGCGGTAGATGACGCGACCCACCTCAATTGCGGACTGATCGCCTTTTCGGTCCGCGACGGGCTGGCGACGGCCGACCCGATCCTGATCGATACCGATGGTCATGTCGTCACCGGGCGCGGCCAGTTCGATCTGCGGGGCGAGCGGCTCGATCTGCGCTTGCAGGCGCAGGGCAAGACCCGCGAATGGTTCGGTCGCCCCTCGCCGATCCTGATCGGCGGCACGCTGGCCGCGCCGACGGTGCTGCGCGAGCCGGTCGACCTGTTCCGGCCCCAGCGCCTTTTCGGCTTATCGATGGTGCTGCCGGATGTGCGGGCCATCGTCGGTTTTGTCGACCCGGACGAAGCGCAGGCGCCGGCTTGCGGGACGCTGCTGCGCGGCGGAGCGACGGCCGACGCGGCGGCGGCTGGCCCGGCGCCGAAGCCTGCGGAACTGGCCTTGCGCTAAGCGGGCGGGGCGGCTGCGGCGTGGCGCCGGTCTGCCAGCCAGAGCGACAGGCCGGTCAGGCCGTGCAACAGAACGATCATGGTAAGCAGGAAGAAGGTGGCGCTGACAAAGCGCGGCATCAGCAAGAACTCGACCGCGCACAACAGGAACACCGCCATGGTCAGCAGCAGATTGGCGATGGAGGATGGCCCGCGCCGCGTCGATCGCACCACCTCGACCAGCAGGAAGACGATGGTGAGCAGCAACAGCATGTCACCCCAGTTCAGCATCAGCATTACGCCCGAGAGCATGGGCAGCGTGAAAGCCTCGCCCCGCATCACGGCGGCCAGCGCCGGCTCGGTCTGATCCGGCTGCGGCGCGCCGGCGAACAGCGCCACCAGATTATAGATCAGCACCGGAATGAGCAGCAACGGGAAGCTGTTGAGCAGGTCTACGGCCTGGCGATTGTTGCGGTCTTCCATGCGGTCTCTCCCTCAGGCTCGCCAGCATGGGACTTTTGGGGCACAAAGGCCAGAGCCGCCGGCACGGGACGCACGGGCGGAATGGAGAGGGGAGAGAGCATGAGGGTTTTCGCACGCATTCCGACCATCGCGGCGCTGTTAATTGCCATGACCATGGTCACCAGCCCGGGGCATGCTCAGGTCGCGGCCTCGGCCGAGGCGCAGCAGGCGATGCTCGCCAGCCCGGACCCAAAGCTCGCCGCCAACAAGAAGCTCGTTTACGACATGTATCGCCATATCGTGCAGGGCGGCCATGCCGATCTGGTCGAGCGCTTCTTCACGCCCGACTATATCCAGCATAATCCCAATGTCGCCTCGGGCCGGGATGCGCTGGCGGCCTTCCTGCGCGGCTCACGCCTCGCCCGCCCGATTTCGCCGACTATCACGCTGCCGATCATCAGGATCGTGGCGGAGGGCGATTATGTGCTGGTGATGAGCGAGCGCCCGATGAAGGACGAGGCGGGCAAGCCCTATGTCACCAGCTGGTTCGATGTGTACCGGATCGAAAACGGCCTGATCGCCGAACATTGGGACCCGGCGCTCAAAAGCGCGGCGATGCTGAAGTTCGATCCCAATGAGATGGGGAAGTGAGCTGTCGTGTGGTTATGACGTCGGCTCCACGGCAAAACATCGTCGCCATGCTAGGGGCGGCCGATCTTACGCCGGGGACGACGGTACGGACTGGCAGGTCGTCCTGGTTCCGGCGACTGTCACGACCGCTCTTTCTCCCGCTTCCATGGGCGTCACGATTGACTGGCCTTTCCAAGTGAAGGTGAAATCGAGTGGACCTTCCAGGCGGCAAATGGCGCCCTTACCTTGCGTTGCGCACATGTTGGTCAGTCGCTTGTAATCTTCGACAGTCGCGGGCTCGACAGGACTCACGCTGAGTCCAGTGCTGACGGTTCCGCCAAAAATGAAACGTTGGCCGAAGTTTGCCGCATTGGCCGTCCATGTCGTCAATCCATCAGGCGAGGCGGGTTTGTCCACGCCGATATTGGCTGCAAGTCGGGCACAAAAATCCCCTTGCTGAGCATCGCGAGATTGCGCTGCCCCCGCACTTGCCAAGAGGAGCAGAGCGCCGACCCTCAAGCCTGACTTCCCCATCCTGGCACCTTTCCATCTCATGTCATGCCACTGGAGCTTCGACAGAATGACGGGCGGTGCGTCAAGACAGTATCGGTGAAGGAGCGGCGCGCGGATGGGCCTCAGAGCGCCAGTCAATGAGACGTGAGGCGCTCGCAGAGTGTCTTAATCTGCCAGCATCTCCGCCAGCGCAGGGCTGATCCATTCACGGGTCGTCGCGCCGTCCTGGGCGAGCATGTGGACGGCCAGCCCCTCGCGGATCGCCAGTGCGGCGCCGGCGTGCAGTCCGAGCACGGTGAGCGCGCTGGCCCAGGCGTCGGCATCCATGGCGCGGGCGTGGAGGACGCTGACCGAGGCAACGCCGTTCTCCACCTGCCGCCCGGTGCGCGGATCGAGCGTGTGGGCGCCGCGCACATAATTGCCGGATGTCGCCACGGCCAGTTGATGCAGGGCGATGCGGATCGGGCGGGCGCGCATGGACGGCGGAATTTCAAGGTCGACCCACCACGGGTCGCCATCCGGACGCATCCCGCGACCCACCAGTTCGCCGCCCACTTCAACGAGGCAATGCACCACGCCATGACCGGCCAGCAGGTCGGCCACCGCATCGACGGCATAGCCCTTGGCGATGCCGGAGAGGTCCAGCCACAGGCTGCCCGGCTGGCGCAGCCGCCGCGTCCCCGCCTCGAAAGCGAGGTGTCGCCAGCCCGATTGCGTCAGCGCCTGCGCAATCGCCTCGTCGGTCGGGTCGCTTTGCGCGGGGTTGGGACCAAGCCCGTAGAGGTCCGTCAATCGCCCGATGGCCGGATCGAACGCGCCGTCGGTGCGCTCGGCAAGAGCGAGGCCGGTCTCCATCACGGCGGCAAAGTCGGCGGACAAGGTGGTCCACTGCCCACCCGGCGCCGCGCCGAAGCGGCTGAGGGCGGAATCCGGCGCCCAATGGCTCATATCCGCCACGATGGCATCGAGCCGTGCCTGCACATCCTGCTTGAGCCCTTCGGCATCACCGTCCGGCGGGGCGCAGAAGCGGACCCGCCAGATGGTGCCCATGGTTTCACCGCCAATCTCCCGCACCGGCGCGCCCGGATCGATCCCGGCGAGGGCGCCGGACTGGATCGGGGGCACGACGATGCGCGGGACGGCGCCGAGCATGGTCAGGGGGCCATCACTTCCAGCGTCGCGGTGTAGCTCATCCGCCGCGCCGTCGCGCGCGGGGTGGCCGGCTTGTCGTCGCTCAGCGCGGCATTCAGCCAGATCATGCCTGCCATCGGCCAGTTCACCGTTGCCACGCCGTCGGCATCAGTGGTCACCTCGAACACGCCCTCATTGTCCCGATAGCGCTTGCCGCCCGGCACCAGCGTGACCTTGAGGCCGGCCGCCGGTTGACCATCGACCAGGAAGCGCAGCTTGGCCGGCTCATCCTGCACCAGCTCGGCGGGATGGGTGATCGGCATCATTTCCAGCCCCTTGCCCAGCGGCTTGATGGCGCTCGGCTCGCCCTTGGTGGCGAAGAACTCGTTGCGGCCGCTGGTTTCGGTCAGCTTGAGGTCGGTCGCATTGGCCGGAATGTCCGCGACGCTGCTCACCTGATTGCCGGGCGCCTGGGCTGCACCGGATGCTGCGCCCGGTGCCGGCGGCGGTCCGCGCCGTCCACCCAGCCGCCACTCCACGCCATCGACCTTGAACGTGCCCATCACGCCCGATTGCGTGCTGCCGATCCGCCAGGTGCCCGGCTGATCGAGCTGCACATCGAAGACGGAGCGATAGCGACCGGTCGCGGCGTTCTTGATCTCCGCCTCGCTGCCATCCGGCCGCCAGGCTTTGACCGCATCGAGCCGCATGGCGTTGTGATCGGCGTAGAAGAGATCGTTGGAGGTGGCCGCATCCACCGTCACCCACGGGTTCTCGCCCGAGAAGATGGTGCCGGAGGGGAGCAGCCACTGGCGGTGAGCGGTGGCAGGCGTCGCTGCGGCGGCGATCAGCGCTGCGGCGGCAAGCAGAGCGGTCTTGATGCGCATGGGGTCGTGGCCTTTCGGGTCTTGGAAAGCTCAGCGAGCGGAAAAGGTGATGGCGCCCAGCTCGGACTTGCCGCTGGCCGAGCCGCCTTGGGCGGGCAATGTCAGCGGAATGGAGACGATCTCGCGTCCACCCGTCTCGCGCGCGGCTTCCACATAGAGGGTGTACTGGCCCGGCTTGAGCGTGGCGGGCAGGGCGATCTTGTGCGTGCCCGGTGCGCGGGTGGCGCTGCTCACGCCATCGGCGGGCAGCTTGAGGCTGCGGCCGCCCTTGCGCCACCAGGTGCGCAGATCGGAGAGCCACTTCGTGCCAGGCTCGCGGCCCTGCAGCTTGACGTCATACCAGACGAAGATGGTCTGCGCCGCGCCGCCGCCGGTCGGCTCCACCCATGCGGCGACATAGGGGCGGTGATACTCGGCGACGTTGAGGCGGGGAATGGTCACGCTGATCGTGCCTGCCGTGGCAGGCGTGGCGACGAGACCGGCAAGGACGAGGGAAGTCTTCTTCATGGGAGAGCGGGTCCTCAGTGAATGAACAGCAGGGCGATGACGAGCGGGATGAGCAGCCCCAACCCGACCAGCGGCCAGGTCGAGGGGCGATGCCGGGCGTGAAGCTGGAGCAGCAGCAGGCCGGTGAGGGTGAAGACGATGCAGGCGACAGCGAAGATGTCGATGAACCAGCTCCACGTGCCGCCGGTGTTGCGGCCCTTGTGCAGATCGTTGAAGTAGGAAATCCAGCCGCGATCGGTGCGCTCGGCCGTCACGGCGCCGGTCGCGCGATCGATGGTGATCCATGCATCGCTGCCTGGGCCGGGCAGGGCGACATAGACCTCCTCGTCCGACCATTCCGCCGCGCGCCCGGTTGCGTCGAGTGAGACTGCCTGACGCAGATGCGCGGCGACCGGGGCGGGCAGCGGCGCATCGGCTGAAGCAGGCGCCGCCTCGATCTGGGCGAGCAGGGCGGACGGCAGGGTCGCGGTTCGCTCCTCGACCTTCGGCGCGGCACCGATGGAATCGGCGTGGTTGAGCGTGATGCCGGTGATCGCGAACAACATCATGCCGATCAGCGAGATCGCCGCGCTGATCCAGTGCCAGCTGTGCAATTGCTTGAGCCAGAAGGCGCGCGCCTTGCGCTTGCCCGGGGCCTTTTGCGTGGGCCGAGCGGCACTGGAGGGAGATGCCGACACGGACGCCCCGCGCGCGATGGCTGCCGCGCCGCCTGCCGACGCTGCCGGCTCATCCGCCCGCTGCCTGTCCACCCGCTGTCCGTCCACATGCCCCCCGACGATGATTGGCGACGCGCAGCGATCAGCCTGCGCGAATCATGTTCGAGCGCCTCCATTGCATATATTGAGAAGCATTCGCAAGACGAGATGGCGGTATGGGACCGCTAAGCCGCTCTGAAGCACAGGCCGATCAGGAGATTCTGGAGCGATCCTCAACCGGTGGCAGGCTGTAGCGGCCAATAGGTTGCGTAGCGTTCGTGACGGATCTGATAATAAGGGATCAGCCGCACGGGGCGTCCCTCCCGGTCGGCGATGATGAATTCCAGCGGGGCGGTGCCGGGGCGGAGCTGCCCCGCGATCGTCTCGGCATCGCCCACCAGTTGGGGCGGGGAGAAGGGCGTATCGTTATACTGGCCATAGAGGCGCTCGTTGACGACCACATCCGATCCCGGTGCCAGCCCCTCCGTGCCGAGTGCGCCAGCGAGCACGACCGGTCCATAAGTGAACGCGACGATCCCCGGCGCCGCGGGCGATTCTTCGACGCGCACCTGCATGTCCAGTTGGAGCGTCAGTATGTCGCCATCCCGCCAGCTGCGGTCCACCTCCAGATAGCTGCCCGGCTTCGTCGATTGCGCCAGCGGCGCGCCATTCAGGCTGACGCGCGCTGTCCGGCTCCAGCGCGGGTGGCGCAGGCGCAGGGTCGCGCGGATGGGGCGGGTCAGAGACCAGCGCAGGGTGGTGGACGGTTCTTCGGGGAAGTGGGTGGTCTGGGTCAGTACCGCGCCCTTCTCCCGCCAGCGCACCGATGAGGGGATGAACAAGTTGACGACCAGCGCCTCGGCATCATGAAAATAGATCGAATCCCGATACTTCGCATGGTTCTCCATGCCCGATCCGGTGCAGCACCAGAAGGAGTCGACCGGGGTGCAGTAGAGCTTCATGTAGCCCGGCCGCGCGCCCTGAAAATAGGTGACGAGGCCGGTCTCCGGGTCCTGTGACGCCAGAATGCCATTGTAGAGCGCGCGCTCGTAAAAGTCGGCCAGCTCCACCTGCGGATCGTGCAGGAACAGCGCGCGGGTGAGCTTGAGCATATTATGCTGGCCGCAGGTTTCAGAGCCCTTGGCCGAGAAGACATGCGCGGCGAAGTCGGCGGGCGGATAGAAGAACTCGGCATCGCCATGGCCGCCCGTCGCATAGGAGCGGGTGCGGGCGACTGTGCGCCAGAAGAAGGCTGCGGCATCGCCATAGGCCTTCTCACCATTCACCTCGTAGACGCGCTGGAAGCCGACGAACTTGGGCACCTGCGTATTAGCGTGCATGCCATCCAGCAAGTCCCGCCCCTTAGCGGCCGGCTCCATTACCGCCTTCTGGGAGAATCGCTCGGCCAAGGTGCGGTAATCGGCCTTTCCGGTCAGTACATAGAGATCGGCGATCACCTCGTTCATGCCACCATGCTCGGTGGCGAGCATCGCCTCGAAGGCGGCGGCGTCGAGCGGCCGGGTGGCGACCACCGCCCAATCGGCCATGCGCAGCAGCACAAGGCGAGCAGTGTCACTGCCGGCAAGCTGCCACGCATCGCGCAAACCGGCAAAAATCTTGTGCAGTGTGTACCAGGGGACGCCGGTGATCGGCTCGCCCCGGATATGCGCGGCGACGAGCGCGGCGCCTTCAGGAAAGGCGCAGACCAGCCCCACGCCGGATGCGCGCTGGCAGGCATCCAACTCGTCGGCGATATAATCGATGCGCTGCTTGAATCGCCCATCGCCGGTGGACCGGAACATCAGTGCGCAGGCGGAGAGATAATGGCCGAGCGTGTGGCCGTGGCAGTGGATGTCTGCCCAGGTCGCCTCGGATTCCCAACCGCCATAGACCGGTGCCTTGGGAGCGAGCCCGGCATTTGTGCGGAAATTGGCCAGCATCCGGTCCGGCTCGAGCGAAAGCAGATAGGCTTCCGTGCCTCGTTGCGCGGCGAGAAACGGACTTTCCAGTAGCGTCACATCCGCCATGTCGAAGGGCTGAAGGCGCGGCGCCACGCTGAGCGCGCCCTTAGACTGAGCTGATGGCAAGGCTGCACGCGCGGTAACTGGCGCGAGAATCCCGCTCACCAGCGTGGCCGAGGCGACGGAAGCCAGCAACTCACGGCGAGACGCCGACACGCCTCTCGCATGCGTATGACAGGACATAGCCGCCATCTAATCCTCCCCAATCGCGTTCAACTTCGCGTCTTGATAACGCTACCATAAACGAGGCGGGCGGGAAGGCAATTCTTTCGATCGGATGGCGATCATCCGCCACTATCGGCGCGGCCATCAACGCAGATGGTTTGGCCCGCGCGCCTGTCGCGGGCCATCAGGGCTCAGTCCTGCTTGGCGTCCTCGAACCAGGCCTCGACCGGGCCGGAGAGCTTGATGGTCAGCGGCTGGCCATGGCGGTCGCGGGTCTTGCCGGCGGCGACGCGGATCCAGCCTTCGGAGATGCAATATTCTTCCACATCGGTGCGCACCCGGTCCTTGAAGCGGATGCCGATGCCCCGCTGCAGCGTCTCCACGTCGAAATGCGGGCTGCGCGGATTGGTGGAGAGGCGGTCGGGCGGCGTCTCGCTCTGCGGTGCGGCGGGCGTGTCGGATGCGGGAGTATCAACCATGGCTCGTCCTTGCCGAAGAGCTTTCGGCCAGTCAACGCTTCTCAGGAGCGCGCATGGGGCAGTCCGCGAGGGCGGCCGGGCCGGAGACTGTCCGGCCCCGGTCGTGCGGTTGGCATGATCAGCGGCAGATGCGCACGCGATACCGCTCGCCGCGCCAGCGGTCCCAGCGGGTTTCGGTCCAGCAGCGGCGACGGTCGTTATAGCCGTAGCCGCTACGATAGCCGCGGTCGTGACGTCGCCAGTCCCGGCGGTCGCTGCGATAAGACCGTTCGCGATAATGGCGGTCGCGGCGGACGTCGCGGTAGCCATCACGATAGGCGCCACGATCATAATCCCGATAGCTGATCGACAGGCTGCTTTGGGCCTGAGCCGGTGCCGCAGCGAGCGGCATGAGGCCGAATGTGGCCGCAACGGCGAAGGCGACCGAAGCGAGGCGGGGGGTAAGAGGCATGTCATTCTCCTGTGTCCAATGTCGGCGTTGCGCGCGGCCTCGCTCGTCCGATCCATCCTTTCTGCCAGACCGGCCTGAACGCCCGCGAAACAGGCCGTTCATCTGCCCATGGGGCGTGCCCTGGATGCGGTGATATGTGGAAGGATGGTCGCGAAGGGCATGGGACACGTAAGGCGTTAAAAGCGGGTTCAGCCGCGACGACCTAGAGGTCTGGTCTATGCCCCGTTTCTCCTTTCCTTCCCTGCTGGTCGTGCCGCTTGCTGCGGTGGGGCTTCTGATTCCCGCTTCCGGTTTCACCGTTCCCGCGCGGGCTCAGGACGCCGCCCGCCAGGTCGTCCCGGCATTTGACGAGGCCGGCCGGCGCTTGCTGACCGATCTGCAGGGTGCCGGGCAATTGTTCGCGGCGCAGGCGCTGGCGAGCTGGATCACCGCCTCGCGCAACGATGCGGTGGCCGCCGGCGTCGAGCCGATCCCGCCCGCCATTCGCGCGCGGCTGCGCGGCCATATGCCGGACGCCCTGCTGGATCGCGTGCGCTATCGCGTCGGCCAGGGTCACGAGTTCAGCCTGCAGACCAATACCTTCAACCGGAGCAATGCCGCAGCGATCACGCTGGACGATGTGGTGCTGTTCCGCTCCGCCGAGGATGCCGCCTCGGATGTCGGCCTATGGGCGCACGAGCTGCACCATGTGCACCAGTATCGCCAATGGGGCGTCCAGGGCTTCGCCCAGCGCTACACGCGCGATTATCAGGGTGTCGAGGCGGAGGCCCATGCCGAGGCGGACCGGGTGGTCGCCGCGATGCGAACGACTGGGACAGCAACGCCCACGCCTGCGCGCTAGGTTGCAGGGACGAAGTGGCGCGGGTCAAATTCAACCTTCTCCCCTTGAGGGAGGAGGATACGGCGCCTTGTCGCCATCTGGCGGTTAGGCGGAGTTGGATGAGGGGTGGCGGATCTTTGATCCGCGCGATCCTTTGGATCGCTTACCCCTCTCCCAGCTTCGACTAAGGCCGCAGGCTGCCAAGTCTGCGCAACCCTCTCCCTCAAGGGGAGAGGGTTGGGAGCTTGTCCCTCGCGCGCACAACGCCCTCGAGCGGGACTGGGAATGGGGTCGTTCGGCGCACGCCGCCTCTTCCCCAAAAGAAAAGGGCGCTCGTCCGGCTGGACAAGCGCCCTTTGGATCAGGCGGCCTTGGACCGCGAAGCGCGCTTGCGCTCGTTGGGGTCGAGGTAGCGCTTGCGCAGACGGATGGTCTTGGGTGTTACCTCGACCAGCTCGTCATCGTCGATATAGGCGATGGCCTGCTCCAGCGTCAGCTTCCACGGCGGCGTCAGGCGGACGGCGTCGTCCTTGCCGCTGGCGCGGAAGTTGGTGAGCGCCTTGGACTTCATCGGGTTGACCTCAAGGTCTTCCGGCTTGGCGTTCTCGCCGATGATCATGCCTTCGTAGAGCGCCTCGCCCACGCCGACCATCAGCACGCCGCGCTCCTCAAGGGGCCCGAGCGCATAGGCATTGGCCTCGCCGGCGCCGTTGGAGATCAGCACGCCGTTCTTGCGGCCTTCGATCTTGCCCTTGTGGGGACCGTATTTCTCGAACAGCCGGTTCATGATGCCGGTTCCGCGCGTGTCGGAGAGGAACTCGCCATGATAGCCGATGAGGCCGCGCGAGGGCGCCGAGAAGGTGATGCGGGTCTTGCCGCCACCCGAGGGCCGCATGTCGGTCATCTCGGCCTTGCGCTGATTCATCTTGTCCACAACCGTGCCCGAGAATTCATCATCAACGTCAATAACGACGGTCTCATAAGGTTCGGTGCGGTTGCCGTTCTCGTCCTCGCCGAACAGCACGCGCGGGCGCGAAATGCCGAGCTCGAAGCCTTCACGGCGCATCGTCTCGATGAGCACGCCCAGCTGAAGCTCGCCGCGGCCGGCGACCTCGAAGCTGTCCTTGTCGGCGCTCTCAGTGACCTTGATCGCGACGTTGCTCTCGGCTTCGCGGAACAGGCGGTCGCGGATCATGCGGCTGGTCACCTTGTCGCCTTCACGGCCCGCCATCGGCGAATCGTTCACCGCAAAGCGCATGGAGAGCGTCGGCGGATCGATAGGCTGCGCCTTGATCGGCTCGGAGACCGAGGTGTCAGCAATGGTGTTGGCCACGGTGGCGACAGTCAGGCCGGCGAGGCTGATGATGTCGCCGGCGCGCGCTTCATCGACCGGCACGCGGTCGAGGCCCTGGAACGTCATGATCTTGGAGGCGCGGCCGGTCTCGATGATCTTGCCGTCCATGTCCAGCGCATGAATGGGCTGATTGATCTTCACGGTGCCGGAGGTCACGCGGCCGGTGAGGATACGACCGAGGAAGTTGTCGCGGTCCAGCAGCGTCACCAGGAAGGTGAACGGCGCGTCGATGTCCAGCGCCGGCGGCGGCACATGGTTGACGATCGTCTCGAACAGCGGCGTCAGCGTGCCTTCGCGCTTGGTCGGGTCGGTGCTGGCATAGCCGTTGCGGCCGGAAGCATAGAGCACGGGGAAGTCGAGCTGCTCGTCGGTCGCGTCGAGGCTCACGAACAGGTCGAACACCTCGTCCAGCACTTCCTGGATGCGCTGGTCGGGCCGATCGACCTTGTTGACGACGACGATGGGACGCAGGCCGAGGGCCAGCGCCTTGCCGGTCACGAACTTGGTCTGCGGCATCGCGCCTTCGGAGCTGTCCACCAGCAGCACCACGCCATCGACCATCGAGAGGATGCGCTCCACCTCGCCGCCGAAGTCGGCGTGGCCGGGCGTGTCGACGATGTTGATGCGCGTGCCTTCCCACTCGATGGAGGTGGGCTTGGCGAGAATCGTGATCCCCCGCTCCTTCTCCAGATCGTTGGAGTCCATCGCCCGCTCATCGACGCGCTGATTGTCTCGAAAAGTGCCGGACTGGCGGAAAAGCTGGTCGACGAGGGTGGTCTTGCCATGATCGACGTGCGCGATGATGGCAACGTTCCGCAGAGCGTTGGGACGGGGGCTCATGATAATCTCTCTGGGCTTGTGGACGGCCGACACGGGTCATCCGGCCGGAATTTCTCGCGGCCCTTAGCGGAAAGCGGCGCTCGGCGCAACGGCCAGCAACGCGGATGGTCCGCGGTCTCGTCACAGCCGGTGCGGCCTGCCTAAGTGTCTGAAGGCAATGACCATCGTTGCGCATGGTCGTCAAGCCATTAAAGTCCTTGCGACGAAGCGATGGTTGCGGCGTCGTGCGATGCCTTTCTGGCAGAGACGCTGCAACATTCGCGTTCCGCACCATAGGATTTCGCCTCAACAGGAGCTGCCATACAGGATGCCGCATTACACGCCGCTCATCGCCACGGTCGTCGCCGGCCTCGTCGCTGCCTTTTTCATGGGCGCGCTGGCGATGCGGCTGCGGGTCTCGCCCATTGCCGGCTATCTCGTCGCCGGTGTGATGGTGGGACCGTTCACGCCGGGCTTCGTCGCCGATCCCAACCTCGCCAATGAACTTGCCGAAATAGGCGTCATTCTGCTCATGTTCGGGGTCGGGCTTCATTTTTCGGTGAAGGACCTGATGGCGGTGCGACGCATCGCCGTGCCCGGGGCGGTTGTGCAGATCGCCACCGCGACTGTGCTCGGCATGGCGCTGGCCTGGCTGATGGGCTGGGGCCTGCTCTCCGGCTTCATCTTCGGCCTGGCTTTGTCGGTCGCCAGTACGGTTGTGCTGCTGCGCGCCTTGCAGGTGCGCGATCTGGTCGAGACGGAGCGCGGACGCATCGCCGTCGGGTGGCTGATCGTCGAGGACCTGGTGATGGTCCTGGCTCTCGTGCTGCTGCCGGTGCTGGCCGGCATCGCGCTCGATCCGCAGAGCGAGGGTCTCTCGGCGATCGGTTGGCCGGTTCTGGTCACGATCCTCAAGGTGAGCGGCTTTGTCGCGCTGATGCTGCTGGTCGGGCGTCGGATCATTCCATGGGCGCTGCACTGGGTGGTGCATACCGGCTCGCGCGAGCTATTCCGTCTTGCCGTGCTGGCGATTGCGCTGGGCGTGGCGGCTGGATCGGCCTTCATCTTCGATGTGTCCTTCGCGCTCGGCGCCTTCTTTGCGGGCATGATCCTCGGCGAAACCCCGCTCAGCCGGCGCGCGGCGGAGGAGACGCTGCCGTTGCGCGATGCATTCGCGGTGCTGTTCTTCGTCTCGGTCGGCATGCTGTTCGATCCGATGGTGATCCTTCGCCAGCCCTTGCCGCTGCTCGCGACAGTGACGATCATCACGGTCGGAAAATCGCTCGCTGCCTATGCCATCGTCCGGGTATCCGGCTATCCGCGCAAGACGGCGATGACGGTTGCCGCCAGCCTGGCGCAAATCGGCGAGTTCTCGTTCATTCTTGTCACGCTGGGTTTCGGTCTCGGCGTCCTTCCGTCCGAGGCGCGCGATCTGATTCTGGCCGGCGCGATCATCTCGATCTTCCTGCATCCCTTCCTGTTCTCCTACATCGCCCATCGCGCGAGCGAGGCGGCCAAGGTCGATGCGCCGCCGGTGGCAGCGCCGTCCGCCACGCTCGTGCATGTCGTGCTGGTCGGTTATGGCCGCGTCGGCCGGCTGATCGCCAAGGCCCTGCGCGAGCGGAACAAGCCGCTGGTGGTCATTGAGAGCAATGCCGAACTGACCGATGCCGCGCGGCGCGACGGCCATGAGGCGGTGACCGGCAACGCGCTGGACCGGCGGGTGCTGGAGGCGGCGGGCATCGACCGCGCGACCAGCCTGCTCATTGCGATTCCCGAGGGGTTCGACGCCGGGGCCATCGCCCAGAAGGCGCGCGCGCTGCGCCCCGGGATCGGCATTGTCGCGCGGGCCCATTCGGACGGCGAGGTGGATCATCTGATCAAGCTGGGGATCGGTGACGTCGTGATGGGCGAGCGCGAACTGGCGGCGCGGATGCTGGAGCTTGCGCTGCGCGGAAACATGCAAGCGCAAAGCATTTGATGTCGCGCGCATCACCGCTCGACAGAGGGACGGGACATTGTCATCTATTAAGCAAGCGGCCTGCCGAACAGTCATGACGGCAGGGGCCGCATCATGGGTCGGGAGACAAAGGCATGGGTGCCGATAACAGCGGGGTGGGGATCAGCAAAACTGCTGAAGGCTGGGCAGGCGACATGGGGCGCAACTGGCTCGCCAATCTGGATCGGCTTGAGGGGATGATCGACCCGATCGGCGCGGTGGCGCTGGCTCGGGCGGACTTCCAGCCGGGCGAGCGCGTGATCGATGTCGGCTGCGGCGGTGGTGGCACCAGCCTTGCGATTGCCCGGGCGGTGGCGCCGGAGGGGCATGTCACCGGCGTCGATATCTCGTCCGACCTCATCCTGTCCTGCGGTGCGCGTGCAACGCTCAGTGGCCTGCAGAATGTCAGCTTCGTCTGCGCCGACGCCGGTGCCGCGCCGATCAACGGCGCGCCGTTCGACCGGCTGTTTTCGCGCTTCGGGTCGATGTTCTTTGCCGGGCCCAAGGCGGCGTTTCGCAATCTGCGCGGGCAGGTCCGCGACGGCGGCCGCATCGATCTCGCGGTCTGGGCGGCGCCGCCGGAAAATCCCTGGATGCAGCTGATGCAGCAGGCGCTGAAGGATCTGCTGCCGGCGCCGGATGGGCGGCCGGACCCCAGAGCCCCCGGCCCGTTTGCCTTTGCCGATACGGCATGGCTGGGAGAGGTGCTGGCGCACGCAGGGTTCGCAAACATGGACGTGGCGCCGTGCCTGCGGGACCTGCCGGTCGGGGGACCCGGCGCGAGCGCGCAGGATGCCGCGACCTTCGTGCTGTCGGCCATGCACATCGGCAATCAGGTCGCGCCTGACCGGATGCCTGAGGCGCAGGCTCGCCTCACGGCGGCCTTTGCGCCGCATCATGTGCCGGGCCAGGGCGTCATGCTTGCCGGCAAGGCTTTGCTGGTGAGCGCCGTCGCCGCCTAGATCGGAACCGGCGCGCCTGGATTGGCCATGTCGCGCACAAAAAAGAAGGGCCGGCGCTAGGCCGACCCTTGTCGTTTAGCGAAAACGCTGGATCAGAACTTGCCGACGAGGCCGACCATGACCTGATGGCGCTGCATGCTGATGCCGGTGTCGACGTCGTCGAACTTCAGCTTGCCATAGTCGGAGAAGCGATACTCGCCACGGATGCCGAAGCGGCCGAAGCTGTACTCAACGCCGGCACCGAGACGATAGCCGTCGAGGTTGTCGCCGTCGCTGACGGAGTCGACGCCGTCGGTGTAGCTCACCTTGAGGCGGGCGTTGGTGTAGCCGGCCTTCGCGTAGATCAGCGCGTTGGGGGCGAGCTTGGCGCCAGCGCGGACGCCGACGTACAGATCGCGCGCTGCTGACAGGGACAGCTCGTCGCCCGTCACGAACTGGTCCGTGACCGATTCCTTGACCTCGGAGTCAGCGGCTTCCACTTCGACGCCAACCACAGCGGAACCGAGATCGGCATTGTAGCCGAGGCTCACGCCATAAGCGAAATCATCGCTGCTTCCATTGTCGACGCCGTCGCTCAGCCGCACCGAGTCATAGCCGCCGAGGACCGCGAGGCTCAGGCCGGAGAAGGTGGGGCCTTCCTGCGCAGCGGCAGGGGTGGCAACGATCACGGCGGCTGCGGAAGCCAGAACAGCAAGTTTCATTGTATTTTCCTTGTTTTAATCTCGCCTTCTGCACGAGGCGGACGGGCCGCTTATGGAGCCCGGTTAACGGGGTCAACCTTCTCGTGGTTGCGATGCATCACTAGTGGCGCCAGATTGTTGCAAATGGGCAACATATCCGGACGAGCGAAACTTGGCGTTTCCGTTCGTCCTCGGGGACGCTGAGGCTAGCTGTCCCGCGTCAGCTCATCAGGCTTGCCGGGATGGCGCTCCAACTCGTCGCTGAGCGGATCATGCGCCAGCCCTTCCAGCCGCGTACCGGAAACATAGGCAGCGCGGCCGAGCAACTGCGCGCCGATCGGGAGGGTAATGAGCAGGAACAGGATCGTCAGCCCGCTGGTCCAGTTCAGCTCCGCGATGTCGGCCGCCAGCACGACGCCGAGCAGCATCAGCGTTGCCCCCAGTGTGCCAGCCTTGGTGGCGCTGTGCATCCTCTGCAGGGGATCGCGCAGTCGTACGATGCCAATGGCGGCGATGAGCAGAAAGGCGGTACCTGCAATCAGCAGGGCCATGGCGAGGATCATCATTGCCGCCTCCGCTTGCGTTCCAGGAACACGGCGAAGGCTGCCGTGGCGACGAAGTTGATCAACGAGATGCCGAGCGCAATATCCAGAAAGGCGCCGCGCCCGGTCGCCAGCGTGGTCAGTGCCGCGAACCCGACGGCGATGGCGGTCAGCATGTCGAGGGCGACAAACCGGTCGGCAAAGCTCGGCCCGGTCACCATGCGCCAGCCGGCCAGCAGGAAGGCCAGTGCCAGCGGCACGGCGAGAACAGTGGTGAGCGTCGCCATATCGATCATCGCTCCAACTCCATGATCCAGCGCTCGTAGATCCGCTTGAACCGCGCGATTGTCGTCGCCGCATCGGCGGTGTTGAGCACATGGACGTAGAGGCTGCGCTGGTCCTCGGAGACATGCAGGCAGGTCGATCCGGGCGTGAGCGACATGAAATAGGCGAAGAGGGCCACGGCCCAAGGCCGCTCCAACTCCGTCTCCACACGGATGATCGCCGGTGCCGTGCGGATGCGCGGCGACAGGACTATCCTGGCGACGGCGAGGGATGCGACGAGGAGATCCCACAGGAACATCGCGACCAGCGTCAGGCTGGCGCGCAGGCGGCGGGCGGGCCTCATAGGCCGCTTCCACTGACGGCGGCCAGCGCGCGGCTGGCGAGGAGCGAGAGCGTCCACAGGCTTTGTGGCAGCAGGCCGATGGCGATAGTCGCGCCGGAGAGGATCGCCATGGCGATCAACCCCGCCAGCGGCACCTTGCGCACCGGCTTGCCGCGCGGTTCCTTCCAGCAGGCATCGGACCAGAAGATGGACATGGAGACGATGGTCATCAGCCCGCCGATCAGTGCGATAATGCCCAGCCAGGCCATGCCGGCATCGAAGCTCTCGCGAATGACGATGAACTTGGCCCAGAAGCCGGAGAGGGGTGGGATGCCGGCCAGCGACAGGACCGGCACGGCGAGCACCAGCGAAAAGAGCGGGTTCGTCCGCGCCATGCCGCCCGCTCGGGTGAGATCCCAGCTTCCGCTGGCCCGGCGGATGAGCCCCGCGCCGAGGAACAGATTGGTCTGCACGATGATCGAGTGGACCATGTAGAACACCGCGCCGGCAATCCCCTCGCGCGTGGCGATCGCCAGTCCGATGGTCATATAGCCCACCTGCGCGACAATATGATAAGCGAGGATGCGGCGCATATCGGTGTGCGCCAGCGCGCCCGCGCAGCAAATGAGGATGGTGGCCGCCGCAATCCAGCCGAACACCGGCACCATCTGCGCGGCGCCGATGCCGCCCGCGCCCACGCCGAACACCCCGGCGAAGACCAGCAGCAGCGCATAAAAGCCCATCTTGGTGAGCAGGCCGGCGAACACGGCGACGGCAGTAATCGGCCCGGTATGATAGGAGGCCGGCAACCAGAGGTGGAAGGGAAACAGCCCGGCCTTGAGCGCGAAACCGGCCATCAACAGCGCGGTCGCCGTGGCGGAGGCGAAGCTGGGCGGGCGGCTGGCGAGCGCAGCGGCTGCTGCGCCGACATCCAGCGTGCCGGTGATCCCGTAGATCATGCCGACGCCGAGCAGGATGAAGGTCGCCGCCAGCATGGAGAAGCTGGCATAACGGATGGCGCCATCGATCTGCGCCGGGCGGCGATCCAGCGTCAGCAGGCCCAGCGCGGCGATCAGCGCCAGTTCGAACCAGACGTAGAGGTTGAACAGATCGCGGGTCAGGAACGCGCCGTTCACCGCGCCGGTCATCGCCAGCATCAGCGCGTCATAGCCGGCGCGGCGGCGGCGCGGGCCGACGTCGACCAGCGCGTAGATCGCTGCGGCAAAGGCGATGAGTGCCGTGACGACCACCAGCACCAGCCCCGGCATCGTCGCCGAGAAGCTGATCGAGATGCCGTGCGGCCAGCCGCCGAAGACGGTGAGCGGGACGAGGTTGCCGCCATTGGCCTGCACGAACAGCAGCAGCGAGACGACCAATAGCAGGCCGTTCGTAATCAGGCCGATGGCGCGGGTGAGCGCGATGCGCGCGCGCAGGATGAGCACCAGGGCCGCACCGATGAAGGGCAGGATGACGGGCGCGGGCAGCAGCAGCGCATCAGTCATCGGTCAGCTCCCGCTCCTGCGGCGTGCCCAGCGCCTCGGCGGAATCGACGTTGCGCGCATCGATGCTGTGGCTGTGGCGCCAGGCGCGCAGCACCAAAACGGCAAGCATCACCGTGAGCGCGAAGCCGATGACGATCGCGGTGAGGATCAGTGCCTGCGTGATCGGATCGGCGGACTCGCCCAGCGCGCGCTGGCCTTCGCCCACGATGGGCGGCTGCCGGCTCTGGATGCGCCCGGCGAGGAAGATCAGGATGTTGACCCCCGTCGCCAGCATCGAAAAGCCAAGCAGCATCTTCACCAGATTGCGCGAGAGGATCATGTAAAGCGCGCACGCAATGATGCCCGCGCCGACAGCGCCATAGAGCAGCGTCATCGCGTTGCCTCCCGCTGGAGGCCGAAGTGGAAGGCCAGCACGGCGCCGAGCACCACGAGATAAACGCCCAAATCGAAGATCAACGTGGTCGAGAGGGCCGGGATGAGGCCGCCCGGCTCCCACCAGAGATGCGTCAGGAACGGCTCCCCGGTCATCAGGCCGGGCAGGCCGGCGAGCAGCACACATAGCATGCCAAGGCCCACCAGCGTCAGGGTGCGCAGGCGCAGCACGCGCTGGGCGTGGTTGACGCCATAAGCCAGCGCCAGCAGCGCAAAGCTGAGAGCTGCGACCAGCCCGCCCACAAACCCGCCGCCCGGCTGGTTGTGACCGCGGAACAGAATGACCAGCGAGGCGAGCAGCAGCAGCAGGCTGATCCAGCGCCCGGCAACCTGCAGGGAGAAGTGGACCGGCTCGGGACCGGGCACCGGCCCTTCACTGCCCCGGCTGCGCAGCAGCGAGCGCGCCATGACGGCGGCAATGGCAATCACGATGGTCTCGCCCAGCGTATCGATGGCGCGGAAATCCACGAGGATGACGTTGACGACATTATGGCCGTGCGCCGCCACGAGGCTCATCTGACCAAAGAAGTGGCTGGCGGCGGACACATGTTCGCGCGCGGCCATGTCCATCACTGCCAGGAACAGCAGCGCGCTGATGCTGATCGCAAGCAGGGCGTCGCGCTTGCGCATCGCACGGGTGCGGGTCGCCGGGCTGGCGAGCGGCACTGCCAGTAACAGCGCGGAGAGCAGCACGACCAGCAGCGCTTCCACGGTGAACTGGGTGAGCGCCAGATCGGGCGCGCCGTTCATCAGAAAGGTGATCGCGGCGGCAAAGCCGGCAAGACCGGTGGCGATCATGCCGCTCAGCAGCGTATTGGCGCGCGCGGCGGCAATGGCCCCGCCCAGCCCGACCAGCGCGACCAGTGCCTCGCCCGGCCGGAAATCGTTGGGGAACGGGATGTCAGGCCCAACGCCGGCTTTCGCCACCGACCAGGCGATCAGCAACCCGGCGCCGCCGACCACGGCCAGCAGATAGCGCCGCAGATCGCCATGCTGGAGCGCGTCGGTCAGCCTGCGGGAGGAGAGGATGAGGGCGCGCAGGCTGATTTCCCACAGCGGCTCGATCTCATAGGTGTTGAACTGCTTGGTCTGCCGCAGCCAGATGTGGATCTTCCGCCAGAAAGCCACGATCAGGGCGCCGATGGAGACGACGACAAAGCTCAGCAGCAGCATCGGCGTGAGGCCGTGCCACACCGTCAGGTCCACTTCCACGGCCCGGCCATAGACCGAGGCGACCGCCGGGCGGATGGCGACGCGCGTGATCCAGTCCGGCGCGAGGCTCATGAACAGGCCGGCGGCAGAGAGTAGTAGCGGCGGCATCACCAGCGAGAAGGTTTCGCCATGCTGCACCTTGTTCACCTTGCCGCGGCCCATGAAGAACGGACGCAGCGTCACTACCCCGGCCACGCCGACCATGACAGCGTTGACCATCACGGCGATGGCCAGCGGGATGACTTCCCAACTGCTCTCCAACTGCGCCTGAAACAGGAATTCCTTGGAGATGAAGCCGATGAATGGCGGGATGCCGGCCATGGAGAGGCTGGCACCGAGGCAGGCCAGCGCCGTCAGCGGCAGATGCCGGGCAAGCCCGCCCATGGCGCGCAAGCTGTAGAGGCCCGTCGCGTGCAGCACAGATCCCGCGCAGAAGAACAATGCCGCCTTGTAAAGGGCGTGCGCGAACAGGAAGCCGATCATCGCCACCGATGCCGCCGGCCCGTCCAACCCGACGAGGAGCACGAGAATGCCGAGTGATGCGACCGTGGAATAAGCCAGCGCGGACTTGAAGTTCTCCGCCCGCAGGGCCTGCAACGCGGCGACGAGCATGGTGACGCAGGCCACGGTGATCAGCGCGCCCCGTCCCCAGCTTTCCGCGCCGATCACCGGCTCGAACCGGGCGAGCAGATAGATGCCCAGCTTCACCATCGTCGCCGAGTGCAAATAGGCCGAGGCGGGCGTTGGGGCCTGCATCGCGTTGGGCAGCCAGAAGTGGAACGGGAATTGCGCGGACTTGGTGAAACCCGCGATCAAAATGCACACGACGATCGCCGTGCCCCACGGGCTGTCATGCAATTCGCCAACCCGCGCCACCGCCTGCGCCATGGAATAGGTGCCGAGCACATGGCCGATCATCGCGACGGCCATCAGCAATGCGAGACCGCCGAACGCCGTCACCTGCAGCGACATCAGGGCCGCCCGGCGGGCGCGGGCGCTGCGTCCCTCAAAGCCGATGAGGAGGAAGGAGAGAATGCTCGTCGCTTCCCAGAAGACGAGGAAGACGAGCAGGTTCTCGGCCAGCACCGCCCCCAGCATCGCGCTGAGAAAGAGCAGGATGTAGCAGAAGAAACGGGCGCGTTCGGCCGGCGACTTGTTGGTGAGATAGCCGCCGGCATAAATCGTCACCAACCCGCCCAGCCCGGTGATGAGCAGGCAGAGCAGGAAAGAAAAGCCATCGAGCCGAAGCGTGAAATCAAGGCCGAGCCAGGGTGCCCATTCGGCTGCTTCCCCCTTCACCCAGCCCCGTTCCACGAACTGCGCCATGTTTACGAACGCCGCGAGCAGGCCGAAGGGGAAGAGGGCGATCACCATGCCCGCACCACGCCCAATGACGTAGGCCAGCAGCGGCATCAGGCAGGCGCCGAGGAAGGAAATCAGCAATATCGTCAGCATCTGACAAACCTAATGCACAGTTTTGCCTGATGATGCAGCACCCAATGGCCGCGCGGGGGCGTTTTCTCGCTCAGAATGCAGAGGCAATGCGCGGCGCAGTCAGGAAGGGTTGGCGAAACCGGTTCGTCCCGCTTATCAAAGCCGGATGATCGATCGTCGCGATTTTGCCCTGGCTATGGGCGCGAGTGTTCTGCTGGCCGGCTGTGCCGACAAGCGGGAGGGGATGAATGACCCGGTGGCCCGCCTGCAGGCGATGGAGCGCGCGATCGGCGGCAGGCTGGGCGCGCTCGTGCTCGATACCGGCAGCGGACGCAGCTTCGGCTGGCGGACCGACGAGCGCTTCTGTCACTGCTCGACCTTCAAATTGTCCTTGGCGGCGATGGCCCTGCGCGAAAGCGACGCCGGGCGCCTCGATCTGGCGGAAGAGCTGAGCTTCAGTCAGGCGGACCTCGTCGCCTACGCGCCCGTGGTGGAAGAAAATCTCGCCAAAGGGCGCTTGCCGATCCTCAGCTTGGCCCAGGCGATCCAGATCACCAGCGACAATGCCGCCGCCAACATCCTCATGCGCCGGCTCGGCGGCCCCGAGGCGTTGACGCGCTTCTGGCGGGAGATTGGCGACAACACGAGCCGGCTGGATGGCTATGAGCCGGAGATCAATGTGATCCCGCCTAGCACAGAGCAGAACAGCACCACGCCAGAGGCGATGGCGCAAACGGTGCGCAAGATCGTGCTTGGCGATGTGCTCAGCGCGGCCAGTCGCGACCGGCTGAGGGAGTGGATGGTGCAGACCCAGAGCGGGCGCAATCGCATCAGGGCCGGCATTCCCACCGATTGGCAGGGCATGGACAAGACGGGCACCGGGATGCGCCGAGGCGTCGGCAACAAGACCAACGATCTGGCGGTGTTGGTTCCGCCGGGCGGACGCAGTCCGCTGATTGTGATCGGTTATGTCGAGACGCCGACCTTCGCCGAAGATGTCCGCCCGCAAGACGAGGCTGCGCTCAAGGCGCTGGGCGCCCTCGCGGTCTCCTGGAGCGCCTGATCGCCATCGGCGAGTGGGGGACCAGGATTTCGTCATTCCCGCGCTCGCGGAAATCCAGTTCCACGCCTGCGCCGGGAAGTAACGTCCGAGCTGGATTCCCGCGTTCGCGGGAATGACGAAGGTGAAGCGCCTTCGCGATTAACCCTCTGCACCTAAAACCTAATCCACGAACGCCCGCTCGATCACATAATCCCCCGGCTTGGCATTCGAGCCCTCCTCAAAGCCGAGCGCGTCGAGGCGGGCGGAAAAGTCGCGGATCATCGCCATCGATCCGCACATCATCACCCGGTCGGTTTCCGGGTCCAGGCGCGCGGGGCCGCTCAGGCCGCGGAATAGCGTGCCGTCGTCGATCAGGGCATCGAGCCGCCCCGTGGTGCGGAAAGGCTCGCGCGTCACCGTGGGGCAATAATGGAATTGCAGCAGGGCCTGATCTTGCACCAGCGGATCGCCGGCGAGTTGGCTTTCCAGATCGGTGCGGCATGCCAGATCGGCGACCGTGCGCACGCTGTGCGCGAGCATGACCTGGCCGAAATACTCATAGACGTCTGGATCGCGCACGAGGCTGAGGAAGGGCGCGAGGCCCGTGCCGGTGGAGAGCAGGAACAGGCGGCTGCCGGGCCGCAGGGCGTCCATCACCAGCGTGCCGGTGGGCTTGCGGCCAAGATAGAGACTGTCGCCGGGCTGGATCTTGCACAGGCGCGAGGTGAGCGCGCCATCCTCGACGCGGATCGAGAGAAATTCCAGTTCCTCGGCATAAGCGGGGCTGGCGATGGAATAGGCGCGCAGCAGCGGCCGCCCATTCTCACCCGGCAGGCCGAGCATCACGAACTCGCCGGAGCGGAAGCGGAAGCTCGCCGGCCGCGTGATCGCGAAGCTGAAGAGATGGTCGTTCCAGTGCTTCACCCAGCGAACGGATTCCACGCTGAGTGCGCCGGTCGGCTCGAGCTCGAAGCCGTGATGGGTCATGTCATTCATTGGGGAACCTTACAGTGGCAGGATCGAACATGGGCAGCGCGGGCCAGAGTTCAACCGTCCGTAGCGCCGCGCCGAGCGAATCCAGCGCCATACGCAGCGCCGGGGCGCCCTCGGGCTGCACGACAAGCGCGACCGTCGCGGGCGTTTGATCCGCGTGTGCCCCGCCGGGCAGGCGGATCAGGCTGAGCAGAAGCGCCTCGCCATCGCTGAGCCGGGGGCAATCGACGTCGGCAAAGGACAGCTTCTCGCGCGCGTGGCGGTTGACCACGGCCATCATCATGTGGAAATGCGGGAAGCCGGCCATGAGATCCGCCTTGTGAAAGGCCGGGCCGACATCGCCGCACGGGCAACGCCCGCAAGAGACCGCCTTTGCCCAGTGCCGCATGGCCCAGACGAGCAAACGGCCGCCACGATCGAGCAACGAAAGCGGGCAATCCAGAAACGCATACATGGGCAATCTCTCCCGTGGCAGTCAGGGGCGATGGCAGGCGGCGCTGGCGCCGGCGAGGCAAGCGCGCATATCGCCGATGGAAGGACGTCCCCGGCCCGCTGCACCTGCAGGCCGGGAACGTCCGCGCCGCGCGAAGAGGGGTTCGCGCGGGTGAAGGCGTTGCGACTGCACTGATCTGCTAATGACAATGAATCGCATTAACAGCGTCATGCCGATCCCTGTGGACGTCGTCAAGCGCGATCTGCATCTTTCGCTTCATCCAAGCACCGAACGGTGATGCGAAGGATCAACTGGCATCCCGCACCATGCCCCGCTATGCGCGGCCAGCGGCGATTGCGTGGCATCGAGTCAGCGCCGTCGCACGAACGGGCAGCATCAGGATGCGCTGCCTGAAGCAAGGAGAACCATCTATGCCCGCCCTGCGCCCCGATATCGATCCCGATGGCCTGCTCGAATATTCGGTGGTCTTCACGGATCGCTCGCTCAATCACATGAGCCAGGCTTTCCAGGGCGTGATGCGCGATATCCACGCCACCTTGTGCGAAGTCTACAACGCCGAGCGCGCGGTGGTCGTCCCCGGCGGCGGCACCTATGCGATGGAGGCGGTCGCCCGCCAGTTCGCCACCGGCGAAACCGTGATGGTCATCCGCAACGGCTTCTTCTCCTATCGCTGGACGCAGATTTTCGAGGCAGGATCGATCCCCGCGTCGGAAACGGTCATGAAGGCCCGCCGCATCGGCAATGGCGGCGCGGACCAGCCTTTCGCGCCCGCGCCTGTCGACGAGGTCGTCGCCGCCATCCGTGCCGAGCGGCCCGCCGTCGTCTTCGCGCCGCATGTCGAGACCGCCTCGGGCATGATCCTGCCGGACGATTACATCCGCGCCGTCGCGGGCGCGGTGCATGAGGTGGGCGGCCTCTTCGTGCTGGACTGCATCGCCTCGGGCTGCATCTGGGTGGACATGGTCGCAACGGGCGTCGACATCCTCATTTCCGCCCCGCAAAAGGGCTGGTCCGCGCCGCCATCGTCTGGGCTGGTGATGATGAATGCCGCCGCGCTGGAGCGCTGCCGCGCCCGCCAGTCGACCAGCTTCGCGATCGATCTCGCCAAGTGGAACAGCATCATCGAAGCCTATCTGAACGGCGGCCATGCCTATCATGCCACCATGCCCACCGATGCGCTGCGCACCTTCCACAAGGCGATGATGGAGACCAAGCAGATCGGCTTCGAGACGCTGCGCGCCGCGCAGTGGGAGCAGGGCAATGCCGTGCGGGCGATGCTGGCGGAGCGCGGCGTGCGGTCGGTCGCCGCCGATGGCTTTGCCGCGCCGGGCGTGGTCGTGGTCTTCACGGAGGATGCCGCGATGCAAACCGGCAAGCCCTTCGCCGCACTCGGCCTGCAGGTCGCCGGCGGCGTGCCGCTGATGGTGGATGAAGGCCCGGATTATCGCAGCTTCCGCATCGGCCTCTTCGGCCTCGACAAGCTCAAGGACGTGCCCGCCAGCCTCCAGCGGTTGGAAACGGCGTTCGATCAGCTGTTCTGAGCTGGTCCGTTAGCCCTTTCCTGTCAGCAGGAGAGGGTTGGACTGGGCTGGATATACATTGCTGTCCTTCACAGGAGAGCGCGCAAAAGCGACTGTTCGGACACCGCGCCATCGCGGCCCTTCTCACGCCGTCACCCCGCGCTTGACCCGGGGTCCAGCTTCTTTCTAGTCAGCTTCTGAATATACTTCGGACGCGGCGTTTTCAGAAGGTTCTGGCGAAATACGCTCTGCCGAAGAAGGCTAGCTGGACCCCGGGTCAAGCCCGGGGTGACGGAAGAAACAGGGGCTGCTCTCCCCGCCTTTTCAGAGATAACAATCTCTGCCCGCGGAGCACCCAAGCGACTGGAATCCTGAACAAACGTTCCGCCAGCTGAAAGGTCCGAGCTCGCTTCTCTTTGGCCGCCTTAAGCCTGCCGCCCATTTCCGCACCCGCGCCGCAGTCCCCACTACAACAGGCCGTGTTCGGCGAAGCTGAAGACGGCCTGACCGGCGAAAATCCAGTGGTCTGCGACATGAATGTCCAAGGGGCGCGCCGCTTTGCAGATTTGGTCCGTCATGATCCGGTCGGCCTTGCTTGGTTCGGCGATGCCGGAGGGATGGTTGTGGGCAAGAATGACGTGCGCCGCCCCGAGGATGATCGCGGTCATGACGATTTCGCGGACGTAGACCGGGGTGCTGTCATATCCCCCGGACCAATGGGTACGGCTCTCGATGACGTGTTTGAGTTGGCTCAGATAGACCACGTGGAAGTGCTCGATGCGGCAATGCCCGATTTCCGCAGCAAGGTGACGCTTCAACTTTTCGACATCGAGGGGCTGCGTGGTCTTCAACGCTTCGGATGCCAGCACGCTGAGGTGAAGGCTCCGAAAGTCCTTGATCGCGCGTATCTGGGCCTCCGAAGCGCCCCGCAATTTGAGGACATCCGGTGGAGCGTGGACCAGCTCAGCCAGCGAGGCGAATTGCCTCGAAAGCTGCTTTGCGATCGCCCATGGCCGCGGCAGGCCGTAGAGCGCAAAAAGACCTGTCAAATGGCTCAAGGAATGCTTCATCGGCCGTTTGATGATCCGTTAAATGGTCATGCTTCTGAGATGCATTAACCATAAGAGGGACCCTAGGTGCCTGTAAAGCGGACTTATGTCTACAATTGCACATAAGTTGTGGACAAAATTTCAGTCCTTACAATTCCCGCAGGGCCCGCGAGGGCCGCAGCGACATCAGTGGGATCGATCCGGCCAGCCCGATGCCCAGCGTGATGATCGCGCCGCCCGCCAATGTCGCCAGCACCACGCCCCAGTCCGGCGCCCAGCCAAACTCGAACACCTGCACGATCACGTACCAGGCCGCGCCCATGCCCAGCGCCAGCGAGACCAGCGCCAGCGTGGCAGCGAGCAGCGCATATTCCATCGCCTGCGTGCCGAGGATCTGCCATCGCGTCGCGCCCAGCGTCTTGAGGATCACGCTGTCATAGCTGCGCGCTTGCCGCGAGGCAGCGATGGCGCCGATCAGCACGGCGACGCCCGCGAAGATGGCGATGGAGGCCGCCGCCACGATGGCGCCGGACATCTGCTCGAGCAGCCCGCTGATCTGCTCGACCACTTCGGCCACCGCGATGACCGAGACGCCGGGGAAGGCCGCCAGCAGCGCGCGCGTCACGCCCGCGCCTTGCGCCTCGTCCATGGTAATGGTGGCGGTGAGGCTGTGCGGCGCGCTCGCCAAGGCGCTTGGCGAGATGACCATGACGTAGTTGAACCCCATGCTGTCCCAGTTCACCTTGCGCAGCGAGGCGATCTTCGCCTCGATCTCGCGGCCGAGCACGCTCACCGTCATGCTGTCGCCGATCTTGAGGTTGAGGGTCTTCGCTGCCTCTTCGTCCAGCGAGATGAGCGGGGGCCCCACATAATCGGGCGCCCACCACTGGCCCGCAACGAGATCGCTTCCCTCCGGCAGCGTCGCGCTATAGGTCACGCCGCGCTCGCCGCGCAGGAACCAGGCGCCCTCAGGCAGTTCCTCCATGTCGGCGACGCGCTGCCCGGCATAAGCGACGATGCGACCGCGCAGTGCCGGCACCACGTTCAGCTCCGCCGCCGGCGCCTCTTTCGCTACGATCTGCCGGAAGCGCGTTTCTTGATCGGACGGGATATCGAGCACGAACTGGTTGGGCGCCTTCTTGGGCACCGTCCGGTCGATCTCGGCGGTGAGGCTGGTCTGCACGCCGGCCAGCGTGACGAACAGCGTGAGGGCGAGGCCGAGCGCGATCACCAGCGCGGACGTCTGCGCGCCGGGGCGATAGAGATTGGCGATGGCGAGGCGCCAGAGCGGCCGGCGTGGGCGCGGCACCCGCCTTGCCAGCGCGCTGATGCCCCAGCCGAGCAGCAGCAGCAGGCCGAGCACCGCCGCCGTCGCTCCCAGCACCGCCGCCGAGAACAAGGGCTCGCGCGCCGTGCCGAGCGCAATCGCCAGTACCGACAGCACGCCCAGCACCACGCCCGCCACGCTGCGCCGGTCCAGCCGGCTGCGCGGCTCGACATGCGCGCGCAGGATCGCGGCGACCGGCAGCGTCCGCGCCCGGTCGAGCGGCGGCAGGGTGAAGATATAGGCGATCAGCAGGCCATAAGCCGCGCTGGTGATGAGCGGCAGCGGATGGATGCGGAAGCCCGGCTGCACCGGCAGCACATCGCCCAGCACGGCAATCAGCGCCGGCGGCAGCAGCGCGCCCGCGATCAGCCCGCAGGTAATGGCAATCGTCGCCACGGTGCCGATCTGCATCAGATAGATCCGCTCGATATCGGCCGAGGTCGCCCCCAGCACCTTGAAGGTCGCGATGCCGCCGCGCTTGATCGCGAGATAGGAGGAGACGCCATTGCTCACGCCGATGCCCGCGATCACCAGGGCGGTGAGGCCGATGAGCGAGAGGAACTGCCCCATGCGCTCAATGAAGCGACTGGTGCCCGGCGCGGCATTCTCCCGGTCGCGGAACGACCAGCCTGCCTCGGCCTGCTCGTCCTCCAGCCGCTTGCGCAGCGCCTCGACATCGGTGCCCGGCGCCACGCGGACGCGATATTTGCTCTCATAGAGGCTGCCCGGCTGGATGAGCCCCGTGCGCCGCAAACCCTCCAGCGAGACGATGGCGACCGGGCCGAGGGTAAAGCCTTCGCCCACCCGGTCCGGCTCCTCGGCGATGATCCCGGCGATGGTGAAGGTCGCGGTACCATAGCGCAGCGCGCCGCCGGGCCGCACCTGCAAGCGCTCCGCGAGCGCCTGGCCGATCATGATGCGGTCGGCGGCAAGCGGGGCATAAATCCCTTCGCGCAGCAGCAGCTTGCCATAGAGCGGATAGGCGCCATCGACGCCCTTAAGTTCGGTCAGCACCGCCGCGGGGCCATCGGTGTCGCCGGCCCCCACTGCATTCGCCATCGCCCGCAGCCGGATGGTCTCGCTCATCGTCCCCAGCGCGCGCAGCGACTGCTTCTCCGCCTCGCTCGCCTCGCGCTGGCTCATCCGCGCCTCGATATCGCCACCCAGGATCGTCTGCCCCCGTGCGGCAATCTCGCTGGTGATGGAGGTCGTCAGGCTGCCGATTGCCGCCAGCGTCGCCACGCCCAGGAACAGGCAGACGAACAGCAGCCGCAGTCCGCGCAGGCCCGCATTCAGGTCGCGCCGGGCAATCGACCAACTCGCCCGCAGGCCCAAAGTCCTCGTGCGCGCCGCCCTCATGCGGGCGCGCCCTCCACGATCAGCCCGTCGCGCATCTCGACGATGCGGTCGCAGCGCTGCGCAAGATCGGGGTCGTGGGTGATGATGATCAGCGTCGCCCCGCTCGCCTGCTGGCGGGTGAACAAAAGGTCGATAATCGCTGCGCCGGTGTGCCCGTCCAGATTGCCGGTCGGCTCGTCGGCAAAGATGATCTGCGGCCCCGGCGCCACCGCGCGCGCAATCGCAACGCGCTGCTGCTCCCCGCCGGAAAGCTGGGCGGGATAATGGTCGATGCGATGGCCGAGGCCCACCGCCGTCAGCTCCGCACGCGCCCGTGCAAAGGCGTCATCAAGCCCCGCCAGCTCCAGCGGCACCGCGACATTTTCCACCGCCGTCATCGTCGGCAGCAGGTGGAAGGCCTGCAGCACGATGCCGATCTGGCCCCGTCTCGCCCGCGCCAGCCCGTCCTCATCCAGCGTGCTGAAATCCGTGCCCGCCACGCTCACGCTGCCGCTGCTCGCCTGCTCCAGGCCGGAGAGCACCGCCATCAGCGAGGACTTGCCGGATCCCGATGCGCCGAGGATCGCAATGCTCTCCCCGCGCATGATGTCCAGGTCCACGCCCTTGAGGATATCCACCTTCGCCTCGCCCGTGCCGAGCGAGAGGGTGACATTGCGGGCGCGGATCGCGATATGGGAGGCATCGATGGGTGCATGCATGCGGAAAGGGCCTCGCGTGGCAAAGACGTTTACTCGTTATGGTGTCTCATTGCTGCTTGTCCAAGCACTGCTCGCCTGTTCTCCACAAACTCCTGACACTCAGGGTGATGCCAGTGCCGGCAATAACGCCGCCGCAGCCCTCTCCAATACGGCAAATGCCGCTAACGCCAGCAGCGCCCCGGTCGCGGACCGCAAGCTGGTCGTGGTGTTCGGGGACAGTCTCTACGCCGGCTATAATCTTGGGCCACGCGAGGGCTTCGCCCCGGTGCTGGAGCGTGCGCTGGAGCGGCAGGGCGTGCCCGCGCAGGTGGTCAATGCCGGCGTCTCGGGCGATACCACCGCAGCCGGCCGCCAGCGCCTCGCCTTCACGCTCGACGGGCTGGAGCGCAAGCCGGATCTCGTGATCGTCGGCCTCGGCGGCAACGACATGCTGCGCGGCCTGGAGCCAAAGGAAACCCGCGCCAATCTCGATGCGATCCTCGCCGAGCTGCAAAAGCGCGGCATCCCCATCATGCTCACCGGCATGGTCTCCGCCCCCAATATGGGCGCGGACTACGCCAAGGCCTTCGATCCGATCTTCACCGATCTCGCGAAGAAGTACGACGCGCCGCTCTACCCCTTCTTCCTCGATGGCGTGATCGGCAACCGCACCCTCATGCTCCCCGACGGCATCCACCCCAATCCGCAAGGCGTGGAGACGATTGTGGGACGGGTGGGGCCGCTGGTGGCGGGAGTGTTGAAGGGGGAGGGGAGTAGGGGAACAGAGTCCTGATTGCGATCATGACCTCAACCGTTTGTGATGACGGCCATTCTCAGTCTTGCTTGGCGACCGTCACCCCTGCAATCCACACCTCCCCAGGTCTAGGCTGGCCTGTAGTAGGCGTCCCAATAACGAAGCGAGCTACGAGTTCTTCGGCGTTTGGACCGTAAAAGCGCGGCAGAATTGAGCCCCCACTGGCGTGTTCGACGGGGCCAACAAGCCCGCCACCATAAGGGATTCCAGACGTAATATAGCCGCTGCTGATGGTCCACCGGCCTAAGGCTGCACCCGCTGATCCCCCTGCGGAAATTTGATGCAGATCTAGGGCGCCTGTATATCTGCTCATGGCAAAGTCGAAATCGAAATTTGAAGATCCGCCCACTTCGAACGGTTGCGCGTCACCGAACGCACCGGTCCCGTAGACCACGCCACTATAGTGAGCACTGCCCGTCTTGACGGCCAGCATATTTAGAGGCGTTTGGAACCCGTAAGGGAAATAGCTGCGAATGGCATCGAAGCCTCCGTTCTCCTTAACGGTGTGCGTGGACCAGTAGCCAAAGCTGGCATAGGAGAGAGCGATGTCAGCGTTGGCGAGGCCTGGACGAAAAATCCCGAGCTCTGTCGGAACCTCATCGATAGTCTTCTGGTAGGTCACGAAACGCGAATTTTGTCCAACCCGGTCGGTGCTGGCGAAGGTGGCGTTCAATCCCGGTAGAAAGTCAGCGGTCAGTTTTACGCTGCCGTCCGTAGCGAGCGTAACTACCTGCCCGAGAAAATCTTGAAGCATCGTAGTGGTCCCCGCAGGAAACGCCGTGCCGGGATCCGTCCCTGATCTGAATTGTGCGACAGTTGTCTCTACCATCAAATCCTGCTGGAGGTTCATGAGATTGAGATTTATCGGATTGGGATTGGGGTTGCGTCGGCCAGTGATTGTGCCCACGAATCCCTCTCTGTTCAGGGTTGGATCGCCTTGCAGCGTAGCGAGAATCGTTGCGCCGATCTCCTCGGCATTGGGCCCGAAGAACTGCCCTTCGATTGATCCAGCATATGCGTGCGGTCCAACAACCAGTACCGTGCCTGCAAAGCTGTTAGCACTGCCGAGCCTGCCGAGGGCCTCGAATTTGGATGTGAACTCGCCCGGTTCCATCGTGACTAGATTGACTATCTGCACGTCAGCAGTTGCTGCAAAGTCGCCGGTCAAAAAATCCACGTTGAAAACGCCGGATCCTCCCAGACCCTGCGGTGAGTAGCCGCTCGAATTGGCGATGCCAAATAAGTCGATGTCCCAGGCTGCTGTTCCGACTCTGGGGATATTAGCTTCGGGAGTTGGGAATCCATAAGTGAACATACTGAACGAAGCCTTCTGCTTCTCGCCTTCCAATTCATCGTGTTGCCAATAGCCGAAGCCTACAAATTGGTTGGGATCAGTCTGTGAAAATTGCTGATGCGCAATCATCAGTACATCCCTTGTACCGCTAGAAGCTCCGCCGATCACGTAAGATAGTTGATTGGGAGAATTGCCCGCTTCTTTGTCCTCTGGAGTGAAGGTTTGCGAACGAATCGGCGTAGTTAACGTGTAACTATTGTTTACTGCGTCGTAACTTATGGTGAGCGCCTTACGATCATAAACACCCGAACTGCTCTGTAAGGTGTAAAGATCAAATTCCACCGCCGCGGATGGTGCGGACACTGCAAAAGTCTGGCTGGAATGGAGATCATTTACGGTCACGTTTGGCGCCGGCGTTGGTGTCGGCGATGGGGATGGAAGCGGCGGGGGTGTGTTGTTGACGCCACCTCCACCGCCGCTACATGCACCAAGGATCGCAAAAGCCGCCAAGGGCAATTTACCGGTCCAACGCACTCGAAAAGTCCCTACGATAATTCCAATGTGGTTTGGCAATACCTCCGGCAGTTAATAGGTCAACTTGCCGTAGTTACGGAAATGAGGTTCTTCGTCACCGAATTCTTATCCTCTCGCTCCCCAACACCCCATTCCCCTCCCGCCCCACACGCGCTAGGGCGGCGCGATGATCCGCCTGACCGGTCTCACCCTGCCCCTCGATCACCCGGACGATGCGCTCGCGCCCGCCATTGCCGCGCGCCTTGGCATTCCGCAGGCCGATCTGCTCAGCCATGAGGTCGTGCGGCGCGGCAATGATGCGCGGCGCAAGAGTGCGATTCTGCTCGTCTATTCCGTGGATGCCGCCCTGCGCGACGAAGCCGCCGTGCTGGCGCGGTTCGCGGGCGACAAGGATGTGCGGCCGCGCCCGGATACGGACTATCGCTTCGTCGCCCGCGCGCCGGAGGGCTGGTCCGGCCTGCGCCCGGTGGTCATCGGCGCCGGGCCGTGCGGTCTGTTCGCGGGGCTGATCCTCGCGCAGATGGGCTTTCGCCCGATCATCGTGGATCGCGGCAAGGTGGTGCGGGAGCGGACCAAGGATACCTGGGGCCTGTGGCGCCGCTCACAGCTGAACCCGGACAGCAATGTCCAGTTCGGCGAGGGCGGCGCGGGCACCTTTTCGGACGGCAAGCTCTATTGCCGGGTGAAGGACCCGCGCTTCCTTGGCCGCAAGGTGCTGGAGGAGTTCGTCCGCGCCGGCGCGCCGGAGGACATCCTCACCGAGGCGCATCCGCACATCGGCACCTTCCGCCTCGTCACCATGGTGGAGAGCATGCGCCGCACCATCGAGGGGCTTGGCGGCGAATATCGCTGGCAGACGCGGGTGGACGGGCTGGAGCTGGATCGCAGCCCGGATGGCAACATGGCCCTGCGCGGGCTGCATCTGCACGATGGCAGTTTTCTGGAGGCCGATCACGTCGTCCTCGCCGTGGGCCACAGCGCGCGGCCGACCTTCGAGATGCTGCACGAGCGCGGCGTGTTCATCGAGCCAAAGCCCTTCTCGCTCGGCGTGCGCATCGAGCATCCGCAGGCCTGGGTGGATGAGGCGCGCTACGGGCGATACGCCAAGCATCCGGTGCTGGGCGCAGCCGCCTATAGCCTCAGCCATCACTGCGCCAACGGGCGCACCGTCTACAGCTTCTGCATGTGCCCGGGCGGGCGGGTGGTCGCGGCGACCTCCGAGGAAGGGCGCGTCGTCACCAATGGCATGAGCCAATATTCCCGCGCCGAGTTCAATGCCAATTCGGGCCTCGTGGTCGGCATCGATCCCGCCCGCGATTACCCCGATGGGCCGCTGGCGGGCATCGCGCTGCAGCGGCATTGGGAATCGCTGGCCTATGTCGCGGGCGGCTCCAACTATTGCGCCCCGGGGCAGAAGGTGGGGGATTTCCTCGCCGGGCGTGCCTCCACGGAGCTGGGCAGCATCACCCCCTCCTACAAGCCGGGCGTGACGATGACGGACCTGTCATCATGCCTGCCGGATTTCGTGCTGGAGTCCTTCCATGAGGCAATCCCCGCCTTTGGCCGCCAGATCGCGCGCTACGATCACCCGGACGTGGTGATGACCGGCGTGGAAACGCGCACCTCCTCGCCGATCCGCATCACCCGCGGCAAGGATTATCAGAGCCTCAATGTCGCGCGCCTGTTCCCCGCCGGCGAGGGCGCGGGCTATGCCGGCGGCATCCTCTCGGCGGCGATGGACGGCATCAAGGTCGCCGAGGCCGTGGCGCAGAGCATCATGGCGCGGCGGTAAGGTAGCGAGCCGAAGCCTGCGCGGATAACCTCACACTTCGTCATTCCCGCGAACGCGGGAATCCAGGTCAGCGCTTGCGTTATGGGACAGTGTCGAAGCTGGATTCCCGCGTTCGCGGGAATGACGAGGGATGAGGATCAGGGGAAGGCCGATCCGCACCCGCCGTTCACCCGGGCTTGCGATCCCAAACCGTAATCGTCCCGGCATCGCCATCCACCCGCACCCAGTCGCCGGTACGGATGGCATCCAGCGGGTCCTGGTCGCACTCGGTGACCGTCGGCGTGCGCATCACCACGGCGCCGAGCGCGGCCTTGGTGGTCATGATGTTGAACACCATCGCCACCGGCGAGGCGCCGCGCAGCTTGGACATGTGGAAAATGCTCGACCAGCCCGAGGAGCCTTTCGCGCCGGGGAAGACTAGCACCTTGCCTGCAAAGCTCTGGCCCTTCAGCTCATGGCGGCTCTCGATCACCGTGCCGCTCATCGGGTTGACGCCGCCCCAGCCGGAGATCGTCTCGCGCGTCACCAGCGCCTCTCCCTCGGCGATGCCCGGCACCACGGCGCGACCGCGGATGATGAGGCGGGGCTTGTCCAGAACGTCGCTCATGCCAGGGCTCCTTTCCACTTGCCGGTACAGGCCGCATCCACGCAGTCGGCGGTGGTGCCATACCAGCCCTCAATGCCCATCATCGCGGGCAGATAATGCACCTGCTTGGCGCTATCGAGCGCCGCGACCTTCGTGCCCTTGGGCACCGCCTGGCTGATTGCCGAGCAGGTGTCGGTCATGAGGTAGGCGCCCGCATCACGCAGGATCTTGGAATAGCCATTGGCGTCCGCCGTCGCCTTCACCGCGCGGCTGGTGAACACCCACAAGGCGCTGTTGGCGCTCACCTTGCGCCCCTCGATCAGCGCGCAGACCTGCGCAATCTGCTCGATGGAATAATGCGGGCAGCCGAGCATGACATAATCGACATCCTCGCTGGAGCCGACGCTGTTCAGCGTCTCGTAGATGCGCCGCCGCGCCGCCGCGTCATAGACGAAGCGCTCCCCTTTTGCCGCGCCGCCGAAGGCCGTCTCTACGTTCGGCGCCTCGGGGGTGATGCCGACCATATGATACATCTCGACGCCGCCGGAGGAGGCCGCCGCCGCACCGAAATGCTTGTGGCGGATGAGGCTCGCCTCACTGATGTCGCCGGTGATGACGGGGATCGTGTCCTGCACGGCATCGCCGACGAAATAGCCGAGCATTCCCCATTCGAAGATGCTGTCGACCGGCACCTGCACGTCCACGCTGTGCTGCCCCTTGCGGAAATCGTCGCGATGGAAGCCCCAGTCGGGAATGCGCTTGGCCAGCATCGCGGCGCTGGTGGATTCGCGCCCCTCGCAATTGGTCCGCGCGCCGATGACGGAGTTGGCGAACACCACCGCGCTGGATTCCATCCACGCGCAATGCTCGCCCATCACCGGCACGTTGCCGGCGAGATAGGGCGTGCAGGTCTTGAGGATCTGGATGCCGTGCGCGGCGACTTCCGCCTCGTCGGAGACGAAATTGTCGTGCGCCTCCGCCGTCATGCCCTGTTCCTGCCAGAGCGTGGGGTCCATGCCGCCCTGCAGATGGCAGGAAAAGGCGTTCATGCGCGGCACGTCCACAACTTCGTCGCTGTCGAGATCGAAGCGGGAGAAGACGGCGCGATAATCTCCGCCATCTGCGGCATAATAATCCTTCACCCATTGCGGGGCGGAGCCGGGCACGCCGGCAACGTTGTTTGTCTCGACGAAACGCTCCGCGCCGAGCGCGTCGGCATAGCGGATCAGCAGTTCCATGGCCTTTTGCGTCGCGGCGCCGGACTCTCCGTCCAGCATGGCTTGTTCGGCATCGGTCAGCATCACCATGGCAGGCTCTCCATTATTCGTTACCTTACTATCGATCAGGACGGCGCGAGAAGCAAGGCTCGTGATTGTCGCGCAGCGCGAAGCCTGCCCCAAGGGGCACAGAAAAATCCGTGGTAAATGCTCTTTTCACACTGGGGGGATAGAGGCATAGTCTCCTGAGCCATTGAATCACGGGCCTTTGCCGGGCCGCTGGGAGTTGATGTGAGCGCTGCTTTCCGCTTTCCGCGGTTCTTCATGACCAATGCCGGACCGTGTCCCTATCTGCCTGGGCGCACGGAGCGGAAGGTGTTTACCGAGCTGACAGGTGAGCATGCGTCCGAGCTCAATGACGCGCTGGGCCGCATCGGCTTTCGCCGCAGCCAGAACGTCGCCTATCGCCCGAGCTGCGCGGATTGCACGGCCTGCGTCTCGGTGCGGATCGTGGCGAACGAATTCAAGCCCAACGCTACCCAACGCCGCCTCGTGCGCCGCAATAGCGATCTGGTGGTGCGGGCGTGCAAGCCCTGGTCCACCGACGAGCAGTTCTCGCTGCTCCAGCGCTATCTCGCCGCCCGCCACCCGACCGGCGGCATGACCGAGATGGACGAGATCGACTTCGCCGACATGGTCGAGCAGACGCCGGTCGAGACCTATCTCATCGAATATCGCGAGCCTGGGGAAGACGGCCGCCCCGGTCGGCTGATCGGCGCCTGCCTAACCGACAAGCAGGGCGACGGGCTGTCGATGATCTACAGCTTCTTCGAGCCGGAGCTGGAAGGCCGCAATGGCCTCGGCAGCTACATCATCGTCGACCACATCCTGCGCGCCCAACGCGCCGGCCTGCCTTATGTGTACCTCGGCTACTGGGTCGAAGGCTCGGACCGGATGAATTACAAGGTCCGCTATCAGCCGATGGAAAAGCTCGGCCGCGCCGGCTGGGAGCGGCTGGTGCTGCCGGCAGGCCAGTCCGACACCCCGAATGCCGCCCGCCCGGAACAGAGCCTGACTCGCGACCATGAGGGGCGGGTTCTCAAATAATCGGCCTGCGTCGGTCTGAACGGAGGGTGTCGTGCGCTAGGAGTTCCGCACTTGAGAGCAGGTAAGGCTAAGCCTGCGGCTGGAAAGTCGTGGGGAGTGGTCTTTGCCAAACCTCCCCGTTCGTGCTGAGTAGGGTCTGAGTGGCGCCGCAGGCGCGTATCGAAGAGCCATATCGAAGCATCGCAGCGCATAGGCTGGTCCTTCGATACGCCGCTTCGACAAGCTCAGCAGCTACTCAGGACGAACGGACGGGAGATCCGCAATGTCGTCGAGTCCGGAACGTCCGCTTTCGAGCTGAAAACTCGAAAAGGCGCTCTTTGTGCAAGAGCGCCTCGTGCACACCCCCACCCCAAAACGCTAAGGGTCCGGCCGCTCGAAAGCGGCCGGACCCCTGCTGGAAAGCCCCCCGGTTCCAGTTCGCTCGGGGCGTGTGGCCGCGATGTTGCGCCTTGCGGCCATGCGCCTTGGTGCGAGCGATAAGGGGAGGCTATCAATGCCTTACCGGCTTGGCGAGTCCGCTCGCCCCGTCGCGCGTCCCAAAGTGGATCAGCCGAAAGGCCCCTGCGTCAGCCTGCCAGAGCGGGGGCGATTGCTGCGCAGAGCGCGTCCAGCCCGGCGGCGTCGGCCTCGTCGAAGCGGGCGGGGCGGGGACTGTCGAGATCGAGCACGCCGATCAGCGCGCCTTCGTGGATCACCGGCACGACCAGTTCCGATGCGGAGGCGGCATCGCAGGCGATGTGGCCAGGGAAGGCGTGGACATCCTTGACGCGCTGGACCTGCCGGGTCGCCGCAGCCGTACCGCACACGCCGCTGCCCAGCGCGATGCGGATGCAGGCTGGCTTGCCCTGAAACGGCCCGAGCACCAGCACGTCATCCACCAGCCGGTAGAAGCCGGCCCAGTTGAGGTCCGGGACATATTGCCAGATCAGCGCCGCGACATTCGCCATATTGGCGATGGCGTCTGGCTCGCCCTCGGTCAGCGCACGGGCCGCAGCGAGGAGATCGGCATAAAGAGCGGGCTTGTCGCTGCCCGTTGCGGGAGAAAAATCGTACATGCCTGCCCATTTAGGCGCCGCTTGTCCGCCGCGCCAGCCTCTTGGCTCTTGCGGATCGGGCCGCCGCATGGTCTTCAGGCGCTGGATTATCGTCCGGTTAACGAAACGGGGAAGCAGCCATGGAGCCGATCGGGCAGACAGGCGTGAGCGAAGCGGAGGAGATGCGGGCGCTGGGCCGGGACGTCGGGCGCCGTGGCGTCGAGCGGCTTGGCACCGGCATGACGCGCTTGGTGGAGGAGACCTCCGCGCTCTATCGCTGGGCGCTGACGATGCTGGTTCTGCTGAATGCCGGCGGCCTTTGCCTCAGCCTGCTCGCGCGGGACAGCCTCGGGCCGGATGCCCTCTCGCAAGTGGCTCTGACCTTCTTCGGCGGCATGATGATGGCGCTGCTGGCGGCGCTCGTTGGCCTGGCGCTCACGGTCCCACTGGCTGGAGCGATGCGGCGAGCGATGACGGATTGGACCGAGGTTTCTCTCTCCGGCGAACTGAGCGATGCGGCGACGACCTCCGCCCGCCACGTCCGCCGGATGGGGACGGTGTGGATCGCGGCAATGGGCTTGGTCGGGCTGATTGCGCTGGCGTTGTTTGCGGCGGGCGCTCTCATGCTCGGCGAGCGGCTGGGCGCCTTCGGTCCCTCGAGCGAGCCCGCCGCTGCGATGGAGAGCGTGGTGCCCGAGGCCGCGTCGAACAGCACTGCGCCGGCCAGTCCTCTGCCTGAAGAGGTCGCTCCGCCGGTGTCGGCTGTTGCGCCGGCGCTTAGTCCTGCCGCGCGCCCGGCCCAAATTCGAACACAGGCGCAGCCACGCGCCGCGACAGCCGCACCTGCGCCCGCAGCGCGGACCGAGCGGCAGGCCTCACCGCCGCAAGTCCGATCCGCGCCTGCACGCACCACATCGCAGCCCGCGTCTGCGAATCCGGCCCCGCCTCCCGCCGCGTCCTCGCCTTCGGTGCCGAGTGAGGCGCCGCTGCTGTCTCCCAGCGCGCCGGCCACCGGAAACTGATCGTCAGGCCCGGCAGCGATTGGCTCTTGCGGCGGTGCCCCGCGCCGGGTGATGAGGGGCTATGCCGCGCATCCAGATCACGCGATCGATCAGCATCGATGAGGACGAGCTTCTCGAGAGCGCAACACGCGCGTCCGGGGCTGGCGGTCAGCATGTCAATACCACCGACAGCGCGGTCATTCTGCGCTTCGATGTCGCCGGTTCGCCGTCGCTGCCGGAGGCGGTCAAGGTGCGCCTCGCAGCGCTGGCGGGCGCAAGGGTGACGGGGGAGGGCGTGCTCATCCTGCGCAGCGAGGGCTCGCGCTCGCAGTTCGAGAACCGCCGCGAGGTGCGCCAGCGGCTGTGCGATCTGATCGCACAGGCCACCATCGTGCCCAAGAAGCGCAAGCCGACCAAGCCCACCAAAGCCTCGCAGGTGCGCCGCGTTGAGGGCAAGACCAAGCGCGCGTCGGTGAAGGCCGGGCGGGGGAAATGGCGGGAGTGACAGGCGACGATCGCGAGGCGGTCGCGTCAAGCGCCTGAGTCTGGGCCGGTGGCCGGTACAGGCGCAGGCCGGCCCGCGCGATCGTCTCCAGAGGAATGAGCCTTGGCTCGAGCCATCCCGCAATCGTCTTCACGCCGATCCTTTGCGGACTGGCCGCTCTCGACCTCCCGATTTTCATGGCTGACTGCGACGGCCTCAGCCTGCCACCACGATTTCCGCCAGAATGGCATCCAGCAGCAGCATCCCGGCCGGGGTGACGCGCAGGCGCTCGCCGGTTTGCTCGATCAAGCCATGGCCGGCCAACCTCGCAATGGCGTCCTTGTCCACTAGCGACGGGCGGTCCAACCCGGTGCGCTGGCTGAGCGCGGCCAGATCGATCCCTTCGGCGAGGCGCAGGCCCATCATCAGCGCTTCGGCCGCCTGTTCGCCGGCGGGCAGTACGCGCTCCTCGGCGAGGCCATGGCCATGGCGATGCAGCGCCGCCATCCAGTTCTCGGGCTTGCGATGACGCACGGTGGCCATGCCGCCGCGCCGACCATGCGCACCGGGACCGACACCGGCATAATCGGCATAGCGCCAGTAAGCGAGGTTGTGCCGGCTCTCCTGCCCCGGCGCGGCATGGTTGGAGACTTCATAGGCCGGGCGGCGGGCTGCCAGCGTCATGGCCTGCGTCAACTCGAACAGCGTCGCGGCATGGTCCGCATCGGCGGGTACCAGCGTGCCCCGGCGCACGTCGGTTTCGAACCGCGTGCCGGGCTCGATGGTCAGTTGATAGAGCGAGAGATGGTCGGTGCCGAAGCTGAGCGCGCGGGCCAGTTCGCGCTCCCAGTCCGCCTCGCTCTGGCCGGGGCGCGCATAGATGAGGTCGAGGCTGACGCGCGGCACGCAAGCCTGCGCTGCCGCCAGCGCTCTGAGGCCTTCGTCCACGCCGTGCGCCCGCCCGAGAAAGCGCAAGGCATGATCGTCCAGCGCCTGCAATCCCAGCGAGAGGCGGTTGACCCCGGCGGACGCCACCTGCGCGAACCGCGCGGCCTCGGCGCTGTTCGGATTGGCTTCCATGGTGATCTCGATATCGTCCGCGACCGCCCAGTGGCCCGCCGCCGCATCGATCAGCGCGGCCACCGTCTCGGGCGGCATCAGCGAGGGCGTGCCGCCGCCGAAGAAAATGCTGCCCAGCGTCCGGCCCGGCAGCAGCGCGGCTTCATGGGCCAGATCGGCCAGCAGCGCGGCGCGCCACGCGGCCTGATCCACGGCGTCGCGGACATGGCTGTTGAAGTCGCAATAGGGGCATTTGGCCACGCAGAACGGCCAGTGGATATAGAGGGCAAGCGGCGCGGGAGAGGCCATGGCCGCCGCTATAGCGGACTGCGCGCCAAAGTCAGCCCATGGCGAATATGCCACGGTTCAGTGGTTAAATATTAATTAACAATGATTTAACGCAATTTATTGGTGAAGAAAATGTTTTCCCAACCGTTCATACTGAGCTAGGTTCCACAGCGGAACCGCAGGGGGAACGGCGGACGCACATGGACGCGGGCAAAGGGCGAGAAGTGGTGCGACGGCGTATGCGGGCGGCGATTGGCCTGCTCGCGCTCTGCACCCTGACGCCGGCGCCCGTGCTGGCCGGCGATGCGCCTTCTGCTGCCATGCCGCGCGATGCGGCTCACTTCCGCGATATCATGTTGGCTGCTCACAATGGCGAACGCGCCGCGCGCGGCGTGCCGAAACTGGCGTGGAGCGATGAACTCGCAGCCGATGCGGCGCAGAGTGCTACCCGGCTGGCGCAGGAGCCGGACCCGATTGCGGCCCATCACAAATCCGGCGGCGCGGGCCACTACGGCGAGAATCTGTGGGCCGGCACCCGCGATGCCTATGCCTATGAGGAAATGGCGGAAAGCTGGCTGGAAGAGCGCGCGCTCTACCTGGATGCGCCGGTGCCGGATATTTCGCGCAGCGGCAATTGGGCGGATGTTGGCCATTATTCACAGATCATCTGGGCCGGCACGCGCCGCGTCGGCTGCGCGCTCCACCCCACGGCGACGCTGGACGTGCTGGTGTGCCGCTACGATCCGGCGGGCAATGTCTACGGGCACCGCGCGTCGGTCGATTACGCGGGGCGCTGAGCGCGGGGCGTCCTTTCAGAACAGCTCAGTGACCAGTTGCTCGAATGCGCGGGCGCGGTGGCTGACCGCTTGCTTGGCCTCGATGGACATCTCGCCAAAGGTCTGCGTCGCCCCGATCGGCAGGAACACCGGATCATAGCCAAAGCCCTGCGCGCCGCGCGGCGGCCAGACAAGGCTGCCGGCGACGCGACCCTCGAACAAAACGGTCTCGCCATCCGGCCAGGCGAGGCAGAGCGTGCAGACGAAGGCCGCGCTGCGGTCCGCCTGCGGGCCTTGCGCGCAGAGCAGGCCTTCGACCTTGCCCATCGCCATATACCAGTCGCGCCCGGGCTCGCCCTCGAACCACTGCCGCTCCGCCCAGTCGGCGGTGTAGACGCCGGGCCGTCCGCCCAGCGCCGCCACATCGAGGCCACTGTCATCGGCCAGCGCGGGCAGGCCGGAGGCAGTGGCGGAGGCGAGCGCCTTGAGGGCGGCGTTTTCCGCGAAGGTGGTGCCGGTCTCCTCCGGCTCGGGCAGGCCGAGCGATCCGGCAGACACCGGCGCCATGCCATAAGGCCCGAGCAGCGCGCTGATCTCGCGCACCTTGCCTTCATTGTGGCTCGCGATGACGAGCTTGCCGGGTGTGAGTTTGCGGGTCATTCAGCGCTCTCTTTCCGTTCGTGTCGAGCGAAGTCGAGACACGTCCAGCACAGTCCTTCCGTGTCTCGACTTCGCTCGACACGAACGGGGGCGTTAGGACTTCACCGCCCCGTCGCGCAGTCCTGCGCGGCGAAGATCTGGGTGCAGCCGATGCGCGCAAGGCGCAGCAGGCGCAGCAGCGCTTCCTCGTCGTAAGTCGCGCCTTCTGCCGTCGCCTGCGCCTCGGCGATATTGCCATTGGAAAGCAGCACGAAATTGGCGTCGGCATGGGCATTGCTGTCCTCGATATAATCGAGGTCGAGCACCGGATTGCCCTGATAGATGCCGCAGGAGACCGCCGCGACCTTGGCCTGGATCGGATCAGCGGTCAGCGCGCCGCTGGCGAGCAGCTTGTCCACTGCGATCCGCAGCGCCACCCAGGCGCCGGAGATGCTGGCCGTGCGGGTGCCGCCATCGGCCTGGATCACGTCGCAATCGAGCGTGATCTGCCGCTCGCCAAGGGCCTTGAGGTCCACCACCGCCCGGAGCGAGCGGCCGATCAGCCGCTGAATCTCCTGCGTGCGCCCAGACTGCTTGCCCTTGGCTGCCTCGCGTGACCCACGCGTGTGCGTGGCACGGGGGAGCATGCCATATTCCGCCGTCACCCAGCCTTCGCCCTTGCCGCGCAGAAACGGCGGCACCCGCTCTTCTACGCTCGCCGTGCAGAGCACCCGCGTATCGCCAAAGGAAACGAGGCAGCTGCCCTCGGCATGAACGTTGAAGCCGGGTTCCATGGCGATCGTGCGCATTTCGTCGGGGGCGCGGCCGGATGGGCGCATGAGCATGTCCTTTTGTCTGCTGAAATTTGCCCGCGCTCTAGCGCCCCTGTTGCGACTTGGCCAGCGCCGCGCGCCGTCCTACATACAGGGCATGTCCGGCCCGCCCATCAACCTTTTGAGCGATCGCGCGCGCGATATCTTTCGCGTCGTCGTGGAATCCTACATCGGCACCGGGGCGCCGGTCGGCTCGCGCACGATCAGCCGGTTGAGCGGGCTCAATCTCTCGCCGGCGTCGATCCGCAATGTGATGCAGGATCTCGAGGAAGCGGGGTTGCTCGCTGCGCCGCACACCTCGGCGGGGCGGATGCCGACCGAATCCGGCCTGCGTCTGTTCGTGGACGCCATGATGCAGGTCGCCGAGCCCTCCGAGGACGAGAAGCGCGCCATCGAGCGGCAGCTGACCGGGGAAGGGCCGATCGAGGAAGCACTCAACGCCGCCTCGGCTCTGCTCTCGGGCCTGTCTGCCTGCGCCGGGCTGGTGATGGTTCCGCGCCGCGAGACGCTGCTCAAGCAGTTCGGTTTTGCCTGGCTTTCGGACCGGCAGGCGCTGGCCGTGCTGGTCGGGCAGGATGGCACCGTCGAGAACCGCATTGTCGATCTGCCGCCGGGCACGACGCCATCGATGCTCGTGGAAGCGGCCAATTATCTCTCCGCCCACGCCACCGGCCGCACGCTGAGCGAGGTGCAGGCCTGGCTGAGCGGACAGATCGAAGCGGAGGAAACGGCGCTTGATGAGGCTTCGCGCCATTTGGTCGCGCGGGGCGTGGCAGCGTGGAGTCGCGATACCGAGGATCGGCCCGTGCTCATCGTGCGCGGCCAGGCCAATCTGCTCGACGAGCAATCCGCCGCCGATCTGGAGCGCGTGCGCCAGTTGCTGGACGAGCTGGAGGGCAAGAGCGAGATCGCCCGCCTGCTGGACAGCGCCCGCGCCGGTGCCGCGACCAAGATCTTCATCGGCTCGGAGAACAAGCTCTTTTCCCTGAGCGGCTCTTCGGTCATAGCAGCGCCATATCGCGGACCCGGTGGGCAGGTGGTCGGCGTGGTCGGTGTGATCGGCCCAACCCGGTTGAACTATGCCCGCGTCGTCCCCATGGTGGACTTCACCGCACAGACCCTCAGCAGATTGATGAAATGACGGAAGACATGACTGACCAGACCAACAATGAGAATGAGACCCTGGCCGCTGACATCGCCGAGGGCGCGGGCGAGACGCTGAGCCGCGAGGAGATCGCCGCCGCGCGCATCGCCGCGCTGGAGGAAGATCTGGCCAACGCCAAGCAGGAAACGCTCTACGCCGTCGCGGATACCCAGAATGTCCGTCGCCGGCTGGAGAAGGAACTGGCCGATACCCGCGCCTACGCCGCGACCGCCTTCGCCCGCGACATTCTCTCCGTGGCCGACAATCTCAGCCGCGCGCTGGAGGCGATTCCGGCCGAACTGCGCGCGGACGAGAAGGTGAAAGGGCTGATCGCCGGCCTCGATGCCACCGGCAAGGAGATGGAGAGCGCGCTGCGCAAGCATGGCGTGGAGAAGTTCACCTCGGTGGGCGAGCCGCTCGATCCCAACAAGCATCAGGCGATGATCGAGATGCCCTCGGCAGAGGCTGCGCCCGGCACCATCGTGCAGGAGATGCAGGCCGGCTACATGATCAAGGATCGCCTGCTGCGCCCGGCTTTGGTCGGCGTCGCCAAGGCGGCCGAGTAACAGGCGTCGTGCGCGGCGCGGCCATGGCGGTCCTCACGGGGCTGGTCGCGCTCGCCTGGCCGGTCGCGGCGCCGCTGGCGGCACAGGCACCTGCCGCGTCACCCGCACCAAGTCCGGACGCGCTCTCGCATGCCTTGCGGGATCATGGCAGCGGAGAGGTGGATGCCGGTGATCTGCGCGCCGTGACCTGCGTGGAAACCAGCGAGGCGCCCGGCGCCTTCGATTGCCAGTGGGAACAGCGCCGGGACGGCAACTGGCATCCCTATACGAGCTGGCTGGCGCTGGTCGGCGCGCAATGGACCATGCTCGATGCGCCCATTCCGGTGCCGGATTTCAATCGCGGAAAGCTCAAGCCGCTGGCGCCTACTGCGCCTTGAGCGGCGGCGCCTCGGCCGGCGTCAATTCAGGCCGGGTCCGTGAGCAGCACCGCCGTGCCGGTGGCCGAGACCATCAGCATCGATCCGCCCGAGCCGAGCACTTCATAATCAAGGTCCACGCCGATGATCGCATTGCCACCGGCCGCGGCGGCGCGCTGGCGCATCTCCGCCATGGCTTCCTCGCGGGCGCGGCTCAGCACTTCCTCATAGGCGCCGGCCCGCCCGCCGACGATATCGCGCACGCTAGCAAAGAGATCGCGGAAGAGATTGGCACCCACGATCACCTCGCCGGTCACCACGCCGCAATAACGCTGCACCGTGCGGCCATCGATATTGTTGGTGGTCGTGACGATCATCTCGGTCGGGGCATTGCCCCAGGGATTATCGGCCATCTCTCCGCTCCTCTCGCCGCGCGTGCGGCTTATTCCATGCCAAGGGCCGCCAGATAGGTCTGGAGGATTGCCTCCATCTCCTGGCGATCATGCGGCGGCAGCTTCCGCAGGCGGACGATCTGGCGCATGATCTTGACGTCATAGCCTGTTGCCTTGGCTTCGCCATAGACATCCTTGATGTCGTCCGAGATGCCCTTCTTTTCTTCTTCGAGGCGCTCGATGCGCTCGATGAGAAGGCGCAACTGGTCGGCGGCGATGTTGTCGCTCATGTCTGCAAGGTCTCCGGATGGAATGTGTCAGAATCGAATGCGCGGTCCTAGCCAGCCGCTGCCCTTCCTGTCTAGGCATCGATCGCACCGGACGGCGTAGCCATTGCGCAGGCGGCAGAAAAAATTTCCCGCCATGTCACAATCGCCGTCCGCCCACTCGTCATGCCTGTGCAAACCCGATGGACAGGAGACACGATCATGACCGCACGCCTCGATCCCTTCACCGCCGCGCCCGCGCTCATCAAGCAATGGATGGCGACCTCGCTTGCCATCAACGACAGCCTGGAGCCTGCGCTGGTGGAACTGGTGAAGGCCCGCGCCTCGCAGATCAACCATTGCGCCAACTGCCTCAACATGCACACCGCCGAAGCACGCGAAAAGGGCGAGAGCGAGCAGCGCCTCTACTTGCTCTCGGTCTGGCGCGAGGCGCCATGCTATAGCGCACGGGAGCGGGCCGCGCTGGCGTGGACCGAGGCGCTTACGCGTCTGTCGGAAGGGCATGGCGGAAAGGACGAAGCCTATGCACAGCTCGCGGCCCAGTTCAGCGAGGAAGAGCAGGTGAAGCTGACGCTGCTGATCAACATCATCAATGGCTGGAACCGCCTCGCGGTCGGCTTCGACCTGTGGATCGAAACCCCAGCGACCCGCAAGCTCGCCGCCTGATGCACGCCGGGCATTCCATGTCCGCGCATCAGCAGGAGGATGCAGCGATCAGTTTCGATCCGCTGCGTCCCCGGCTGGTGCGGGTCGCCTACCGGATGCTCGGTTCCGTCGCCGATGCCGAGGATGTGGTGCAGGAGGCATTCATTCGCTGGATGCGGGTCGACCGTGCAGAAGTGCGCGAGCCGGAGGCGTTCCTCCGCCGTACCGTCACGCGGCTTTGCCTGGATCATGCCAAGTCGGCGCGGGTCCAGCGGGAGCATTATGTCGGGCCATGGCTGCCCGAACCGGTTATCGAGGATGAGGAGGAGCAGGAAGATGTGACCCTGCCGCTGATGCTCGCACTGGAGCGGCTCTCACCGCTCGAGCGCGCGGCGTTCCTGCTGCATGATGTGTTCGGCGTCTCGTTCGAGGAAATCGCTGCCACCATCGATCGGGAGCCGGCGGCCTGCCGCCAGCTTGCCGCGCGGGCACGGGACCATGTGCGGCAGGCGCGGCCCCGCTTCGAGGTTGAGAAGCAGCGCGGTCTGGAGATCGCGAGCGCCTTCTTTGCGGCGTCGCGCACCGGCGACATGACCGCGCTCGGCGCGATGTTGGCTGCTGATGTCAGCATGCACGCAGATGGCGGGGGCAAGCGTTCGGCAGCGGTCGCCGAGGTTCTCGGGCGACGCAATGTGCTGCTGCTTCACAAGGCGCTGGCGGTGCTGTTCCGCAAGCATGGCTCGCAGCTTGTGCGCACGGCGCTCATCAATGGCCTGCCGGGGTTCGTGACGCGCGAGGCCGATGGCGAGCTGCAGACCACCGCCTTCGAGATCGAGGCGGGGCGCATCATTGGCATCTATGTGGTGCGCAATCCTGATAAATTGCGCCATCTGCACTAGCTGGAATGCAATGAGGGGGAAGCAGCGCTCCCCCCCCATCGGATCTCAATGATATCGGCCTGACGGATCAGCCCGCGCGGCCGGCGCCGCTGCGACGACCGCCACCGGGATTGCCTTGCGGACGTCCGCCGCCGAAGTGGCGCGGACGCTGACCGCCCGGCTTGCGGGCGCGATCGCCCTCGGAGCGGGTGTCCGTCTGGCGCTGTTCGCCCGATGCGGCAGCATAGACCGGGCGCAGGCGCTTAGGCAGGCGCTCGGCATCCATGGTCGCGGCAGGTTCAGGGCGCTGGGCCAGCGGGTCGAAGCCGGGCCGGTTCGGGGCGTGGCCATCATGATAGCGGCCGCCGGGATTGCGCTGGCCGCCGCGCTGGGCGTCCTGCCCATCGCGAGGCGCGCGCGCCGGGCGGGCGGTCTGGCCGTCCCGCTCGCCACGGAAGGGGCGTTCGCCGCGTTCACCGGCATTCCGGCGCTGGCCATCCTGACCGGGTGCGCGATCGAAGCGGGCTGGGCGCTCGCCGCGTCCCTCACCCCGTCCATCATGGCGCGGTGCGCCGGCGCCGGCTTCGCGACGGTCGTCGGACCGGCCGCGTTCCGGGCGATCGCGGCGCTGCTGCGACTCGGGGCGACGGCCCTGGCCCTGGTCTCGACCCTGGCCCCGTCCTTGCCGGCGCCCATCGGCATCGCCGACGGCTTCGGCCACAGCCGCCTTGGAGGGCAGCGGCAGACGGCGGGCTTCTACCACGAAGTCCTCGGGCAGCGGCATCACCGCCAGCTTGACGCGGGTCAGCTTCTCGATGTCGCGCAGATAGGGCTTCTCGTCCGGCGCGACGAAGCTCATCGCAATACCGTCGGCGCCGGCACGGGCCGTGCGGCCGATGCGGTGGACATATTGCTCGGCGACATTGGGCAGCTCGAAGTTGAAGACATGGCTCACGCCCGACACGTCGATGCCGCGCGCGGCGATGTCAGTTGCCACCAGAACCTGCACGCTACCGGTGCGGAAGCCCTGCAGGGCGGCAGTGCGCTGGCCCTGGCTCTTGTTGCCGTGAATGGCCGCTGCGCTGATCTTGGCGGCGACGAGGTGCCGCGCCACGCGGTCCGCGCCATGCTTGGTGCGGGTGAAGACCAGTGCCCGGTCGAGCGCGCCGGACGCGATGGCATCGCGCAGGCGCAGGGTCAGCAGGGCCTGCTTCTCCTTCTGGTCGATGAAGGTCGCATATTGCTCCACGCGCTCGGCGGTGGTGGATTGCGGCGCAACCTCGACCTTGACCGGATCGTTGATGAAGCGCTTGCCAAGCTCGGCGATCGCCTGCGGCATGGTCGCGGAGAAGAACAGGCTCTGGCGCTCGGCCGGCAGCATCTTGGCGATCTGCGTGAGCGGCTTGATGAAGCCCAGGTCCATCATCTGATCGGCCTCGTCGAGCACGAAGATCTCGACATTGCGCAGCGTCAGCGCGCGCTGGTCGATCAGGTCGAGCAGGCGGCCCGGCGTCGCGACGAGAATGTCGGTGCCCGGCACCAGCGCGCGGGCCTGCTTGCCCACCGGCACGCCGCCAAAGACGACCTGCACGTTGAGGCTGAGATACTTGGCATAGCCGCGCATGTTCTCGGCGATCTGCGCCGCCAGCTCGCGGGTGGGCGAGAGCACCAGCATCCGGCAGGAGGCCGGTTTGCGGGGCTGGGGATTGTTGAACAGCCGGTGCAGCGAGGGCAGCGAGAAGGCTGCGGTCTTGCCGGTGCCGGTCTGCGCGATGCCGAGCAGGTCGCGGCCCTGCATCAGCGCCGGAATGGCCTGCTGCTGGATCGGCGTGGGGTCCGCATAACCCTTGGTCTCAAGGGCGCGGAGGATAGGCTCGGCAAGGCCAAGCTCATTGAAAAAAGACATGAATAGACTTTCGATATGACATGCGTCGCCCTCGCGTCTGTCGCGAGCGGGCGCAGCAGTGGTCTCCAAACGGGCGACCCTGCGTGAATAAGGAAGCTTGAGCGATTCTCGCATCCGTCCGTCCCGGCGGCCCTTGTGCAAGATGCGGGGCCTCACGCTGCGCGGGATTGCGCCGGATCACTAGTCCTGGCGCCGAATGCTGCGATGCACATAGAGGGCGTTTGCGGAAAAAGCAAGTATGCTCGCGTGGGCATGCGATTTCGGACGCGCAGCCGAGCCGGTCGTCGCCCTTGCCATGCCCTGCATTCGGCCTACTAATCAGCCTATGCCTCTTCATATCACTGTGCCCGAGCAGCCCTCCGAGGCCGACCGCAATGCCGTGTTCGCACCCTTGCTGGCCTATAACATCGCGCAAGCGGGGAATCCGAATATCCGCCCTATCGCCATTCTGCTGACCGACGAGCAGGGCGAGCGCGTGGGCGGCATCTGGGGCAAATGCTCCTATGACTGGATGTTCGTGGAGCTTCTCGCCATCGCGGCGGAGCATCGCGGCGGTGGCCACGGCAAGGCGCTGATGGCCGAGGCAGAGCGGGTGGCGCGGGCCCATGGCTGTGTCGGTATCTGGCTGGATACCTATGCCTTCCAGGCGCGCGGCTTTTACGAGAAGCTGGGCTTTAGCGTGTTCGGCAAGCTGGACGATCATCCCGTCGGCCAGCAGCGCTTCTTCCTGAGCAAGCGCCTCTGAGAGCAGCGCTCTATGTCCTCCCCGACCAGCGGCCGGGGAGGCACGATATGGATTTTAGCGCCCGGCGAGCACTTCGCCGATCTGCACGGCATTGAGCGCGGCGCCCTTGCGGAGGTTGTCGCCGACGACGAACATGGCGAGGCCATGCTCAACCGTGCGGTCCGGGCGCACGCGACCGACGAACACCGGGTCCGCGCCCGTCGCGTCGAGTGCGTTGGGCACATCGCTCACCACCACGCCCGGCGCCTTGCCGAGCAGCGCCAGCGCTGTCTCCGCATCGATCGGCCGCTCGAACTCGGCATTGATGGAGAGGCCGTGGCCGGTGAACACGGGCACGCGCACGCAGGTGCCGGAGACGGGCAGGCCGGGAATTTCGAGGATCTTGCGGCTCTCGTCGCGCAGCTTCAGCTCTTCCTCGGTATAGCCGTCCTCACCCAGCACATAATTGAGCGGCACGATGTTGTTGGTGATCGGCACCGCCCACTTCTCGGGCTGGGGCACGAAGTCGGCCTTGCCGTTGAAGGCGAGCGCGGCGCCCTTGTCGCCCACGGCAGCGATCTGGCGCGCCAGCACGTCGATGCCTTCCATGCCGCCACCGGAGACGGCCTGATAGGTCGCCACGATCAGGCGCTTGAGGCCGGCGGCCTCATGCAGCGGCTTGAGCACGGGCATGGCGGCCATGGTCGTGCAATTGGGGTTGGCGACGATGCCCTTGGGCAGGTTTGCCAGCGCATGCGGGTTCACTTCGGAGACGACGAGCGGCACGTCCGGGTCGGAACGCCAGGCCGAGCTGTTGTCGACCACGATGGCGCCGGCTGCGGCAACCTTGGGCGCCAGCGCCTTGCTGGTGGAGCCGCCCGCGGAGAAGAACACAATGTCGAGCCCGGCGAAGTCGGCGGTCGCGGCATCTTCCACCGTCACTTGCTGGCCCTTGAACTCGACCTGCGAGCCGGCCGAGCGGGCCGAGGCGAACAGACGCAGCGTGCCGACCGGGAAATCGCGCTCGGCGAGCAACTGGCGCATCATCGAGCCGACGAGGCCGGTGGCGCCGACCACGCCGACATTCAGGCGGGCATCGGGGGAAAAGCGGGCAACCATCTATACGTTCCTTCCTGTTGATTGAAGGACGCGGCGGTCAGGCTTTCGTCTGGAAAGTCGGCCCCGCGCACTTCGCGGGGCTTCCTGTCCGGCTGATCGTGGCTCTTTAGGCCGCGCGCATCCGAACCGCCCCGCTGATGCGGGTCGGTTTGGTAATAATCGGCTGAACGATCATCATGGACATGGCGCGCGCCTCTAGCGAGCGTGGCGCCTGCTGTAAATGGCAAAGATGCCTGCTCTCGGGAGAAAGCAGGCATCCATGATCTTCAGATTTTCGGTGGATCAGCGGCAGCGCACTTCGCCCCGGTCGATCGAGCGACCGAGCAGGCCACCGCCAACCGCACCGAGCAAGGTGCCAACTGTGCGGTCACCCTTCGTGTCGATCGCGCGGCCGGCGAGCGCGCCGACGCCGGCACCGATCAGCAGACCGGTCGTGCCGTCATTGCGCTTGCAGCGGTACCGGCCATCGTCGCCGCGCCATATGCGGTCGTTATGGGAAAGGGCGCGGCCATTGTCCCGGTCTTTCGCGCGCTTCCCGTGCGCGGGCGCCCAGTGTGGCGGATCGGCCATGGCCGGTGCCATGGGCATCGCAAACGCCATCAGCGCCGTGGCGAGCAGGATCTTCTTCATCGGACTCATCCTCGTAATATCAAACAAGCGACCGGCACGTATCGCGCCGGCTCGTGCTGAATAACGCCGTACAACCGCCCTTGTTCCGGCGGTATCACGACTCATCGCTCGATCAGCCCGCCATGGCGGCTCGGCTTCGCCAGCGTCCCATCAGCATGTCGAGCGCCAAGGCGGCCGCCAGCGTGAGGCCGGTCAGGGGGAGGCACAGGCCGATGGCGAGCATGATCGCCGCGACGCCCTGCGCCTTGCGGGGATCGGCGGGCCGGGCAGGCGCCTCCAGCCGGCCGTTCTCGCGGCGTTTCCACCAGAGCACGGGCGCGGTGAGGCACAGCAGCATCAGCGCGAGGCAGCCGAGCAGCATGAGCGTGCGGTTGATCTCGCCATATTGCTGGCCCTGATGGGTGGCGATGCCCCATTCGATCGCCCGCGCGCCGATGCCGAAATGCGCAAAGCGGGCATCCTGCATCACCGCGCCGCTTGCCGGATCGATGTAGATAGCACGCGCATCCTGCGCCCGGCGTACGGTCCGCGAGATGAGATAGGGCGCGCCGTCCGCCATCGGCAGGGTGAGCGTCCAAGGGGCGGCGAGGCCGCGCTTGCCGGCGATCTCCGCAGCCCGGTCGACGCCGATGTCGTCGCTGCCCGATGCGGCGGGCGGCGTCGCTTCCTGCATCGACCAGGGCAGGCTCTGCTTCGCGCCCTCGTCATGGCCGTGGCCGTGATGCGCGCGTGGCACCGGCGCCTCCCAGGGGTTGGGACCGGGCGCCTTGGGGCGGCCCAGCTCCGCACGGGCGACCCAGCCCTGCAACTGCTTGCCCGAGAAGCCGGACCAGGGCAGGCCGGTGATCGCCAGAAACAGGATCACCCCGCCGGCGAGCAATCCGGTCGAGGCATGCAGATCGCGCCAGAACAGTCGCCCGCGCGCCTGCCCGCGCAGGCCGACGACCGGGCTGCCGCGCCGGGGCCACCACAGGTAGAGCCCGGTCAGCACCAGCAGGATCGCCCAGCCCGCGACGATCTCCACCAGCGCATTGCCGACCGGTCCGGTGATGATGAGGCTGTGCAGATCGCGCACGGTCTGCATGATGCCGCCGGCCTGCGCGGTGCCGAGCAGCTTGCCGCGATAGGGATCGACAAAGGCGAGCCGGCGCGCGCCGTCCGCGCCCTGCAGGGTCATGCGCCAGCTCTCTGTCGGCTCGGCAGGCCGCTGGATCTGGCTCACCTGCTGGCCGGATTCCCGCTCGACGGTGGCGATCATCTCGCTCAGCGGCTGGGGCGCATCCTTTGGCGTCACATGCGACCAGTCCGCATAGACCCGCCGCTCGATCTCCGGTTTGTAGAGATAGAGCGCGCCGGTGATCGCCATCCACAGCAGCACCGGGAGGACGATCAGGCCGGCATAGAAATGCCAGCGCCACACGGCCTGATAGAAGCCGCCGCCGGTCTTGGAGCGCGCGCTCATCGGCGGCCTCCGGCGGACAATGGCGCACGGGCGAGGGGAGGGCGGCGCATGGCTGCGCAGCAGAAGAGCAATCGAGTCATGAAAGGGTCAGCCTTGACGGGCAGCGCGCGGGGGCGTGCCGAAATGGGGATGTCGCGCGAGGCGACAGCGAGGGGAGCGTCAGGGCTGATGCGGCGGGCCGGTCTGCGGGGGCGGCGGCGCGGCCAGACCGCGTCCGATGCTCACGGCCGTGCTCGGGCTGAGGATGGGTACCGTCACTATCGTCATGGCGACCCGCGCGATCGCGGGCGGGATGCTGTCCAGCGAGGCGCCGATCCCGGCAAAGGCGCAGGGCGCATCCGAGGCGGTGTTCTGCTTGTCCTGCTGCTTGCGGACGGTGCCGTCCGCATCGATCCAGCCGGTGATCATGCCGGCGCCGGTGCAGAGCACGACCGCGGGACCGTTTTGCACGGCGGGCATGAAACCGGCCGGCACCAGCAGCCGCGCGAGCAGCACAAGCGCCAGCCACGCGGCGATCAGGCCACGGGCCTGCGCGGTGCCGGTATCAGTGCTGGTATCAGTGCGGGTCAGGCGCGCGAGCATGTCCGCGCTTTACGGGATCGCGCGGCGTATGAGAAACGGCTTTTTAGGCTTGCCGTCGCTCAGTGATTGTTCTTCGCCACGCTATCTTTCATCCGCGCGAGCTGCTCCGGCGTCGCCTCGGTCTGGTAGCGCGTCTTCCACTCATCCTGCGGCATGCCATAGATAAGTTCGCGTGCAGCGGCCTTGTCCAACGCGCCGTCGGCCTCGGCCACCCAGTCGGCCAGGCAGTTGCGGCAGAAGCCCGCCAGACCCATCAGATCGACATTCTGCGCATCGGTGCGGTGACGCAGATGGTGGACGAGCCGGCGAAAAGCTTCTGCCGCTGTCTTGTCATCGAGCGTGTCTATCGTCATTGCTTGCACCTTCATGTCCGGTTCCAACCTCGGGCCACGCCGGTGGCCGCCACGGCATTCGCCATGTGGGCAGAGAACGCACCGAAGCAAGAGGCCAAATGAAGAAGCTCACTCCCCGCACCCGCAAGGTCCGCATTCTGGCGACTCTCGGCCCTTCGAGCAGCAGCGAGGTGATGATCCGCAAGCTGTTCCTGGCTGGCGCCGATGCCTTCCGGCTGAACATGAGCCACGGCACGCACGACGTTCATGCCGCCAATGTCGCGATCATCCGAGGACTTGAAAAGGAGTTCGGCCGCCCGACCACCATCCTCGCGGACCTTCAGGGACCGAAGCTGCGGATCGGCACTTTCGCGCAGGGCGCGGTCTTTCTGGAAAAGGGCGCCGCCTTTCGGCTGGATCGCGACCCCGCGCCCGGCGACAGCAGCCGCGTCACTTTGCCGCACCCGGAGATATTCGCCGCCGCGCAGGAAGGGATGCGCCTGCTCATCGATGACGGCAAGCTTGTCCTGCGCGTGCGGGCGGTGCGTGACGATGTCATCGATACGCTGGTCGAGGTCGGCGGCTCGCTGTCCGAGCGCAAGGGCGTCAACGTGCCGGACGTCGTGCTGCCGATGGCGGCGATGACCGAGAAGGATCGGCGCGATCTTTCCTTCGCCATCGAGGCCGGCGTGGACTGGATCGCGCTCAGCTTCGTCCAGCGGCCTGATGACCTGGCCGAGGCGCGCAAGCTGATGGGTGGCTATGGCTATCTGCTCGCCAAGATCGAAAAGCCAGCCGCGCTTGGGCGGCTGGAGGAAATCGTCGAGATGTCCGACGCGGTGATGGTCGCCCGTGGCGATCTCGGCGTCGAGCTGCCGCCTTATGCCGTGCCGCCGCTGCAGAAGCAGATCGTGGAGAGCGCCCGGCGCTTGGGCAAGCCGGTGGTCGTCGCCACGCAGATGCTGGAATCGATGATCAAGGCGCCCACGCCGACCCGCGCCGAGGTGTCGGACGTCGCCACGGCGGTCTATGACGGCGCGGATGCAGTGATGCTCTCGGCGGAGACGGCGGCGGGCGACTGGCCGGAGGAAGCCGTGGCGATGATGGACAGCATCGCCCACAGCGTCGAGCATGATCCGGGCTATCTGGACCGGCTGCACTTCACCAAGACCATGCCGGACCCGACGACGTCGGACGCACTGGCCGGCGCCAGCCAGCACATCACCAACACGGTCTCGGCCAAGGTCATCGTGTGCTTCACCACCTCTGGCAGCACCGTGCGGCGCATCGCGCGCGAGCGGCCGGGCGCGCCGATCCTGGCGCTCACCCCGCGCATGGATACCGCCCGGCGCATGGGCCTCATGTGGGGCGTCCATGCCGTGCGCACCAAGGATATCGGCAGCTTTGAGGAAATGATCGGCAAGGCCAAGCGCATGGCCATGCGCCACGGCTTTGCGGGGGCGGGCGACAAGATCATCGTGCTCGCCGGTGTGCCCTTCGGTACGCCGGGGTCCACCAATGTGCTCCATGTCGCGACCATCCGGGGCGATGAGCTGCGCACCCACCGCGAGGAGTAAGGCGCTTCGGGGGCGCCTTCTGCACCCCACTCCCGTCATTCCCGCGAACGCGGGAATCCAGCTGCAACCCTGCTCGTCAACGCGAGGCCGAACTGGATTCCCGCGTTCGCGGGAATGACGAACGGTGAGGGCGAGCCGGCGACGTCGTCCTGCCCCCCTCAGTTCTTCACGGCGCCGTGCAATTGCGGCGGCAGCGGCGGGCGCTCTGGATTGTCGCCATCGCGCCATGGGATCACGCCATGGCTGGTCCGCGTCTTGATCTTCCAGGCGCCGTTCTCGCGCACGAAATGATCGACATAGCGCCCGGCCAGCGTGGTCGCGGGGCGGCCCTCCCCGTCGGCGGTGTAGAACATGTAGCGGGAGCGAGCGATGGCGGTGTCGCCGGTCACGTCAATCACCTCGGTGGTGACGAGGTGGAAGCTGCGCTTGTTGACGAAGCCCGCTTCCGGCTTGCCCAGCTTCTCCTCAAGCAGCTTCTGGATCGCCGCCGGCCCGGTGGCGCTGCCCAGCCCGCCGGACCAAGTCCCGTCGCTGGCGAAAAGCCCGGCATAGCCGGCATAATCGCGCGCATCGAGATATTCGCCATAAGCGATGATCACGCGGCGGATCGCCTCGCGGTCTTCCAGCACCTGCACGCGCTGGGCGAGCGCTCTGTCAGGAGCATCACCCTGCTGCGCCGACGCCGCCCCGGGCGCGATCAGCGCCAGCGCCAGCGCTGCCCGCAACAACCGGCTCATGGCAGCGTGTCCAGCTTGCGGCTCTCGATCGTCCACGCAGGATCGCTGCACAGCTTGCAGTCATCGCCGACGAACCACGCTCGCGCCGACTTGTCGCCGCGCAATTGCCAGTCGAGCCACGCCACCACTGCCTGCGCCGCGCGTCCGCCATTCGGCTCGGCATAGGTGCCGGCGTGCGTCACGTCGGTGTTGATCACGGCGGAGGGGATGTGGGTGAGCCGCGCATAATCGTCCATGCCATTGGGGTAGGCGATGTCCGTCTTGCCGCCGAGCACATAGAGGGTCGGCTTGTCGATCTTCTGGAGCAGGCTCTTCTGCGCAGACATCTCGCCCGAGCCGCCCGGGACCGGCCCGTTCATGATGCCGCTGTTCATGATGACGAAGGTGCTGACGCGCTTGTCGCCGGCATATTTGAGCGCCTGAATGCCGCCACAGGAATAGCCGGAGGCCGCGACATGCGCAGTGTCGATCTTGCCCTTGAATGGGCTGCCCGCGCGGCCATTCTCGGCCGCAGCCCAGTCGATGGCCTGCCCCAGCTGCTGGTAGCGCGTCTTGTCGCGATGCTGCTCCCAGCTCTGCGGCGTGACGGTCACGCCCGGGCCGCTGTAGATGCCGCCCGGCGCGATGACGAGATAGCCATGGGAGGCGACCTCCAGCAAATGCTGGCGGGATGAGGCGCCGTCTTCGGTGCAGGCGCCGTTGCCGAACACATAGACCGGCATCTTGCGAACGCCGAGTGCACTCAGATCGGCGGGCTGATAGACGACGAAGCCGGGGAAATTCTCATATTGCCGCTTGATGGCCTTGTATGGCCCGGTGCCCGTGCTGTCTGGCGCCCGGCTTTCTTCCATCATCTGGACGGCAGCCTGTGCGGCGAGATCGGCGCCGACTCCCGGGGGCGGCGCTGAACTCGGCTGGGCCTGGAGGGTCGCTGGGGCGGTCATCGCCAGCAGGGACAGAAGAAATGCGCTCGAACCGGTCCGCCAATATGTCATGCCACTCTCCCAATTTATCATTCTGCTGTCGCCCCAGCGACAAAGAGGAGAGGGTTGCCCCTCTCCTCCTCTTTCTATCGGATCAATCTGTGTTGCGCACCGCCTGATCAGAACTTGCGGCGCACGGTCACGGCCCACTGGCGCGGCAGGCCGGGCTGAGCCGTCGCGTACCAGGCGTTCGTGAACTTGTTGAGATAGACCAGCTTGTCGAACAGGTTTGTCACTTCCAGCGCGACCGACCAGTCCTTGTCCACCGTCTCATAGGTCAAGCGGGCATTGGCCAGCGTGTAGCTGTCCACGATGGCGATCGGTGTGCAGAGGAAGTCGCCGCAATAGCCGTCCGTATAGGAGACGTCGATGCGCGGCGTCAGCGTGCCAACATCACCCAGATCAGCCTGATACTGCGCGCCCAGGCTCCACTTCCACTTGCCCACGCCGGGCCGGCTCGCGCCGACGACGATGGAGGTCGTGGGATAGTTGATGGAGGTGAACTTGAAGTCGGTGAGGCTGAGCGAACCGTCGATGGTGAAACCCTCGACCGGGCGCAGCGTGGTTTCCAGCTCGAAGCCGTTCACGCGGGCATCGCCGATATTCAGATACTGGCCGCACAGGCCGGGTACGCCGCCCTGGTTGACCGGGAGCGGATTGTTGTTGGAGTCGAGGCAGACCTGCGGAATACCCTGATAGTCGGTATAGTCCATGCGGAAGCCGCTGGCGTTGATCCGCAGCAGCCGGTCGAACAGGTCCGCCTTGATACCGATTTCATAGGACTTCAGCTTTTCCGCGCCGAACGGCCGGATCTGCTGGAAGCTGTACGGACGGGGTGCCACGCCGCCGCCCTTGAAGCCGGTCGCGAACTGCGCATAGGCCATGATGTCGGGCGTGATCTTGTAGGAGAGCGCCGCACGATAGTCGGTCAGCGTTTCCTTGTAGGTACCCACTTGGCCGGTCAGCGGATTGGTAGCGTTGCTGAGCGGCAGATAGTCGCCGACCCCATTGGGGTTGAGGCGGTTGTAGAGATAGTCCTTCTTCTCGTGGCTCACGCGGATGCCGGCTTCCAGCGTCAGGGCCGGCGTGATGTTCCACGCAACGTTACCGAAGCCGGCATAGGTGCGCAGGCTGGCGGTATCGTCGTTGATGAACGAGAAGGTCGGCTTGGCGATCACGCACGCCGGGAGCGCGCCACCGCAGGGGGAAACGGCATATTCGCCGAAGCCCGAGAACGGCGTGTGGATGCGGGCGTTATAGCGCGTGTCCGCATCATAATAGAAACCGCCGATGGTGAAGGAGATCGCATCGTCCAGCACCTTGCCCGAGAGGCGCAGTTCCTGGCTGAACTGCTTGTGCGAGAAGTCGCTGTAGACGCCGCCGATGAAGGCAATCGGCGAGTTGTCGTTGTCGTCCGAGCTGCGCGAATCATATTTGCGGTAGCCGGTGATCGACTTGAGCGCGAGATTGTCGCCCAGCGTGTAGTTGATCTCGGCGGACACGCCCCAGCCTTTCACACCGCTCAGGGGTTCGGCATAGGTTGGGCCATTGGGCGCGCCGGCCGTGCCGGGGCCACCCGCAGACGCCGTCGTCGCCGCGCGATAGGTCACGCCCGGATCGTAGAAGTTGGCGTAGGTCGCATAGGGATCGTTCAGCACCGCGCCGGCGCGACGATACTGGCCGTAGGTCACGAAGCGGTTGTCGAACGGCGCGCCCTGATAGGGAATGCTGTTATTTTGCCGCCCAGTCAGCTCGGCGCTGGCGATGAGCACGGAGGCCTGCGTCGTGGAGGTGTCGTGGGTGTAATCGCCCGACAGGTTGATCTCCAGCGGGCTGCCGACCGGCGCAATCCGCAAGGATCCGCGCACGGCGTACATGCTCTGGCCGCCCAGCGTGCCGAGCTTGCAATTGCCGCCCGATGCCAGGCTGGGGATCGCCGCGCCGCCCGGCTGCACCACGCTGGTGCCCGGCTGCACATAGGGATCATTGGGATTGAGGCAGGCATAATCGTAGCGCGTGACATGGCCATCGCGGTTGCGTGACACGCCAGTGATGCGGGCGAACACGGCATCGGGCACCACGGTGAAGTCGGCGCTCGCCTTGATGTCGCGGCGGTTGAGCGAGCCGGCGGTCAGTTCGACATAGCCGCCTCGGCCTTCGGGCTTGCGCGAGTAGAGCTTCACCGCGCCGCCCAGCGAGTTCATGCCGGCCAGCGTGCCCTGGGGGCCGCGCAGCACTTCGACGCGCTCGAGGTCGGTCAGGTCGAAAGCCGAGGCCGTGACCGTGCCGAAATAGATATCGTCGACATAGATGCCCACGCCTGGCTCGACCGAGGGGCTGGCATCGCCCTGACCCACGCCACGGATATAGGCGCGCATCGAATTGCCCGAGCCAGAGGGGTTCTGCTGCAGGATGACGTTCGGTGCCTGCGCGGTGATGTCGGTCAGGCGCGTCTGGCTGCGCGCTTCGAGCTGGTCGCCGCTGATGGCGGTGATTGCCAGCGGAATGTCCTGCACATTCTGCGCACGCATCTGCGCGGTGACGATGATGTCGTCGACATTGCCCTCGGCGGCGCCCTGCGGCGCGGCGGTCTGGGCCATTGCGGGCATTGCGAGCATCAGCGCGCCGGACAACATGGTTCCGGCGCTCAGCGCCATGCGCGACACGGTGCGTGCGCGGTTATGACGAACTTTGTTCATTGGTGAATCTCCCCTCCTCTTCGCTTTGCCGGTCGTTTCTTCGTCCCCGCGCGAGCCGCCTGCCCGCCTCTGTCAGGCGGAAAGGTCGGGCGGCTGTCGCCGTCGAGACGCAATGACCGGCAGCCAGACGACGCGGCGCGAGGCTCTCATGGAGCGCCCCGTCCGTCCGTTGGCTAGGAAGCTCACTATCCTTTTGCCCGAAGCGAGGCTTTGACTGAGATAGAGCCACGCTTTGACGCAGACGGAAAAGCCGCGGTGCCACGCTGAGGCTGTAGCGCCCATCTAAACCTCCTCGTTACGGATCGCGCGCAGGCCCCGCGTCTCGCGCCCGGTCACGGCGGCGCCGGTGTCCTTCGCAAGACGGGCATAGAAAGGCGCGGCGGCCAGCGCGAGGCCGGCAAAGACGAGCATGGCGATCTGGAAATCGGCGAGGGTCGGTTCCGCGACACCAAGCGAGAGCAGGTTGAGCAGGGCGGCCGCGGCGGAAATCGCTAGCGCTTGCGAAATCTGGTTGGCGATATTGCCGAGCACAGTCGCCCCGCCGACTTCGCTTTGCGGCACGTCGGCAAAGCGCAGCGCCATGATCGCGGTCATGTGGACCGAGCGGGCCATGCCGACGAAGACCATGATTGCCACCAGCAGCCAGAATGGCATGGTCGGGGTCAGCAGCGCGCAGGCGGCAAAGGAGAGCGCCATGGTCACCACCCCGCTGGTCAGCGCCATCCGGATGCCGAGCCACCGTACCGAGGGCGTGGCGATCGCCTTGAGCGCCAGGTCGCCGGCATTCTGAGCGAGCAGCAGCAGCCCGGCTTGAAAGGCGGTGAGGCCGAGGCCGACCTGCATCATCAGCGGGATAATGAACGCCGTCGCCATGAAGGCCGTGCGCGCCGGCATTCCCGCGCCGATCGTGGAAACGAAGAAACTGCGGTGGCGCAGCGCATCGAGCGGAACGACCGGGTGGGGCACGCGGCGGATGTGTCGCCAGCACAGCCAGCCCAGGAAAATCCCGAGCGCGATCAGCGGCAGCCCTTGCTGCCAGCCGCCGCCCTTGGCGCCCAGCCGCTCGAATCCGGCAATGATGCAGGCCAGGAACCCGCCGACCAGCGCAAAGCCGCGCCCGTCAAAGGGCCTTCGCTCCACAGCATGGATATTGGGGATGAAGCGCAGGGTGAGGACAAAGGCGAGGAGACCTGTGGGCACGTTCAGGAAGAACACCCAGCGCCAGTCCAGAAAGGTGGTGATGAGGCCGCCGATGGGCGGGCCGATCACCGGCGCGATCAGGGCCGGGGTGGAACTGATCGTCATCGCTGTCACGAGATAGCGCTTGGGCGTAATGCTGAGCAGGGCGATGCTGCCGACCGGCACGATCAGGGTGCCAAAGGCCGCCTGACACATCCGCATCGCCAGAAAGACCGGAAGATTGGGCGACAGGCCAGCCCCCAGCGAGGCCAGCACGAACCCAAGAATGGCGAGCGTGCAGACCCGGCGGGTGCCGAAGCGCTTGCCCACCCAATCGCTGATCGGCAGTACCAGCACGGTGACGAGAATGTAGATGGTGATTGTCGCGCTCAGCAGGGTCAGCGGCACGGCAAAGTCCTGCGCCATGCGCGGCAGGGCAGTGAGCAGCACCATCAGATCGATGGCGACCATGAAGGACGTCGCGGCCAGAACGATGGCGGCCAGCTGCGAGCGACGCAAGGCCGCGGCGTCGTCCGACGCTATGCTGGCCTCCCCCTCCGATGGATTGTTAGTCAAACTCATCCCGCGCCAGCCATGACAGGCGGGCGCGCGTTCGCCAAGAGGCGCCGAAGAATAGTTGCCGATGCAGGCGCTTGCGGGGGAGCGGGATAGCCTGCCATGGTGCGGCAAAAGAGTCGGGCGTCGCTTAGGAGAGCAGATAATGAGTAATGAGGTCATGGATCCCGAAGCCACGGTGCGCAGCGTCGAGGCGCAGCTTCAATATCTGCTGCCCGGCCCCGCGATCAATCGGCGGTTCGTCTCCGCCGGGGTGGAAGTGAACACCGGCCGCTACGGGCCATTCCCCGTCACGATCCGTGACGCGCGCGCCATCCGCCCGCATTTTACGCTCGATCGGCAGGGCTTCGTGCTGCTCGATGCGCCGAGTGACGTCGCCGATTTCACCGACCGGGACGAGGTCAATCGCGTCTACCCGGGCGAGGTCTCCCGCTATGTCCAACAGGCGACAGGCGCCGATCTCGTCGTCGTCGGTGGCTGGATGATCCGCACGTCCGGCGATCTTGCCTGCCGGCAGAAGAAGCTGGACGCGCCCTATCGCCATGCCGAGGGCGTACAGCCGCCTGCTGGCGAGGTGCACGTCGATACCGATCCCGCCCGGCAGCAGCGCGCCGCCGAGATCGCCTACCGCAAGGCCCGTCCGGACGGGCCGGGGTTCCGCCGGTTCATCGTCTCCAGCTTCTGGCGCAGCTATTCGCCGCCGCCACACGATTGTCCGCTGGCCCTGTGCGATGCGCGCAGTGTCGGCGATGATGAGGGCACCACCAATATCCTGTGGATCGTCGACAAGATCCCCGAAGGCGACGCCATGTTCGCGCCGATGGACGATGACCGCCAACCGGCTGCGCACATCTTCCGGCACAATCCCGCTCACCGCTGGTGGTATTTCTCCAACATGGTGCGGGATGAAGCCCTGCTGTTCAAATTCCACGATAGCGACCGCAGCGGCGCCTGGCGGGTGCCGCACACGGCATTTTGGGATGACAGCCTGCCCGACCCGGTGCCGCGCGAGAGCATCGAATGCCGGAGCATCGCCTTTTTTGAATAGCCCTTTGGTCCACGATCCAAATAGTCGGGCACCACAATCATTGCTATAAGTTACACAAGCGGCAAGCCAAATAAGGCACCGGGTCGAAGGGGAGTGTTATGAAAGACGGGAAGCGGCCGGAGGAGACCGGCCTGAACTGGGGTGCGCTCGATCAGGCAGTGGGCACAGTCGTTCGGCTGTTACGGAATGAGCTGTCGGTGCGGATCGTGGACGTCTATTCGTCCTTCGGCCTTCGCCACGGCGCCCTCTCTACCATGGCACTGATCGAGGCGAATCCCGATTGCTCCCAATCCGAAATCGCGCGGGAAGTTGCGATGGACGACTCGGCGATGGTGGCGATCATCGACGATCTGGAAGCCCGCGGTCTTGCCCGCCGGATGCGCTCGACGCGGGACCGGCGGCGCAACACGCTGTCGCTCACGCCCGAAGGCCAGCGCCTTGCCGCGCAGATGATCGCCCGCGCCCAGGACGTCGAGCAGCCGATTCATGATGCCTTGTCTGAGGAAGAGGTGAAGACGCTGCAGCAACTGCTGCGCCGGGCCTATGAGGCGATGCAAAAGTCTCCGCCAGCCGCTGCTTAGCGCCATCCTGGCGGCGGTCAGCCTTCAGCGGGGGCGGTGGTCAGTCCGAGTTCGGGAATGCCAACCGAGCGCCGCCCACCGAAGTCGGTCCGCACGACAATGAGGTCACCCTTCTCCAGATAATCCAGCAACCGCCGGATTCGACCTACCGAGCGCGTGCCATAGGCGCGGGCCAGCGCTTCGTCGTCGGGGCAGGGCTGCCCTTTGATTGCGGCGCGGGCGATGAGCAGGAACGGCGCGAGCACATCGTCCTGCACCCGGCTGGAGAGCGCGAGCGCGGCCTGCCAGCGCGGGTCTTCATCCTCCTCGCCACCCGCCACGGCGACCGCGAAGCGCCGGCGAAAGCTGAGCAGATCGATGCCGGGATTGCCGATCCGCTGCATCCGGCAGCGCACCGCGAAATCCTGGAATAGCGCGGCGGTCGAGCGATAGGTGCAGTCTTCTTCCGCAGCCATGTCGGCCAAAACCGCGCGGATCACCGGCTCGCGGGCAGGGCGGTCCGGCGTCTCGGTGGCGGCAGGACTGGCTGTCTCGACGGCCGACTCTTCATCCACAGACAAGGGGCCCTCGGCAGTGGGCGGGTCTTCGCGCTCCAGCCGGGCGCTGTTGTCGACGGCCGGGGGCGGCGCGATCAGCGCGGCGAACAGTTCGGGCTGCTCCTCGCCAGGTTGCGGCGCGAGCAGATCCTCAAGGTCGCTGGTCGGCTCGCCGGGCAGGGGAATGAGGGAATGGGAAGAGGTCCGTGCGCTGGTCTTCACCGCGCCGATCCTCACGGAAACGGGGCGGCGGCTGATCGCCGGGCCGAGCGCGAGGAAGCGCCCGCGCTCCAGGTCGCGGATCTGCTCGGCCTGCCGCCGTTCCATGCCGAGCAGGTCGGCGGCGCGCGCCATGTCGATGTCGAGGAAGGTGCGCCCCATCAGGAAGTTCGAGGCTTCCGCCGCCACATTCTTCGCCAGCTTGGCAAGGCGCTGGGTGGCGATCACGCCGGCGAGGCCGCGCTTGCGGCCTCGGCACATCAGGTTGGTCATCGCCGCGAGCGACATGCGGCGGATATCATCGGCCACTTCGCCGGCGGCGGCTGGGGCGAACATCTGGGCCTCGTCGACCACCACCAAAGCGGGATACCAATGCTCGCGGGGCGCATCGAACAAGGCAGCGATGAACTGAGCGGCGCAGCGCATCTGCGCTTCCAGCTCCAGCTCGTCCAGCGCCAGCACCACGGAGGCGCGGCGCGCCCGGACCTTGGCCGCCAGCGTCTCGATCTCGCCGGGATTATGTGCCGCGCCGTTGATGACAATGTGGCCGAACGGCTCGGCCAGCGTGACGAAATCGCCTTCCGGATCGATCACCACCTGCTGCAGCAGGCCGGCGCTTTCCTCTAGCATCCGGCGCAGCAGATGCGACTTTCCCGACCCGCTATTGCCCTGAACGAGCAGCCGGGTGGCCAGCAGTTCTTCCATGTCCATGGGCACCGGCGCGCCATGCGCATCCGTCCCGATCACGATTGAAGAGGTCACCGCGCCGTCATAGCCATGGACGGCGTGGGGGCAAGGGCTGGTTGGCTGTGCTGTTCGCGCGACAACCCGTCCGCGCCAATCGACGGGGGACTTATGCGCCAAATTGCCGCCGGCTCATGTTGCAATTGCGAGGGCTTCCTATTAAGCGCCCATGCAAATCGCTCGCAATATCAAGGTTTGTGTCTCGTTGAGAACGCGCAGTCTCCGCATCTGGTATCTCGTCCATAAATGGACGAGCCTGATTTGCACGGCGTTCCTGCTGATGCTCTGCCTGACCGGCTTGCCGCTGATTTTCCATGACGAAATCGAGGTGATGACCGGGGAAGCACCGGCGATGCAGGGGGCGGGCTCGTCCGGCGACGGGCCGGGCCTGCAGCCGCTGGATGTCATGCTCGGCAAGGCACTGGCCGCGCGACCGGGCGAGGTGCCGGTGTTCATGGCCTTCGACAATGAGACGCCGATCCTCACGGTCACCACTGCCCCGGCACCGGATTCGCCGGGCAGTGCCATGACCATCCAGCTCTTCAACCGCGTGACCGGGGAGCCGGCGGGGCAAGTGGTCGAGGAGGGCGTGATGCACTTCCTCCTGCAACTCCATACCGACATGTTCCTGGGCTTGCCGGGCATGCTGTTCCTCGGCGCGATGGGCGTGCTCTTCTTCGCCGCCATCGTCTCGGGCGTGGTCCTTTACGCGCCTTTCATGCGCAAGCTGGACTTTGGCACGATCCGGGTCAGCCGCAGCCGCCGGCTCAAATGGCTGGATTACCACAATCTGCTCGGCATCGTGGCGCTGGCCTGGATGAGTGTCGTGGGCCTGACCGGGGTCATCAACGCGCTGGCGACGCCGATCATCAAGGTGTGGCAGATGAACGAACTCGCCGAGATGACCGGCGCTTATGCCGGTCGCCCGGCCTTGCCGCCCGAGCGCTATGGTTCGCTGGACAAGGCCATGGCCGCCGCCCGGCAGGCGTTGCCCGGCAACAATCCCCAATTCATCGCCTTTCCGGGCGGCTCGTACAGCAGCAAGCATCATTATGCGGTGTTCTTCCAGGGTAACACGCCGCTCACCCAGCGCGCCCTCACGCCGGCGCTCATCGATGCTGAGACGGGCGAACTGACCGATGTGCGGCCGATGCCCTGGTACACGCTGGCCTTGCTCTATTCGCAGCCGCTGCACTTTGGCGATTATGGCGGGCTGCCGCTCAAGTTGCTGTGGGCGGCGTTGACGCTGTTCACCATCGTCGTGCTCGGCTCTGGCCTCTACCTCTGGCTCGGCAAGCGTCGCGCCCCGCTGGCGGCCCGTGTGCGGGAGGTCGAGAGCGGCGGCCTTGTGGCGCCAGCCGAATGAGCCGCCGCACGCCGCTCGGCCGCATCTTCGCGATGCCGCTCGCCCTCGCCCTGCTCAGCATCGTCGGTCTGGTCAGCGCGCTGACCGGCGATGGCTGGGCCGACGCTTTGTCCTGGATCGCGCTGGCCGCGCCTCTCGCCGCCACCCTCTGGGCTTTCCGATATCGCCGATCATGAGAACAAGCCGCGCATGCAAGCGCGTTTCAAAGGGAAAAGACGCATGAATTTCCATCGTTCCAGCCAAATGTTGAAAGCTGCGCTGATCGCCTCGGTCGCCGCGGTGGCCATGCCTGCCGCGGCGCAGGAGGCCAGCGAGATCATCGTCACGGCGCAGCGCGAGAATCGCACGCAGGTGAGCCGCGAGGGAAGCGTCGGCGTGCTCGGCAACCAGTCCGCCGAGAATGTGCCGTTCAGCGTGAAGAGCTATAACGCGGCGCTCATCCTCAACCAGCAGCCGCAGACGCTCGGACAGGTGCTGGAGAACGATCCCTCGGTCCGCACGACCTACGGCTTTGGCAACGCGCAGGAAGTGTTCGTCATTCGCGGCTTTACGCTGGCCAGCGACGATGTCGGTTTTGACGGCCTCTATGGCATCGTCCCCCGCCAGCTCGTCGCACCGGAGCTTTACGAGTCGGTACAGGTGCTGAACGGCGCGAGCGCCTTCCTCAATGGCGCTGCGCCCGGTGGCGGCGGCCTTGGCGGCAGCGTCAACCTCGTCCCCAAGCGGGCAACGGCGGACGGCCTGAAGCGCGCGACGCTGAATTATACGTCCAGCGAGCATTTCGGCGGCAGCCTTGATGTCGGCCAGCGCTTTGGCGGCGGTGCGTTCGGCGTGCGGCTGAATGCCGTGGCCCGTCGCGGCGATGTCGCTATCGACGACGAGTTCCGCAGCACCTATCTGGTCGGCGGCGCGTTCGACTATAATTCCGGGCCGCTGCGCATGTCGTTGGATGTGGCCTATCAGCGGATGCATGTGCGCAGCCTGCGGCCCAAGCTGCGTTTCGCTGGCGCCATTCCGGCCGTACCCGCGCCCGACACCAACTATGCCCAGCCATGGACCTACACCACGGCGCGCGACATTTTCGGCATCGCCAAGTTGGAATATGACCTCGCCGACGACGTGCTGTTTTATGCCTCGGCCGGCGCGCGCGACAGCAGCGAGCATGGCATCTACGGCAGCATCGTCTTGGCGGACGCCGTCACCGGCGCTGCGGATTATTCGAGTTCGTACATCCCCCGCACCGATAACAATGAGAGCGTTCAGGCCGGCCTGCGCGCCAAGTTCGGCAATGATGTCGTGAGCAGTCAAGCCAATATCGGCGGCTCGGTGAACTGGCTCACCAATCGTAACGCCTATGCGTTTTATACGTCGAGTGGCACAACGAATATCTACAATCCGGTCGTGCTTCCCCGGTCCTCGACGCTTTCTTTCCCGGTTGGCGGCAATCTTGACGATCCCTTCCCGATCGAGCGCAGTCGTTTGGCGAGCGTGTTCGCATCCAACACGCTTGGTTTCTTGGATGACCGCGTTTTGCTCACCGGCGGCGTTCGCATTCAGGCGATCAAGAGCAGGAGCTATTCTGCGTTCGGCGGCGCTCTCACCTCCACCTATGACGAAAGCGAGCTGACCCCGGTCGCTGGTCTCGTTATCAAGCCGGTGGAGGGCCTGTCGCTCTTCGCCAATCGCATCGAGGGCCTGCAGCGCGGCGCCACCGCGCCGAACGAGGCGACCGTCATCAATCGTGGTGAGGTGCTGGCGCCGTTCAGGTCCACCCAATATGAGTTTGGCGGCAAGCTCAACATCGGCGGCATCGCGGCTTCGCTCGCCTTTTACCAGACCGATAAGCCCAGCGCTTATGCGATCCCCGATCCGGAAGGGTCGGGCCTGCTGCGCTACGGCGCCTATGGCAAGCAGCGCAATCGGGGCATCGAGGTCTCACTGGATGGCGAACTGACGAAGGGCCTGTACCTCATCGCCGGTGCCTCGGTGAATGAAGCCAAGTTCCGCGAGACGCTGAATGGCGTCAATGAAGGCAACAGCGTGCCGGGCATTCCGGACTATCTCGTGAACGCCGGACTCGAGTGGGACACCGCATTTGTCCCCGGCCTCACGCTCACCGGGCGCGTCGTCCACACCGGCAAGCAGATGGCAGACAATGCCAACACCCTGCGCCTGCCAGAATGGACGCGCGTCGATCTTGGCGCGCGCTATGTCGCGGTGTTGGGTTCGCAGCCGGTCACCTTCCGCTTCAACGTCGATAATGTCGCCAATGAGCGGTACTGGGCTTCCGCCTTCGATGCGTTCAGCCCCCAACTCCTGCAGGGCGCGCCGCGCACCTACAAAGCGTCGCTCTCGGTCGACTTCTGATCGGATTGAAAGATGCAAAAAAGGGCCAGACGTCGATGACGCCCGGCCCTTTTTTCTGCGCTCAATGAGCGCCGTCAGTCGGTGAGCGGCGCGATGTGGAAGATGCGCTCGGCATTGCCGTGGTACAGCGCGTGGCGCTCCGCCTCCGTCACCGGCGCCGCATCCATGAAATCCACCGCCGGTTGCTGCGGCTGATAGGGGTAATCGATCGCCCAGAGCACATTGTCGATGCCGAGCTTGTCGATGGTGTAGCGCAGTGCCAGCGGGTCTTCGACGCCGCTCGTCGTCACCACGAAATTCTGCTGGAAATATTCCGCGATGCTCAGTTTCGTCTTCGGCGCGCGGCTGATCTTCTGGGCGCGGGTGTTCATGAAATTGATGCGCCAGATCCAGAAGGGAATCGCCTCGCCCATATGGCCGATGCAGATCTTGAGCTTGGGGAAGGCATCGAACACGCCGCTGGCCATCATCCGCACGACATGCGTGCCGACCTCGACGCCATAGCCCCACATGGCGCTGTCCATGCCGTAATCCTGCAAAGGCCCCTTCAGCGTGTCGGAGGCAGCGCGGGGGTGGATGTAAATGCAGGCGTCGAGCGCTTCGGCGGCTTCGAGGCAGGGCCAATATTTGGGATCGTCCAGATATTCGCCATGGGTGTGGCTGTTGAGGATGAAGCCGTTGAGCTTGAGGTCGTTGATCGCTCGCTCCATTTCCTTTGCCGCGCGCTTCGGGCTGTGGGGGGCAAAACTGGCCAGGCCGGCGAAGCGGTCGGGACGCTTGCGGCAGATCTCGGCCAGCCGGTCATTGGCGAGCGCGGCCAGATCGGTCGCCGTGTCGGCATCGAACATCTGCACGCCCGGCGCGGTGAGCGAGAGCAGGTGCATGTCCACGCCCAGCGCGTCCATCTCCGGCAGGCGCTTTTCCTCGATATCGAGCAGGCCATCGAGGAAGTTCATCGCGGCATAGCCGGTCGCATTTTCTGGCGGATCGTAGATGCCACCGACGAGCAGCTTGTCGAGGCTTTGCGATGGCCCGCGCGTCACATCCCGCAGGGCATGAGCGACCTCGGGGATCGACCAGGCTTCTTCGGTGGCGATCTTGCGCATCTTCGTCATCGGGCAGTCTCCATGATGGGGGCGGAAAGGGGAGCCGGGCTGTCCTGAGCGCTGGTCTCGGGGGCGGCAGGCCCGGTCCGGCGGGCGAGCCAGAGCGCCAGCGCGGCAGCTATCACCAGCGGGATGACCGGCAGGATGAAGAAGGTGCGTGGCGCCGAGAGGCCGAGCAGCACCGCGAGTGAGCCGACCAGCGGCCCGGCGATCGAGCCAACGCGCCCCATGCCGAGCGCCCAGCCAAGGCCGGAGGCGCGCATGGTCGCGGGGTAGGTGGCGCCGCATGAGCCATTGAGGCCATTCTGCGTGCCAGTGCTGAACAGGCCGACCAGCACGAGCAACACGGTGAGGCCGACAATGCCCCAATCATGCACCGTGATGATCGCCAGGGTAAGCGCGCCAAGCCCTGCGAACAGCGCCACGACCGACCAGTTGCGGCGCACCAGCAGTAGGCTGGCGACCACACCGCCGACCACGCCGCCGGCATGGGTGCCGGTGGCGATCCACGAGGCGGTGGTCGTCGAATAGCCCTGATCCTTGACCAGCAGGGGCACCCAGCCGCTCACCAGATAGACGACCATCAGCACCAGCGCGAAGATGATCCAGATCGCGATCGTGCGGGCGCGCTGAGCAGGGGAAAGAATGGCCGAAAGCCCGCGCTCGCCCGGTGCAGGGTGCTGTGCGCGGTTGAGCACCGGGCTTTCCGGCAGTCCGATCCAGAGCAGCGCCGCAATTGCGATGGGCAGGAGACCGCCGAGGATGAACAGGCTCTGCCAGCCATAAGGCGCAAGCAGCTTGGCGGCAGCGATGCCGGCAAGCACCCCGCCAAAGGTGATGCCGATGCCGACCAGCGCCGTCGCCCGCGCGAGATATTTGCGTGGCGCCAGTTCGCCGGCCAGCGCCAACGCATTGGGCAGCACGGCGCCAAGGCCGATCCCGATGAGAAAGCGCAGCACGATGAGTTGCGTGAGGTTCGTCGCCAGCGCGCCCACCAGCGACATGATGCCATAGCCGATGCAGCAACTGATCAGGATCGTCCGGCGGCCCAGCCGGTCGCCCTGCGGCCCGATGAACACGGCGCCGATCAGCACGCCGAACAGGCTGGCGGAGAGCAGCGGTCCGATCTCGGCGCGGCCTACGCCAAAATCTTCCAGAATGGAGGGCGCGGCGAAATTGGCGGCCTGCAGGTCGAAGCCTTCGACCATCAGCGCGATGAGGATCAGCAGGAACCCGCCCCAGCCGCGCGCGCTCGTCGCTTCGCTCGTCCCCGTCATGCCCTCTCCTTCACCCGCTGGCGCCCTGCCATCATAGCGCGCTTTGCGGCGGCCAATGCAAGTTGAAAGATCATCAATGCGAGGCTGTTGAGCGGTTCAGGGCACCGGTTTGGCGCCCCGCTTCATCACTCGCCCTTGCGGCGCGTGCGCACCCATTCTGTCTCGCGCTTCTTGACCAGTCGTAGATAGACGGGGATTTTCCATAGAATGTAGAGCGGGATGCGCGCCAGCGTTGCGGCCGAGACCGTGTCGCGCCCATCGCGCATCCAGGCGAAGGCCAGCAGCAGCGCGACCAGTGCGAGCAACCCCGCCAGCGTAGCAGGCGCGGCAGTGGTGGCGCCCAGCAGCGCGAGCCCGGCGCTCACCACAAGCGCGATCAGGCTCAGGCTCATCAACAGGGCCAGCGGCGGCACGAGCAGGCTCAGGCCGAACCAGGCGAGGCTGGGCTTGGCCTTGGCAATGCCTTCAAGAACGACCGGTGCGCCTTGCTGCAAGGCGGTCTGGATATAGCCATGCTCCCAGCGCGCCCGCTGTGTGAGCGTGTCGCTCTGGCTCGCAGGGTCGCTCCAGGTCGTCGCGCCCTCCAGATAGCGGGGCGCTGCGCCCGCTCGCGCGAAATGGAGGCCGAGCACAAGGTCTTCGACCAGGTGGCTCGTCGCCAGCGGCGCCGACTCGATCAATGCCCAGGGGAAGGCCATGCCGGTGCCGCCGAGAATGGCGGGCGATCCCAGAACAGAGGCGCCGCGCTGGCGGACGCGATTCTTGATGAGCATCGCAAAGTTGGAAATCTGCGTCATCGCGCCGTCCTCGGCGGCTGAGCGGAGCAGGTAGCAGCTCTGCACCGGGCGCTGGCGGACGCAGGTCGCGTCGATCAGCGCGCGCAGAGACGCTCCGTCGATTTCGCAGTCGGCGTCCAGCACCACAATACAATCCGGCGGCGGGGCGTCGGTCGAGGCCTTGATCCAGTCCCGCCCGAAGGCCAGCGCATGGCCCTTGCCGCGCTGGCTGGGGTCATTGCGCTCGATAACCTGTGCCCCAGCCGCGCGCGCGGCGGCGGCGGTGTCGTCCGTGCAATTGTCGGCAATGACGATGAGGCGGATATGCACATCCAGCGCCGGCTGGAGCAGCGCGATGGTACGGGCAATGCCGGCGGCCTCATTATGGGCGGGCATGAGGATGATGGCGCTGTGGGGGGCGGCAGTGCGCGGCCTTGCCGGGCGGCCGGCGATCAGGCCCAGGGCCAGCTCCACGGCCAGCACGGCCAGCAGGAGCACGGGTATGGCAATGATGAGCCAAGCCAGAGAGTCGAGGGTCATCATGCCTTCATTCCCGCGTCTGGCGACTGGCGCGTCGACGCTTCGAGGGGGTGGAGAGGAGGCTGGTGCCTCCTCCCCTCATATCGTGCGGAAAACGCCTCGCCGTTACTTGGCGGCGGGCGCCGCGGCGTTGCCGGCTGCGGGCAGGGCGCCGGCGGCCTTGGCATCGTCCTTGGGTGCATAGCCCGGCTGATACTCGATCTTGGCCTTGGCCTTGGCTTCCTTCAGGCGCGATTCGCCGATCTTGTTCAGCTCCTCGTTGCGCATGGCCTGCGCGGCGATCTGGCGGGCCTGCTCCTGCGGAACCGGGGTCGCTTCGCTGCCGGTGATCACGCTCACGACCAGCTTGCCATTGGCCGGCACGATGAACGGCTCGCCCGGGGGCAGCGCCTCGATGCGGGCCAGCATTTGCGGATCGATCACGGCGGTGTCGAGCGAGCCACGGCCACGCTCGAAGGCGATGCCCATGGCGGTCAGGCGGGATGCGACCTCATCGAGCGTCTTGGCGGTTTCCAGCTCCTTGAGGCCATCCGGCTTGGACGGCGGATCCATCTGCAGCTGCTCGAGGGCGAAGCGCTTGCGCTGCGCGAAGGCGTTGGGGCGCTCGCTGATATATTTGTCGATGGCGGCGTTATCCGGCACCTTGACCGTGTCCATCGTCTTGCGGCCGTACAGGTTGACGAGCAGCTGCTCGCGCATCCGGCGCTCCTGCGTCAGATATTCAGGGTCGCGGTCCAGCCCGGCTTCCTTGGCGGCCTGAACCAGCAGCCGGCGGTCGACCATGCGCTGCAGCACGCGGCTGCGCACCATGTCCTTGTCGGCGCTGGCAGGGACGTTGAGATCGGCGATCTCGGCGTTCAGTTCGGTCAGGGTGATTTCCTCACCATTGACCACGGCCACGACCTGACCTTCGGCTTTTTTCTCGCAGCCGGCGATCGTGAGGGAAAGGGAAGCGAGCGCAACGAGCGAGACGTTCCTCAGCAGTGACATCCATAGTCTCCAGAACAAGCGTGAAGTGGTAAAAATCGGTTCTCGGTTGAAGGCCCGGCGATCCCCCGATCGAGCCTGTCATCCTAGAAAGCGGTGGGCGAGGCAAGATGCCTACAAATCATTACATGTGCAGCGGGAAGATTGCGGCCAGTATATGCCCGGCCATCGGCTGCCTGAACATCCCCCTCATCTTGTCGAGCAACATGGATCGGATTGTCGTACTTTGTGGCACCTATTAACTCGCCGCTGGAGCGTGAACAAGCGGCAACCATGGCAGCCGCACCGGGATCGGACAGGGGCGTCCTATCAGCCCGGCGTTAATATTAGGTGGATTGTCGCGGGCGCCAGACCTGGCCGGCGCTTGCCCTCAACGGACGTTGGCTGCTCCGTGAGACGGCGCCGAACCGGCGGTGGCAGCTGCGGGCTGGCCGGTCGGCGGGTCAGGATTGGCCTTGGGCAGCGCGGCGATCTGTGCCGGGGTGAGGCTCGTGACGATCGTCCAGTCATCGCCCTCGCGCAGGGGCGCAAGACCATCGAGGGGGAGATAGACATGCTGCTCGGGCCCGCTGCCTTCGACCGCGATCACCAGCCCTTCGACAGCACCGCCGGGACCGCGCTTCAGGGCGATCACATCGCCCAGCTCCGTGCCGTCGGTATCAACCAGTTCGGCATCGAGCAGTTCGCGTTCGGTCAGATTCAGTGCTGCCTTGCCCTTGGCGGCCTGAGAGCCGGGGTGGGCGATCAGCTGGACGGCAGGCTCATCGGGATGCTGATTGGCCGCGTCATCGCGACCGCTGCAGGCCGCTAGTAGAAGGGCCAAGGCGAGCGCGGCCGCAGGGTCGATTTTCACCTATGTTCTCCACTGTTGCGGCGCATTCGCATGATGGCCGACCAACGTGGGAGATAAATGGGCGTTCCCTCAAACGGGACGAACGGTTTCGGGTCAGGCCGTTGCGCGCGCGGTCACTGGCATTCCGGCGAGGCGCATGAAATTGGCCAGCATCGCGTGGCCGTGCTCGGTCGCGATACTCTCGGGATGGAACTGCACGCTGTGGATGGGCAGGCTCGCGTGGCGGAATGCCATCACCGATCCATCTTTACTGGTGGCATTGACCAGCAGGCAATCGGGAATGTCCTCGACGATCAGCGAGTGATAACGCGTGGCCGTGAAGGGCGAGGGCAGGCCTTCGAAAAGCCCGGTGCCGTCGTGCGTGACCGGGGATGTCTTGCCGTGCATCAGGCCGCCACGCACCACCTTGCCGCCGAAATGCTGGCCGATCGTCTGATGGCCCAGGCACACGCCGAGCAAGGGCTTGCCGGCATCGGCGCAGGCCGCGACGAGATCGAGGCTGATCCCGGCTTCATTGGGCGTGCAGGGCCCGGGCGAAAGCAGAAAGGCTTCCGCACCGGAGGACATCGCCTGTCCGGCCGACATGGCATCGTTGCGCACCACCTCGACCTGAGCGCCCAGCTCCATCAGATAATGGACGAGATTCCAGGTGAAGCTGTCATAATTGTCGATGACGAGGATCATGGCCGGCTTCTACGGGCCGGCGCTCCACCGCGCAAGCGGGACAAGGCCGCACCGACCGGTTATAAGCGCGGGCATGACCCAGCAAGACCCGCGCATCCATGTGCTCACCACCGGCGGCACCATCGACAAGCTCTATTTCGATGCGCTGAGCGAATATCAGATCGGCGAGTCGATCCTCGCGCGCCTGCTGGAGATCGCGCGGGTGAAGCTGCCGGTCGAGATCGAGGAAGTGGTCCGCAAGGACAGTCTGGAGCTGACCGCCGATGATCGCGCGCTGATCGCGGCGCGGGTTGCGGCCTCGCCCGCCGAGCGCATCGTCATCACCCACGGCACGGATACGATGACGGACACGGCCGCCGCGCTGGCGGGCATTCCCGGCAAGACCATCGTGCTGGTCGGCGCGCTGGCCCCGGCGCGCTTCTCGGAGAGCGACGCCACCTTCAATCTCGGCATGGCCTTCGCAACGGCGCAGATCGCCCCGCCGGGCGTTTACATCACCATGAATGGCACGGTGTTCCGTGCGGATCAGGTGGTGAAGGATCGTGCCAAGGGGGCCTTTGTAGCGCGGTCAAAGGGCTGATCGGGGTATTTGAGAACTATCGTGTCCCTGCGAAGGCAGGGACCCAGGGCGCGACGGACGACGCTACCCGCCCTGGGCTCCTGCCTTCGCAGGAGCACAGCATTGCTGAGAACAGGCTATTACTGCCCGAAGCGGCCGTCCTGCGCGACCTTCACGGCTTCCCGCGCGGCCGCAAACAGGGCGCCGGCCTTGTGCTCGCATTCGCGCTGTTCATAGGCCGGCTCGGAATCCGCGACGATGCCGGCGCCCGCCTGCGCGTGCAGCACGCCGTCCTTCACCAGCGCGGTGCGCAGAACGATGCAGCTATCCATGTTCCCGTCCGGCGAGAAATAGCCGACGCCGCCGGCATAAGGCCCGCGCGTTTCCGGCTCCAGTTCTGCGATGATCTCGCAGGCGCGCACCTTGGGCGCACCGGAGACCGTGCCGGCCGGGAAGCCCGCAAACAGCGCATCGAGCGGATCGTGCTTCGGGTCGAGCTTGCCGACGACATTGGAGACGATGTGCATCACATGGCTGTAGAATTCGATGGTGTAGCTGTCCGTCACCTTCACTGATCCGGCGCTGGCAACCCGGCCGACATCGTTGCGGCCCAGGTCGAGCAGCATCAGATGCTCGGCGCGCTCCTTGGGATCGGCGAGCAGCGAATCGCGATTCTCGGCATCCTCGCTGGCCGTCTTGCCGCGCGGTCGGGTGCCCGCGATGGGCCGGATCGTCACTTCCCGATCGCGCACACGGACCAGAATCTCCGGGCTGGAGCCGGTGAGCGCGAAGCCGGGCAGATCGAGATGGTAGAGGAAGGGCGAGGGATTGATCCGCCGCAGCGCCCTGTAGAGGTCGATGGGCGGAAGCGGGAAGGGCGTGGTGAAGCGCTGCGCCAGCACGACCTGAAAGATGTCGCCCGCGACGATATAGTCCTTGGCCTTACTAACCATGTCCGCATAGGCGCCCGGCTCCATCACCGGCGTCGGCGTGATCGCGTCCAGATCGATGGCGGGGGCCTGACTGGTCTGCGCGGCGAGCGGCCGGGCGAGCTGCGCCGCGACATCCTCGATGCGCCCCACAGCCGTATCGATCAGCGCGTCGATGGCGGCCTCGCCGGTGCCGAGCCGGTCGGCCCAGGTCGGCGCGACGATGTAGAGCGCATCGGCCAGCCGATCGAACACCAGTACCACCGTCGGGCGCACAAACAGCATGTCTGGCGTGCCGAGGCCATTGTCGGCGGGACGCGGCAGCTTTTCGACCAGGCTGAAGGTCTCATAAGCGAAATAGCCGACGAGGCAGGCGAGCGCAGCCGGCAGCGCCGGGTCGACATCCGCACGGCATTCCGCCACCAGATCGCGCAACGCGGCGAGGGGATCGCTCTCCAGCGGCGTGAAGGCGGTCCGGTCGGTCCGCCAGTCGCGGTTGATCTCGGCGCTGCGCCCAGTGGCGCGAAACACGAGGTCCGGCGCGATGCCGATCAGGCTGTAGCGCCCGCGTACTGCGCCACCCTCCACCGACTCGAGAATGAAGTCGCCCCGTTCCGGCTCGATCAGCTTGAGTGCAGCGGAGACCGGCGTTTCTGTATCCGCGATCAGCCGCGCCCACACGAGCGCGGAGCGCCCGGCGGAGAGGGCCGCGCGTGCGGCGTCGATGCTGTCCTGCGCGATGGTCAACGGGTCCGCCTTATTCCGCGCTGCCGCCATAGGCGCGGCGCAGTTCCTGCTCCACAGCCGCCATGGCGGCCTCGCTGCGCTTGACGCCCAGCTCCTGCTGAATCGCCGTGACGAACTGCTGCGCATATTCCCCGCCCAGCACATTGCTGAGGCCCGCTGCGGTGGATTGCATCAGCTGCGGCACCTGCGTGGGATCATTCTGCGTGATCTTGTCCAGCCGCACGACGATGAAGCCCTGATTATTCTCCAGCGGCACCATCTGCGTTCCGCCCTGGCGGATGCTGAACAGCGCCTTGAGCGGCGGCGGGATCTGGCCGCCCTGCTGGTTGATGTCGGCGCGGCGCGCAGAGAGCGGCTGGCGCGGCGCGTCGGCGATGCCGAGCTTGGCGAGCAGCGGCCCCGGTTCGGCGCCCTTGCCCAACTGCGCCGCGAGCTGCGTGGCGATTTCACGCGCCTTGCCAACGCCCTGCGCCAGCTTCCAGGCCGCTTCCACGGCCGGCTTCACCTGCGCGAAGGGCGGCGGGCCGGCGGGCACCACTTCGGCCACGGTCAGCAGCGCGGCTTCCTCGTCGGGCTTCACCGGCACGATCTGCGCATCGTCATCCTGGCGCGCGGCAAAGCCGCCTTCGAGCAGCGCCTGCAGCGTCGCGTCGGGCTTGAACGCCGGATCGCGCAGCGACTGGCCGTTGCGCACGATCAGCGGCGTCTCGACGATGGTGAGGTTGTGCTCCTTGGCGATGTCGGTCAGCGTCGCGCCGGCGCCCAGGCGGCCATCCATATCGTTCAGGAATTCGCTGAAGAGCTGGCGCTCCTTGATCTGGCGCACTTCGGCGGACAGTTCCTCGCGCGCTTCGGCCAGCGTCTTGCCCGGCACGTCACGCTGGGCTTCCACGCGCAACACTGCCCAGCCGGCGGGCGAGCGGACCGGACCGACGATACTGCCCTGCGCGGCGGCGAAGCCGGCGTTGGCGATCTCCGCATTCATCTGCGTGGCGAGCTGCTTCTCGTCCACGCCGTCGACGCGCGAGGCTGCGAGGCCGAGGCTCTTGGCGACATCCTGCAGCGACTGGCCGGCCTTCGCCTTGGCGGCGGCATCCTTGGCGAGCGCTTCCGTCGCGAGGATCAGCTGGCTGAAATCGCGCGTCTTGCGGCCGGCGAACTGGCTCTGGCGGCTCTTGTAGAGATCGGCGATTTCCGCGTCGGTCGGCGTCGCCTGGGGCTCGAAGCGGGCGAGATTGACCAGCGCGTAGCGCAGCTGGCGCTGCTCGGGAATCGCGAACTGGCTGCCATGCTGCTTGTAATAATCCTGCAGCTGCGCCTCCGTGGGCGCGGTCTGCGGCGCGAACCTGGCGGCGGAAATCGCGAACATCTCGCCGGCGCGTTCCTCGATCAGCATCGCGGCATAAGGCGGCACCATGCTGGCCGGCGCCTTGGTGCCCACGCCCACCGGCTGGAGCAGCTGCTGCTGGATGATCTGCGCGGCAATATCGTCCCGCAGATCCTGCTCGGAGACGCGCTGCTGGGCGAGCATCTGGCGGAACACCGTCTCGCTGAAATTGCCGGTCGCGTCCGTGAAGGCGGAATTGCGGGCGATCTCCGCATCGATGAGCGCCTTGCTCACCCGCATCCCGTGTTTCTCGCCATAGGCAATCAGCGCGCGCGAGGAGATCAGCTCGTCGGCCACGCGCTTAAGGCCGCCTTGGGCCAAGAACTGGTCGATGGTCAGCGCGGGATTTTCCTGCCGCTGCCGCTCGAACACCATCTGCGTGCGGCTCTGCAACTCGGCGACGGTCAGCGGGCGGTCGCCGATCTTGGCGACTTCCGTCTTGGAGCTGCCGCCGAAACTGACGTTGTTGCCAGTGAGATCGCCCGCGATGAAGGCAAAGGCGATGATCGCGAGAAATCCGATTGCGAACACGCCGCCAAATTTCGAACCGAGAAGACGACGGAAAATCTGCATGGGGTCTTTGTCCAGAAAGGCGGCGAAAGGCTGGGGGCTGCTTTAGGGCGGGCGTCCGACGGCATCAAGCCTTTGCGCGCTCGGCTGTCCATGGGGCTTCCGCAGCCATGCGGTGCCGGCTGGACAAAGCCGTTCTGCCCGTTCATCCGGGCCGCCAGATCATTGATCACCTGTGCAGGAGAGTGAAGCTATGACCGTCCGCCGCAAATTCGTCGCCGGCAACTGGAAGATGAACGGCCTCAAGGGGCAGCTTGGCGAGGTATCCGCCATTGCCGAGCTTGCCGCCGCCCGCAACGATATCGATGTGGCGCTCTATCTCCCGGCCACGCTCATCGCGCCCGCCGCGCCGCTTGGCGGCGCCGTGCTCATTGGCGCGCAGGATTGCCATCAGGCGGAGGCCGGGGCCTATACCGGCAATCTCTCGGCCGCCATGCTGGCCGAAGCTGGCGCGCGCGGCACGCTGGTCGGCCATAGCGAGCGCCGGCAATATCAGCGTGAGAGCAATGCCGATGTCGCCGCCAAGGCGCTCGCCGCGCACAAGGGCGGTCTCTCGGTGGTGCTGTGCGTGGGTGAGACGCTCGATACGCGCGAGCAGGGCGACGATGTGGCGCACGCCTTCGTGGCCGATCAGCTTGTCGCTTCGCTGCCCGAGGGCGCCGATCCGCAATGGCTGACCATCGCCTATGAGCCGGTCTGGGCGATCGGCACCGGCAAGGTCGCCACCCCGCCGCAGATCGCGGCCATGCACGCCGCGCTGCGCGCCGCGCTCGTGAAGGCGCTGGGTGCGGAGGCCGGCAATGCCATGCGCATCCTCTATGGCGGCTCGGTGAGCGGCGACAATGCGGCGGACATCCTCCACACCGACAATGTCGACGGCGCGCTGGTCGGCGGGGCCAGCCTCACCGCCGCCAAATTCGGGCCGATCATCGCTGCAGCCTGATCGGCATCGCTAAACCGGTCGCGAGCCGGTAGATAAGCGCCCATGTCCACGCTCGCCGCCACTGCCATCGTCTGCGCCGTTCGGGCGCATGGCGAGCATGGCGCGATCGTGCGGGCGCTCACGGCGGATGCGGGGCTGGTCGCGGGCTATGTGCAGGGCGGCCGCTCGAGCCGGATGCGCCCAGTGCTGCTGCCCGGCAATATCGTGCGCGGCACCTTCCGCGCCCGCACCGCCGATCAGCTCGCCAGCCTCTCGGTCGAGCTGGAGCATAGCCGGGGGCCGCTACTCGCCGAGCCGCTGCCCGCCGCCGCCATCGATTGGGCCTGCGCCTTCACGGCGGTGACCTTGCCGGAAGGCCATCCCTACCCCGCGCTCTATGCCGCGCTGGGCGCGGTGCTCGATGCGGTGGAAGCCGCACCCGCCGCGCGTGGCTGGGCCGTGGCGCTGGTGCGCTACGAGCTGCTGCTGCTCGCCGAGCTGGGCTTCGGACTCGATCTGGCGGAATGCGCCGTCACCGGCGCGCGCGAGGGGCTGGCCTATGTCAGCCCGCGCACCGGGCGCGCGGTGACGGCAGCGGCGGCCGGTACACGCCGCGACCGGTTGCTGCCCTTGCCCGCCTTCCTCACCGAGGGCGGCGAAGCCGGCTGGCCGGATATTCTCGCCGGATTTGACCTGACCGGCCATTTCCTCGCCCAGTCGCTGTTCGATCCACGCTGGTCTGACGTGCTGGCCGCGCGCGAGCGGCTGATCGAACGGCTCAAAAGAGCGGTTGCGTGACCCGGCCTGCTTGAGGCAATGGCTCAGCCCACATCCTCAGGGCTGGCGCGCCTGTCTCGCAGCCACCGCCCGTCTTCAGATTGAGAAAGGCAAACCCATGCTCGTTGCGATCCTGCCCGGAGACGGCATCGGCCCGGAAGTCACCGCGCAGGCCAAGCGCGTGCTCGATGCGCTGGCGATCCCCGGCCTGACCTATGAGGAAGCGCCGGTCGGCGGCGCGGCCTATAAGGCGGAGGGTCATCCGCTGCCGCCCGCTACGCTCGATCTGGCAAAGCGCGCGGACGCGATCCTGTTCGGCGCGGTGGGCGATCCCGATTGCGATTCGCTCGAACGCGCCCTGCGGCCCGAGCAGGCCATTCTCGGCCTGCGCAAGGAGCTGACGCTCTTCTCCAACCTGCGCCCTGCGAAGATGTTCGCGGAGCTGGCCGATGCCTCCACGCTGCGCAAGGAAGTCGCCGAGAAGATCGACCTGCTGATCGTCCGCGAACTGAATGGCGACGTCTATTTCGGCGAGAAGGGCATTCGCAAGACCGCCGACGGCCTGCGCGAAGGCTATGATATCATGTCCTATGACGAGGCCGAGGTGCGCCGCATCGCCCACAGCGCCTTCCGTGCCGCGCAGGCGCGCAGGGGCAAGCTCTGCTCGGTGGACAAGGCCAATGTGCTGGAAACCAGCCAGCTCTGGCGCGACGTGGTGATCGAGGTTGCCGCCGACTATCCCGATGTCGAATTGTCGCACATGTATGTCGACAATGCCGCCATGCAGCTCGTGCGCAATCCGGGGCAGTTCGATGTGATCGTGACCGGCAATCTGTTCGGCGACATTCTCTCCGATCAGGCGAGCATGTGCGTCGGCTCCATCGGCATGCTGGCCTCTGCCTCGCTCGATGCCAACGGCAAGGGGCTGTACGAGCCGATCCACGGCTCCGCGCCGGATATTGCCGGGCAGGGCAAGGCCAATCCGCTGGCGACGATCCTCTCCGCCGCGATGATGCTGCGCTTCTCGCTCGATCAGGCACAGGCGGCCGATCGCATCGAGGCCGCTGTGGCCAAGGCGCTGGCCGGTGGTGCCCGCACTGCCGACCTCGGCGGCACGATGAGCACGTCTGCCATGGGCGATGCCGTGCTCGCGGCGCTCTGACGCCATTGGATTGACCGGCCCCTGACAGGGTCTAGAAGGCAACGTCATGAAGAGACAAACCGGACAGGATCGTTCCCGCACCAGCCGCTGGCGGCCCGCGACACAGGCCGTGCGCGGCGGCACCTGGCGCTCCGAGCAGGGGGAGACGAGCGAGGCGCTCTTCCTCACCTCGGGCTATACCTATGACAGCGCGGAGGAAGTCGCTGCCCGCTTCGCCGGGGAAGCGACGGGGATGCAATATTCCCGCTTCCAGAACCCGACGGTGCAGATGCTGGAAGAGCGCATTGCGCTGATGGAAGGCGCCGAGGCGTGCAAGGTGCAGGCGAGCGGCATGGCGGCGATGACCAGTGCGCTGCTGTGCATGCTGAGCGCGGGCGATCATGTCGTCGCCGGGCGCGCGGCCTTCGGCTCGTGCCGTTGGATCCTCTCCAATGTGCTCAACCGCTTCGGCATCACGCACAGCGTCGTCGACGCGCGGGACAATGATGCGTGGGAAAAGGCGATCCAGCCCAACACCAAGGTGTTCTTCTTCGAGACGCCGGCCAATCCCACGATGGACATCGTCGATCTGGAGCATGTCTGCGGCCTCGCCCGTGCCCATGGCATCACCACGGTGGTGGACAATGCCTTCGCGACGCCGGTGCTGCAGCGCCCGCTCGATTTCGGCGCGGATGTCGTGGCCTACAGCGCCACCAAGCTGATGGACGGGCAGGGCCGGGTGCTTGCCGGCGCCATTTGCGGCACGGATGCGTGGATCAACGGCGTGCTCTCGCCTTTCCAGCGCAACACCGGGCCGATCTGCTCGCCTTTCAACGCCTGGGTGGTGCTGAAGGGACTGGAGACGCTGGACCTGCGTGCCCATCGGCAGTCCGAAAACGCGCTCAAGGTCGCGCGCTTCATGGAGCAGCGTGGCGTGGATGTGCTGTATCCCGGCCTGCCGAGCCATCCGCAGCACAATCTCGCGATGAAGCAGATGAGCGCCGCCGGGCCGATCTTCTCGTTCAACCTCGCTGATCGCGGACAGGCGATGGCGCTGCTCAATGCGATGGAGCTGTGCGACATCTCCAACAACATCGGCGATTCCCGCACGTTGCTGTGCCATCCCGCCTCCACCACCCATAATAATATGGGGCCGGAGGGCCGCGCCGAGGCCGGCGTGGGCGAGGGCATGGTGCGCATCAATGTCGGGCTGGAAGACCCGGAGGACATCATCGCCGATCTGGATCAGGCATTGACCGCTGTCGGCCTTTGAGTAGGGTCGGTCTCGGGGCTAGGCAGGACACAGGACGGGTCGTAGCATGAATGCCTTGATGAACGCCCTTTTCGCCTATGCCGAGACGACGCATGACGTGACCGTGCGCGTGTCCGTGAACTTCCTCTCCGAGCAGTCGGAGCCGGATATGGGCAAATGGTTCTGGGCCTATCACATCCGCATCGAGAATGGCCGCAAGGCGCCGGTGCAGTTGCTCACCCGTCACTGGACCATCGCGGACGGGCGCGGCGCGCTGTACAAGCGCGAGGGCAAGGGCGTGGTCGGCGAGGAGCCGGTGATCCATCCCGGCGCGGCCTATGATTATGTCTCCGGCTGCCCACTCTCGACGCCGACCGGCTGGATGGAAGGCAGCTATCAGATGCTCGATGCCGGCGGCAGCCTGCTGGATGTGCGCATCCCCCGCTTCGCGCTGCAGGCGCCGGCGGTCTCGGGATGAAGCGGACCCATTTACCGCTGAACGGCCTGCGCGTGTTCGACGCGGCAGCTCGGCATCTCTCCTTCACCCGCGCGGCGGATGAGCTAGCAGTGACCCCCGCCGCCGTCGGCCAGCAGATCCGCGCGCTGGAGGATATGCTCGGCGTCGTGCTGTTCCGTCGCACGCCCCGCGGGCTGGAATTGACGCCCGAAGCGGAGGCTGGCCTGCCCGCACTGCGCAGCGCCTTCCTGGAACTCGAGGAATCGGTCCGTGCCATGCAGGCCGGGCAGAGCAGCCAGCATCTCACCATCGCCGCCCCGCGCGATCTCACCGCCAAATGGCTGAGCGCACGCCTCGCCGCTTATGCGGCGCAGGAGCCAGGCGTGCAGTTCATGCTGGTGGCTGCCGACGATGCGCTCGATTTCACCGAGGCCAATCTCGATCTCGCTTTGCGCCTGACCGACGGTGCCGGCGAGCATGAGGGCGTCGCCCTCGGCGAGCCGCGCTTCGTCACGGTCGGCGCGCCCGATGGCGGCGGACTGGAGTCGCCCATCGCCTGGCCCGGCTGCCCGGTCGATGACGGCAAGGCCATCGTCCGCGTCGCCGACGCCGGCCTCGCCATCGATGCCGCAGCCAACGGCCTCGGCCGCGCCTGCGTACCCGCGCTGCTGGCGGCCGCGGACATCGCCGCCGGCCGCGTGGCCGCCCTTGGGGAACCGCGTAACGGCCCCGGCTACTGGCTTATCGCTCCGCTCCCGCAATGGCGGCAGAAGAAGGTGAAAGCCTTGGTGGCTGCGCTCAGCGAGGGCTGAGCCGAGCGGTTCTCGCGCCGACTACCCTCTCACCGTTCGCCCTGAGCGAAGTCGAAGGATGAAGCCGAGCGCAGCGAGGTTGGCTTCGCCTCCGCTCAGCAGGGCCCTTCGACTTCGCTCAGGGTGAACGGAAAAGGGAAGAGCGGGATTTACTCCCACCCCTACCCCCGTTCGTGTCGAGCGAAGTCGAGACACCATGCGCAGTTCTGGCGTGTCTCGACTTCGCTCGACACGAATGGAACGCGGGCATGATACTCCGGCCCGCCCAACCCCCCTAGCCGCCCTCAGCCCGCTGCGGCGGGAAGAAGGGCTCCGGCTCCGGGGTCACCATATTCCCACGCATGAGTGAACGCCCTGCCGTGATCCCCCCGACCAGTTGCAGCTCCACCCGCTGGGCATCGCGCTCGCGCACGTCCTCGATCGCCTCGCGAGCGTCGTCCTCGTCCACGCCAAGGTCGGTCAGCACCGCCTCGCTGAAGGCCAGCGCGGATTCGAACGTCTCGCGGATCTGATAGTCGACGCCCGCCTTGATCAGGCGCAGCGAATGGCCGCGGTCAAAGGCGCGCACATAGAGCTTGGCGAGCGGGAATTCGTGCCGGCACAGCTCGACGATCTTGTCGGCCACATCCGGCTTGTCGACGCAGACGAGGATCGCCTCGGCCCGCCCGGCGCCGGAGGCATGAAGCACGTCCAGCCGCGTGCCATCGCCATAATAGACCTTGAAGCCGAAATTGCCGGCCGCCTGGATCATCTCGACATCATTCTCGATCAGCGAGAGCTCGAAGCGCCGCGCGAGCAGCGCCTGGCTCGCCACCTGCGCGAAGCGGCCGAAGCCAATGCACAGGATGCGGCCGGTCAGGTCCTTGGCCTTGTCGACGCCGTCGAGCGAAACCGGCGCGTTGCGGCGCATCCGGCTCTGCACGATCAGCACCAGTGGCGTCAGCGCCATGGAAAGGATGACGATCGCGCTCATGATCGCCGCGATGCGCGCATCGAACAGGCCCACTGCCAGCGCGGCGCCATAGAGCACGAAAGCGAACTCGCCGCCCTGCGCGAACAGCGCTGCGCGGTGGCTCGCGGCGCTGTGGGCCGAGCCCATCAGCCGCGCGACGGTATAGATGCCGATCGCCTTGACGACCATGAAGGCGAGGACGCCGCCCAGCACCAGCTGCCACTCGCGCAGCACGGTCGAGAGATCGAGCGACATGCCCACGCTGATGAAGAACAGGCCGAGGAGGATGCCGCGAAACGGCTCGACATCGGCCTCCAACTCATGGCGATAGCTGGATTCGGAGAGCAGCACGCCAGCGAGGAAAGCGCCCATCGCCATGGACAGCCCGGCGGCATCGAGCAGCACGGCCGATCCCAGTACGATGAGCAACGCGGCGGCGGTCAGCACTTCCCGCGCCCCGGCCCGCGCGATCAGCCCGAACAGCGGATCGAGCAGCCAGCGCCCCGCCGCGATCAACGCCGCGAGCGCCGCCAGCGCCATGCCGATGCTTTGCCAGACGGGCGGCGCGTCCTCCACACCCACCGCGCCATGGAACGCCGCCCAGAAGGCGACGAGCGCGAGCAGCGGCACGATGGCGAGGTCTTCCAGCAGCAGGATGGAGATCGCCTTCTGGCCTTCCTCGGTGCCCGCGTCCCCAGCTTCGTTCAGCATTTGCATGATGACAGCGGTGGAGGAGAGGACGAAGCCCATCGCGCCTGCCGCCGCTACGGCCGGAGGCAGGCCGGCCGCCATGCCGAGCAGGGTCAGCAGCGCCCCGCACAGCAGCACCTGCGCCGCGCCAAGGCCGAAGATCTGCTTGCGCAGGTTCCACAGCTTGCGCGGCCGCATCTCGAGGCCGATGATGAAGAGGAACATCACCACGCCTAGCTCGGCGATGTGCAGCAGTGCTTGCGGATCGTTGATCAGCCCTAGCCCGAAGGGACCGATGGAGAGGCCGGCGGCGAGGTAGCCTAGCACCGATCCGAGACCCAGCCGCCGGAACAGCGGCACCGCAATCACGCCGGCCCCCATCAGGATGATGGCCTGCCCCAGCCCGAAACCCATCGATGCGTCCGCCATGCTGTCCGTCCCAATCCCCGGCAGCCGTCAGGCCGGCGCGGTCAGCGCGGACAATCGGGCGGTTCCATGCTCGATGAGGCAGATCTCAGCAGCCCGTCCGCGCGTTCATCGACCGGGCAACCTTGGATGGTCAGTGCAGCAGAGTCAAACCGCTGCGCGTACCCTCCTAAGCCCTTCCCTTTCAGGGGAGGGGTTGGGGTGGGGAGCAAGCTCGCACCTGTGCCTGCCGTTGAGGCAGCGGCACATCACTCACCCCCCACCGCCTGACTTCAGACCGCCTTCAATCCCAGCAACTCCCGCGACTCCGCCGCGCTCATCGGCTCGATGCCCATCTCGTTCATGATGCGCACCTGCCGCTCGATGAGCTGGAGATTGGTCGCCTTCACACCGCGCGAATAATAATGATTGTCTTCCAGCCCCACGCGGACATGGCCGCCGAGCAGCAGCGCCTGGGTGGTGGCCGGAAGCTGCGCCGGGCCGATGCCGGAGATGCACCAGATCGACTGGGGCGGCAGGCACTTGACCATGAAGTCGAGAATGTCGGTGCTGTAGGGCATCGCGCCCTGAAAGCCCTTTTCGCCGCCCAGCACGATGTTGATGTAGTAGGGCGGCTTGTCATAGCCCTTCTGGATCAGGCGCGCGACGTCCTGAAGGATGTGGTCGGGCGAGAAGACTTCCCACTCCGGCTTGATGCCCTTGTCGACCATCGCCTTGACAAGCGTCTCGCAGCGCGAGGGCGGGGTGATGACCAGCACGTCCTTGCCGCTGATCGTGTCGACCACGGTCACGCCGTCGAAGGTGCACATTTCCGCGCCGCCCTCGGTGCCCTTGAGGCGCTCCTCGAAGCTGTTTTCGAACATGCCGTCGGGCCGCTCGATGAGCATGTCGCCGCTGTTGCCGCCGCCCGTGGAGTTGTTGAGGATGATGTCGCACTTGGCACGGATGCGCTCGTTGATGTCGCGATAGATGGCCGGGTTGCAGGTGGCCTCGTCGTCCGGGCGCCGCGCATGGATGGCGGCGATGGAGGCGCCGGCCTTGTAGCAGGCGTAGACGTCGTCAGCGATTTCCTGCGGCTGGGTGGGCAGCGCCGGGTTGGCGCTCTTGAAGGTGGTGCCCCCGGTGGGCGCAATGGTCACCATGCGGCGATCGCTCATATTTCCGGCGCTCATATTTCCGGCTCCTCTCGAAAAGTCTCGTGCTGCCGCTGCTGCCCGCTTGTCCCCCGCCGGTCAAGCCATGCGCGATGGTTGACGTTGATAAAGTCCGAAAAGCCGCTCAGCGGAGCAGGCGATTGATCAGCGCGACCAGCTCGGCTTCCCGATTGGTGCCCGTCTTCTCGAACAGGCGCTTGATCTGGATGTTGACGGTGCCAAGGCTCGTGCTGCGCTGCAGGGCGATCATTTCGCGGGAGGTGCCTTCGGCCAGCAGCATGGCGATCTCGGTCTCGGCCCGCGTCAGGCCCATCATGCGTTGCAATGCCTGGCGCTCCATCGCGCCAATGTTGCCAGCCGCGCGTACAGTGACGAGCAGCCGCGGCTCGAAGCCGAGCGCGGCGGGTTTGGCCGGCAGGCGGAAGATCTCGCACAGGCGGCGCTGGGCGATAGGGCGCTGCTGGCCCAGCCACACCCCGCAACTCGGCAGCGCCAGGTCACCTGCCTGCAGCATCGCGCCGATCTGCATCCGCAGTTCGCGCGCTTCGGCGCTGTTGGGGGCGGTCAACCGCTCGTCGCGCAGCATGATCAGGTCTTCGGCGCGGAGCAGCGCCTCACCGGCGCGGGTGGTGGCGCACACCCGGCCCAGCCCGTCGCACACGAAAGCGGCGGTGTTCATCGTGTCCAGCGATCCGGCGAGCAGCTTTGCGCCTTCGCCTTCCAGCGTGCGCTGCATCCGGACGGCGGACTGCATCAGCGGCGCGGCCTGCGTGAAAACGGCGCGATCAGCCTCGGTGGTGCGCCCATCCTGAAAGGTGCGCAGAACGGCCAGTCCAACCATCACCTGCCCGTCATTGACGAGCACGACCTGGCAGCCATGTGGCATGTTGGCGTCATGCGTGAAGTCGTCATAGATGTCGGTGTTCTGCGCGGCCTTGATGGCATCATAATGATATTCGTGGCGCACATCGAGCGGACCGCTGGCAGCGGCGACCCGCCAGTTCCCATGGGAATAATTGGCAACCTCGCTGTCAAACTGGCGGCAGAGACGCTCGTTAACCGGGTCAGTGAGGAGGTTGAAGGCCAGCGTGGTTGGCGATCCGATCCCGAGCAACTGGCCGGACAAGGACCGCGTCTCTCTGGCGAGCGCACGCAAGGCGTCCTCCCAGCCGCCCTCGGTGAGAGGCGCACTCAGGATAGCTTCGGTCAGACTGGGCAGCGCTCTTCCCAAAAGCGATCAATCCTCCCACCCCCGCGACCGAGCCTCCCGGCGTTCGGTAGCGACCTAAGCTCCATGAAAAAGCAGGGTCGTGGCGTCAACCACTGGTTTCGACGCGAGGAGCGGATTGATCCAATCCGGGATTGCGCGAGGGATGGGGTCAGTCCACCCAGTCGAGGCCGATGTCACGATAAACGTGGCGGTCCTCGTCCCAGCCTTCCTTCACCTTCACATGCAGGTAGAGGTGGACGGGCACGCCCAGCAGGCTCGACAGTTCGGCCCGGGCCTTGCTGCCGATCTCCTTCAGCCGCTGCCCGCCCTTGCCGAGAATGATGCCCCGCTGCGTGGCCCGCGCGACGAGGATCTGCTGGTGGATCTCCACCGACCCGTCGGCACGTTCCTTATATTGCTCGGTCTCGACCGCGCTTTGATAGGGCAGTTCGTCGTGGAGCTGGTGATAGAGCTGCTCGCGCGTGATTTCGGAGGCGAGCAGGCGGTCCGTCGCATCCGAAACCTGATCCTCGGGGAAATGCCACGGCCCTTCCGGCACGGCGGCGGCCATGGCGGCCTTGAGGTCGACCAGACCGTCCGCCGTGGTGGCGCTCACGAAGAAGGTCTCAGCGAAATCCACCCGCTCATGCAGACGCTGGGTCAGCGTGAGCAGCTTGTCCTTGGCGGCGATGTCCACCTTGTTGACGATCAGCCATTTTGTTTCGCGCCGCTGGGCGAGGCCATCGAGGATCGGCTCCATCTTGGGCCCAAGGCCGGCGCGGCCATCGACGATGAGCGCGATCAGGTCGGCATCCTGCGCGCCGCCCCACGCGGCCTGCACCATGGCGCGGTCGAGCCGCCTGTCCGGCTGGAAGATGCCCGGCGTATCGACAAGGATGATCTGCGCGGGCCCCTCTATGGCGATGCCCATTACCCGCGTGCGGGTGGTCTGCGCCTTGGGGCTCGTGATCGCGATCTTCTGGCCGACCAAGGCATTGGTCAGCGTGGACTTGCCCGCATTCGGAGCCCCCACGACCGCGACGACGCCGCAGCGTTGATGGTCAGGCGATGGCGTTGAGGTCACTGGTCACTCCGTCGGGCGCATGGCGCGCGCTGGCTGAAAAGGGGGTGCGGATCATGCCTTGAGCTTGGCGAGCAGGGCAATGGCGGCGGCCGTCTCGGCCTCCTGCTTGGAATGGCCCTCGCCCTGCGCCTCACCCGCACTGCGGATGGACACCGAGATGGTAAAGCGCAGGGCATGTTGCGGCCCGCTGCGCTCCAGCAGCTCATAATGTGGCGGCTGGCGGTTATGGGCGGCCGCCCATTCCTGCAGCGCGGATTTGGGGTGCTTGGGCGCGCTGGCCTGTCCCTCGACCATCGGCTCCCACATGCGGTGGATGAATGCGCGCGCGGCATCCATGCCGATGTCCAGATACATGGCGCCGATCAGCGCTTCCACGACATCGCCGAGCACATTGTCGCTCTCGACCGCCCCGTCGTCGCGCGCCTGCTTGCCGAGGCGCAGATGCGTGCGCACGCCAATCTCGCGAGCAACCTGCGCGCAGCTAGTGCCGGTCACCAGCTGATTGAACCGGCGGGAGAGCTGGCCTTCCTTCTCGGCGGGAAAGCGGACGTAGAGCCAATCGGCCATCACCAGCCCCAGCACCCGGTCGCCCAGAAACTCCAGCCGCTCATAATGGGTCGCGCTCGCGCTGCCATGGGTCAGCGCCTGCTCATAGAGCGCCCGATGCCCCGGCGCCTGACCGATAAGGTCGGCGAGCCAGGCGTCGAGATCGGCCGTGCTCAAAAGCCTTCGCCGATACGTTCAGGCCGGGCGGCGGTGAACCATGTCCAGGGCAGGAGCAGATTGGCCGAACCGTCGGTGGAGAAGAAGCTGACCAGCGCCCGCCCGATCAGATGGTCGATCGGCAACGGCCCGACGCCCCGGGCGTCGACGGGAATGCGGCTGTCGGCACTGCGGTCGCGATTGTCGCCCATGACGAAGACGTGGCCCTCCGGTACAACAGAGACGGCGCTATTGTCCGCCGGACCGTCGATAAGGTCCAGCACTTCGTAGCTTTTTCCGTTCGGCAGCGTCTCGCGATAGCGCGGGTAGCGGCAAAACGCCTCGCCCTTGGCATCCGTGAACTCGAATTCCTCGATGAAACAGGGCGAGGGGCTGCGCTCGGTATTGGCTGCCTGCAGCATGTTGGCCGTCACGGGGATCACCAGATCATCGATTCGCCGCTTGGGAATGGCCTTGCCGTTCAGATAGACGACGCCGTCCTGCATCTGGATGGTATCGCCCGGCAGGCCAATAACGCGCTTGATCCAGTCTTCCTTGGGATTGCCCGGCGAGGCGAACACCACCACGTCCCCGCGCTCGGGCACCTTGCCCATCACCCGCCCCTCGAACAAAGCGGGCTGAAACGGGAAGCTGTAACGCGAATAGCCGTAGGACCATTTGGAGACGAGCAGATAGTCGCCGATCAGCAGGCGCGGCTGCATGGATTCGGACGGAATATTGAACGGCGCAATCAGCAGCGAGCGGATCGCCACCACGATCACCACAAGCTTGACGAGGAACCACAGGAAATCCCGTGTCTCGGATTTGTGGGACATCGAAAGGCAGCTTTCCAGACAGGTTCGTCGCGATGACGGGAATATAGCGTCTTTGCGGGGCGGGGGTGGCGGCGTCAAGCATTGTGGCGCGCTTCGCACGTGCAATAGGCCTGCGCATTGGATATGCCGCCCCTTAATGAAGCAACGCCAGACCGGAGCGCTTACGCACCATGACAGACCCTGATCGCATCACCGCTTGCTGGACCGACATCAAGGCGGCGCCGATTCCCGATCTGCGCAGCCTGTTCCGCGACGAGGCGGATCGGCTGGCGGGCCATGTGGTCGAGGAGGCCGGCCTGCGCTTCGATTTCTCCAAGACGCACCTCACCGAGACGACGCTCTCGGCCTTCGAGGCGCTGGCACAGGCAGTTGATTTTAACGGCAAGCGCGCGGCGATGTTCGCCGGCGAGGTCATCAATGTGACCGAAGGTCGCGCTGTCGAGCACACCGCGGAGCGTGGCGAGGGCAACCCGGACAGCGTGGCCGCCGCACGCGAGCACAAGGTGCGGATGCGCACGCTGATCGACGCCATCGAGGCCGGCGCGCTCGGCGAGATCCGCCACATCCTCCACGTCGGCATCGGCGGATCGGCGCTGGGGCCTGATCTGCTGGTCGATGCGCTTGCTCGTCATGCCGACCGCTATGACGTCGCCATCGTCTCCAACGTCGATGGCGTGGCGCTGGAGGATGCGATGGCCCGTTTCGATCCGGCCTTCACGCTGCTCGTCATCGCCTCCAAGACGTTCACCACCACCGAGACGATGCTCAATGCCGCCAGCGCGATCGCGTGGATGACGCAGGCCGGGGTGGACGATCCCTATGGCCAGGTCATCGCGCTCACCGCCGCGCCGGGCAAGGCCATCGAATGGGGCGTGGACGAAACGCGCATCCTCGGCTTTTCCGAAAGCGTCGGCGGGCGCTATTCGCTTTGGTCTTCCATCGGCTTCCCGGCCGCGTTGGCGCTGGGCTGGGATGCCTATGAGGCGCTGCTGGAGGGTGCTGCGGCGATGGACCGGCATTTCCGCCATGCCGAGCCGCGCGACAATGCCCCGCTGCGCGCTGCCTTTGTCGACCTGTTCTATGCCCGCGTCATGGCCTGCCAGACCCGCGCCGTCTTCGCTTATGATCAACGGCTGCGGCTGCTGCCTTCCTATCTCCAGCAGCTGGAGATGGAGAGCAACGGCAAGTCGGTGAAGGCGGATGGCAGCCCGGTCGATGGACCGACGTCTGCAATCACCTGGGGCGGTGTCGGCACGGATGCGCAGCACGCGGTCTTCCAGCTTCTCCATCAGGGCACGCATGTCGTGCCGGTGGAGTTCGTCGCGGTGACCGAACCGGGCGACACGCTCGATCCTGCCCATCACCAGACCCTGCTGGTCAATTGCTTCGCGCAGGGCGCTGCGCTGATGCAGGGTCGCGAGAATGCGGCCGATCCGGCCCGGGCCTATCCGGGCAACCGCCCCTCGACGACGATCCTCATCGATGAGCTGAGCCCGCACACGCTGGGCGCGCTGATCGCCTTCTATGAGCACCGCACTTTCGCCAATGGCGTGCTGATGGAGATCAACAGCTTCGACCAGTTCGGGGTGGAACTCGGCAAGGAGATCGCCAAGTCCATCGAACAGAACGGCGCGCAGGGCTTCGACCCCTCCACCATGGCGCTGATCGAGCGCGCGCTCGGCTAAGCGCCGCTAGATCCTCCCCATGAAATGGGGAGGTGGCAGCGCGCAGCGCTGACGGAGGGGGTGGACGATAACCCCCTCCACCGCCTTCGGCGGTCCCCGTCCCCGCAAGCGGGGAGGATCTAGTTAAGCCGCCGCAGTGCCGGCAGCCTCCGGCGCCGGGCGTTCCGGCCGCTTGAGCAGCATGTTGATCACGAGGATCGAGAGGAAGAGGATGAAGGGGCAGATCGCCGCCAGTGCATAGGTGCGCACGGCGGGGATGCCGCTCGCGAGGATCGCGCCGCCGATCAGCGGGCCGACGATCCCGCCGATTTTGCCGACCGCCGAGGCCCAGCCACCGGCGCTCGCCCGGATCGCGCTCGGATAATAGAGCGCGAGCTGGCTGATGATTGCCGCATGGCAGCCGCCGACCAGCATGCTCTGCACCACGATGGTCGGCAGCAGCATCGCGCGCGGAATCCATTCCATGCCGATGCCGACGGCCATGGGCACGATAAGGAGCGTGCAGGCAGCCGCGAATTTGAGGCCGTAGCGGGCGGAGAAGCGCATGATGACCACGCCGGCAACCGCGCCGAGCAGCGCGCCGATGGCCGAAACGTTGGCGGCGGTTTCCCGCGCCACGTCCATCCGTTCCAGCACCAGCGGGCCGAAGGCGGACTTGAAGAAGATGCCGAGGGCGCTGGCGCCATAGCCGATCCAGATTATCGGGGTGAGCAGGCGCAGATTGCCGACGAACAGGTCGCTGAAGCGGAAGTTGCGCTTGTGCTTGCCTTCGTCGGCCAGAATGAACTGGTCGTCCGCCTGCACGTCGATGCTCTTGTCCAGCCGCTTGATGGTCGCGACGATCAGCTCGGGCTTGATGCCCTTGCTGGCCAGGAAGCGCGGGGATTCCGGCAGGAAGATCGCGATGGCGAGCGCGCAGACGACCGAGCCGATACCGCCGGCGAAATACACGCCTTCCCAGCCATGGATGGGTGCGATCATGTTGGTGAGCGGGGCGGCGGCCGCGCTGCCGAGGCTGAAGCCCATCATGATGAAGGCGATCACCGTTGCGCGCAGCTTGGGTGGCACGAATTCGACATTGAGCGCCCAGGCGAGCGGCAGCGCGCCGCCAATGGCCAGCCCATCGAGGAAGCGCAGGGTGAGCAAAGCGGGATAATTGGTCGCGAATCCGGTGAGGAAGGTCAGGATGCCAAAGGCGAAGGTGCACATGATGATGGTCGGGCGGCGGCCGATGCGGTCGCCGACATAAGTGAAGATCAACCCGCCGACGACCATGCCCACCGTGCCGGCCGAGAAGGCATTGCCGATCTCGATGTCGGTCAGTTGCAGTTCGTCCTGCATATAGGGGGCGGTGAACGACATCATCATCATGTCCAGCCCGTCGAACAGCGTGACGAGCCAGGAGAGCATGATCAGCAGATAGTTGAAGGGCGTGAGCTTGCGTCCGTCGAGCAACGTCGCAAGATCAACCGTTTTTGCCGCTCTGGCCATACCGCAGGCATCTCCCTCTTCGTGCAGATTATCCATATCTCGCCGTCCTTTGCCGGGACTGCGATCATTTCGCTACCTGTTTAGCTACATCTGAACTAATAATTAGCAAGCTCTCTATACACGAGCGAAAATTTGTTGCCTTGACTATGAAGCAAGGCGAATCAGTGAGGAGAGAATGTCAGATGGCTGAAGAGCAGACGCCGAAGGTCCGTCAGGTTCGCCAGTCGGAGGATCGTTTTCTGGCCTCTGACGTGTTCGAGACGGGTGGTCGGGTGCTGCCGCGGGCCAATGGCACGGGGACCTGGGTCGAGCCTGCGCGCGAGATTCCGGTGTATCACAGCTGCGACGTGCTGGTGGTCGGCGGCGGGCCTTCGGGCACGGCGGCGGCCTGGGCGGCGGCGCAGGCCGGGGCCGATGTGGTGCTGATGGAGCGCTACAATCATCTGGGCGGCCTTTCCACCGGCGGCCTCGTCATCTGGATCGACCGGATGACCGACTGGACCGGCCGGCAGGTCATCCAGGGCTTTGCCAATGATGTGCTGGGGCGCCTGCCCGCTGCGGGCCTCGCCGGGCCGCCGCGCGCCGACTGGGGCTCGCGCGATCCCAAGAAGGCCAGCTACTGGGGCCAGCGCACTGCGGCGTTCCACGGCACGGTCTGCTGGTCGCCCACGCTCGATCCCGAGCGGTTGAAGCTGATCAGCCAGGAGATGCTGCTGGCAGCCGGCGTGCGGCTGGTGTTCCACAGCTGGGCGGCAGTGCCGATGGTCGCCGACGGCAAGGTCGAGGGCGTGGTGTTCGAATCCAAGGCCGGGCGTCAGGCGCTGCGTGCCAAGGTGGTCGTCGATACCACCGGCGATGGCGACATCTTCGCGCGCGCCGGGGCCGAGTTCGACACCGACATTGAGGAAGGCGACGTCCATCACAGCGCCAACACCGGCTTCATGCTGGGCGGTGTGGACATGGACCGCTGGCTGGCCTTCCGCGCCAATGAGCCCGAGCAATATGCCGAGTTCGCCAAGCTCGGCCGTGAGCGCCTCGGCTTCTTCCAGCCGCCTTATGTCTCCTGGCGCAACGACATCGCGCTGTTCCTCGGCCCGCGCCAGTCCGGCCTGTCCGCGCTGGACGTGGATGACCAGACCGAGCTGGAGATCCGCTCGCACCGGTTCATGCAGACCCATTGCGAATTCTTCCTCGAACATGCGCCGGGGTTCGAGCAATGCTATATGCTGCAGAGCGGCTCGCAGCTTGGCGTGCGGCACACACGGCGTCTGGCCGGCATGGGCAAGATCCTGCGCAGCCAGTGGGCCGACGGCATTGCGCTCCCTGACGAGGTCGGGGTCAGCCCATCGGTCAGCCTCAAATATCCGGTGATCTCGGTGCCCTATGGTGCGCTGGTGCCGCGCAAGCTCGATGGCTTGCTGGCGGGCGGCAAGCACATCAGCTGCGATGCCAACTCGCATGGCTTCATGCGCGAAATCCCGCAATGCTGGCTGACCGGACAGGCCGCCGGCGCCGCAGCGGCGCTCAGCGTGAACGCCGGCGTTCAGCCGCGCGCGCTCGATGTGACCAGCCTGCAGGCAGAGTTGCGCAGGCAGGGCGTGTTCCTGCATGACCAGGCAGGCAAGATGCCGGAAGCCGAGCAGGCCGCCGCAGCGGAATAATCCCGTGAATTGAGAGTATTGATGACTGACAGCGCGACCCTATCCCGCCCCGACCCGAGCGAACTGACCCGTCTCGGTAAGCCTTCCGGCGCATGGACCGGCACGCTCGGCGGGGGTGCCGAGGGCCTCACCCGGCGGCTGGGACCGGCGCAGCTCGACGCGCTGGACGCTGCCGTCCGCGCCACGCAGGGCCGCGCGCCGACCGCCGTCACGCAGGAGGATTTCGGCGCGCCGGCGATCGCGAGCCTGATGGCAGCGGTGAATTACGACCTGATGGCCGGGCGCGGCGCCGTGTTGCTGAGCGGGATCGACATCGCGCGCTACGACCTGGAAGCGTTCCAGCGCCTGCACTTCGGTCTTGGCACGCATCTGGGCCGCGCGGTCGAACAGAGCGCGCGCCACGATCGCATCGGGCTGGTGCGCAAGGAGCCCAATCCCGAACGGCGCGGCTATCTCAACGATACCGAGCTCGGGCCGCACACCGACTATCACGAGATCCTCAGCCTGGCTTCCGTCGTCACCTCGCCGGAGGGCGGGGTAAGCGGGCTGGTCAGTGCTGCCGCCGTCTACGCGGCGATCCAAGCGGAGCGACCGGACGTTCTGGCGGTGCTGGAGGAGGGCTATTATTACCCGACCAGCCTGGAGAGCGTCACCGATTACAAGGTGCCCAGCTTCTCCGTGATCGACGGGCATATCGGCATCTACAATTATGTGCTCTTCATCGTGCAGGCCGCACAGATCAGGGGCGAGCCGGTGCCGGAGCGCTTCGTGGAGGCCTTGCGCGTCTTGATGCGCATGGCGGCGCGGCCGGAGCTGAAGGTGTCCTTCACCCTGCAGCCGGGCGAGATGATCTTCTGGCACAATTTCCGGGTGATGCACTCGCGCACCGGCTTTACCAACACGCCCGGTCGCGAGCGGTTGCTCCTGCGGCTCTGGCTGGAGGCGCACGAGCGCTACCCGCTGGCGCAGGGCTATCGCGAGATCGGCCGCCTGCTGGAGCAGCAGCATGCGCAGGGCTGGTCGATGCTGGTCAACAGTGACGAAAGCCTGCGGGCCGCCGGAACCTTGATCCGCGGATAACGCGCTAACTGCGCGCGTAGGGAACCACTGCGCCGTCTTGGCATTTCCCGTCTTTTCCGGCTCCCGGCGAACATTCTCGGCGCCCGTGTGTTTTGCTGGTAGAAGGGGGCAGGGAAGAGGGCCATGATCAACCGGCAGGTGCTGCTCGCGGACAAGGTGTATGTCGAACTGGTGCGCAGCCTGTTCGTCAATGTGACGCCGTCTGCCATCATGGCGGTCGCCTTTACCCTCAGCGTCGCCCTTATTGTCAACGAGACGCGGGACCGGCTCACGCTGACGCTCGGCGTGGCCGGGGTGCTGGCGATGGGGGTGCGGATCATCGTCACGCTGCGTTTGCGCGGACAGGCGCTAGCCAGCGACCTTCACCCGGTCCGGGCCAGACAGCTCGAGCTCATGTTCCTCATACCCCAGCTCAGCTTTGCCCTCGCGCTTGGCCTGTTCAGCGGGCTTGTCATCCTGCAGAAGTCGGACGGGCAGCCATTGATGGTGTGTCTGGTCGTCGGCTTCTGTGCCGGCCTCGCCGCCGGGTCGGGCCTGCGCCCCCCCGTTGCCGTGCCGGGCATGCTGGCGGCCAGCCTCCCCACCGCTCTGGCCGCCTTTATCCGTGCCGACGCCATGTCGATCGCCACCGGCGCCTCCATTCTGGCCTTCCTCTATGCCGGCGCGCAGAGTCTTGCGACGCGGCATGAGTCTGCCGTGACGGGGATCAGCAAGCGGCTGACCTCCGGATCATTGGCCCGGCGCGATCCGTTGACCAACCTTGCCAATCGGCTCGCCTTGCGCGAGCGGTTCGATGAGGCCGTGGTCCTCAAGCGGGGAAAGGGGATCGTGGCGGTTCACTATCTCGATCTCGACGGGTTCAAGCCGGTGAACGACACCCACGGTCATGCCGCCGGCGATACGCTGCTGCAGATGGTCGCCAAGCGGCTGAGCAGTGCCATCCGCAGCGAGGATATCGTGGCGCGGTTGGGCGGCGATGAGTTCGTCATCGTGCAGTTCGGCCTCGATAAGGCGGAGGATGCCACGCTGCTGTCTGATCGCGTGGTCCGCGCCATCGCGCAGCCCTTCGTCATCGAGGGCAACCGCATCCGCATCTCCACCTGCATCGGCACCGCGACCGCGCGCGCCGAGGAGAGCCACATGGAAGTGCTGATGCGCGAGGCGGACGAGGCGCTCTATGCCGCCAAGCGACGGCGCGCTCAGGCACAGGCGGCGCGGGCTTAACTTTCCCGGCCTTTGCTGACGCGAAATGGAAGAAGTGGCGACCCCGGCAGGATTCGAACCTGCGACCATTCGCTTAGAAGGCGAATGCTCTATCCGGCTGAGCTACGGGGCCACGGAACGATCCGCTAACCGCATCGCCGGGCGTCTGGCAATGGCAAAGCGATGCCGCGCGCGGTTTTGGGTGGGGGCAGGAGGCTGCAAGATCGATTGCAGGGCGCGATATCGCGCGGCATAGTCCCGCGCCATGGCTGCTCCCTCCGACGCCGCGTCCGCCGCGACTCCGCCCTCGATCGCTCCCCATTCGATCGCTCATGTCGATGCCAGCGCGCTCGCGGGCCACCGGCTGCAATATTATGATTTCGTGATGGCCGCCTTCGTCGCGGTGCTGCTGCTCTCCAACGTCATCGGCGCCGCCAAGCTGGCGAGCCTGTGGGGCTTCACCTTCGGTGCCGGCATCCTGTTCTTTCCTTTAGGCTATGTGCTGGGCGACGTACTGACGGAAGTCTATGGCTATGCCCGCGCCCGGCGCTGCATCTGGGCCGGCTTCGCCGCGATGCTGTTCATGGCCCTGATGAGCTGGGTGGTCGTCTCGCTGCCCCCGGCGGATGGCTGGGACGGGCAGGCGGCCTATGAGTCGGTCTTTGGCCAGGTGCCGCGGATCGTCTTCGCCTCGATCTTCGCCTTTTGGGCCGGTGAGCTGACCAACAGCTTCGTGCTCGCCAAGATGAAGCTGCTGACCAAAGGCAAGCATCTGTGGACTCGCACTATTGGCTCGACCATCGTCGGGCAGGGCGTTGACAGCCTGCTCTTCTATCCGCTGGCCTTTTATGGCCTATGGTCCACCGATCAGGTGCTGACCGTGATGGTCACCAATTGGGCGCTGAAAGTAGGCTGGGAAGCGGTGCTGACGCCGGTCACCTACCTCGCCGTCAATTTCTTCAAGCGGCGCGAGGGGCTGGACGTCTATGATGAGCAGACCGACTTCACGCCCTTCAAGGCGCAGGTCTGACCAGCCCTGTTAGCCCTCGGCCGGTGAAGGCGCGTCCCGGTTAAGCGACTGGGCATCGGGGAAGCCCGCCGCTGCAAACGGCGCCGGGGGCGGGGCTTCGGCCTCGACGGGCGGCTTGCCTGCGCGCGGCAGCTTGAGGCTGACTGCGTGCAGCAGCATCCGGCCATCCCATGGCGCCCCGGGTGGCGCGGAGGGGTAATAACGGTCGCCCAATATACCGAGGCCAAGGCCGTGCAGGGCATGGGCGCGCAGCTGGTGCGTGCGCCCGGTTTCGGGGCGGAACTGCACGAGCGCGCGGCCATCGCGCGCCTCCAGCAGGCGCCAGCGCGTGACGGCCGGCTTGCCCTTCGGGTCCGGCTGCATCCGCCAGCCATCCTCGCGCGTGCTGGTCTTGCCCAGCGGCAGGTCGATCACGCCTTCGCGCTCCGCTGGCACGCCGTCCAGCACCGCAAGATAGACCTTCTCCACCTCGCGCGCTTCGAAGGCCTGGGTGAAGCGCTTGGCAGCCTTGGGATTACGAGCGAGCAGCAGGCAGCCGCTGGTGTCCCGGTCCAGCCGATGCACCGCCACCGGCCAGCGCTGGAAGCCGAAGGTCAGGCTGTCGAGATGATTTTCCAGGCTCAGCGCGCCGTCGCGCGGGCGGTCGACGGGCAGGCCCGCCGGCTTGTCCAGCACGATGGCCTCGCCATCCATGAAGATCACCCGGTCGGTAAGGGGGGACAGATCGCCCACGGGCGACCCTCTGCGGCTGTTCCGGGGATCATGGGTAAAGGACATGCAGCCTCCCTAGGCGCTATCGCCCGCAGGGGGAAGACGCAGGGAGGGATGGCCTCCATTTACTTGCCATTGGCGGAGGGAGCCGCATTGATTCTCACTCCATTAAGCACGCAAACGGCCCGCGACTCGTGCTTTCAGGCCAGTTTACGTAAAATTAACCTTTTGCGTTCACTCTTCATATGGTTAATAGTTACTGGTGGTTGGATTGAGTGACGAGCAGCTCTCCGGCCAACTGAGCAAAGGGGCTGGTGTATGCGCGTGTTGCTGATCGAAGACGAACCGACGACTGCCAAAGCTATCGAGCTGATGCTGACCACCGAGGGGTTCAACGTCTACACGACCGATCTGGGCGAAGAAGGCCTCGATCTCGGCAAGCTCTACGATTACGATATCATCTGCCTGGACCTGAACCTGCCGGACATGCACGGCTATGACGTGCTCAAGAAGCTCCGCGCATCGCGCGTGCAGACCCCGGTCCTCATTCTCTCCGGCATTGCCGAGATGGACAGCAAGGTCCGCTCCTTCGGCTTCGGTGCAGACGATTACGTCACCAAGCCGTTCCACAAGGAAGAGCTGGTCGCGCGCATCCATGCCGTCGTCCGCCGCTCCAAGGGCCATTCGCAAAGCGTCATCCGCACCGGAAAGCTGTCGGTCAATCTCGACGCCAAGACCGTGGAAGTGGATGGCAATCGCGTCCACCTCACCGGCAAGGAATATGCGATGCTGGAGCTGCTGTCGCTCCGCAAGGGCACCACGCTCACCAAGGAGATGTTCCTCAACCATCTCTATGGCGGCATGGACGAGCCGGAACTCAAGATCATCGACGTGTTCATCTGCAAGCTGCGCAAGAAGCTCAGCCTGGCATGCAGCGGCGACAATTACATCGAGACCGTCTGGGGCCGCGGTTATGTGCTGCGCGATCCCGACGAGATCATCGACGAGCTGGAGACGGCGCAGGTCGCCTGACGTCACGCTGCGAACTGGATTTATGGCGAAGGCCGGCGGAGCGATCCGTCGGCCTTTGCTGCGTGGACCTCGCCGGAACCGGCAGACGCGGGATGGGGAGCCGCATGGGGGCAGCCTATACGCCCCTTATACCGGACACACCCGCCCTCCAAAAAAACAACCCCGTGCTCCTGCGAAGGCAGGAGCCCAGGGCAGACAAGCGCCTCGATTGGACTTGGCGCACCCCCCAGATAGATGCAGTCTCGGATGGAATAGCCGCCGCGTCGTCTGCGACCAAAAACCGCATCCCGAATGATGCTTCCTTCTGGTTGAGCTTCGCTTGCCTGCAACTCACAGGAGGGGCCGGGGTGGCATGGGAGTGAGTGACCGAGGCGTTGTTGCACCACCCCAACCCCTCCTCTGAAGAGGAGGGGCTAAGACTGCACTCTCACCCCAGGCGATCTTCCGAGCGGCGTAAACTGCCTATGCTCTACAAGCAGCCTATCCGGGCACGACTTCGTAGCCGACAATCCTCCGTTCGTCCTGAGTAGCTGCTGAGCCTGTCGAAGCAGCGTATCGAAGGACCGGCCATGCGCTGACCCACCGGCAAACGGGGGCTTTCGAGCTCACTGCCGCCCCGGCTCGAATGATGCCCTACTCGCTCAACCAATCGGCCTTAATCTCGCCTCTGTGCCCCTCCGGCGCCAGCGTGGCCCGCAGGGCGTCCAGCAGAGGCGGCAGCGCCTGCGTGAAGGCGTAGGGCGGGTTGACGATATAAAGCCCTGCGCCGTTGTAGATGCCCGGCTGGTCGGCATCGTATAACCAGTGATCCACCTGCAGGAATTTCGGGATGCCGAGCTTGCGGAGTTGCCCGCTCCACCGCTGATGCGTGGCGCGGTCTTTGAGCGGGTACCAGATCACCGTCACGCCATGCGCCCATTTGCGGTGAGCGGCGGCGAGGGTGGCGGTGATGCGGGCGCGTTCGTCCGTTTGCTCATAAGGCGGGTCGACCACAACCACGCCGCGCGCGGTGCGGGGCGGCACCATCGCCAGCCAAAGCTCGTAGGCATCGCGCTCGTGCACGGCGGCGGACGTGCCGCGCATTACGCCGCGCAGGGAGTAAGCGTCTTCGGGATGTTTTTCGTTGAGGATCAGCAAATCCTGCGGGCGCAGAAGCTGCGCCAGAATCTGCGGCGATCCGGGGTAGAGGCGCGGCTCGGCTCCCACGTTCACCGCCTGCACGGCGGCGCGATAGTCGCTCAGCAAGGGGTTAGGATCGGCAAAGGCGCGCAGCACGCCGTTCATGGCCTCGCCGGTGCGTTGGGCCTGCTCGCCGCCAAGGTCGTACAGCCCGCAGCCGGCATGGGTGTCGATCAGGGTCAGGGCGCCCGGCTTCTGCTGCAAGGCGCGCACAAGGGCGATCAGCAGGCTGTGCTTCACGACATCGGCGCTGTTGCCGGCATGGAAGGAATGGCGATAATTCATGGTGATTCAAATTCCTGACACGCGCGGCCGGGCGGACGCGCGAGGCGACCGACAAGGCGCTCGTAGAGCGTGAGCTGAAGCCTTTAAAGCACTTGCGCGCGCGGCCTCAACCCCGTGGCGATGGCACCATCGGTGCGATCGCATCATGTGCTCAGAACAGACGCGCCGTTCGTGTCGAGCCCTTCGACTGCCCGCAGGCGAGCGCTCGGGATGAACTTCAGCCTTTGGCTGAAGTCGAGACACGCGAGGCCTGTGCCAACCGTGTCTCGACTTCGCTCGACACGAACGGAGCGGTGGGGAGCCGTAGGTGACGGGAAGCGAGGGCAGTCCGGCTGCACTCATCGCAGTGTCTGCGTTGTGCCTGACGGAGCCGACCTAGCCCCCGATCTACCGGTCGAGAGAAACCACCGCTCCGTGCCCTCAAGTCCGGCCGCTGTCAGCACGCCGGACTTGTACGCGCCGGTGTCGATTCCCATCCGGTTCTCGCGCGGCTCAACCGCCTCGGTGATCGAGTGGCCATGGACGATGAAATAATCGTGCGGTTCGTCGTAGAACAGGAATTCCTCGCGGATCCAGCGCAGGTCCTTTTCGTCCTGCTCGTCCAGGGGCACTTCGGGCCGGACCCCGGCGTGGACGAAGGCATAGTTGCCGATGATCGCCTTGTCCGTCAACTCGGCGAGGAAGGCGCGATGCGTGTCCGGCACCGCGCTCGTCAGCCAGTCGCGCAGTTCGCCTAGCGTCATCGTGTCGAGATCTGCCTCGCTGGCGCCATAGGAGAGGAGCGTCTCGCGGCCGCCGATGCGGGTGAGGAAGCGCAGCGCGCTCTCATCGCCTTCCACGGCCATGGCGAACACTTCCTCATGATTGCCGCGCAGGCAGAGGATGTTCGGCCACCAGTCGCGAAGTTGCAGCACATAGTCGATCACGCCCCTGCTGTCCTGCCCGCGATCGACATAATCGCCCAGAAACACCAGTTGCGTGCTGCCGGTCGGGCCACGGCTATGGTCGTCGGCCGCGATCAGATCGATGAGTTCGAGCAGCAGATCCAGCCGGCCATGAATGTCGCCGATCGCATAGACGCGGCGGCCCTCGCCCAGGTCTGGCGCATGGGTCAGAGGTTCAGGCTTTGACTTGGATTTGAAGAGGCCAAACATGTGCCTCTCCATATAAAACGAGCGGGCGCGATCCGGCCAGCGCAATCGTGCTTAGCAAAAGCTTTCCGGCGATATGCCTCCGCGATCAGAGCTTGGGTAGAGTCACACCCCGCTGGCCCATATATTTGCCGGCGCGGTCGGCATAGCTCGTCTCGCACGGCTCATTGCCTTCCAGGAACAGGAACTGGCAGGCGCCTTCATTGGCGTAGATCTTGGCGGGCAGCGGCGTGGTGTTGGAAAATTCCAGCGTCACATGGCCTTCCCAGCCCGGCTCCAGCGGCGTCACGTTCACGATGATGCCGCAGCGCGCATAAGTGGATTTGCCGAGGCAGATCACCAGCACATCGCGCGGGATGCGGAAATATTCCACGGTCCGCGCCAGCGCGAAGCTGTTGGGCGGGATGATGCACACGTCCGTCTTGCGGTCGACGAAGCTGTTGGCGGCGAAATCCTTGGGGTCCACCACGGCGCTGTCGACATTGGTGAAGATCTTGAAATCCTCGGCCACTCGCGCGTCATAGCCGTAGGAGGAGAGGCCGTAGCTGATGCAGCCCTCGCGCCGCTGACTTTCCACGAACGGCTCGATCATGCCGTTTTCCTGCGCCTGACGGCGAATCCATTTGTCGGAGAGTATGGCCATGGGGGCGTTGCTAATCGCTCGCCGCGCCGAATGCCAGAGGCGATGATATGGTGAGGATCAGCCCGGACCGATGCCGAGATTGGCCGGGCCGAAGGCGTGCGGCAGCAGCGCGTCGAGCGTAAGGCGCAGCACGGCGCCGCCATCTGGCGTGGCGCACAGGATCGTCAGCGGGCGCCCGCCCATATCCTGCGCCTCCTTGATGATCTGCCGGCAGCGACCGCAGGGCGTGATGATGCCGCCATCCCCGCCGTCCATCGCGGCGCCCGTCACCGCGATGGCCGCGATATCCCGTAGCTGCCCCTGCGCATTGGCGGCAGCGATGGCCACGGTCTCGGCGCAGAGCGACAGGCCGTAGCTCGCATTCTCGAAATTGGCGCCGGTGAGGATCGTCCCGTCGGTCAGCCGCAAGGCCGCGCCGACCGCAAAGCGGCTATAGGGCGCATGGGCCTGCGCCATTGCGCCGCGGGCGGCGTCGATCAGCGTGCGCTCGTCCGGGGTCGGCGCTGTCAGGTCTTGTCGGGTCGCTTCATCGCTCATTGCCGCACCGCATTCCATTCGATCGGCCCCTCGACGCCGTTGATCCGCTTCCAGGTGGAGGCGGTCCACATCGTCCAGGGACGCGTGGTGTAATCGGGCACGAAGAAGTCGCCGTCCACCCACAAGGTGCGGTTGATGCCACCGGCCACGTCATAGGCCGCCTCGAATTCGCGGCTGGTGCGGATCACGGCGGGCTTGGCGGAGTGGGTTTCGATCTGGTTGAGAAAGGTGTTCAGCTCGGCGAGCAGCGTATCGCGGTTGGGCCGCGCCGTGCAGGGCAGGTCGAAGCCCATTTCCACCACCGGCGGCAGCATCTGTGGGTCGCGCGGGACGGTGGCGATGAACCGCGTGGCCTGCGCCGAGGCGCTGCTGCACAGATCATAGCGATGGATCGCGCCGTGGCGCATGTCGTTGGCGACCGCGCCGGCGAGATAATCATTAAAGGCGCTGTCCCGCCCGCGCGCGCCATCGGTGGCCCGTAGATAAACGAAGTCGGCACCTGCCGCGCGGGCCATCCGCCAGTTGATCGTACCGCTCTGCGCGCTCAGCGTGATGCCTTGCACGGGGAAATATCTGGCCGAGGGCGTCCAGCTGCGGGCGAGCATGAACAGGCCCGCTACCAGTCCGCCGCCGATCACCAGCAGCAGCATGAAGAGGCGCAGCGGCGTCACCTTGATCCGCCGGCGCCGGGCGCCCGGAGCGCTGCTCATGCGCTTGGCCTTTGTGGTGCTCATGTTGTTCGTCAGTCCTGTTATGCGCGGATATGCAGCACGCAGATCAGCGTGAACAGCCGCCGCGCGGTATCGAAATCCACGTCGATCTTCCCCTCCAGCCGCCCGCGCAGCAATTCGGCGGCATCGTTGTGGACAGCGCGCCGGGCCATGTCGACGGTCTCGATCTGGCTCGGCGTCGCCTGGCGGATCGCCTGATAATAGCTCTCCGTAATCGCGAAATAGTCCCGGATCGCGCGCCGCAGGCTGGCGAGGCCGAGGATGATCGCTTCCAGCGCGCTGTCGTCCGTGCGCCGCAGTTCGATCACCAGCCGCCCGTCCGCCACGCGGAGAAACACCCGGTAAGGGCCGGCATAGCCGTCCTCATGCTGGCGCACCGGTGCGAAATGATTGCCCTCCAGCAGGTCGAAGATCGCGATCCGTCGCTCCTGCTCCACATCCGCGCTGCGCCACAATATCGTCTTCTCGTCGAGCACGATGTCGATGATGCGGGGATCGGCCATGGTCCCTTGCTTCCCTAGGCGCGTGGGCCAGCGGCGGCAAGAGCGTGGGGGCAGGAGGGCGGGGGAGGCCCCGGGGAAGCAGCGCCTCAGGCGGGCTTAGCGCCCTCGTGCCGGGGCATCGGCCAGATCAGGCCGATGAGCGGCAGAACCAGCATCGCCAGGCCCGAGAACAGCAGGGCGCTGGCAACCCCATGGGCCTGCGCCACATGGCCCCAGAGCCAGCTCCCCAGCGCGATCCCGCCGAAGGTCAGGCTGCTCACCATGGCGGTAATGCGCCCGATAAGCGGGGCGGGCGACCACATTTGGCCGGCAACGGCAAAGCCGGAGAGCGCCTGCACCCAGCCGGCGCCGCCCATCACCAGCAGCACAAGCGTGGGGACCAGCCCGATGCCGAGCGCAACGCACACGCACACCGCGCCATAGAGGAGCCCCGCGCCGCGGATGATCGCCTCGCTGGAGAAGCGCTGGCGGAACCATGTGCTGCTCGCCGCGCCGATCACCGCGCCTAGGCCGAGTGCGCCGAGGAGCAGGCCGAAGGTCATCGATCCCCGGCCGAGCATCTGTGTTGCGACCAGTGGCATCAGCGCCCAGGCGGCGCTGCCGGCGAGCGTGAAGCTGATGGCGCGGACCAGCACGGTGCGGATCGCCGGGGAGCCGTGCGCGAAGCGGAAGCCCTCGCCGATCACCGTCAGCAGCGGGCGCCTTGTGGCTGGTGCCGGTGGCGCGGTGTGCCAGCGCAGCAGGATGACGATAACCATCAGATAGGAGAGGGCATTGACGACGAAGGCGGCCTTCGCGCCGCCCAGCGCGACGATGCCGCCGCCGATGGCCGGGCCAAGGCTGCGGGCGATGTTGAAGGCCAGAATGTTGAGCGCGACGCCCGCGGCCAGTTCGCTGCGCGGCACGATGCTGCCGATGGAGGAGGCGAGCGCCGGGTTGAAGCAGGCCACGCCGCACGCGAGCAGGGCGGTGAGGCCGATGAGCAGCCCCGGCGGTGTCGTCCCGACAAAGGCGAGCGCCGCCAGCAGGATGGAAAGCGAGACCATGCCGGTCTGCGCGCCAAGCATCACCAGCCGCTTGTCGAACATGTCCGCCCAGGCGCCGGCCGGCAGGGCCAGCAGCATGATCGGCAGATTGGTCGCGCTCTGGACGAGGGCGATGACGTCGGCCGGCTGACCCGTGATCGTGAGTTGCCAGGCGGCGCCCACGGACTGGATGGCATTGCCGAAGTGCGAGAACAGGCTGCCGAGCAGGATCAGCAGGAAGGTCCGGTGGCGCAAGGGAGAGAAGGTGCCCCCGCTGCTCATGGCCGTTGGTCCCTCATCTGCTGCGCGCTCATCATGCCTGGCCCCTCCGTGCTGTCGCGATCATTGATCCGTCACACGGTTTCGCCCTAGGCGCGTCGTTCTCGCCCGGCAAGACTGATGCGGCGGCGCGTTGGTGATGGGCAAGCAGGCGGGTGACGGGCCGACCAAAAGCGGCTAACCGCGCCGACAATGACGGGCGTCCTGATCATAATCGCGGCCTTCGCCACCGCGTTTCTTTCCGGCATCTTCGGCATGGCGGGGGGATTGCTGCTGATGGGCATCCTCGCCTTCCTGCTGCCGGTGTCGGCGGCGTTCGTTACGCATGGCATCCTCCAGCTTGTCGCCAATGGCTGGCGCGCGGTGGTGCATCGCGAACATGTCGTCTGGCCGATCATGCGCACTTATGCCCTGGGCGTCTTTGCTGCAGGTGCGGTGGTCGCGATGGTCGGCTTCTCGCCCTCGCGGCCCTTGCTGTTCCTGCTGCTCGGGCTGGTGCCGCTGGTCGTCTGGCTGCCCCGCCGGTGGATCGCCCTCGATGCATCCCGGCCCTCCCATGCCTTCCTTGCCGGGTTCACTGTGTCTGGTCTCAACCTGACGGCGGGCGTTGCCGGCCCGATGATGGACGTGTTCTTCGTCCGCACCCCGCTCACTCGCCACCAGATCGTTTCGACCAAGGCGGCGGGACAGGTTTTCAGTCATATCGCGAAGATCGGCGTGTTCGGAACGCCGATGCTGCTTGCGGGGCGGAGCGCCATGCCGCCCTGGTGGGTGTTCGCCATCGCCGTGCCGCTGTCCATGGTCGGCACGATGCTTGGCGGGCGACTGCTGGACCGGATCAGTGACGGCCACTTCCGGCGCTATACGGCGTGGATCGTCACCGCGATTGGCATGCTCTACATCGGGAAGGCTCTGATGGAATGGCTCTGACTGAACCCGCTACTCTGGGCGAGGCCTGCGTCGCCGTATTGCAATGCAGCAATCCGCGCGAGAAGGTGATGGCGGCACGCAAGGCGGCACGGGACTGGCGCCTCGGGCGCCTCGCGCACCGGTTCGATACGCCCCCGCCAGACCGACCCGGCCGGCCCGAGCGCCCTGAGCTTCTGCCGCCCAACCGCATGCCCAAGCGCGGCAAGGGTGGCTCGGAGCGCGCCCGCATCGCGATGATTCACGCGCTGGCGCATATCGAATTCGTCGCCATCGACCTGGCCTTCGATCTCATCGCACGCTTTGGCGCGGACTTCCCGCCCGACTTTGCCGACGACTGGCTGCGTGTCGGTGCCGACGAGGCGATGCATTTCGCCCTGCTTGCGCGCCGGCTGGAGGAACTGGGCAGCGCCTATGGCGATCTGCCCGCCCATGACGGTCTGTGGGAGGCCGCGATCGAAACCGCGCATGACGTCGCTGCTCGCCTCGCCATCGTGCCGATGGTGCTGGAAGCGCGGGCGCTGGACATCACGCCGGAAACCATCGTGCGTTTCAGGCATTTCAACGATGAGCGGACCGCGCGGATGCTGACCCGAATCGTTGACGACGAAGTTCGTCATGTCGGCGCAGGGACGAAATGGTTTTTGTGGTCGATGAATCGATCCGGCGCAAACCCGCAGGAAAGCTACCAAATGTTGGTTCGGCGCCACTTTCGCGGTGCCGTTAAGCCGCCGTTCAACGACTCAGCGCGGAGTCAGGCCGGTTTGACGCGCGATTTCTACCTGCCTCTTGCGCCTTAACCCGTTCTTCGCTCGAAAAGCCCCAGCCGGTTCACATGAGCCGGAAACACAAAAACATTGAGGGGTCGGTCACGGCCCATCACGGGGTCCAAATGATCGATTCGAGCGCTATGACCTTCGCCAAAGAGGGTGTCCTCAAAGCTGCCGCGAAGGTTCTGGCGATTGCCGGTCTGATGGTTGCCTCTCCTGCCCTGGCCGATGCCGGCCACGACGCCCAGTTTGCCTCGCTCTTCTCGGCGATGGTCCAGATGGAGCAGTCCACCGAGCAGAGCACGGACAGCAAGGCCTCCATCCCGTCGCGCCAGCCGGTCGACGATGTGCGTCTCACCTCCTCCTTCGGTACCCGCAGCGATCCGTTTAACGGCCGCGCTCGCATGCATCAGGGCATCGACATTCCCGGCCCGATCGGCACGCCGATCTATGCGACGGCCGATGGCGTCGTGCGCCGCTCGCAGTGGGTGAACGGCTATGGCAATCTCGTCGAGATCAACCATGGCAACGGCCTCGAGACCCGCTACGGCCACATGTCCAAGCTGATCGCCCAGCCCAATGAGCGCGTCCGTCGCGGCCAGCTCATCGGCCTGATGGGCTCCACCGGTCGCTCGACCGGCAGCCACCTTCACTATGAAGTCCGCATCGCCGGCAGCGCCGTGAACCCGATGCCCTATCTGGAAGGCACCAATTACGAGCTGGCTCTGGCCGAGGCCAAGGAGCACAGCGATCGTCAGGTCGCCATGGGTGGCCCGGAAGCCAACCGCCCCACCGACAACCGCGATCGTTGATCGCCGCTCGCCCGCTCGGGTGAGCAGGCTGTCCTGAGTTTCCTTCTCTATCGTCAAGCGCGACGCGGCTCCCTTGCGGGCCGCCGCTTGCCGTTGTGGCGCGCGCGCCCTATCTAGCAGCCATGGATATCAGCCTCTCTCCCACCGCCGCCGCACGGGTCGCCTGGATCGCCGAGCGCCAGAGCAAGCCGGCTATTCTCCGCCTCGCGGTGGAAGGCGGGGGGTGCTCCGGCTTCCAGTATCGCTTCGGCTTGGCCGATGCGCCCGAGGCGGACGATGTGATGGTCGAGACGGACGGCGTGAAGCTGGTCGTCGATTCCATGAGCCTCGATCTGGTGCGGGGCTGCGTGGTCGATTTTGTGGACAATCTCGGCGGCGCCGCCTTCAAGGTGGAAAATCCCAATGCCACCGCCGGCTGCGGCTGCGGAACCAGCTTCTCGGTCTGACTTTCTGAGCGTTTGCGCCGGGACGCGCTTGTCGAAGCGCCCCGCTTCTCCCTAAGACGGACCCTCACTGGCAGGTGCCGGCAAAAGGGCTTTAGTTCATGCGGATCGCGACCTTCAATATCAACGGCATCAAGGCGCGGCTGCCGCGTCTGGTCGAGTGGCTGACGGAAACCCAGCCGGACGTCGCCTGCCTGCAGGAAATCAAGACGCAGGATGAAGGCTTCCCGATCAAGGATATCGAGGATGCCGGCTATGGCGCCATCTGGCACGGCCAGAAGGGCTTTAACGGCGTCGCGATCCTGGCGAAGGGCGCCACCCCGCAGGAAGTGACGCGCGGGCTCGAGGGAGAGCCGGAAGACGAGCACAGCCGCTACATCGAGGCGGACGTGAACGGGGTGCGCATCGCTTCCATCTATCTGCCCAACGGCAATCCGGTGCCCGGCCCCAAGTTCGAGTACAAGCTGCGTTGGATGGCGCGGCTGCGCGCCCGTGCGGCGCAGATCTGGGCGGAGGAAGTGCCCGCCGTGCTGGCCGGCGATTATAATGTCATCCCGTTCGATCGCGATGTCTGGTCGCCACCCGCCATGGCCAGCGATGCACTGATGCAGCCGGAGAGCCGCGCCGCCTACAAGACCCTGCTCAACGACGGCTGGACCGATGCGCTGGCCGCGCGCCATCCGCTCGGCGGCGTGTGGACTTTCTGGGATTATCAAGCCGGCGCCTGGCAACGCGATGCGGGCTTCCGCATCGACCATCTGCTGCTCTCGCCCACTGCTGCCGACCGGCTGGCCGATGCGCAGGTGGACAAGGCCTATCGCGGGCGGGAGAAAGCCAGCGATCACGCCCCGGTCTGGGTCCGCCTGAAGGACTGACGGCGCCCTTTCCAACCAGATGCCCAATTCAGGAGCCAGGAGTCGACCCGCGATGAAGGCCTTTGCTTATGACGCCGCCCACCCGCTGACGGACTTTGCGCTCACCCTGCGCGACCTGCCCGATCCGGTGCCCGGCCCACAGGATCTGCTGGTCCGGGTCGTGGCGTTCGCGCTCAATCCGGTCGATACCAAGATCCGCCAGCGCCGCGGCGGCACGGCGAATGCGCCGGTCGTGCTCGGTTGGGATGCTGCCGGCATCGTCGAGGCCGTTGGCGCGCAGGTGCAGGGCTTTGCGGTTGGTGATGCCGTCTATTATGCCGGCGATCTCAACCGGCCGGGCAGCTATGCCCGCCTGCAAGCGGTCGATCACCGCCTTGTCGCGCACAAGCCCGCGAGCCTCGATTTCGCCGATGCCGCCGCCCTCCCGCTGACCGCGCTTACCGCCTATGAGGCGATGCTGGAGCGCGGCATCGTCTATGATGCGGACAGCCGCGTGCTGATCATCGGCGGGGCAGGGGGTGTCGGTTCGATGGCGATCCAGCTGCTCAAGGCGCTGACCCCGGCCACCGTCATCGCCACCGCGTCCCGGCCGGAGACGGTCGCCTTCGCGCAGCTTATGGGCGCCGATCATGTCATCGGCCGCGACGTGCAGCCCGAACTGGCGGCGCTGGGCCTGCATGATCTCCATGCCATCTTCAGCACCACGCATACCGACGCCTATCTGCCGGTCATTCCCGCGCTGTTGCGCCCCTTTGGTCATCTCATGGTCATCGACGATCCCGCCGCGCTGGACATCCTGCCGTTCAAGCAGAAGGCGCTCTCGGTCCACTGGGAGTTCATGTTCGCCAAGTCGATCAACGGCTTTCGCATGGCCGAGCAGCAGGCGGTTTTGCGGCAGGTGGCGGCGCTGGTCGATGCGGGCACGCTGGTTTCCACCCGCACCCGAACGCTCACAGCCAGTGTCGACACGCTGCGCGAGGCGCACGCCGCGCTGGAGGCGGGTGCGCTGATCGGCAAGACCGTCATGCGCTGGGATTGAGCCATTTTACGTCGGTTTGATGCCTCTTTTCGTCGCCCGGTCTGTTATAGAGGGTGAGCTTGAACAGGGAGCATGGATCGATGGATGACAGGTCGAAGCCTTGGCTGACCGGTGAAGCCCCCGCACGGGGCGGCAAGCGTCATGCCCCCGCCACGGTGCGCAACCGCGATGCCATCGCCCAATTGCTCGCGCAGACCCTGCCGGCCACCGGGCTCGTGCTGGAGATCGCCAGCGGCTCGGGCGAACATGCCGTGCATTTCGCGCGCTGCTTCCCTGCCTTGCGCTGGCTGCCGAGCGACCCTGACCCGGTCGCGCGCGCCTCGATCACCGCCTGGGCGGATGAGGTGGCGCTGCCCAATCTCGCCCCGCCGCTGCAGATCGACGCCGCCGACCCCGAGGCCTGGCCGATCGGCGAGGCGGACGCGATCCTGTGCATCAACATGGTGCATATCTCGCCTTGGGCTGCGACGCTCGGCCTGCTCCACGGCGCGGCGATGCTGTTGCCGGAAGGCGCGCCGCTTTTTCTTTACGGCCCCTATTTCCGCTGCGAGGTGGAGACGGCCCCAAGCAATCTCGCTTTCGATGAGTCGCTGCGCGCGCGCGACTCCGCCTGGGGCCTGCGCTGGGTGCATGATGTCGAGGCGGCAGCGGCGTCCGAGGGCTTCGAGCTGAAGCGCGTTGTCGAGATGCCGGCCAATAATCTCAGCCTGATCTTCCGGCGCGGTCCTCATCCGGGCTGACGGTGAGCGCCCGGCGGCGCACATGCTCGCGCCAGGCGATGTAGAGGCCGCTCGCCGCGATCAGGCCCGCCCCGACCCACGTTGAAGGCTCCGGCCAGTAGGACCAGAGCAGCCAGCCGGCCAGCGTGGCCCAGATCATCTGGCTGTAATCCATGGGGATGACGATGGAGACCGGCCCGTAGCGCAGGGCCGAGGTCATAAACAATTGCGCCGCCCCGCCGGTCAGCCCAAGGCCGACGAACAGCAGCCATGCGACGGGATCGTGGCTTTGCCCGTACCAGATCAGCATCAGCCCAAGCGGTGGCAGCGAGAGCAGGGTGAACCAGAAGACGATGATCGGGGCCGATTCGCGCTTGCCGAGATCGCGCAATACGATGGCAACGAGCGCCGTCACCATCGCCCCACCGAGCGCCACGAACACGCCGGCAGAGGCGAAATTGGCGGAGTCCGGATGGGTCATGATGACCACGCCGACAAAGCCGAGCAGCACCGCGCTCCAGCGGTGGATACCGGTCTGTTCGCGCAGCAGAAGGGCGGAAAGGATGGTGGCGAAGATCGGCATGGTAAAGCCGATGGAGGTCGCCTCCGCCAGCGGCAGCAATGCGACCGCGCCGAAGTTGAGCAACATGCCGATCATGCCGAGGCTGGTGCGGGTGATATGGGTGCGCATCGGCGCCTTGGGCAGCAGGGCCGTGCCCATCAGTGCGACCGCCCAGATCGCCGCGACGGGGAAGGCGAATAACTGCCGGTAGAACACGACTTCGGCCAGATTGGCGCCGCGCTCGATCAGCAGCTTGCCGATGGCGTAGGTCGCGCCGATCATCATCATCGCCAGCAGCCGCAGCATGATCGCGAACAGGGGCCGGTCGCGGCGTGCGGGCGCGGAGGGGGCCGCGGCAGCGGCGGCGCTGCTCATGCCAGCGTGCGCCGCCGCGCGCGAGCGCCGCTCAGACTATCCCACACGAACAGCGCGAGGGCGAGCCAGATGAGCAGGAAGCTGCCCCAGCGCCCGGCGGACATCGGTTCGCCGAACAGGAACACCCCGCACAGGAACTGCAGCGAGGGAGCGATATACTGCATCAGCCCAAGGGTCACGAGCGGCAGGGCGCGCGCGGAAATAGCGAACAGGATCAGCGGCACGGAGGTGAGCGCCCCGGTGCCGATCAGGCCGAGCGTCACCCAGCGATCCTCACCGAAGGCCAGGGTGCCCTGCGCGGCATAAAAGCTCACCAGCGCGAGGGCCGGGGCGCACAGCACCAGCGTCTCCACCGCCAAACCCGAGGTCGAGGGCACCGGCGTCAGCTTGCGGACCAAGCCATAAAAGGCAAAGCTGATCGCCAGCGCGAGGCTGATCCAGAGCGTCTGCCACTCGCCGATGGCGAGCAATGCCACGCCCACCGCCGCGATGCCGATGGCGACAGCCTGCCGGCGGCGCAGCACTTCCTTGAGCACCAGCGTGCCAAGCAGCACATTGACCAGCGGGTTGAGGAAATAGCCAAGGCTCGCCGCCACGACATGGTCGGTATCCACCGCCCAGATATAGACGAGCCAGTTGATGCCGATGAGCACCGCGCTCAGCGCCAGCGCGGCGAGAATGCGCGGCTGGCTGAAGATCGCGACGAAGGCGCGATATTGCCGCATCGCCGCCAGCACGATGGCGAGAAAGGCGACGGACCAGATCACCCGATGCGCCACGATCTCGAAAGGAGAGACATGGCCGAGCAGCTTGAAATAAAGCGGCATCAGGCCCCAGATCGCATAGGCGCCGACGCCGGCGAGCAGACCCGCGCGCCGTTGGGCCGCCTGTTCGGCATCCGCGATGTCGGTGGGTTGGCTGCTCATATTGCCGCTCTCGTTCAGAAAATTCCGCCGCCGGCCCACAGGCGCAACATGCCGAAGGCGGCGACGGCGAGGCAGAAATTGCGCGCGCCAGTGCCCGCCGCGAACTGGCCGATCAGCGCCCCGAACAGGGCCATCGGCACAATCACCCAATTGGCCCAGCCAAGGCCGGGGATGATCGCGGGAATGGCAAGAATCAGCGCGACCGCGCCGATCAGAATGGAGAGCAGCGAAAGCATCGCCATCCCATGGGCCTGACTGGGGATATTGGCAAGTGCAGGGGGCACCAGAGACTTGAGGTCTTTGCAGCCTCAGCCGAGGAAGCGCGAATTTGGATTGATCTTAAAGAATATTCCAAATAGGTTTTAGATCAGCGGTTAGTCCGTGCCCTGAATCAGCGGCCTCACCCAATCCAGCGCCGTCTCCGCGAAGAAATGGCGCCCCGGCACCACCCAGCTCGTATCGTCCAGCGTGCCCGGCTTGAGCGTCTGCATGCCTTCATGTCGATGGCGACGATGGACCAGCCGCGACCCACAATCAGCGCAGAACAGGCAGTCGAGCCGATGGCCCGAGTCGGTGTCGCGCGTCCAGATCGCCGGCGTCCCCTGCGTGAACACCAGGCTCTCGATAGCCACACCCATGGAGAGCCCAAAGGCGCTGCCGCTCTGCTTGCGGCACAGGCTGCAGTGGCAGGCCCAGATGCCCAGCGGCGGCGCGTTCAGTTCATAGCGCACCGCGCCGCACTGGCACCCACCGCTCTGGGGAAAGCGCACGTCGGAAAAGCGCGTTGTGTCTGCCTGGCCCATGGCTCTGCTCCTCTCGTCTTGCCGCGCGCGTCAGCCGCCGTTCAGCCGCCCCGGTTCAGGCGCCGGAACGAAGACCTTGAGCGTCAGGCGCGGTTCTGGACTTTTTTGCCGATCCTGACTTAGGGCGCAGATGATTAGAATGGCAATGATTCGGACGGAGGGATTTTCTGTGACACGCGCAAACGCCGCCAAGATGTGGAGCATATCAGCGATTGCCGCCCTGCTCGCCGCAGCACCGCTCGCCCTGATTCCGGCGCAGGCAGCCGATGCGCCCGCCGGCGATCCTGCCCATGGCAAGCAGGTGTTCGAGAGCACCGTGTGCGGTGCCTGTCACACGCTGGCCGCAGCCGATGCCAGCGGCCCCATCGGCCCCTCGCTGGATGGCAATGCCAATCTCACCCATGCGCTGATCGTCGAGCGCGTCACGAAAGGCGCCGGCGCCATGCCGGGCTATGAGGGCCAGCTGAGCGAGAAGGACATCAACGACGTCGCCACTTATGTGATGAGCGTGGCGGCAAAACCGCAATAAGCTGCGGGATCGGCGGGCCTCAGTCCGCCGGTCGCCGCATCACGCGGCGCAGAATATCGGTCGGAGCCAAGGCTGTATGCCCTCGGCTCCGTCCTGCTGGTCAAGGGGGGAGGGAACACTCCCCGGTACTGAACGACCAGCGGAGTATTCATGCGTCATTTCCTGCTTGCCTCCACCTGCGCCTTCGCTCTTGCCAGTGCGGCGTCAGCGGAAACCTCGATCACGACCAGGCGGACCACCGCAATCGCGACGGCCACCGCAAACAATGGCGCGGCCGACGATATCAAGATCGCCTCGGCGGGATCGATCGAACTGACCGGCGCAGGTAGCGTTGCGGTCACGGTCAACAGTGCCAACAAGATCACCAGTGAAGGCACGATTCAGATCAGCAATGCGGACAATGCCGCGGGCATCGTCGCCAATGCCGGCACGTCGGGCGGCATCGTCCACAGCGGCAAGATCATCATTGATGAGAGCTACACGCCCACCGATGGCGATAATGACGGCGATCTCGACGGGCCGTTCGCGGTCGGCACCGGGCGCCACGGCATCCGCACTTTGGGCGCCTATTCCGGCGCCATCACGGTGGCGCGCGGTGCCACGATCCAGGTCGAGGGCAATGATTCCTTCGGCATCCGGCTGGGCGGTCCGCTCACTGGCGCCTTCTCGCACGATGGCACGACCAGCGTGCTGGGCGATCGTGCGATCGGCGTGCAGGCCGGAGACATCAGCGGCAATGTCCGCCTTGCTGGCACCGTTGGCGCACAGGGCGTCAATGCGGTCGGCGCTGCGTTTCTGGGCAATGTCGGTGGTACGCTGACCATTCAGGGCGCGATCAGCGCCACCGGCTATCGCTATACCACGCCGCCGTCGGACCCCTCCAAGCTGGATGCGGACGACCTGCTGCAGGGCGGTTCGGCCGTCATCGTGGAAGGCAATGTCGCGGGCGGCATCATCCTTGCCGTACCCCCCAAAGACAGCAGCACCACCGATGATGACGAAGACAAGGACGGCATCAAGGACAGCGAGGAAGGCTCCGCCGTCGTGCGCTCTTATGGCGCGGCACCGGCGATGCGGATCGGCGCGGCCGGGCGGGATATCGCCATCGGTGCGGTGCCGGCGACGGGCAGCGGCTACGGCCTGATCATCGACGGCACCGTGTCCGGCAGCGGCCTCTACACCGGCGTGCAGGGCAATGGCCTGCTCGTCGGCGGCCAGGGTGGCGCCGTGACCATCGCCGGGGGCATCGGCATCAGTGGCAGCGTCGAGGCCTCCGCCCGCGATGCCTCGGCGACGGCCCTGCGCCTCGGCGCCGGGGCGTCGACGCCGCTGCTGCACGTTACCGGCAAGGTCGAGGCGACCGGCACCAGCAAGGATGGCGCGACGGCGACCGCCGTACGCGTCGATGCCGGCGCCAGCCTGCCGACCCTGCGCAATGCCGGCACGATCAAGGCGACGACCGGCGAGGCCGGCAGCGCGGTCGCCATCGTCGACGCCTCGGGCGGCCTGACGCTGATCGAGAATAGCGGCGCCATCTCGGCGACCGGCGCCAAGGCGGATTCGGGGCGCAACATCGCTATCGATCTCACCGCCAACAGCAGCGGCGTGACCGTCAAGCAGACCGAGGTGGCCGCCAGCGCCACCGCGCCCAGCATTGTGGGCGATGTCCGGTTCGGCAGCGGCAATGACGTGTTCGACATTGCGGACGGGACGGTCACCGGCAACACCAGCTTCGGGGCCGGAGCCGACACGCTCCGGCTGCGCGGCGATGCGGTCTACACGGGCAATGTCGCCTTCGGCACCGGCACGAGCACGATGAGCCTTGCCGGCACGTCGCGCTTCAAGGGCACGACCGATTTCGGCGGCACCGCGAGCACGCTCTCGATTGGCGGTACCGCCGTCTATTCCGGCACCTTTGCCAATGCCGGCCAACTGGCGCTCAGCCTTGCGGGCGGTGCACTCGATCTCACGGGCCCGGCGCAGATCGGCAGCCTGGCCGTGACCGACAAGGGCGCGCTCGGCATCACGCTGGGGGCGGCCGGCAACAGCACGGCCTATCTCTCGGTCGCCGGCACCGCGAGCTTCGCGGCGGACTCGCGGCTGGTGCTGCGGGTCAGCGATATCGAGAATGCAGTGGGCAATCATCTGGTGCTGACCGCCGGCACGCTCACAGGCGCCGGCAACCTCAATGCCGAAACCGCGCTAGTGCCCTATCTCTACAAGGCGACGCTCAGCAGCAGCGCCAACACGCTCAGCGTGACCCTCGGCCGCAAGACCACTGCGGACCTAGGCCTCAACCGCTCGGAGGCTGCGGCATTCGATGCGATCTATGCCGCCCTCTCCAAGGACGAACGGGTGGAAACCGCCTTCCTCGGCATCACCGATGGCGAAGACTTCCGCACCAGCCTGCGCCAGCTTCTGCCGGATCATGCCGGCGGCACCTTCCAGGTCGTCACCCAAGGATCGCGCACCTTCGGGCGGATGCTGGATGACCCCACCGGCCCGTTCAAGGATGAAGGCAAATGGGGCTACTGGATCAACCAGCTCGTCTGGGGCGTCGAAAAGGGGCGCGGCGACACGGCGGCGTATGAGACCTCCGGCTGGGGTTTCGGCGGCGGCGCCGAAATCAAGACCGGCTTTGGCAGCTTCGGTACATCGGTGGCCTATCTGTGGGGTCGCAATCGCGATGGCGACACGGCCAATCAGGTGACCGCCAACCAGATCGAGGTCGCCGGCTACTGGCGCCTGAAGACCGGGCGCTTGCGGGCGACGGCGCGAGGGTCGGTCGGCTTCGTCGACCTGGAAGGCAAGCGCAGCTTCGACGGGCTGAAGGATGGCGCCACCACCACGCTGACCGCCAATAGCGATCGCAATGCCCGACTCTATTCGGCCATGGGCACGCTCTCCTACGACTGGGTGTCGCAGGGCGGAATCTCCTTCCGCCCGGTCGTGTCGCTCGATTATTTCCGGCTAAAGGAGAATGGCTACACCGAGACGGGCGGCGGCGATGCCATGAACCTCATCGTGCGCTCGCGGACCAGCGACGAGCTGGCGGTCACCGGCACCGCAGTGCTGGGCATCGACATGGGCGGCCAGGATGAGTGGTCCGGCTGGTCCCGGCTGGAGGTAGAGGCCGGTCGTCGCGAGATCGTGAGCGGCAATCTCGGTACCACGGTGGCGCAGTTCATGGGTGGCGAGGCGTTCACGCTGTTGCCCGATGATCGGGAAAGTGGTTGGGTCGGGCGCCTGCGCGGCGTCGCCGGCAACAGCGGCTTCCAGATCGGCGGTGAACTCGGCGCGGAGCAGTATCAGGGCAATTGGGCTCTGTCGCTGCGCGCCAGTCTTCGCATCGGCCTCTAAACGGTTCTTGAGGCCGATGTGCGGGCAAGAGGGAGCGTGGAACCGTGCCCACCACCCCCCCACTCCCTCTTGCCCAACCCGGAGTTGAATGGAGATGACCGTCCTTGCGATCGACCGCTGCACGCACGCTGGCTCACAGTCCCCTTGCGCCGTTCGCTCACGGGGCGTGGAGCCCGTGTGGAGCAGGCTGCGCCGGCCCTTGCGCGTCGGTGTCAGCGGGCTATACCGCGCAGGAGCTTCAGGTGCGACCCGGGACACAGGTCGCCGGGCGATGAAGGCACGGGGAAGCCACAACGGACGGGCCATGAGAGGTGAAACGGGAACCGATACCGGTCCTGTCGAAGGGCAGGGGCTGGCCAGTGCGCTGATGGCGCATCGCGTCCAGCTCATCCGCTTTCTGGTTGCCCATGGCGCCGGAGATGCCGCCGAGGATCTGTTTCAGGAACTGTGGATGCGCGTCACCCAGCGCCCTACCGGCCCGGTCGGCAACCCGCTGGGCTATCTGTATCGCGCCGCCAACAACCTCATGGTCGATCGCTATCGTGCCGAGCGGCAGGCCCGTGCCCGCGACCAGGCATGGACGGAGGCGCGCGGCATGGGCGAGGTCGTACCCGAGCCGACTGCGGAAGCGCAGCTGATTGCGCGCGAGGATTTGCGGCGGTTCGACCGCGCGCTGGACGCGCTCGGCTCGCGCGCCTCCCAGGTTTTCCGCCGCTATCGCCTCGATGGCGTGCCCCAACGTCAGATTGCCGCCGAGCTGGGGGTAAGCCTCAGCACGGTCGAGAGCGATCTGCGCCGTGCTTATGCTGCCCTGCTGGCCGCAAGGAGACAGCCCGATGACGCATGATCGGCAGGCGGGGATGAACCCGGCGGACGCTGCGGCCATCGACTGGCTGATGCGCCAGCGCGATCCGGCCTTCAACGCTTGGGAAGCCTTCACCGACTGGCTCGAGAGCGATCCGGCCCATGCGACCGCCTATCACCAGCTCGCCGCGCTGGATGCCGATCTTGATACCTTGCCCGCCCGCCCGGAGGATATCTGGCCGGAGGGCGCCGCCGTGGCGCGGGACGGGGGCCGGGCCGCGCCCGCCACACCGTCCATGCCGCGTCGCTTCAGCCGTCGGCTGTGGGTCGGGGGCGCGCTGGCGGCTTCCATCGCCGGCATGGTCGGCATTGGCCTGTTTCAGGCGTCGTCGGATAGCTACCGGGTGAAGACCCCACTGGGCCGCTCGCAAGTGGTCACCCTTGTCGATGGCAGCGAGATTGCGGTGAACGGCGGCTCCTCGGTCAAGCTCAGCCGCAGCGATCCGCGCCGGATCGAGCTGGAGGAAGGGCAGGTGCTCGTCTCCGTCGTCCACAAGGATGCTGCGCCATTCCGTGTGTCGGTCGGCGGCGCCGAGCTGGTCGATGTCGGCACGGTGTTCGATGTCGCGCGCAATGACGGGCGGATCAGCGTGGCCGTGTCGGAAGGCGCGGTGGTCTACAATCCGCGCGGCGCGGCGATCCGCGTCGATGCCGGCTATCGCTTCACCGTGCGGGATGATGGCAGCGCGACGGACCTGAGCGCGGTCAGTCCCGCAGCGGTAGGCGGCTGGCGCGCCGGCCAGCTCGTCTATGATGGTGTGCATCTGGATGATGTCGCGGCGGAAGTCGCGCGCACCACCGGCATTGCCCTGCGCACCACGCCAGCCGCGGCAGGCATCCGCTTCCGCGGGGCCCTGCGCACCGATCTGCCCGAGGAACGGCTGGTGAACGATCTCGCGGCCCTTTCCGGCACCTCTGCGACAAAGGAAAGCGGAGGGTGGACGCTCTCAAGATAGCTCGTGCCCAGCTGGCGCTGTTCGCCACGGCGGCGCTGCTGGGCGTCGCCGGGCCGGCCGCCGCGCAGGCGCCGCAGACCCGGCCCATCGACGTGCCTGCAGGGCGCTTGTCCGATCGGGTGCCGCAACTCGCGCGGCAGGCGGGCATCAGCATCAGTGTGACCAGCGACGCGCTCTGGCGCACAAAGGTCAAGCCCGTGCGCGGCACCATGACGCCGGCCGAGGCCATTGCGCGGATGCTGGCCGGCACGCGCAGCCGGGCCGTGCAGTTGAGCGCCACGAGCTGGCGGATCGATGCGGTGAGCGCGCCCGCTGCCGTAGCGCAGGCGCAAAGGCCCAGGCGTCCGGTCGCTCCGCCACCCCCTCCGGCCCCGCCGGCCGAAGTGGAATCCTTCGTCGTCACCGCCAGCAAGCTCGATCAGCGCTATGAGGATTATCCGGGCGCGGTGCATCTGCTCGATGGCAGTGACCTGCGGTTTGGCGGTGAGCGCGGCACGGACTCCATCGCCTCGCGCCTCGCCAGCGTTGCCTCGACGCATCTGGGCTCCGGGCGCAACAAGCTGTTCATCCGGGGCATCGCCGATTCCAGCTTCACCGGGCCAACGCAGGCGACGGTAGGGCAGTATCTGGGCGACCTGCGCCTCACCTATAATGCGCCGGACCCGGATCTGCGCCTGCAGGACATCAAGCAGGTCGAGGTGCTGGAGGGCTCGCAGGGCACGCTCTATGGTGCGGGGTCCCTCGGCGGCATCATCCGGCTGGTGCCCAATGATCCTGATCCGCGCGGGTTCACGGTTGAGACCAGCGCTGGGCTCAGCTTCACCCAGCATGGCGAGCCGGGCGCCGATGTCGCCGCGACCGTCAACATGCCCATCGGCACGCGCGGCCATGCCCTGCGCCTGACCGGCTATGGCATCACCGACGGCGGCTATATCGACAATCCGGTGCGCGGCGTGAACGACGTCAACCGCACGCGCATTGCCGGCGGGCGCGCCGTGCTGCGGCTGGACCTAGGGGATGCATGGACGGTGGATGTCGGCGGCATCTATCAGTCGACGCTCATCGACGATTCGCAATATGCCGACCGCGAGGCTCCGCCGCTCACGCGCAACAGCTTTGTAGTCGAGGATGCCAATGCCGATTATGGCATGGCGACGCTGGTGGTCCGCAAGGATTTCGGCGCGCTGCGCTTCCAGTCCTCCAATGCCTATGTCAGCCACGGTCTGGACGAGCGCTTCGATGCGACACGGACGGATACGCTCCCGCGCGTGTTCGAGCAGCGCAACCGCACGCGGATGCTGACGAGCGAGACGCGGTTGTGGCGCCCGGTCGAAAATGGCTTTGGCTGGGTGCTGGGCGTCAGCGCCATCGACAATGAGGCCGAGCAGCGCCGCGCCTTCGGGCTCACCACGCTGCGCGCCGCGGCGACGGGCGTGCGCAATCGCGTCACGGAGCTGACCGGCTATGGCAAGCTCAGCGTCGAGGTGTCGCGCGGCATTTTGCTGAGCGGCGGCGGGCGGATCACCCATAGCCGGCTGAGTGGCAGCGCGGAGGATGTGCAGCCGCTGTTCGCGTTGCAGGGCGGCGATATTGTCGCGAGCCGGACCGAGACCAAGCTGCTGCCCTCCGGCGAGGTGCTGGCGCATCTGGTGCCGGGGCTCACCGTCTATGCCCGCTATGAAGAGGGCTTCCGCCCCGGCGGCCTGGCCATCGAATCCCAGTTCGTCCGCCAGTTCCGCAACGATCACATCCAGAGCCTGGAAGGCGGGGTGCGGATGGGTAGCGCTTATTATGGCTTCGCCGCCAGCCTTTCGGCCGCTTACGCCTATTGGCGCGACATCCAGGCCGATTTCATCGACGGCAATGGGCTGCCAACCACGGCCAATATCGGCAATGGCCGCATCACCTCCATAGCCGGCAGCCTCTCGCTCTTCCCGCTCGAGGGGCTGCAGATCGATTTCAATGCCGTCTACAATCACAGCCGCGTCATCGCGCTGACGCCTGAGGCGTTCCGGCTCGCCGCGCTGCGGGCCACCGATTTGCCCGTGACCAACGCCCTGGCCCAGCTTCCCGCTCTGGGCTCTCTGGGCCAGCTCAGCGCGGATGCCTCGCCTGGCAGCATTCCCAATGTCGCGGAATATGCCGCGCAGGCGCGCATCGATTATCGCGTGCCGCTGGGTGCGGCGGATCTGCGGCTGGCCGGCTGGCTCAAATATATCGGCCCCTCGCGCCTTGGCATCGGGCCGGTGCTGGGCGATCAGCAGGGCGATTATGTCGATACCGGCGTCACCGCCCGCTACGGCGATGCGCGACGAGGGGTCACGCTGTCCCTCACCAATCTGCTGGACACAACCGGCAACCGCTTCGCGCTCGGCACGCCCTTTGGCACCGGCACCGGCGGCTACACCACGCCGCAGCGCCCGCGCACCGTGCGCATTGCGGTGGATTATCGCTACTAGGTCCCCCGCGTGCTCCTGCGGAAGCAGGAGCCCAGGGCCCAACCGACCACCTTATCTGCCCGAGGCTCCTGCTTTCGCAGGAGCACTGGATCGCCTCCAGCCCACCACCCGCCTTGCCCCACTCGCGCCGTCGGGTTAGCACAAGCCAAGCGATCACAATCACATAGCGAGGGCTCGTGGCACAGGCGGGGACGGACAGCGCACCAAAGGGTATCCTCGGCTGGATCGAGCGGACGGGCAACAAGCTGCCCGATCCGGTGTTCATCTTCTTCTACCTGATCCTCGCGCTGGTACTGATCTCGCTCGTCGCCGCGCTGGCCGGCCTGTCGGCCGTGCACCCGACGCAGGTCGATGCGCAAACCGGCGCGCCGGTAACGATCACCGCCCAGAGCCTGCTCGGGGCCGAGAATATCCGCCGCCTGTGGGTCGAGATGCCCGCCACCTTCACCCATTTCCATCCGCTCGGCTATGTGCTGGTGGTGATGCTCGGCGCGGGCGTGGCCGAGCGCTCCGGCCTGTTCGGCACTGCCATGCGCGCCAGTGTCGCCAATGCACCGGCCGCGCTGCTCACGCCGATGGTCGCCTTCGTTGCGATGATGGGCAATCTCGCGGCGGATGCGGCCTATGTCGTGCTCGTGCCGCTGGCCGGCATCATCTATGCGGCGGCGGGTCGCCATCCCGTCGCCGGGATCGCAGCCGCCTTTGCCGGCGTGTCCGGCGGCTTCTCGGCCAATCTCCTGCCCGGCCAGCTCGACGCGCTGCTCTTCGGCATCACACAGCAGGCCGCGCAGTTGCTGGATGCCGACTGGCAGATGAAGATTGCCGGCAACTGGTTCTTCATGGCCGCTTTGCTCATCCTCTACATCCCGGTCATCTGGTACGTCACCGACCGGATCATCGAGCCACGCCTTGGCGGCTATGTGCCGCAGGGCAAGGCGGCGATGATCGCGGGCACGCCGGATGCCACCGCCGAACAGCGCCTCACCACCGCGCAGCGCAAGGGCCTGCGCCATGGCGGCCTGGCGATGCTGGCGGTGGTCGCACTCTGGGCGATCATGGCGCTGATGCCGGGTGCGCCACTGGTCGATGCAAATGCAGTGGTGCCGGAGGCGCGACTGACGCCTTTCTACCAGTCGCTGGTCGGCGCCTTCTTCCTGCTCTTCCTTGCCGGCGGCTGGGCCTATGGCAAGGCGGCGGGCACCATCGCCGATCATCGCGACGTGGTGAAGATGATGAGCGGGGCGATGGGCGACCTTGCTTATTATCTCGTCCTCGCCTTCGCGGCGGCGCATTTCGTGGCGATGTTCGGCTGGTCCAATCTCGGCCTCATCTTCGCGATTCACGGCGCCGGCGGTCTGCAGGCCGTCGCCTTGCCGACGCCGGTCCTGCTGCTCCTGATCGTGCTGTTCACCACCGTGCTCAATCTGTTCGTCGGCTCGGCCAGCGCCAAATGGGCGCTGCTTGCCCCGGTCTTGGTACCGATGCTGATGCTGCTCGGGATCAGTGCGGAGACGACGACGGCCGCCTATCGGGTCGGCGATGGGGCGACCAACATCATCTCGCCGCTGATGGTCTATTTCCCGCTGATCCTCATTTATTGCCAGCGCTGGGTGCCGAGCTTCGGCCTTGGCAGCCTCGCGGCGGTCATGTTGCCTTATTCCCTCTGGCTGCTGCTCTTTGGCGGGGCACTGCTCGCCGGCTGGACGCTCCTTGACCTGCCGCTCGGGCCGAACGCGCCCGTGCATCTGCCTGCGGTGCTGACCGGCAGCTGATTGCTGCCCGGGCTTTCCCCGCGCCCTCCTGCCGGGCTTGAAATCGGTCCGGCGAGCAACCTTATTGGATGCACGCCGCGCATCTCGCCCGGTGGTCCAAGGGGAAGGGGGCGCGCATGACTTCGCGGAACAGGCACTGGATGTGGGCCGATGCGGTCGACCTGCTGGATCGTATGCAACGCCTGCAGCAGCAGAATTACGCGCCCGTCCGCGCCGCCAGCGGTCCGCCGGCCTGGGAGCCGCCCGCCGACATGATTGAGACCGCGCATGAGGTGCTGGCCATCGTCGCGCTGCCCGGCGTCGATGCAGAGAAGGCGGAGGCGTTCATCGAGGATGGCGTGCTCATCGTGCGCGGCCAGCGCATCCTGCCGCCGGAGCTGCGCACCGCGCGCATTCATCGCCTCGAATTGCCGCAGGGCCGCTTCGAGCGCCGCCTGCCGCTCCCCGGCGGCCAGTATCACGGCGTGCGTCGCGCCGCCGTGAATGGCTGCCTGCTCGTTACGCTCAGCAAGGTCGATGGAGGCCGCTTCTGATGGACGTTCTGACCACGAACACCGCCAATCCCACGTCCACCGGCGCCGCGCAGCCCCAGGGCGCCGCGCCCGGCGAGACGCAGCCTTTCCGCCCGCTGCCGGAGGATGCGATCATCATCGTCCCCGTGCGCGGCTTCGTGCTGTTCCCTGATGTGGTGATGCCGCTGGCGCTCAGCCGGGCCGTCTCGGTCAACGCCGCACAGGCTGCGGTGCGCGAGAGCCTGCCAATTGGTGTGCTCACCCAGCGCGATGCGGGCGTGGACGCGCCGGTCCCGGCGGACATGCACGCCATGGGCACGCTCGCCAATGTGCTGCGCTATGTGACGGCGCCCGATGACACCCATCACCTCATCCTGCAGGGCGAGACGCGCTTTCGCATCGTCGAGTTTCTGGAAGGCTGGCCGTTCATGGTCGCGCGGGTCGAGAAGCTCGCCGAGCAGGAGGACAAGACCCCGGACGTCGAGGCGCGGCTGATCCATGTGCGCAAACAGGCGCTGGAAACGGTGCAGCTGCTGCCGCAGGCGCCGCAGGGTCTGGCTGAGGCGATCCAGAACATCGCGTCGGCATCGACGCTGGCCGATACCATTTCCGCCTATCTGGACGTGGATACCACCCAGAAGCAGGAGCTGCTTGAGACTGTCTCGCTGCCTGCGCGGCTGGACCGTGTCTCACGGCTGCTGGAGCAGCGCCTGCAGGTGTTGCGCCTCTCGGCCGAGATCGGCAAGGACGTGCAGGAGACGCTGACCAGCCGCCAGCGCGAGGCGATCCTGCGTGAGCAGATGGCCGCCATCCAGCGCCAGCTCGGCGAGGATGATGGCCGTGCGGCGGAGATCGCGGAGCTGACCGAGAAGATCGAGGCCGCCAAGATGCCCGAGGCGGTCGAGAAGGAAGCGCGCAAGGAACTGCGCCGGCTCGAGCGGATGCCCGAGGCCGCCGCTGAACATGGCATCATCCGCACCTATCTCGACTGGCTGACGGAGCTGCCGTGGGACATTCCCGAGGAGCAGCCCATCGACATCGCCAAGGCGCGCGAGACGCTCGATGCGGATCATTATGGCCTCGACAAGATCAAGCGGCGGATCGTCGAATATCTCGCCGTGCGCAAGCTCGCGCCCGGCGGCAAGGCGCCGATCCTGTGCTTCGCCGGCCCGCCCGGCGTCGGCAAGACCTCGCTGGGCCAGTCCATCGCGCGGGCCATGGGCCGCCCGTTCGAGCGCGTGAGTCTGGGCGGCGTGCATGACGAGTCGGAGATTCGCGGCCACCGCCGGACCTATGTCGGCGCCATGCCCGGCAACATCATTCAGGCGATCCGCAAGGCCGGGCGGCGCGATTGCGTCATCATGCTGGACGAGATCGACAAGATGGGCCGCGGCGTGCAGGGCGAGCCCTCGGCCGCGATGCTCGAAGTGCTCGATCCCGAGCAGAACGGCAGCTTCCGGGACAATTATCTCGGCGTGCCGTTCGATCTCTCGCGCGTGGTGTTCATCGCCACCGCCAACATGCTGGAGACCATCCCCGGCCCGCTGCGCGACCGCATGGAGATCATCACCCTCTCGGGCTATACCGAGGATGAGAAGCTGGCGATTGCCCAGCGCTATCTCGTCGCGCGCCAACTCGCCGCCAATGGTGTCACGGCCGAGCAGGTGACGGTGGACGATGCCGTGCTGAGCGAGATCATCCGCTACTACACCCGCGAGGCGGGCGTGCGGAACCTGGAGCGGGAGATCGGCAAAACCATCCGCAACGCCGCCGTGCGGATTGCCGAGGGCAGCGCCGCGCAGGTCTCAATAGGTGTCGATGATCTGCACGAGGTGCTGGGCGACCGCATCTTCGAGAATGAGGTGGCGCAGCGCACCAGCGTGGCCGGCGTTGCCACCGGCATGGCCTGGACGCCCGTCGGCGGCGATATCCTGTTCATCGAGGCAACGAAGATGTCCGGCTCCGGCCGGCTCATCCTCACCGGCCAGCTCGGCGACGTGATGAAGGAAAGCGCGCAGGCGGCGCTGAGCTTGCTCAAGAGCCGAGCCGACAGCCTCGGCGTCTCGGCGGAGCTGTTGGAGAAGAGCGACATTCACGTCCATGTCCCCGCTGGCGCCACGCCCAAGGACGGGCCAAGCGCGGGCGTCGCCATGTTCATGGCGCTCACCTCCCTGCTCACCGGCCGCACGGTGCGCAGCGATACCTCGATGACCGGGGAGATTTCCCTGCGCGGTCTTGTGCTGCCGGTGGGCGGTATCAAGGAGAAGGTCGTCGCCGCCGCGAGCGCCGGCATCACCCGCGTGATGCTGCCCGCCCGCAACAAGCGCGACTATGACGACATCCCCGCGAATGCGCGGGAGAAGCTGGAGTTCATCTGGCTAGAGACGGTCGAGGATGCGCTGGCGGCGGGGCTGGACGATCCGATCCTGCTTGCGAAGGAGCCGGCCGAAAGCTGACCTCCATCAACCCCTCCCCTTCAGGGGAGGGGGAGGGGGTGGGGGCGATGCGCAGCATCGCTCGCTTTGCGAACATTCGTAGGCGTTGAGCCCCACCCCAACCCTTCCCTGAAGGGGAGGGGCTATAATTGTCCGCGAACGGCTCGACCCCTGCTTATAGCGCGAAGGTCACGCGCCCCTCGGCATCGATCGGCCAGGCCGGATTCCACGCAATCTCCCAGGCATGGCCGTCAGGATCGGCAACATAGCCGCGCATCCCGCCATGGGGCGGCGCGTCGGCGGCACGCAGCAGTTCGCCGCCCGCTTCGACAAGCCGGGCAATCAGCGGCGCGACCTCCGCTTGCGTCGCGACATTATGCGCCAGCGCCACCGAAGCAGCGCCATGGCCAGCCACCGGACGCTGCATGTCCTGCGCCAACGCGTCCTTCGCCCAAAGCCCGAGGACGAAGCCGTTCATCTGGTAGAAGAGGATGTCCTCCCCCTCGTACACCGGCGTCCAGCCGAAACCCTCGCCATAAAAGCGCCGCGCGCGTGCCAGATCGCCGATGCCCAGCGTGATGACGGCGACCTGTTGCTGCACGGGCGGACCTCCGCTGTCAGTCCTTTACCGCGACATTGCGCAGCTGGATCAGCCACTTGCCGTTAACGCGCACCACGTCGTCGCGTCCGCGACCGGCGGCGGCGAGGCGCGGCGGAGGATTGAGCGCGCGGTCGGCGAACACCGTCTGCCAGTAGTAATTCACCTGCGCATGGTCGCGGTCGATGAAGGTGATGGTCTGGTTGCTCATCATGTGGTGCATCGCGCCGATATGCTCGCCCTTGGCCCGGCGCTCCTCTTGGCTGGTCTTCATGGCGGTGATCATCTTGCGCAGCGCCTCGCTGCCCTTGACGTCGTTGAACGCGCCGTCGGGCGTGAACTGCGCGGCATAGGCCTCGGCATTCAAGCTGTCGGCCGCGCGCACATAATCCCACATCAGCTTCTCGATCTGGGTGCGGTCCTGCACTTCCTGCAGGATGCGGGCGTGATCGGCCTGATCGCCATGCCCGGCATGTTGCGCGAGCAGCGGGGCAGGCTGAACGACCAGCATGAGTGCGCTCAGCGCCACGCCGGTCAGAGTTGTGCGTGTCGTCATCTGTCCTCTCCCTGTTTATGGTTCAGCCGGCCGGCGGCGGCACGGGCTGGGACGGCGCGGCAGGCGCCGCCGTCGGGGCGGCTGCGGGCGGCGGGGCGGCAGGCAGCGTTGCCGGGTCCCAATGCTCGTCGGCCTTGCCATCGACAAAGCGCCACATGTCGAACCAGGTCGTCGTGTATGTCTTGGAAGGATCGTTGGGATAGGGCACTTCCCGCACGAAGCTGACCGTCACAAAATCACCCTCGGCCTGCACCGCCACCACCGGCGTCTTCATCTTCTCAGGGATCGGCGTGGGCGTGCGCTTGGCGACGTTCATGAAGAAGTCCATCACGGCCTTAAGGCCGGAGCCCGCCATCGGATTATGCTGGATGTAGCGATCGGTGAGGTAGAGGGGCGCGCGGTCCCAGTGATTGGCCTCCAGCAGCTCCTTCACGATCTTGAGCGCGGCCTGTTTGTTGCGATGGAGCTTCGGGTCGGGACTCGTGAACAGCGATTCGGGGTCGGGATGCGCCACCACCGCGTCATTAAGTGCTCGCATCTGGGCATAAGCAGGCGCGGTGCTCAGCAGCAGCGCGGCGGCGATCAAAGGCAACGAGATCTTGGTCGGGGAGACTTGCATCGGGCAGATCCTCTCGCTTGGTCTTTCAAACCATTAGGACCGTATGTATCGCCCGGCGCGAACCCCGGCACAAGCCCAAAGCGGCCCGGCTATTTGCCCAGCACGAAGCGTGCGCCGGCCTCCGCATGGATGGTCGTGCTGTCGTAGATCGGCAGCACATTGGCGTTCACGTCCACGATCAGGTCGAGCTCCGTGCAGGCGAGAACCACGGCCTGCACATCCTCCTTGGCGATGTTGGTCAGCTCGGTCTTCATGTAGCGCTCGGCCTCGCGGGTGATGATGCCGGCCGCCAGCTCGGTATAGACGAGCTTGTCGATGCCCTCGGCCAGATCGGCCTCGGCGGGCAGCAGTGAGACGCCGCCCTCCTGCACCAGATGCTGGCGATAATCGCGGTCGCTCATCACATTGCTGGTGCCGACCAGCGCGACCGATTTCACCTTGTCCGCCTTCAGCCGCGCACCAATCTCGTCGATGATGTGGATGACCGGCAGGTCCACGCTCGCCTCGATCTGCGGCACCACCTTGTGCAGGCTGTTGGCGCAGATCATCAGCGCTTCCGCGCCGGCCGCCTGCAGCCGCTTGGCTGCGCCGACCATGTGGCCGGCCCCGCAATCCCAGTCATTGGCCGAGGCGCAGCGGGCGACATCGGCAAAGTCGAGGCTGTCGATCAGCAGCGTCGCGCTGTGCAGCCCGCCCAGTTCGCGCTGCACGGATCGGTTGATGAGGTCGTAATAGCGGGCCGTGGACGTCCAGGAGATGCCACCGATCAGTCCAAGCTTGCGCATCAAAACTCCATCTTGCGTGTCAGTGCCCGAGCGACTTGACGATCTCTTCGACCATCTTCTTGGCATCGGCGAGCAGCATCATCGTGTTGTCCATGTAGAAGACGTCATTGTCCACCCCCGCATAGCCCACGCCGCCCATGGAGCGCTTCACGAACAGCACGGTTTTGGCATTGGCCACATCGAGGATCGGCATACCGTAGATCGGCGAGGACTTGTCCGTCTTGGCCGCGGGATTGGTCACGTCATTGGCGCCGATGACGAAGGCAACGTCGGTCTGCGCGAACTCGCTGTTGATGTCCTCCAGCTCGAACACCTCGTCATAGGGCACATTGGCTTCGGCCAGCAGCACGTTCATATGGCCGGGCATGCGGCCTGCCACCGGGTGGATGGCATATTTGACGCTCACGCCTTCCGCCTTGAGCATATCGCCCATCTCGCGCAGCGCGTGCTGCGCCTGGGAAACGGCCATGCCGTATCCGGGCACGATGATGACGCTGTCCGCCTGCTTCATCAGGAACGCCGCGTCTTCCGCGCTGCCGCGCTTCCACGGGCGCTGCTCCTTGGCCTCGCTATCGCCGCTCGCCGCTTCTGCGCCGAACCCGCCGGCGATCACGGACAGGAAGCTGCGGTTCATCGCCTTGCACATGATGTAGCTGAGGATCGCGCCCGAGGAGCCGACCAGCGCCCCGGTGATAATCATCGCGCTGTTGCCGAGCGTGAAGCCCATGGCGGCGGCCGCCCAGCCGGAATAGCTGTTCAGCATCGAGACCACGACAGGCATGTCTGCCCCGCCAATGGGGATGATGAGCAGGAAGCCGATGACGAAGGCGAGGACAAGGATGATCCAGAAGTCCATCGGCGCCTGGCTGTGCCAGAAGCCGTAGGTGAAGAAGAGGATCGCCAGCAGCGTGCCGATGTTGATGACATGGCGGCCCGGCAGCAGGATCGGCTTGCCGCTCATATTGCCGTTGAGCTTGAGAAAGGCGATGACCGAGCCCGAGAAGGTGATCGCGCCGATCGCCACGCCCAGCGCCATCTCGATGCGGCTGGCGGCATGGATCGCGCCGGTCAGCTCGTCAGCAATGCCGAAGGACACCGGGCTGAGGAAGGCGGCGACGCCGACCAGCACGGCGGCAAGGCCGACAAGGCTGTGAAAGGCCGCGACGAGCTGTGGCATGGCCGTCATGGCGATCCGCCGCGCGATCACGAAACCGAGCACGCCGCCGATGATGATCGCGATGCCGATGCGCGGCATCGCCACCGCATCATGCGTCGCCACGGTGGTGCCCACGGCGATGAACATACCGAGCATGCCGAAGCGATTGCCGCGCCGGCTGCTCTCCGGGTTGGAAAGGCCGCGCAGCGCCAGAATGAACAGCACGCCGGAAATGAGATAGGCGAGGGCCGCCAGCGGCCCGACAGGCAGGAACGCCAGCATCACTTGCGCTCCTTCTTCTTGTACATCGCCAGCATCCGCTCGGTCACGGCAAAGCCGCCGAAGATGTTGATCGAGGCCAGCACCACGCCGATCAGCCCCAGCCACTCAGCCAGCGGATTGCCCGCCTCCGCCGCCGCGATGAGCGCGCCGACGATGATGACCGAGGAAATCGCGTTGGTTACCGCCATCAGCGGCGTGTGCAGCGCGGGCGTGACCGACCACACGACATAATAGCCCACGAAGCAGGCCAGCACGAAGATCGAAAGAACCGCAATGAAGTCCATGATTCTGGTCCCCTCCCATGGAGACTAGGTGCTGCTTGTCTGCAGCCTCTCATTCACCACCTTGCCGCCCTGGGTGACGCGGATGCCTTTCACGATCTCGTCGTCATCCGGCAGCACCGGCGCATTGGCGTCCTTGTCCCAATAAGCGGACAGGAAATTGTAGAGATTGCGCGCGAACAGCGCGGAGGTGTCCGCCGCGAGGCGCGAGGGCATGTTGCGGTGGCCGACGATCTTCACGCCATGGCGCTCCACGATTTCGCCTGGCACCGCGCCCTCGACATTGCCGCCCTGCTCGACAGCCAGATCCACGATCACGCTGCCCGGCTTCATCGTCGCGATCTGCGCGTCCGAGATCAGGCGCGGCGCCGCGCGGCCAGGGATCAGCGCAGTGGTGATCACGATGTCCTGCTTGGCGATATGGCTGGAGACCAACTCGGCCTGCGCTTTCTGATATTCCGGCGACATTTCGGTGGCATAGCCGCCGCTGCCTTCGCCCTCGATGCCCTTCACCGCGTCCACGAAGATCGGCTTGGCGCCGAGCGATTCGATCTGTTCCTTGGTCGCGGCGCGCACGTCCGTCGCGCTCACCTGCGCGCCGAGCCGGCGGGCGGTGGCGATGGCCTGAAGGCCTGCGACGCCCACACCCATCACGAAGACGCGCGCGGCGGACACGGTGCCGGCCGCCGTCATCATCATCGGGAAGGCGCGGCCATATTCGGCAGCGGCGTCCAGCACCGCCTTGTAGCCCGAGAGGTTGGACTGGGAGGAGAGAATGTCCATGCTCTGCGCGCGCGTGATGCGCGGCATGAACTCCATGGCCAGCGCTTCCAGCCCGGCTGCCGCATAACGATCGATCCGCGCGCGCTCGCCAAAGGGATTGAGCGATCCGACCAGCCATGCGCCCGGCGCCGCGCCCGCAATGCTCTCGGGATCCGGTCCCTGCACGCACAGGATAATGCCCGCGTTCTGCACGGTGGCAGCCCGGTCGGTCACCGTAGCGCCAGCGTCCTCATACTCCGCATCGGAGACGCTGGCAGACAGGCCCGCGCCCGTTTCCACCGCCAGCTCCGCACCGAGCGCCTTGAACTTGCGGACGGTTTCAGGCGACGCGGCCACGCGCCGCTCGCCAGCGGCGGTCTCGCGAATGACGGCGATTTTCATGAACATCCCCCCGTTCGGAGGGATCAGGCGATGATCATGATGACGATGAGCGCGGCGATTGCGCTGAGAATCGTGCCCCACTTCATCAGCGTCACGAAGCCGCTGTAGCTGCCGGTTGCCTGATTCATGTCCTGTTCGTGCGCCATGGCTATCCTGTTCCAGATTGTCGTCTTCGCAATGTCCTAGCGGCATTATTTGGCGGCCTCAAGCAGCTTGCCGCAAAGACAGGTCGGCTTAACAGCCTCTTTACCCCCGCTCTTTAATTCCGGCGGCTGCAACGAGCGGAAGAGAGCATGACCGATCCCGAAAATCCTGTTCTGCTGCTGGTCGACGACGAGCCGGCGCAGCGCCGACTCAATATTGCCATGGCGCATCGGGCAGGCTGGCGTGCGATGAGCGCGAGCACGGCCGAGGATGCGCTCGAGCTGCTCGATTCCCGTGAAGGCGCGCGCATCAATGCCGTGATGATCGACGACTGGACGCAGGAAGGCGAGGCCAGCGACCTCATCCGCGCCATCGGCGTCCGTCGCCCGCAATTGCCGGTTCTGGTCATCACCGCCAATGGCTCTGCCGAGCGGGCGGTGGATGCGATGCGGGCCGGCGCCCATGATTTCCTGATCAAGCCGATCGCGCCGGACAGTTTCCTGAGCGCGCTGCAGGCGGCGCTCAACCATTCAGGCAGCGCGGGTGAACTGCGCCCGCTCACCGAGAAGAACCGCGCACCGCTCGGCTTCGACGAGATTGTCGGCTCCTCGCCCACCTTCCGCTCTGCCCTCGCCATCGCCGCCAAGGCGGCGCGTGCCCGCGTGCCTATCCTGATCGAGGGGGAGAGCGGCGTCGGCAAGGAAGTCATCGCCCACGCCATCCACGCCGCCAGTCCGCGCGCCCGCGCGCCGATGGTCACGGTCAACTGCGGCGCGATCCCGTCGAATCTGGTCGAATCGGACCTGTTTGGCCACGAACGCGGCGCCTTTACTGGCGCGTTCGATCGGCATGTCGGCAAGTTCAGCACCGCCAATGGCGGCACCATTTTCCTCGATGAGATCAGCGAGTTGCCGCTCGATGCGCAGGTCAAGCTGCTGCGCGTGCTGCAGGATGGCGAGATCCAGCCGGTCGGCGCGCGCCTGCCCAGTCAGGTCGATGTCCGCGTGATCGCGGCGACCAACAAGCGTCTGCTTGACGAGGTGGAGGCAGGGCGCTTTCGCGAAGACCTCTATTACCGCCTCAACGTCGTCCAGTTGACCATTCCGCCGCTGCGGGATCGTCGCGGCGATATCCCCGCGCTGGCGCGTCATTTGCTGGAGCGCGTGGTGGCGCAGCCGGGGATGCGCAGCCTCGGCATCACCAATGAGGCGATCAATTTGCTCGCCCTGCACGATTGGCCGGGCAATGTCCGTCAGTTGCACAACACGCTCTTCCGCGCGGCTGTGCTGTGCGAGGGGGATGCCCTCACGGCCGCGGATTTCCCGCAACTCTCCGGCAAGCTCAACCAGAGCGAGCCGGTGCGGCGCGAGAACGGGCAGGTCACGCCCATGGTCCGCAACGCGCAGGAAAGCGGCATCGGCGTCACGCTCTACGAGCCGAACGGCCATCTGCGCGCGTTGGCCGATATCGAGGCCGACGTCATTCGCCTCGCCATCGGCCATTATCGCGGCCGCATGACGGAAGTGGCGCGTCGCCTCGGCATCGGCCGCTCGACGCTCTACCGCAAGCTGGCGGAACTGGGCATCGATACGGCGGCCTGAGAGGGCCGCTCTTACCCCTTTGCCGGTAAGATCGGCGGCAGAGTCATCCGCCGATTTCTATGACCGTCATTCCCGCGTTCGCGGGAATGACGAAAGATTAGCGATTAAAACGCCGTGCAGACCGCCCCATCAGACCTGCGGCGGGGGCTTACCCGTCGCTGTCGCGCTCGATGTCGGCGCCGACCGCGCTCAGTTTCTCTTCCAGCCGCTCATAGCCCCGGTCGAGATGGTAGACGCGGCTCACTACGGTTTCGCCCTGTGCGGCGAGGCCGGCGAGGATCAGGCTCATCGAGGCGCGCAGGTCGGTCGCCATCACTGGCGCGCCGGTCAGCTTTTCCACGCCGCGCACCACGGCGGTGCGGCCGTTCACGGTGATATCCGCGCCCATGCGAGCCAGCTCGGGCACGTGCATGTAGCGGTTCTCGAAGATCGTCTCTGTGAGCACGCTCGCGCCACCGGCCAGCGTCAGCATCGCCATGAATTGAGCCTGCATGTCGGTGGGAAAGCCGGGGTGCGGCGCCGTTGTCAGCGTCAGGGGCTTCAGCGGGCCGTCGGCCGCGACCTTGATGCCGGTCTTGCTTTCCTCAATGTGGACGCCGGCATCGCGCAGGCCCTTGAGGATCGCGTGCATGTCATCGGCATTGGCACCGATCAGATCCAGCTCCCCGCCGGTGATCGCAGCGGCGCAGGCATAGCTTCCCGCCTCGATACGGTCTGCCATCACCCGATAGGTGGTGCCATAGCGGCGCTGCTTGCCGTGGATGACGATCCGGTCCGTACCGATGCCCTCGATCTCGCAACCCATGGCGACAAGCAGGCCGCACAAGTCGACAATCTCAGGCTCGCGCGCGGCATTCTCGATGATCGTTTCGCCATTGGCGAGCGCCGCCGCCATCAGCGTGTTCTCGGTCGCGCCGACCGAGGGGAAGGGCAGGGTAACGAGCGCGCCCTTAAGGCCACCATCCGGCGCAATGGCGCGGACATAGCCATTGGCCATCTCGATCGTCGCGCCCAGCGTCTCAAAGGCGCGCAGGTGGAAGTCGATGGGGCGGTTGCCGATGGCGCAGCCGCCGGGCAACGACACGGTCGCCTCGCCGGTGCGCGCCAGCAGTGGCCCCAGCACAACGATGGAGGCGCGCATCTTGCGCACGATGTCATAGGGCGCGACCGATGAGGTGACGCGCGCGGCCTTGAGCGTCATCACCCGGCCGAAATCTTCCTGCCGGGATCCCTCGATGGTGGTCGATACGCCAAGCTGGTTGAGCAGATGGCCGAAGCTGTCCACGTCCGCCAGACGGGGCAGGTTGCGCAGGGTCACCGGCTCCTCGGTCAGCAGCGCGCAAGGCAGCAGCGTCAGCGCGGCGTTCTTCGCGCCGGAGATGGGGAGTTTGCCGGAGAGCGGCTTGCCGCCGCGGATGAGGATACGGTCCATCGCGGCTTCTTAGCGGCTCCAGAGCCGCGTGCAAGGGGCAGGGCGGAGACGGGTTCCCTGGCTCAGGCCAGCAGCTCGACATCCCAGTAGAGCCAGTCGTGCCAGCTCTCGTGCAGATGGTTGGGCGGGAAGGCGCGGCCATGGTCCTGCAACTGCCAGGTCGTCGGGCGGATCGGCATTTGGCGCAGCGGCATATGCGCCTCGCGCGGGGTTCGCCCGCCTTTCTTGAGGTTGCACGGCGAGCAGGCGGTGGCGACATTCTCCCAGGTCGTGCGACCACCGGCGCGGCGCGGCACGACATGATCGAAGGTGAGATCCTTGGTCGATCCGCAATATTGGCAGGAGAATTTGTCGCGCAGGAAGAGGTTGAAACGGGTGAAGGCGGGATGCTCGCTCGGCCGCACATATTGCTTGAGCGCGATCACCGAGGGGATTTGCATCTGGAAACTCGGCGAATGAACTTCCTGCTCATAGCTGGAGACGATGTCCACCCGATCCAAAAAAACCGCCTTGATGGCGGTTTGCCAGGGCCAGAGGCTCAGCGGATAATAAGAAAGCGGGGTGTAGTCGGCGTTCAACACGAGCGCCGGGCAATTTTCTGGATGGCGTATTCGATCGGGATGATACATGCGCGCTCTTGCCCCTTTCGTTTCGCCGCACTCTCTCCAAGAGAAGCGTGACGTGCATATGACAGCAGAGACGATGAGTCTTCGTCAAGGCCTTGTATGATGGAAAACGACTCTCCACGACATGTGGTGACCCGTTTCGCGCCGAGCCCGACCGGGCGCCTGCACATCGGCCATGGCTGGTCGGCGTTGCAGGCTCATGACTTCGCGCGGGAAAATGCCGGCACCTTCCTGCTGCGCATCGAGGATACCGACGTCACCCGCTGCCGGCCCGAATTTACCGAGGGCATTTACGAAGACTTGCGCTGGCTGGGCATCGGCTGGGACGGGCTGATGATCCAGTCGACGCGCTTCGATGCCTATGAGCAGGCTCTGGACCGACTCAAAGCATCGGGCGTCGTCTATCCCTGCTTCTGCACGCGCGGCGATATCGCGCGAGAACTGGCCGCGAGCCTTCACGCCCCCCATGGCGCCGACGGGCCGCTCTATCCCGGCACCTGCCGCGCGCTGGCGCTGGAGGAGCGCGCGGCACGGATCGCGGCAGGCAATCCGCATAGCTGGCGGCTGGATATGGGCGCGGCGCTGGCGCGCACTGGTCCGCTGGTCTGGCAGGACGATTTTGCCGGCACCGTCCCGGTCGAGCCGGATGCGTTGGGCGATCTGATCATCAAGGGGCGGGACCGGCCAGCCAGCTATCATCTCGCGGTGGTGGTCGATGATGCGGCACAGGGCGTCACGCATGTCATTCGGGGGCGGGACGTGTTCGCCTCCACCCACGCCCATCGCACCCTGCAGGCGCTGCTCGGCCTCCCCAGTCCGCGCTACCGGCATCACCGGCTGATCGTGGATGCGGCGGGCAAGCGCCTTGCCAAGCGCGCCGATGGCCTGAGCCTTGCGGAGCTGCGCGATCAGGGCCTTTCCGGCCCGGCGCTCGCCGAAGATTTGCAGGCTGGCCGCTTTCCGGTTGGAATCAGGGTCGAAGCCTCCTAAATCGGGGCCACAAGGAGACAAGCTATGGGCAATGCCCTCATGATCATCCTGCTGGTGCTCGCCATGCTAGGCGCACTTTTCATGCTCGTTCGCGGCATTGTGACGTTCCTGCGCACGACCGAGGCGGAGCTGAAAGGCGATGGCACCGGCCCGAGCCAGTCCAGCCTGCGCCAGAACAAGGCGATGATGGGCCGCGTGACCTTCCAGGCACTCGCGATCCTGATCGTGGCCATTTTGCTGCTGGTCAACAGCGGCCGCTAAGCGGCCTGCATACCCCAAATGACATGGCCGCCCACCGATAGGCAGGCGGCCATGGGCAAGTGCTGGTCTCAGTAGCTGGTGATCGTCACCTTCTCGATCGTATCGGGGAAGTTCAGCGGCCCCGTGCGATCATCGATCAGCGCGTGGCCGATCATCGCTTCGCCGGTCACGATCTTGATGACGCGGGGGATCGAAGCTGTTGCTTGCGACTTGCCGTCGACTAGCAACGAGATCGTCAGCCCTTCGCTCGCCGGGGCGATCTGGGCGGTGATCACATGGTCGCCCGCACCGAGCGCCTGGGTGCCCCGCAGGACCTTGCGTTCCTGCGCGCGGCCCGAGGGGTTGTAGGTGAAGACCGGCACGCCGTTCTCCATCGCGAGCGTATAACCCGCGAACTTGGCGCCTTGGGTCAGAATTGGCCCGCTGACCGCTGATCCGCTGAGTTTGACGCGGGCTTCGGCAGTCCAGTTGGGGTTGAGTTCCGGGAAGGTCACGGCCGGATAGCGGATGTCGCTCGTATAATAAGTGCGCGTCCGCTCGGGCGCGAGGGCGTTGGGGCGATATTTGTAGTTCAGCCGCTCGAAGAAGTCGGCCGAGAGCGGATAGACATGGAACTTCTGGGCCGCCGCCTCGAAGTCCGCCTTCAGTTCGGCCAGCTTGTCGGGATACTGCGCGGCGACATTGCGGGTCTGCGACCAGTCCTCGTTGAGATTATACAGCTCCCAGCCGGCCTTGGTCGGGTCGGTCTTGTTCGGTCCCCATGGTTCCCAATTGACCTCGGTCCCGGCGAACCAGCCATCCTTGTAATAACCGCGGCTCCCCAGCATCTCGAAATACTGCTCGCGCCGTTGCGACGGGGCCTTGGGGGCATCGAAACTGTACTTCATCGAAATGCCGTCGATCGGCTGCTGGGCCACACCGTCCACCGTGGCCGGCGGTGTGATCCCCACCACGTCATAGATGGTCGGCGCGATGTCGATGACATGGCTGAACTGGGTGCGGATGCCGCCCTTGTCCTTGATCTTATCAGGCCAGGAGACGACCATCCCCACACGCAACCCGCCGAGCTGGGAGGCGACCGTCTTGCCCCATGGGTAGGGCGTGTTGAGCGCATAGCCCCAGCCGACCGGATAGTTGCCGAAGCTCTCCTCCGTACCGAACTTGTCCTTCTGCGGCAGCAGCGTCTCGGGAGTTTCCTTGATGCCAGCGAACTGCGAGTAAGCGTTGATCGAGCCGTACATATTGTGCAGCGCCGCGCCGTTGTCGCCGTTGATGAAGATCACCAGCGTGTTGTCCAGCTCGCCATCCTGACGCACCCGCTCGATCACGCGACCCAGTTGATCGTCGAAGAAGGCAAGCTGCGCGGCGGCCACTTCCATCATATGCGCGTAAAGCGCCTTCTGATCGGCAGGCAGGCTATCCCAGCGCGGCACGCCGGGCAGGGGCGGCGCCATGCGGGCGTCCTTGGGGATGATGCCCATGGCTTTCTGACGCGCGAAAATCTGGCCGCGCATTTTGTCCCAGCCCATGTCGAACTTGCCCTTGAACTTGGCCACCCAATCGGCCGGGGCTTGCTGCGGGCCGTGCATGGCGCCGGGCGCGACATAGAGGAAGAAGGGCTTGTTCGGGTCCTGCGCCTGCTGCGCGCCCAGCCAGCCCAGCATCTTGTCGGTCATGTCACGGTCGAAAATATAATTATCGTCCGTCCGGTCGCGCCGCACGGGGTTGATATTCTCGACAATGGTTGGGTTGAACTGGTCGGCACCCGCGCCGTTGAACCCGTAGAAATAATCGAAGCCCAGGCCGATCGGCCAGCGCTTGAACGGACCCATCGGCCCGGTCTCCCAGTCGGGGATATTATGGTTCTTGCCGAACCAAGACGTGTCATAGCCATTATCGCGCAGCACCCGGCCCAGCGTCGCGGCGCTGTCCGGCATCACGGAGGTATAGCCCGGCGCATCGATCGATACGTTGGAGATCGATGCGTTGCCGACGGCATGGTGGTTGCGGCCAGTGAGCAATGCGGCGCGCGTCGGCGAGCACATGGCGGTGGTGTGGAAGCGCGTGTAGCGCAGGCCCGAGGCAGCGAGACTGTCGAACACCGGCGTCGGAATGGGGCCGCCATAAGAGGTGGAGGCGCTGAAGCCCACATCGTCCATAAGGACGAGGATGATATTGGGGGCACCCTTGGGGGCCTTGGTCGGCTGCGGATAATAGGTCCAGTCAGGGCCGACCGGCGGCGACGCCTGCTGCGAATTCGCGCCTTGTTGTGCCATCGCGGCGGAAAGCCCAATGCCCGCACATGCCGCGATAATCAGCCGGCTGGCGCCATGCCACGCGGCTTTGGACGCCATCTTCCTTGAATAGCTCATCGTTCCTCTCCCTATTTTGAACCACCTTGTCATGCGGAGAGGCAGTTAGAAGCAACGGCCTGTGAGGCTATAAGTTATAGCTACTCGCTAATAGGATCAGGGCAGGACGGATGAGGCTTGGCGTCGATGTCAGGCCGGAAAGAGGCCCGGCGCGACACCCTTGAACCACGTCTCGATCTCGAACAGGGCGCCATCATAGTCGGACGGAGGCAGGCCGGTCGCCGCAGAGGTGACGAACATTCGGTCGAGCCGCTCACCGGCAAAGGCGATATTGGTGATCTGGGAGGCGGGTAGCGCAATGCTGTGATCCAACGTGCCATCCGGCCAAAAGCGGCTCACCCGGCCGGCGCCCCAATGCGCGACCCACAGCCCGTCCTCGGCATCGACGGTCATGCCATCCGGCCCGCCATCTCCCTCGCCAAAGCGGACGAAGACCTCGCGGTCGGCGATGCCACCATCCGGCGTGCGCGCGAACCGGTAGATGAGCCCGCGCATGGTATCGGTGTGGTAGAGCCAGCGGCCGCAGGTTGAGAAGGCGGGGCCGTTGGTGACGGTGTAGCCGCTGTCCATCGGCGTCCAGCGACCATCCGGCGTGAACCGGTAGAGCGTGCCGCTTTCGCCCTCGATCCGGCTGTGCATGGTGCCGCACCAGATCGTCCCGCCGGCATCGGCCTTACCGTCATTCATACGGTTGTCCGGCAGATGCGGCTCGGGGTTGCCAATTGGCTCGATGGTGAGGGGATCGAGCGAGAGCCGCGCAAAGCCGCTCGCGAACCCGGCAATGAAACCGCCCTGATCGCGCTCGACCACCCAGCCCAGCCGCTCGGGCATCGCCCAGCGGTCGACCGTGCCATCGGCGAGCGAGAGCCTGTTGAGAGCCGGCGCGAGAATGTCCGTCCAGTAGAGCGCGTTGTCGCGCGCGCTCCACAGCGTCCCCTCGCCCAGCTCGTCGCGCACGTCGCGCTCGACGATCCGCCAGCCCGTCATCCTGCTGCCCTTTCGGCCTTAGTGATTGTCGCGCGGCAGGCCCTGGGTTTGCGCGATGCGCTGGAACTGCTCGCTGCCTTCCAGAATCGCGCCCTTGTCCAGCTGCCCGACAAGCGAACGCTGGATGTCCTGCCATGGGGTCTGGGACGCGGGATAGGCATAGCCACCCTTGGCTATCAGGGCTTCACGGCGCTCGGCAAGCTCCGCGTCGGCGATCAGCACATCCACCGTGCAGGCATTCAGGTCCATGCGCACCCGGTCACCGTCGCGCAACAGGGCGAGGCCGCCCATGGCCGCCGCTTCCGGGCTGGCATTGAGGATCGACGGGCTGGCGCTCGTGCCGGACTGGCGCCCGTCGCCGATGCAGGGGAGGGCACTGATCCCTTCCGTAATGAGATAGGCCGGCGGGCGCATGTTCACCACCTCTGCCGCGCCGGGATAGCCGATGGGACCGGCGCCGCGCATGAAGAGAAGCGTGTTCTCGGTAATGCCGGTGGCCGGATCATCGATGCGCTTGTGATAATCCTCCGGGCCGTCGAACACGATGGCGGGGCCTTCGAACACGCCCGGCGCGTCCGGGTTGGAGAGGTAGCGGTCGCGGAATTCCTGGCTGATCACGCTGGTCTTCATGATGGCGGCATCGAACAGATTGCCGCTCATCACCAGAAAGCCGGCGTCCTCGACCAGCGGCTGCTCGAACGGATGGATGACGCGCTCGTCCATGATCCGCGCATCCCGGCAATTGTCGCCCATGCTGGCGCCGTTCACGGTCAGCGCGCCTTCGCGGATCAGGCCGTGGCGGATGAGCTGCGCGACCACGGCGGGCACGCCGCCAGCGCGATAATAATCCTCGCCCAGATACTCGCCGGCTGGCTGGAGGTTGACCAGCAGCGGCACCTTGTGGCCGAGCCGCTCCCAATCCTTGAGCGGCAGGTCGACGCCGATATGGCGCGCAATCGCCGCGAGGTGGATGGGCGCATTGGTCGAGCCGCCGATGGCCGAATTCACCACGATGGCATTGTGAAAGGCGTCGAGCGTCAGAATGTCGGACGGCTTGAGGTCTTCCGCCACCATCTCGACAATGCGCTTGCCGGTGCGCCAGGCGACTTCCTGCCGGTCGCGATAGGGCGCGGGAATGGCGGCGGAGCCCGGCAGCATCATGCCCAGCGCCTCGGCAAGGCTGTTCATGGTCGTGGCCGTGCCCATGGTGTTGCAATAGCCGGTTGAGGGGGCTGAGGAGGCGACCAGCCTGATGAAGCCTTCATCATCGATCTCGCCGGCGGCAAGCATCTGCCGCGCTTTCCACACGATGGTGCCGGATCCGGTGCGCTCGCCCTCATGCCAGCCATTGAGCATCGGGCCAACGGAGAGCGCAATCGCGGGAATGTTCACCGTGGCTGCGGCCATCAGCGCGGCGGGCGTGGTCTTGTCGCAGCCGGTGGTCAGCACCACGCCATCGAACGGGTAGCCGTACAGCGCCTCGACCAGGCCAAGATAGGCGAGGTTGCGGTCCAGCCCGGCTGTCGGTCGCTTGCCCGTCTCCTGAATGGGGTGGACGGGGAATTCGATGGCGATGCCGCCGGCCTCGCGAATGCCCTCGCGCACCCGCTCGGCCAGCACGAGATGGTGGCGGTTGCAGGGCGAGAGGTCGCTGCCGGTCTGGGCGATGCCGATGATCGGCTTGCCCGAGCGGAGTTCCTCGAGGCTGAGCCCGAAATTCAGGTAACGCTCCAGATAGAGCGCCGTCATGTCGATATTGTCGTCATTGTCGAACCATGCGCGCGAGCGCAGGCGCGAGCCCTTTGGGTCTGTCATTTGTGGTGCGTGCCCTGCTGGATTGAAACGCGGTAGATCATGGCATGCCGGTAGGGCTTGCCGGGATCAACGCGGGCGGAAATGAAATCGGGATGGTTCGGCGCATCCGGGAATTTCTGCGGTTCGAGCGCGATGCCATCCCCCATGCGATACAGGCGGCTGCTCTTGCCGGGGACTGTGCCATCCAGGAAATTCCCGGCGTAGAATTGCACGCCCGGCTCGGTCGTCAGCACTTCGAGGACGCGCCCGGAGGCGGGGTCTTCAAGGCGGGCGGCCAGTTCGGGCTTGGCCGTCACGCCCTTGTCGAGCGCGAAATTATGGTCATAGCCGCGGCCGGCGCGGATCTGGTCGTCCCGGCCATCGCGAATGTCCTGCGCGATGCGGCGCGGCTTGCGAAAGTCGAACGGCGTGCCGGCCACCGGGCGCAGCTCGCCAGTGGGGATCAGCTTGGCATCGACGGGCGTGAAGGCCTTGGCGGGAATGGTCAGCAACTGGTCGAGCGCGCCGCCGGGTGACTCCTCGCCGGCCATGTTGAACAGCGCATGGTTGGTCATGTTCACGATGGTTGGCTTGTCCGTCCTGGCCTCGAAGGCAATGCCGAGCGCGCCGCTCTCATCCAGCGTGTAAGTGGTGGTGACGTCCAGCTTGCCAGGGTAGCCGGCGTCGCCATCCGGGCTGACATGAGCGAGCACGACACGCGCGGTCGGGCCGCTCTCCACCGAGACGACCTTCCACACGGCGCGATCGAAGCCCTTGCCGCCGCCATGCAGCGAATTGGTCCCGTCATTTTGCGTCAGCTGGTAGGTCTTGCCATCCAGCGCGAACCGGCCATTGGCGATGCGGTTGGCGAACCGCCCGACGGTTACACCGAGATAATTGGGGTGCGCCTCATATTGGGCCGCACTGTCGAAGCCGAGCACGACATCAGCCCGCTTGCCGTCGCGCCCGGGGACGAGCAGCGACTGCAGCGTGGCGCCATAAGTGATGATCTTTGCTTCCACGCCTTGCGCGTTCTTGAGCGTGATCGCCTCAATGGCGGTGCCATCGGCGAGGGTGCCGGCAGCCGCACGGTGCGCCTCGGCGGCCTGAACCACGGAAACCGGCATCGCCATCGCCAGCGTTCCGGAGATGATCGCTATCCAATATGCACTTCGCATCCCTGCCCCAATCCTTTTGTCTCTGTCCGCGCTGTGCGGGTTTATAGTCAGACAAATGACATTGACGCAAGCCGACATTCCGGCGAAAACGCCCCGGCAAAATTGATGAGGGGATGGAGCCGATGGCCGGACCGGCAGGGGTTGCAAATGGGGTGAGCAGGGACAGCGGCGGGGTCAATTACACCCCTGCCCTGGTGCTGTTGGCCAGCCTGTTTTTCATGTGGGGTTTCATCACCGTCATCAACAACACGCTGCTGCCGCATCTGCGCAGCGTGTTTGATCTCAATTATACGCAGACGACGCTGATCGAATCGGTCTGGTTCATTGCCTATTTCGTCGCGTCGATCCCATCAGCCTGGCTGATCAAGCGGGTCGGTTATCAGAAGTCGCTGGTCGTCGGCCTGCTGGTGATGGCGGCGGGGTCGCTGGGCATGATGCTCGCCGCCAGCCTGCCATCTTATGGCGTCACCCTCGTCATGCTCTTTGTCATCGCGAGCGGCATCACGCTGCTGCAGGTGGCTGCCAATCCCTATGTCGCCGTGGTCGGGTCGCCGGAAACGGCATCCTCCCGCCTCAATCTCGTGCAGGCCATGAACTCGGCGGGCACGATGTTCGCGCCCTTGTTCGGCGCCTATCTGATCCTCGGTCGCTCCAAGGGCGGCACGGCGGAAGCGGGCGTTGTGCTCACCCAGGCGGAGCGCCTTGCCGATGCGCAATCGGTGATCCTACCTTATGGCCTCGTCGCGGTCGTGCTGATCGTGCTCGCCATCGTCATTGCGCGCTTTCCGTTGCCCGCCATGGGGTCGGCCGCCAATCGTGCGAGCAAGGAGGAGCGCCGCAACCACTCGCTCTGGCGGCACCGCAATCTCGTGTTCGGCGTGCCGGCGATCTTCATCTACCTGATTGCCGAGATCGGCGTCGCCAATCTGTTCGTGAACTTCGTCAGTCAGCCGCACATCGCCAACCTCACCCATGAGCAGGCCGGTCGCTACCTCACCTTCCTGTGGGGCGGGATGATGGTCGGCCGCTTCGTCGGTTCGGCGATCATGCAGAAGATTCCGGCGGAGACGGTGCTGGCGGCCTTCTCCATCGGTGCGTTCGTGGTGATGCTGGTCACGGTCTTCACCACCGGCCCGGCGGCGATGTGGGCCTTGATCCTCGTGGGTTTCTTCCACTCGATCATGTTCCCGACCATCTTCACGCTCGGCATCAAGGGGCTGGGACCGTTGACCGAGGAAGGCTCGGGGCTGCTGATCATGGCAATTGCCGGCGGCGCGCTGGTCATCGTGCAGGGTTGGCTGGCGGACAGCTATGGCCTTCAGATGTCGTTCCTGCTGACGGCGGCGTGCGAACTCTACGTGCTGTTCTACGCGTTGTGGGGTGCGAAGCCGACCAACGCCTTGCCCGAGCCGCAGCCGATCGATGAATAACTCTGACTAAATTGCTTCGGGTTATCCAGCGGCAGGGGCGAGCGCTTTCATGCGCTCGACCTTGCCGAACAGGAAGAGCAGGCTGAAGGCGGCCGTGAAGCCGCAGCCGGCGAGGAAGATCAGCACCAGCTCGAAAGATTGCGTCTGCTGCAGAATGAAGCCGATCACGATCGGCGTCACGATGGACGACATGTTGCCGAACATGTTGAAGATGCCGCCGCTCAAACCCGCCGCACCGGGTGGCGCGATATCGGACATGACGGCCCACCCCAGCGCGCCGAAGCCCTTGCCGAAAAAGGCGAGGCTCATGAAGATCATGATCATGGTCTGCGCGCTGGTGTAATTGCAGCCGAGAATGGCGAGCGAACCCATCATGCCGGTGACAATGGGGAGTTTGCGGGCCAGCGTCATGCTATGCCCGCGCTTGAGCAGCCAGTCCGACCACAGGCCGCCCAGCAAGCCGCCAAGAAAGCCGCAGATCGATGGAATGGCGGTCATCAGCCCGGTCTCGATGATCGAGAGGCCACGCTCCTGCACGAGATAGACCGGGAACCAGGTGATGAAGAAATAGGTGAGGGCGTTCACGCAGAACTGGTGGAGATAAAGCCCCCAGAGCGACGGGGCGAGAATGAGGGACCGCACGTGCCGCGCCGTCTCGCCATCCGGCCGGCCTGCCGGTTCGGCCTTTTCGATCAAGGCGCCGCCATCGACGATCAGTGCCAGCTCTGCGGGCTGGATGCGCGGGTGACGATGCGGCTCGTGGACCGTGCGCGCCCAGGCCATGGCCGCGACCAGCCCGACCCCGCCCATGAACAGGAAGACCTCCGGCCAGCCGATGACCCCGATGATCCAGGCCATGATCGGCGCGAACAGGATCGTGGCGCAATATTGCGCGGAGGTGAAAATGGCCGTGGCGCGGCCGCGTTCGCTGGCGGGAAACCAGCTGGCGACGATCCGCGCATTACCGGGGAAGGACGGGGCTTCGGCCAGACCAACGAGGAGCCGGAGCAGAAAGAGCGCGGTGATGGCGGCGGCGCCGGAGAGGAACACCACCAGGCCCTGCGCGGCCGTGAACAGCGACCAGCCCACAATGGCAACGAGATAGACCCGGCGAACGCCAAATCGGTCGAGCAACCATCCGCCGGGGAGCTGCGCCGCGACATAGGACCAGCCAAAGGCCGAGAAGACGATGCCGAGTTGCAGCGGATCGATATCGAGATCGCGCGTCATCAGGGGCGCCGCCAGCGAGAGGATCGCCCGGTCCGCATAATTGATGACGGTGACGCCAAACAGCACGGCGAGGACGCCCCAGCGAAGCCGGCCTGCCAACAGACTCGTGGTTTGACTCATCGCGCCTCTCCCTGCCGGCGCTGCATGTCCGCCCCTTCGGAGGCGGATACTGTCTGACAAACAGGGCGGCGGTGGCGGGCGTAAAGCGGATCGCCGACGCAGGCAAGGCTCTCATTCCGGACATTTTTCTGCCCGGCTTTTCAAACTAAATGTCCTGCTATTGCGCCAGCCTCGTGCGGGGCATTAGCTCGGGCAGCGCACGCGCTTGACGGACCCGATGGTCAACACGTCGCCCCCGCCGGAGAGAGTCAGCGCGGCCGTATCCGTCCAGCTTTCGCCCTCGCCCGAGTAAGTGGCGGTGACGCTCAGGCGATTGGGCGAGAGCGGGCGGGCTTGCGTCACCTTGCCGACGCTCTCGTAGAAGGTGAGGTCGTCCGCGCCCACCGCTAGCCGCATATTGTCGCCGGGCTTGCCGCACGCCGCCGCGCTGGACGACCAGTTGCCTCGGAAGGCCTGCGGAATGGCGCCGGCGCCTGTCTCGCCGCCCGGCGGGATGATCTTCACCGTGCCGCGCGGCGAGAGGTCCGATTCCGCGATGAGCCAGGCCATCTGGCCGCTCTCGCCTTTCTGTCCGCCGGGGTTGCGCACCAATGTCATTGTGCCGATCATGTTGAACGGGCGACCATCCTCGCGCATCCGGCCATACATCTGCACCGGCACCTTCACGCGCTGATTGCCGGTCGACTGGGGACGGCCGACCAGAACCTGCACATCGCTGTAGCGGTTATAGGCGCTCGAAAACTGCGCCTCCGTCATGCCGCTGCCCCTCCCGGAATCGGCATAGAGCCTATAGGCATCGCCAAAGCGCCCCTGCGCCAGCGCGAGGCCCCAAAGCTGGATGGTCGCGCCCGAGGCTTCAACGCTGGTCGGCACGCGCGCGGCCGCCTCGTTGAGCGGGGTGCGGTCATCGGGTAGGCCGCCCTGCTCGCCAGGGGCAGGGGGAACGAGCGTGCCGAGAAATTCCGGCTGTACCGAAGTGGTGCCGCTGTCATTGGCATTGAGCGCGTTATCGAGGGCTTCGTCCGCCTGCGCCGCGTTCATGCCATTGGCCTGATTGTCCGCATCGGGCGACACCTGGCATCCCGCAAGGATGAAGGTGAGCACGGCAATCGAGGAAATCTGGCTCAGTCGGTTCATGCTCGTCTCCCTGTTGGGCATCGCTCGCGGTTCCCTTCGGCTGAAAGGGCAAACGCTCCGCCATGCGTCGGGTTGCCGCCATTTGCGCGACTCTCTCCCCATGCTATGGGGAGTGCCCTCCGCCGGACAGGACGACTCTTATCATGAATGATCTCACGCAGACGCCTGAAATGCTCATTGCCCAGATGGGTGCGCGTGCTCGCCGCGCCGCTGCGGACATGGCGCAGGCGCCGAGCGAGCTGAAGGCGCAGGCGCTGGTTGCCGCGGCGCGCTCGCTGCGGGAAGCGATGCCGAAGATCATCCGAGCCAATCGCACCGATATGGAGCGCGGCGCCGCCAATGGCCTCTCCTCTGCCATGCTGGATCGGCTGCGGCTGGACGAGGCGCGGATCAATGGCATTGCGGACGCGGTCGAACAGGTCGCCAATCTTGCCGATCCGGTGGGGCAGGTCATCGATGAATCCGAGCGGCCCAATGGCCTGCGCCTCAGCCGTGTGCGGGTACCGCTCGGCGTCATCGGCATCATCTATGAGAGCCGCCCCAATGTCACCGCTGATGCGGCTGCGCTCGGCCTGCGCTCCGGCAATGCGGTGATCCTGCGGGGCGGATCGGAAGCGGTGGAGAGCAACCGGGCGATCCACGCTGCCATGGTGCGCGGCATTACCGAGGCCGGCCTGCCCGCCGATGCGGTGCAATATGTTCCCAGCACCGATCGTGCGCTGGTGGGCGCGATGCTGCGCGCGGTGGGTCTGATCGACATCATCGTGCCGCGCGGCGGCAAGAGCCTCGTCGCGCGCGTGCAGGACGAGGCGCGGGTGCCCGTGCTCGCCCATCTCGATGGCATCTGCCACACCTATGTCCATGCCGCCGCCGACCCCAAAATGGCCCGCGAGATCGTGGTCAATGCCAAGATGCGGCGCACCGGCATCTGCGGCGCCACAGAGACGCTGCTGATCGACAAGGGCTATGCCGAGCCGCAAGCGCTGGTGGCCGCGCTGCTGGATGCGCAATGCGAGGTGCGCGGTGACAAGGCCGTCACCAAGCTCGACCCCCGCATCGAGCCGGCGCAGGATGGTGATTGGAACACCGAATATCTCGATTCCATCATCGCGGCGCGCTTCGTGGATGGCGTCGATGAGGCGCTCGATCACATCGCGGTGCATGGCAGCCACCATACCGACGCGATCATCACGCAGGACGCCCCGACTGCTGAGCAGTTCCTTGCCCGCTGCGACAGCGCGATCTGCATGTGGAACGCCTCCACCCAATTTGCCGATGGCGGCGAATTCGGTCTCGGCGCCGAGATCGGTATCTCGACTGGGCGGATGCACGCACGCGGGCCGGTGGCGCTGGAAGGGCTGACGACGTACAAATGGGTTGTGCGCGGCACCGGTCAGGTCCGGCCCTGATCATGCGTATCAGCAGAAGCGTCGCGCCGCATATTACGGCTTCCCTCGTTATTATCGCGCTGGCTGGTTGCCAGGTCGTGCCGGAAACGGGCGGTCGGCAGCCCTCGCCGGCGCCCACGCCCGCGCCAACTGCTCCGGCCCCCGCGCCCGTCCCTGCCCCGTCGCAGTCGAGCGATGCCTGGGAAGTGGCGCCGGTGACGTCCGGTAGCTGGGGTTATGAAAGCCGCACTGGCGAGAGTGTCGCCAGCTTTGGCGCCTCACCCGTGGCGCCGCTGGTGGTCCTGCGCTGTCAGAAGAGCAGTCGGCAAGTGTCGATGACGCTGGCGGGGAGCCCCAGTCCGCGCGTCACCCTGCGTACCAGCAAGGGCGTGCTCGACTGGAGCGGGGCGACCCAGCCGATGGGTGGCGCCAGCGGGCTGGTCATCACGCGCCCCGCCAATGATCCCGGGCTGGACTGGATGGCATTTTCGCGCGGTCGCGTGTCCATCGAGCCCGCAGGCGGGCAACGGATCATTCTGCCGGTGGTCTCAGAAATCGGGCGCGTCGTAGAGGACTGCCGGAGCTAGGCCGTTCCGGCTGCGTCGCCCTAAAATCGGCGAGCGCATGATTATGATTCGAAAAAAGATAATTACAAGTCTTGTTCGCAAGCGCGGAATGACTCACATCTAACCCATCGCAGGGACGCACGGCTTCCAGCCAACCCGGCGAGAGAGTTTCAACGCAAGCGAAAGGAGGTGATCCGATGTCTCATGGTTCAGCAATGGGGTCGGTCAAGTCCGTTCGGGGAGCCTGCCGCTAAGGCATTGGTGGCGGGTCGCGCGAGGGTCTCCTGAGGGAAACCGGACCGCGGCGTAAATCCCCGGGTGGCGGCACTTCCGGCCGCTGACCATGCTGATGGGCCGCTCGGCACCTCCGATGGGAGGTTCCGGCGGCCCCTCTCATTTGGGCTTATGTCTCTTTGGTCGCGAGGGTGGCGAGCACGGCTTGCCGATCGTCGGGCGATTATCCCAGCATGATCCGATAGCGCGCCGCGCTGCCGCCACCGTCGCCGGCGTCCTTCTCGACATGGTCGACCAGAATCCCGCCACATCGCTCGATCGTCCGGCGCGCCGCGTCGTTGTCGATGTTCGTCGTCAGGTCGACATGGGGGAGGCCGCGTCCACGTGCCTCAGGGAGCAAGGCGCCCAGCGCCTGCGCCGCATAGCCGTGCCCGCGCTTCCAGGGCACGACGGAAAAGCCGATATGGCCGGGGCAGTAGTCCGGCATCGCAGCCGTGCCCTCCTGCCAGCGCAGGCTGATGCTGCCGCAGAACTCGCCATCCCACATCCAGCGGCGATAGCCCGGTAGACGTGGCCGGGGCGTCCCATCCTTCATCAGCACCGGCGGCCCCTTGGCCTTGGGATCATCCAGTGACAGAAGGAAGGCCATGGCGTCGCGGTCGATCCGGTCCAGCTCGCGCTGGGTCGCCAGATTGCCCAGCACGGTGTCCGGCGACCAGCCCGCTTCCAGCGCCGCGCGATAGGCAGGCAGGTAGACGGGCGCCGGCATGACGAGACGGAGCGGCTCGGGCATCGGGTTTAGCGCGACTGCCTGACCTCGGGCGCGGGAACGGCCGGCTTGCTTGGGCGCGGCCCCTCGCCGGAAAGCTCGCTCTCCACCTTGTGATACAGCACCTCATTGCGGATGTGCGTCACGCGCGAGCCGAGCCGGGTCTCGTAGAGAAAGATCGCGAATGCTGCGGCGATGGAGGTCATCGACCCCACGAACAGCAGCGAAATGACCGTGCCCAGATTCACCTCAATGAGGTTGGAGGCGAACAGCAGAATGACCACCGCGCTGATCGTCAGCGCGGCAAGCACCGAAAGGAAGATCGCCGCATTCACCACTGTGATGCGCCGGTCGAGAATGCGGATCTCGTCGATCAGCCGGTCATGTTCGGCGCCCGTCGTGCGCATCACCTGCGCTTCCACCGCCCGCGCCCGGTCGATGACGCGGGCGAGGCGGCTGGCGCAGACGTTGAGGAAGCCGCCGATGCCTGCGAGCAGGAACACCGGCGCCACCGCCAACTGGATCGTGTGCGCGACGAGGCTGACCTCGGGCGCTTCCAGCACCGGCACGGGCATCAGGCCGCGCCTTTTGTCACCGGTGTGTTCACGCCCATGGACTGGAGATATTTCTTCACGTTGCGCGCTGCTTGACGCAGGCGCTGCTCATTCTCGACCATGGCGATGCGCACATAGCCCTCGCCATCCTCGCCATAGCCGACGCCCGGCGCGACCGCGACCTTGGCATGGGTGAGGAGCTGCTTGGAGAATTCGAGGCTCCCCATCTCCTTGAGCGCTGGCGGCAGGGGCGCCCAGGCGAACATGGATGCGCGCGGGGACGGGATATCCCAGCCCGCCCGCGCAAAGCTCTCCACCATCACGTCGCGGCGCTTCTGGTAGAGTTGGCGGTTCTTCTCGACGATATCCTGCGGACCATTGAGCGCCGCGCAGGCAGCCGCCTGAATGGGGGTGAAGGCGCCGTAATCGAGATAGGACTTTACCCGCGTCATCGCCGCGATCAGTTTCTGGTTGCCGACCGCAAAGCCCATGCGCCAGCCGGCCATGGAGTAGGTCTTGGACATGGACGTGAACTCGATCGCGATGTCCTTGGCGCCCGGCACCTGCAGGATGGAAGGGGTCGGGTTGCCGTCGAAATACAGTTCGGAATAGGCAAGGTCGGAGAGGATCCAGACATGGTTCTCCTTCGCCCAGGCGACCAGCCGCTCGTAGAACGCCAGGTCCACCGTCTCCGCCGTGGGATTGCCGGGATAATTGACGACGAGGATGCTCGGGCGCGGCACGGTGAAGTGCATCGCCCGCTCCAGCGCGCGGAAATAATTCTCATCCGGCGTCGTCGGCACCGAGCGGATCGTCGCGCCGGCAATGATGAAGCCGAAGGTGTGGATCGGGTAGCTCGGATTGGGCGCGAGCACGACGTCGCCGGGCGCGGTGATCGCCGTGGCGAGGCTGGCAAGCCCTTCCTTGGAGCCCATCGTCACCACGACTTCGGTCTCCGGGTCCACCTCCACGCCAAAGCGGCGGGCATAATAATTCGCTTGGGCACGGCGCAGGCCGGGAATGCCCTTGGATTGCGAATAGCCGTGGGCATCCGGCTTTTGCGCCACTTCGACCAGCTTCGCGATCACATGATCGGGCGGCGGCAGGTCGGGATTGCCCATGCCGAGGTCGATAATGTCCTCGCCCGCCGCGCGCGCCGCTGCCCGCATCGCATTCACTTCGGCGATGACATAAGGCGGCAGTCGCTTGATGCGGTAGAATTCGTCGGACATTGGGATGTCGATCTCCATTTGGGTTGAAATGGCCGTGTCACACTGCAAGTGGTAAGGACCGGCCAATGCTGCATATAGCTTGCGCCAGCCAGTCGTGCCACCAAAACAACGGGCGGCGAGTCTGGAAAACAGATCGTCCGGACAATCGAGCGAGGCATCTCCCATGGATCAGGACCTGAAAGACGCGACCGGCCTTGCTCAGCTGCAGCACTGGACGCGAGTGGTGGGGCTTGCCCAGCAGGCGATACTGGAGCGCAGCGCCGAGCTGGCGGAGCAGGCGACGCGCTTTCCCGGGCATGAGGCGCGGCCCAATCTGGAGAAGATTGCGCGCATCCAGTCGCAGGCGGCGGAACGCAGCATGGCGGTGTGGCAGCAGGTGCTGGCGCGAGCAATGGACGCCAACGGCGCAGGACCGGACGGCGATGCGAAACCTGCGCCTGCCAGTCGTGATCGGCGCTTTGCCGATCCGAGCTGGCACGACAATCCGGTGTTTGACCTCATTCGCCAGATGTATCTGCTGGCCTCCGACTATTTCATGCAACTGGCCGACAGCGTCGATGGTCTCGATGTGCGGGACAAGGAGAAGCTGCGCTTCGTGACCGAGCGGTTCGTCGAGGCAGCGAGCCCGGCGAACTTCCTGTTCACCAACCCCGCCGCGCTCCAGCGACTGATCGACACCAAGGGCGAGAGCCTGCTGACGGGGCTGGAACATATGCTCGCCGACGTTGATCGCGGCCAGCTCACCCATACGGACGGGTCCGCTTTCCAGCTGGGGCGCAACATCGCCACCACGCCGGGCAAAGTGGTCTATGAGACACCGCTCTACCAGCTCATCCAATATGAGCCGACCACGCCGCAGGTGATGAAGACCCCGCTGCTCATCTTCCCGCCATGGATCAACCGCTTCTACATTCTGGACCTCAATCCGGAGAAGAGCTTCGTCAAATGGGCGGTGGATCAGGGGCTGACCGTGTTCATGGTCAGCTGGAAATCCGCCGATGCCAGCATGGCCGATTTCGACCTGGGCGACTACATGCTCAAGGGGCAGGTGGACGCGATCGATGTGGTGCGCGATCTGCTCGATGTGCCGAGCGTCCACACCATCGGCTACTGCGTGGCGGGCACTTTTCTTGCCGCGACGCTTGCATGGCTGGCCGCGCGGGGTGAGAGCGACAAGGTCGCCAGCGCCACTTTCTTCACCACCCAGGTCGATTTCTCCGAGGCCGGCGATCTCGCTCTTTTCGTCGACGACGAGCAACTGGCGCTGATCGATGGCTTCGTGAAGGACGGTTATCTGGATGGGCGCTATCTTGCGGCAACATTCAACCTGCTGCGCGGGCAGGATCTGATCTGGAACTATGTGGTCAACAACTACCTGCTGGGGAAGGATTATCCCCAGTTCGACCTGCTCTACTGGAACGGTGATACCACCAACCTGCCGGCGAAATGGCACCGGGCCTATCTCACCCAATTATATCGCGATAACCGGCTGGTCGTGCCGGGCGGCCTTGAGATTGAGGGCATCCATATCGACCTGCGCAAGGTGGAAACACCCTCCTATATTCAGGCCGGTGTCGAGGATCATATCGCGCCGCCCTGCAGCGTATGGAAGCTGATGGACCAGTTCTCCGGGGCCCGGCGGTTCGTGCTGGCGGGCTCGGGGCACATCGCCGGCGTGGTCAATCCACCCGCAGCAGGCAAATATCAATATTGGACCAGCGCCGCGCCGCAGCCGGACTTTATCGCTTTCCGCAAAGCCGCGCAGGAAACGAAGGGGAGCTGGTGGCCGGATTGGCGGGCGTGGCTGGCAGAGCTGTCGCCAGAGACTGTCAGTGCCAGCGGTGCGCGGATGCCGGGAGAAGGCAAGCTTCCCGCAATCGAGGATGCGCCCGGACGCTACGTCACGCAGCGTTGACCGGCGCTTTTGCGTTGATTCGCCGCCCATAAGACAGTTTTGTTGCACTGCATCATTTTACTTGCAGATTCGATCCGATTCGCTTATGTTGCATCGCAGCAAAGTTCGAGGAGTGAGTCTGTTGGCAACCCCGCGCAAGTCCCGTTTGTCCAAAGCCGGTCCCCGGCCCGCGACGTCCGCTGCACGGAGCCCGGCCAAGAACGAGGTTTCCAAGCCTGTGGCCAAGCCCACGGGTGAGAAGGTCGCGGCGGCCGCTCCGATGCCGGTCAAGGCGCCGGTGACGCCGAAGGCTCCCCCCGCGCCCAAGCCTGCTGTTGCAGCGGCTCCTAAAGCCGCACCTGCCACTGAGGCGATTGTGGAGAAGCCGGCCGTCAGAACGCCGGTGGAATGGCCCGTCAGCGCTGCCCCCAAGGCTGAAGCCGTTGATGCCAGTCCGGCGCCCCTCTCACCTGTCTCGAACCCAGAATTGGCGGATGCAATCCCCCTTCCCGACACCGGGAAATCCGCCGCAGCGAAAGGCGAACCGACCATGACCGATATGATGGACACCGCGAAAACCTATGCCGAGGAGGCCAAGACCCGTATGCAGAGTGCCTTCACTGAAATGAACGAGAAGACCAAGGCTGCCATGGAGAAGTCTGGCAGGGCTTTCGAAGAGCTGGGCGAACTGACGCGCGGCAATCTCGAGGCGATGGTCGAATCCTCCAAGATCGCTGCCAAGGGCATGGAAACGCTGGGCCAGGACGCCGCCGAATTCGGCCGCAAGTCCTTCGAGAAGTCGAGCGCTACGATGAAGAGCTTTGCCTCCATCAAGTCGCCGGCCGAGTTCTTCCAGCTCCAGAGCGAACTGCTCAGCCAGACGATGGACAGCTTCGCGTCCGAGGCTGCCAAGAACAGCGAAAAGATGCTCAAGCTGGTGAGCGACATTTCCCAGCCGATCAGCAACCGCGTGTCGGTTGTGACGGAAAAGGTGAAGTCGATCGCAGCCTGATCAGGCCGATCTGCTTGAGAAAAGGCGGCTCGCTCCGGCGGGCCGCCTTTGCTTTTTTGGGCAGTCCGTCTCTGTGCCCTTGCAACCAAGGGGGGCGATGCCCTATTTTTGGGCCATGCAAGACAGAAGCGCGATCATGAATCAGCCGCTCATGGCTGGGCGGCCCGATGAGGAAGGGCCGGGCGATCCCGGTCTTGGCGTTGCCACCCGTACGCGCGCACGCACCCGCAAGCCCACGCCTTACAAGGTGTTGATGCTCAACGACGACTACACGCCGATGGAATTCGTCGTCGATGTGTTGCAGCGCTTTTTCCGCATGGACATCGAGCAGGCGACCCGCGTGATGCTCCACGTCCACCAGCGCGGTGTCGGCGTGTGCGGTGTGTTCAGCTATGAAGTGGCCGAAACCAAGGTCAATCAGGTGATGGATTACGCCCGCCAGAACCAGCATCCGCTCCAGTGCACGCTGGAGCATGCCTGACCGACTGATCGGGCGGCTGAACTTGTAGCCCGCCCGCCCAATCCGTTCTTGACCCGTTGATCGCTGCAATGCAGCATGGCGTGCATGTCACCCATGCGCCCCGCCATCACCCAAAATCCTGACATTCGCTATCTCGGGCGCCTGCTCGGGGATGTCATTCGCGTCTATGGCGGCGAGCGCCTGTTCAAACAGACCGAATACATCCGGTCCGCCTCCGTCGACCGGGCGCGTGGCGTCGCCCCGGCCGAGGGCGTGGACAGTGGCCTGGATGCGCTGACGCTGGACGATACGCTCGCCTTCGTGCGCGGCTTCATGCTGTTCTCCATGCTCGCCAATCTCGCGGAGGACCGCCAGGGCGTCGCCGCCGAACCGGGCGCGGACGTTGCCAGTGCGACCGCCAAGCTGAGCGAGCATGGCGTCAGCCCCTCCGATATCGTCAAGCTGCTGGAAACGGCGCTGGTGGTGCCGGTGCTGACCGCGCACCCGACGGAAGTGCGCCGCAAGTCGATGATCGACCATCGCAACGTGATCTCCGATCTCATGGCCCTGCGCGATACCGGCGCGAGCGAGACCGATCATGGCGAGCCGATTGACGAGGCGATCAGCCGCCAGATCGCGCTGCTTTGGCAGACGCGCCCGCTGCGCCGTGAGCGGCTGTTCGTGCGCGACGAGATCGACAATGCGCTCTCCTATTTTCGCGACATCTTCATGCCGGTGCTGCCGAGCCTTTACGCCCGCTGGGACCGGGTGCTGGGGCAGCGCGTCCCCAATTTCCTGCGGCTCGGCACTTGGATCGGTGGGGACCGGGACGGCAATCCCTTCGTCCAGGCCGAGCAGTTGCGCACCGCGCTGGGCCGGGCGAGCGGATCGACCCTGCGCTTCTACATGGATGCGCTGCACGAGCTGGGCGCGCAGCTCTCCATCTCCAGCGAGCTTGCGGCCATTCCCGCAGGCGTGCGCGATCTGGCGGCCGCCAGCGGTGACGAGGCCGCCAGCCGGCGCGACGAGCCCTATCGCCGCGCTGTGGCCGGCATCTATGCGCGCGTCGCCGCGACCTATGAGCAGCTCATCGGCACTCCGCCGCCGCGGCCCTCACGCCTTTCGGGCGAGCCCTATGCCGATGCGGGCGAACTGCGCGCCGATCTCGCGACGCTTGGGCGCGGCCTCGCCGTGGAAGGCAATGGCGCGCTCGGCAGCGGCGGCGGTCTCGCCCGCCTGATCCGCGCGGTCGAGCTGTTCGGCTTCCACCTCGCCACGCTGGACATGCGCCAGAACAGCGCGGTGCATGAGCGCGTCGTCGCGGAATTGCTCAAGGTCGCCGGCGTCGAGCCGGATTATCTCGCGCTCGATGAAGAGGCGCGCGTCGCCTTGCTGCGCCGCGAACTGGCCACCAACCGCCCGCTGGGCTCCCGCTTTGCGGACTGGAGCGAGGAAACCGCCACCGAACTCGGCATTGTGGAGGCGGCCGCAGAGGCGCATCGCCGCTATGGCGCGGCCTGCATTCGCCATTACCTCATCTCCAAGGCGGAGAGCGTCTCGGACATGCTGGAGGTGAACATCCTCCTCAAGGAAGCCGGCCTGTGGCGCGCGGCGCAGGGCGAGGGCGCGCCGCACGCGCCGATCATGGCTGTGCCCTTGTTCGAGACGATCGCGGACCTCGAAAAGGCGCCTGCCATCATGCGCGATTATTTCGGCCTGCCGGAGATCGGCGCGCTGGTCCGGGCGCGGGGCCATCAGGAAGTGATGATCGGCTATTCCGATTCCAACAAGGATGGCGGCTATCTCACCTCGACGTGGGGCCTGTACGAAGCCAGCCTTGCGCTCACACCGGTGTTCGAGGAAGCCGGCGTTGCGATGCAGCTCTTCCATGGGCGCGGCGGTGCAGTCGGGCGCGGCGGCGGCTCGTCCTTCGCGGCCATTCAGGCGCAGCCGCCCGGCACCGTGCAGGGACGCATTCGCATCACCGAACAGGGCGAGGTCATCGCCGCCAAATATGGCACGCTGGAGAGCGCGCGCACCAATCTCGAGGCCGTCACCAGCGCGGCCCTGCTGGCTAGTCTGGAGCCCGAGCGGCTCTCCCCTGCGGACAACGAGCGCTTCACTCAGGCAATGACGCGCATTTCCGGCCTCGCTTTTGAAGCCTATCGCGGGCTGGTTTACGAGACCAAGGGATTTCGCGAGTTCTTCCGCGAGCTGACGCCCATTCAGGAGATCAGCGGGCTCAAGATCGGCTCGCGCCCGGCCAGCCGCACCAAGAGCAATCGCATCGAGGATCTGCGCGCGATCCCGTGGGTCTTCTCCTGGGCGCAGGCGCGGGTGATGCTGCCTGGCTGGTATGGCGTCGGGCAGGCGCTGCGCGATTTTGGGGATGACGCTCTGCTCAAGGACATGGCGCAGGCCTGGCCCTTCTTCCGGGCGAGCATGGCAAACATGGAAATGGTGCTCGCCAAGTCGGATCTGGAGATCGCCGCCAAATATCTGCCGCTGGTCGCGGACCGCGCGGTGGGCGATCCGATCTTCGAGCGCATCCGCGAGGGCTGGAATCTTGCCCATGACCAGCTGCTCGCTGCCACCGGGCAGACCCATTTGCTGGCGGACAGCCCGGCGCTGGACGCCTCCATCCGCTTGCGGCTGCCCTATATCGAGCCGCTCAATCTGCTGCAGGTGGAACTGCTCAAGCGCCACCGCGCCGGGGAGACCGACCCGCGCATTCGCGAAGGCATTGAACTCTCGATCAACGCAATTGCCACGGCCCTGCGCAACAGCGGATAAGGAACGGCTGGCGGGCAGGCGTTGCGGCCCCCTCTCACTCGTCCCGTTCGCCCGAGCTTGTCGAAGGTCTGCTTTCCTCTTCCCCGGCCAGAGGAAAAGGACGGCCCTTCGACAAGCTCAGGGCGAACGGAAGGGTAAGCCACTAAAAAAACGGCCGGGAGGAAACTCCCGGCCGCTTCTTTTCATGCGATCTGCTCAGATCGAGCGGATCGCAGTCACTGGTGATCAGAACTTGGCAACAACACCGACCATCGGGCGGAAGCTGTTGAAGTTACCGCGCGTGTCGACCTGCGCACGCAGACGGATGTTGCTGGTTTCGGCCGTGCTGCCCATGTCGGCCAGCGAGAGCTCGACGCCACCGCCATAGGTCACGCCATGATAGTGGCGATCGGTGTCGGCGAGCGGCACGGTCTTGTCATTGAACTGGGTCCACTGATATCCGACCTTGGCAAAGAACATGCTGTCCTTACCGGCCTTGAGGCCCAGGCGGCCTGCGGCGCCATATTCCCAGTCGATGTCCTTGTCGAAGCCCTTGGCGACGCTACCTTCGGCACCGACCACGACGGGGCCGAGGTCGTAGTTCAGACCGGCCACGCCTTCAGCGACCCAGCCGCGATAGCCGCTCGGCGGTCCACCTGCGGGCTGCTGGTTGTCGAAGTCATGCAGGCCGCCCATCACGCCGACATAGGGCTGCAGGCCCTGCGCGTCCTGTGCCAGAGCCGGGGCCGAGAGACCCGCTGCCAGAGCAACGGCGAGGGTGAGGGGAAAAGCTTTCATAACACTGAACCTTCTATTAACAGAACAGGACTGTTTAGGTCCTCGTTTCGCGACCGACCTGCGTCGATCACTGTCCCTAAAATGGCTCAGCCAGATGAACCGTTCCCGAATGAATTGTGGAGCAATTGTGGAAAGGCCCCGCTGTTGCACATGTGCTACACAACGGAGCCATTCACTTGGCGTTCAGTTTTACTTGAAGACTTCACGATAGTATTACAATCGCGCAGGCAATCTTGCCTTAGGCTTCACTCACCGTAGCTTTCACGATCTTACCCGGTTTTGCCGGCGGCTCGCCCTTGGGCAGCGCGTCGACATGCTCCATGCCTTCGGTCACAACGCCCCAGACGGTATATTGACGATCAAGGAAGGTCGCATCGTCGAAGCAGATGAAGAACTGGCTGTTGGCGCTGTTCGGGTTGGAGCTACGTGCCATAGAGCACACGCCGCGCACATGCGGCTCGCTGTTGAACTCGGCCGGCAGATCGGGAAGCTTCGAGCCGCCCATGCCGGTGCCGGTCGGATCGCCGCCCTGCGCCATGAAGCCGGGGATCACGCGGTGGAACACCACGCCATCATAAAAGCCGTCCTTGGCAAGCGCGCTGATGCGCTCGACATGCTTGGGGGCCAGATCGGGGCGCAGCTGGATCACGACGTCGCCGGTGTCGAGCGTCAGGGTAAGGGTCTGGTCGGCCATGGGGGCAGTCTCCTTGTCTCTACCGGCCTCGGGTCGCAATGCGGAGCGGAAGCGGGCGGGGGAATGGAGCGGCCTCTATAGTGACTGCTTTCGTCAAGGGAAGGCTGCATGACGTTGCATTTGCCCCGGGCATGGGCAAAAGGGGCGATTATCGAGAGCAGGCGTGGCCAGTGGCGGCCGCAGCCGGAAAGGGAGGCGCCGCATGAGCGAGACCGAGGCCGCATCGCAGCCCGGCGCGATCCCTCCCGAGGAGGAAGACGCGCTCGTCGATACCAATCTGGACGAGGATGATCGTCTTCGGCCGGAGTTCGTCTCTGCCGTTCTGTCCGCAGTCGAGGAGGGCAAGGACGATGCAGCGCAGGCGTTGGTCGAGACGCTGCACCCCGCCGACATCGCCGATCTTCTCGAGCTGACGCCCGAGGATCGACGGGCCGGGCTGGTTCATGCGCTGGGCTCGCTGGTCGGCGCGGAAGTGCTGTCCGAGCTGAACGATTATGTGCGCGATACCGTCGTCGAGGCGCTGGAGCTTGAGCAGCTCGCGGAACTGGCCGGCGAACTGGATACCGACGATGCCGTCGCCATCATCGAGGATCTCAACGAGGAGGACCAGCAGACCGTCCTCGATGCGATGGAGCCGGAAGACCGCGCCGCTATCGAGAGCGCGCTGGGCTATCCCGAGGAATCCGCAGGCCGACTCATGCAGCGCGATCTGGTCGCGGTGCCTGAGCATTGGACCGTCGGCCAGACCATCGATTTTTTGCGCGATACCCGCGACCTGACATCGGATTTCTGGGAAATTTTCGTTGTCGACGCGGCTCATCGGCCGATCGGCTCCTGCCAGCTCTCCTGGGTGCTGCGCTGCCCGCGCGAAATCGCCATGAGCGATGTGATGAAGCGCGAGCAGACGCTGATCCCGGTCGATATGGATCAGGAAGAGGTCGCGCTGCGCTTCCAGAAATATGCGCTGATCTCGGCGGCGGTGGTCGACCCGGGTGGGCGTCTCGTCGGCATGATCACCGTGGACGACGTGGTCCACATCATTCAGGAAGAGGCTGGCGAGGACATTCTCCGCCTCTCCGGCGCCGGTGAAGGTGACATCAACGAGCCGGTGCGGGAGAGCTACAAGGCGCGCGTGCGCTGGCTGCTCGCCAATCTCATCACCGCGTTGTTCGCCACCGCGATCATCGCCGCCTTTGAGGATGCGATCGCGAAGATGGTCGTGCTGGCGGTGCTGATGCCCATCGTCGCCAGCGTGGGTGGCAATGCCGGCAGCCAGACCATGGCGGTCACCGTCCGCGCCCTTGCCACCAACCAGATCACCGCATCCAACACCTGGCGCATGATCATGCGCGAATTGCGCGTGGCCGTGCTGAACGGGGCGACGGTCGCGGTGGTGCTCGGCATCGGGGTCGGGCTGTTCTTCCAGGACCCCTTGCTGGGCGGAGTCATCGGCTCCGCGATGGTGCTGAACATCGTCACGGCCGGCTTTGCCGGAGTCGCGGTGCCCATCCTGTTCGAGCGGTTCAATGTGGATCCTGCGGTCGCCTCGTCGATTTTTGTCACGACGGTCACCGATTCGATGGGCTTCCTCTCCTTCCTGGGCCTGGCCACGCTGGCGGGCCTCACCAGCTGAGCCCTATCGTTTGACGTAGGACGATATGAACCATATATGGTCCGCATATTCTCTATATGCGGAGCGGTTCATGGGTTTGGTCAAGATCGAGGATGGGTTGCATGAGGAAGCGCGCCGCACCAGCGCCGTCATGTGCCGCTCCATCAATGCTCAGGCCGAGTTCTGGATGAAGATCGGGATGCTCGCCGAGGCCCATCCCACATTGTCGTTCAACGAGATCGTGAAGATGGAAAAGGACCGGCAGGACCTCGCCACCGCGCAGGCCGCCTGAGATGGTCAAGACGCCGGACGAACTCGCCCTCATGCGCATCTCCGGCCGCTTGCTCGCATCGGTCTTCGAGATGCTGGACGGCGAGGATCTTGTCGGCCGCTCCACCATGGCGGTCAACGATCTGGTCGACCGCTTCATCGTCGATAATCTGGCGGCGCGTCCGGCGAGCAAGGGGCAATATGGCTTTGCCTATGTGCTCAATTGTTCGATCAACGAGGTCGTCTGCCATGGCGTGCCGGATGCCGACCGGATCATTGCGGATGGCGACATCATCAATCTCGATATCACGCTGGAGAAGAACGGCTTCATTGCCGACAGCAGCAAGACCTATCTCGTCGGCACGGTCTCGCCCGCCGCGCGCCGGCTTGTGCGTGTTGCCCAGCAAGCGATGTGGCAGGGCATCCGCCAGGTGCGCCCCGGCGCGCGCCTCGGCGACATCGGCTTTGCCATCGAGCGCCACGCCAAGAAGCATGGCTACTCGGTCGTGCGGGAATATTGCGGCCATGGCATCGGGCGCGAGATGCACGAGGACCCGCAGGTGATGAACTTCGGCCGTCCGGGCACTGGCCTCACACTGCGCGAGGGCATGGTGTTCACCATGGAACCGATGGTCAACCAGGGCACGCGCGGCGTGATGACCAAGGGCGACGGCTGGACGGTGGTGACGAAGGACCGCAAGCTTTCCGCGCAGTTCGAGCACACTGTGGCGGTGACGGCGACCGGCGTCGAGGTGCTGACGCTGCGGCGGGACGAGCAGCCGCTGGCGGCGTGAGGGTGTTCATCGGGGTCTAAAAACAAGCAGCCCATCGGCGCGGAGAAAATCCCTGCCGACGCTAATCGCAATTATCTGAAATGAGGAAAATGCAAAGTCGTTCTGAGAGAAGCTTATTCTCCATGAAGGGCTCCAGAGACCTCATATGGCGGTCAGGATCGGCTGCCAAGCGTTCAAGATTGGCCCGGCTGGCATCCATGGGGTAGACTGATTCCATGAAACAGTCCGTACGCGCCAGCGCCTCGTCGACCGCAATCTTACGGGCAGCCGTAAATTCCTTATACTCCGTAAAATGCTTTTCCGCAGGCGCTCTCTGCAGATTTGAATACCAGTATTTGTCGACAATTTCCTTTACGGTTTCAAGGGTGTCTGCTCGAACTCGCATCGGAGTAGCTAAGAAAGCTTCTTGGCTACACAAGTGTCCGCCACATTGATGCCAAAGTGCAGTAAAGCGCCAGGCAAAAACTGCTGCGGCCTCAGATGACACCTCTAGAAATGCTTGAGCTGTGTCAGCGCGCAACTCCCAACCGATGAATAATCCGAATTTTGGCTGACCCCGGTGAGCTGTACCAAATTCAGGAAAATACAGGTCACGCAGCGGAAATTCAAAGCTGAAATCATCACCGGTGTCGACGTCAACGACACCTGCAATTCGCAGTCCCTCCTCGATCATCTTCGATATCATAGCGATCTCCATCTGACGGTCAGCACCACAATGCTCGCTCCCCATGCCAAAGCGGTCGCCGCGCGCTACAATGAGTAAGCGACAGAGCAGCCATAAAGCAGTCTATTTGCTCACTCGATACTGGCTGACAGAGGCAAGCCATGATTGATCGCCTTGACCCTCACCGATCCGCCACGATCGGCCTCAGCCCAACCCCAATTGTCGCGCGTGGCTGGGGCATTTCGGATGAGGCGACGGGGTAGGCGCAATTGTCTGCCATATAGTTGCCGCCCGGGCGGTGATTGCCCGAGAGGCCTGTGCCGCCGACTGGTGCGTTAGGTGCAAGCGCGTAAGTGGGCCGGTTCCAATTGACGATGCCGGCGCGGCTATTAGCCCAGAAGCGATCATATTGCTCGGGACCACCGCCGATCAGCGTCGCGGACAGGCCGTGGCGGGTGCTGTTGGCTTCGATGATCGCCGCGTCGAAGCTGGTAACGCATATAACCTGCAGGATCGGGCCGAACAGTTCGACGTCGCTGCGCGGTGCCATGGCCGTCACATCGATGATGCCGGGCGTGACGAAGGGCAGGCCTTCGACCGGGCGCTGCATGTGCCGGATCGGCCGGCCGCCATGGCTCATCAGATACAGGAAGCTCTCGGTGAGGCCGTCGGCAGCATCCATGTCGATCACCGGCCCCATGAAGGGGAGCGGATCGCCGGTCGGCGGACCGACGATCAGGCGGTCCGTCAGCGCCTTCACCGCCCCCAGCAAGGGCTCGGCGAGGGTATCGCGCACGATGAGGCGGCGGGCGGACAGGCAATGCTGCCCGCTCATGTCGAAGGCGGACTGGACGATGAGCGCGGCGGCGCTGGCGATGTCCGGCGTGTCCCAGGCGATGATCGGATTGTTGCCGCTCATCTCCAGGGCCAGCAGCTTGCCGGGCTGGTCGGCGCAGGCGCGGTTGATGGCGCGGCCGGTGCGGGTTGATCCGGTGAAGAGCACGCCGTGAACGTCCGGCGCCGCGGCCAGCGCTTCGCCGACCCCCGGGCCGCCGATCACGCATTGCACCTGATCGTGCGGCACGCCGGCCTCATGCAGCAGGCGCACCAGCATTTCTCCGGTGGCGGGCACCTTCTCGGAGGGCTTGAACAGCACGCCATTGCCGGCCAGCAGCGCCGGCACGATATGATCGACCGGGATGCGCGCGGGCAGGCAATGCGGCGTGATGATGGCGAGCACGCCATGCGGCTTGTGGCGCAGGGCGGTGCGGGCGCCCATCGCGCCTTCGCTCTGCCGCTGGCCCGTGCGTTCAGAATAGGCCTGCACGGCCTTCTCGACCCGCTCGAACAGGCTGATCACCTCTTGCCGCGTGGACCAGAGCGGTCGCCCGGTTTCGCGCGAGATCAGGGTCGCGAAGGCCTCCTCACTGGCGCGCACGGCATTGGCGAAGCGGCGCATGGTCTCGATGCGGACAGCGGAGGAGAGGCCTGCCCATGCGGTCCATTGGTGCGCCACCAGCGCGATCTGCGCGGCGGGGTCGGCCTCCTGCCCCTGCCAGACGACCTCGCTCGTCGCCGGATCGAGCGATTCGACGATGGCAGGCTCGTGCGGAGCCTCGGTGGCATGAAGCGGCGCGTGCAACATGGAGCGGCTATGCGGCGCAATTAGTTTCCAGCGGATTTACGACGCGCGCGCCGGAGCGCGCATCGGCTTATGCGCTGCGCGAGGCGAGCGGCTGGCCGGGCACCGGGCCGTGCCCCGCCCCCATGGCGCGGATCGCCTCGATCTTGGCGTAAAGCGGGCTCCAGTCATCGCGCTCGGCGATGGACGCCCAGAGGGCCTCGACTTCCTCGATGTGCATCGAGCAGGGCGCATCGCCGTGCCAATACGGGTGGTCACCGGCGCCGGGCCGTAGGGTGAGGGATTCGCGCGCGGCCCGCACCTCGTCCCACGCTGCGCCCGAATAACGCGATTCGGCATGGTCGCCACGTCGCCAATCGAAGAAGAAGCGGTCGATGAGTACATCGCTGCCGCGCAGCGCCTCGACAGCGGCGACTACGAAGGCGCGGCCGGCCTGCGCGTCTGGCGCGGTCAGGCCCAGCCGCCAAAGGAACCGCTCGATCAGGCGATTCTCATAAATGGCCGGGAAACGCCGAAGCACCTCGACCAGCGCCTCCGTCTCCGCATGCTCCACGAGCGATTGCGCCAGTTGCGCGACATCCCAGTGGATAGCCTCAGCCTGGCGGGCGAAGGCATAGAGGCCGGTCTGGTCGAAATAGGCGGCGGTAAAGCCCGGCTCCCAGCGCGGCGTGAAGCGCCACGGCCCATAGTCGAAGCTCTCGCCCGTGACCGCGATGTTGTCGCTGTTGAGGACGCCATGGACGAAGCCGGCGACCATATAGCTCGCGGCGAGATCGGCCGTGCGCGCGACGACCGCCTCCAGCAGCGTGAGCGCGGGCACCTCGCCCGGCTCCACCGCCAGCAGATGGCGCAGGCAGTAGTCGATCAGCCGTGCGCTCTCCTCGCGCTGGCCGAGATAGGCGAGCCGCTGGAAGCTGCCGATGCGGATGTGGCCGTGGCTGAGCCGCACCATTACCGCCGAGCGGGTGGGGGAAGGCTCGTCGCCGCGCACCAGCGGCTCGCCGGTTTCGACGATCGAGAAGGTGCGCGAGGTGGTGACGCCCAGCGCTTCCAGCATTTCGGTCGCGAGGATTTCGCGCATGCCACCCTTGAGGGTCAGGCGGCCGTCCGCCGTGCGGCTCCAGGGCGTGCGGCCCGAGCCCTTGGTGCCCAGATCCAACAATCGGCCGCCTGCAGGCGCGGCCTCCCGCATCTGGGCGAACAGAAAGCCGCGCCCATCGCCGAGATCGGGATTGTAAGTGCGGAACTGGTGACCGTGATAGCGCAGCGCCAGTGGTTCCGGCTGCGCGCCGGGCAGGGGCGTGAAGCGGCCGAAATGGCTGATCCATTGCGCATCGTCGAGCGCCGCCAGCCCCACCGTGCTGGCCGCGCAATCATTGCGGAAGCGGAGGATCGTCTGCGGGAAATCCGCCGGTTGCACGGGATCGGCCAGAAAATCCGCAATTAAAGCTATTGCGCGTTCCGGATGAAATATGTCTGTCTTAAGCGCTGCGTCCATGCTCTGATATGGGGGGCGCCCCGGGAAAGGATCAAGCTTGTCGGGCTATGAAGACAAATATTGGTGGTCGCAGGACAATTTACGGCTGCATTACCGGGACTATCCCGGGCGCGACGATCGGCCGCCGATCCTGTGCCTGCCAGGCCTGACGCGCAACGTCCGCGACTTCGAGCCGGTGGCAGAGCGGCTAGCGGGCGAATGGCGCGTTATCGTGGTGGAACTGCGCGGGCGCGGCGAGAGCGCTTACGCCAAGGACCCGATGAGCTATGTGCCGCTGGTCTATCTGCAGGATCTGCTCAAGCTGATCGATGAGCTGGCCCTGCCGCGCTTCGTGGGGGTCGGCACGTCGCTCGGCGGGATCATGCTTATGCTGATCGCGGCGACGCGGCGCGGGAGCCTCGCGGGCGCGCTGCTCAACGATATCGGGCCGGAGATCGCCGAGGAAGGGCTGGAGCGCATCCGGCAAGGGGTCGGCACCGGTAGCGCGCAGCCGACCTGGGTGCACGCCGCGCGGGCGGTGGCGGATGTGCAGGGGGTGATCTACCCCGATTACAAGCTGACCGACTGGCTGCGCATCGCCAAGCGGCTATATCGATTGACGAGCCAGGGGCGCATCGTGCTGGATTATGACCAGCGCCTCGCCGAGCCGTTCCGGGCGCCCGGCGGTGCGGCGGGCGTCGACCTGTGGCCGGCGTTCGAGGCGATCGGCGATATCCCGCTCACCTTGGTGCGTGGCGCGCTTAGCGATCTGCTGACCGTCCAGACGGCGCAGGCGATGCAGACGCGCCTCCCGCAGCTGGATCTGGTGACGGTGCCGCGGGTGGGTCATGCACCCACGCTGGAAGAGCCAGAAGCGGTGGCGGCGCTCGACAGGCTGCTCGCCAGGATCAGCGAGAAGCCATGACGCGGCGGGCGGCCCGGCGCGATCTCTCCCGCGAGCCGCTGCGCGTGCTGCAAATTCACCGCACCTTCGATCTGGGCGGAAAGGAAGCGCGCCTTGCCCGGCTGATGAATCATTGGGGTGGGCGGATGCAGCACGACATCCTGCTGGCCGAGCCGGGTGCCACTGGGGCGCAAGCCTTGCTCGACCCCACGCTGAAGGTGCGCTTTCTCGATTCGCCCGCGCTGGAGGGGCCCGCGACCTTCGCCCGGTTCAACGCGCTGGCCAAGGCGATGCGCGGCTATGATCTCATCCTGAGCTTCAATTGGGGCGCGATCGATGGCGTCATGGCGCACCGTCTCTTCCGCCGGCTGCGCTGCCTGCCGCCGTTGATCCACCACGAAGAGGGCTTCGATGTGGACGAGGCGTTCGTCCGCCAGGCCGCTCGCAACCGCTACCGCCAGATCGCCTTGCAGGGCGCGCGGGCGCTCGTCGTCCCGTCGGCGCAGCTGGCGCATATCGCTCAGGCGGAGTGGCGGCAGTCCGCCGAGAAAGTCCACCAGATCCCCAACGGGCTGGATGTCGCCGCCTATGAAGGCACCCGGCCGGTCGCTGCGATTCCCGGGCTGGTACCGGACGGACGGCTGATCGTGGGCACCGTCGCCAATCTGCGTGCGGTCAAGAACCTGCCCCGGCTCGTCCGGGCGGTGGCGCCCCTGCGCGACCGGCTGCGTCTGGTCATCGTCGGTGACGGCGAGGAGCGGGAGGCGATTCTGGCGGAGGCGCAGCGGCAAGGGATGCACGATCTGCTGATGCCGGGTGCCCTGCCGCGCCCCCAGGATTATGTCGGCGCCTTCGATATTTTCGCATTGTCCTCCGATAGTGAGCAGTTCCCCACTGCCCTGATGGAGGCGATGGCGGCCGGCCTGCCGGTGGTGGCGACCGACGTCGGCGATACGCTCGGCATGGTCGCGCCGGACAACCGGCCCTTCATCGTGGCCCCCGATGCGACCGATGATTTTCAGGCTGCCCTTGCAGAACTGGCCGGGGATGCCGATCTGCGTCGGACCATCGGCGCAGCCAATCGCGACAGAGCGAGGCGCTGTTTCGATGAAGCCGTGATGATCCAGCTCTACGCCCGGCTCTATGGTGAGGCGGTCGGTAACGAACTGGCGTTATTTTGAGTTTTGTGGCATTTTAGCACTTGGTTTGAGGAAAATGCTGGTAAAGGCGCTCGTGGCTGGCTTGCGAAGCTGGCCGATGGGGCACTGAGGAGTTTCATTTGTTCAAGGGCTTGAAGCCGATCGTCTATGGCGGTCGCGAGGTGTGGCCGGTTATCGAAGGCGGCAAGGGCGTTGCGGTCTCCAATCACATGAGCTCCGGGGCATGGGCTGCCGCTGGCGGCATCGGCACCGTGTCGGCCGTGAATGCGGACAGCTATGATGCCGACGGCAATGTCATCCCGCAAATCTACCATGGCCGCACGCGCCAGCAGCGCCATGAAGAGCTGATCGCCTACGCCATCGAAGGTGGTGTGGAGCAGGTGAAGCGCGCTTATGAGATGGCCGGCGGTAAGGGCGCCATCAACATCAACGTGCTCTGGGAAATGGGCGGCGCGCAGGCCGTGCTGCAAGGCGTGCTGGAGCGCACCAAGGGCATGGTCGCAGGCGTGACCTGCGGGGCCGGCATGCCCTACAAGCTCAGCGAGATTGCTGCGCAGCATCAGGTCAGCTACCTGCCGATCGTCAGCTCAGGCCGCGCTTTCCGCGCGCTGTGGAAGCGGGCCTATCACAAGGCTGCGGAGTGGCTGGGCGCGGTGGTGTATGAAGACCCCTGGCTGGCCGGTGGCCATAACGGCCTGTCCAACGCGGAAGACCCAACCAAGCCGGAGGATCCCTATCCCCGCGTGAAGGCGCTGCGCGACACGATGCGCGAGGGCGGCATCAGCGACGAAGTGCCGATCGTGATGGCCGGTGGCGTCTGGTATCTGCGGGACTGGAGTGACTGGATCGACAATCCGGAGCTGGGAGCGATTGCCTTCCAGTTCGGCACCCGTCCGCTGCTCACGCAGGAAAGCCCGATTCCGCAGGCGTGGAAGGAGAAGCTGATGACGCTGGAGGAAGGCGACATCCTCCTCCACCGCTTCTCGCCGACCGGCTTCTATTCCTCCGCGATCCGCAATCCCTTCCTGCGCGATCTCGAGGCGCGCTCGGAGCGGCAGATTGCCTTCTCCATGGAGGAAGCGGGCGACCACAACCATCAGCTCGATGTCGGCATCAAAGGCCGCAATTACTGGGTGACCCGCAACGATCTGCTGCGCGCTCGCGAGTGGGTGCTGCAGGGCTATGAGACTGCGCTCAAGACACCCGACAACACGCTGGTCTTCGTTACCGACGAGGACCGCGCCGTTATCCGCAAGGATCAGGCTGATTGCATGGGCTGCCTCTCGCATTGCGGTTTCTCGTCGTGGAAGGACCATGACGATTATTCGACTGGCCGCCTTGCCGATCCGCGCAGCTTCTGCATCCAGAAGACCCTGCAGGACGCAGTGCATGGCGGCGATGTCGACAAGAACCTGCTGTTCGCCGGCCATGGCGCCTATCGCTTCAAGCAGGACCCCTTCTACTCCAACGGGTTCGTGCCGACCGTGAAGCAACTGGTCGACCGCATCCTCACCGGGGACTGATGAGCATGATGCGCACGCCGGACATGCCGGGCCTCGCCATCCTCAAATATCGCGCGGCGGATTATCAGGTGGTCCGCTCGGGCCGTTTCGTAATCTGCGCCGTGAGCGGGGTGGAAATCCCGCTCGGCGAACTCGCTTACTGGAGCGAAGCGCGGCAGGAAGCCTATCGCAGCGCGATTGAGGCGACGAAGGCGCTGGCGGGTTAATCCGGTTCAAATGCCGCTCGAGGTCTCGTCACCCCGGACTTGATCCCGGGGTCTTGCTGCCTTTGTAATCGTGAGCGAAGAAGAAGCGGGATCCCTGATCAAGTCCGGGATGACGAGCGTGTGAGGCCTATGCGGTCCTCAAACCCAGCCTTCGAGAATCTGGTCCGGCGGCCGGTCGCCGCCGACCCACATGCGGATGTTGGCGATCACCCGTTCGCCCGAGGCGATGCGGCCCTCGAAGGTCGCCGAGCCCATATGCGGGGTCATCACCACATTGGGCAAAGCGAGCAGGCGCGGGTCGATCTGAGGCTCGAACTCCCACACGTCGAGGCCGGCCCCGGCAAGCTGCCCGGCTTCCAGCGCTTCGATCAGCGCCTCTTCATCCACGATGCCGCCGCGCGAGGCGTTGATGAGGTAGACATGGGGACGCAATAGCCCGATGCGGCGCCGGTCGATGAGATTCTCGCTCTGCGCATTGCGCGGCGTGTGGATCGTCAGGATGTCGATGCTGCGCAGCATCTCATCGAGATCGGGATGCCAGATCGCATCCACTTCCTGCTCCGCCACCTCGGGCAGGCGGTGGCGATTATGGTAGTGGATGGAGAGCCCAAAGGCGCGGGCGCGCCGGGCGACGGCGCGGCCGATGCGGCCCATGCCGACGATGCCGAGCGCCTTGCCGCCGATGCGATGGCCGAGCATGTTGCTGGGGCTCCAGCCGGTCCACTCGCCGGAGCGCACCAGCTTTTCGCCCTCGGCCAAGCGGCGCGGCACCGAGACGATGAGCGCCATGGTCATGTCCGCCGTGTCCTCGGTCAGCACGCCGGGCGTGTTGGTGACGATGATGTTCTTCGCGCGGGCGGCGGGCAGGGCGATGTGGTTCACGCCGGCGCCATAATTGGCGATCAGCTGCAGCGCATCGCCTGCGCCGGCGACCAGATCGGCATCGAGATCGTCCGTCACTGTGGGCACCAGCACGTCGCACTGCTGCATGGCTTCATGCAACTCGGCGTGGGTCATGGGATGATCGTCGACATTGAAGCGGGCGTCGAACAGTTCGCCCAGCCGGGCTTCCACCGCTTGCGGCAGACGCCGCGTCACGATCACGCGGGGCGAAGCGGGCCGGGGACGCCTGGACATGTGGCGGGAATGCTCAGGCGAGAGCGGAAAGGCAAGCGGCAATTCGCGCAAGGCTGCTTCCGGTTGATGCCATGCGGTGGCCGTGGCAGAAGCGGGCCTTATGGTGTGGGCATTTTCCGGGAGATCGATGGCATGAACGCGCGCGGGCTATTCACGGCTTTTGCGGCGCTGGCCCTGGGATTGGGCGCTGCCGACGCGCAGGCGCAAACCGGTCGCCCAACGCCCTATTGGGCCTCACTCTCCAAGGGGGAGGCCAAGATGCGCGTGGGGCCGAGCGCCGACTATCCGGCGAGCTGGATCTACCGCCAGCGCGACCTGCCGGTGAAGGTGGTCGAGGTCTATACCAATTGGCGCAAGATCGAGGATCCGGACGGCACGCAGGGCTGGATGCACGTGCGGCTGCTCAAGGATGAAGCGACCGCGATCGTGAAGGATAATATCGCCCAGATGCGCGACGGCCCCTCCGAGAGCGCTCGCCTTCTGTTCCGCCTGGCGCCGGGCGTCGTGGGGCGGCTCTCCGGCTGCTCGGACGGCTGGTGCGCGATGGAGGTGAACGGCCGGCGCGGCTATGTGCAGGCCGCGAGCCTGTGGGGCGCGCTGGACTGACGGAAACTTCGGCGTGGGCGTGCCCATCAAGGCACGCCAGCGGCGCCTCTCCGATTATCGCGGAAGCGTCGCAGCTTCCCTCGCCAGCGCTTCTATGGCTGCGGGATCGAGCGGCCCCTTGGGCACAACCCAGCTTCCGCCGACGCAACCGACGAACGGCTGGGCCAGCCATTCCGGCGCATTGGCCGCCGTGATGCCGCCGGTCGGGCAGAAGCGCACACCGCCAAAGGGCGCCGCCAGCGCCTTGAGGGCAGGCAGGCCGCCGCTGGTCGAGGCCGGGAAGAATTTGAAGCGCTCAAGCCCCAGATCCAGTCCGCGCATGATGTCCGCCGCCGTAGCGACGCCGGGGAGCAGGGTGGCCCCATTGGCGATCGCGGCCTTGCCGAGCGGCTCGGTGAGGCCGGGCGACACGATGAACTGCGCCCCCGCCTCCAGCGCCTGATCGATCTGCCGGGGGTTGAGCACGGTGCCGGCCCCGACCACGGCGCCGGGCACTTGTGCCATTTCGCGCATCACCTCGAGCGCGACGGGGGTGCGCATGGTGACCTCGAGGGCCGGCAGACCTCCGGCGACCAGCGCCTGCGCCAGCGGGACGGCATCCGCCACGGACTCCACGATCAGTACCGGGATCACCGGTGCCAGCGCCATTACGTCATCGACAGTCATGCTCATGCTTTCTTCTCCCGCCATGCAGCGGCGGCGCCATAAAGGCCAATTTCAGGATGGGTTGCCAAGCGAACCGGAATGGTTCTCATCAAGGCTTCGAAGCGACCCTTTGCGGTGAAACGGTCATGGAAGGCGCTATTGTTCACGAGGAAGTCGCGCATCCGCTGCGTCAGTCCGCCGGCCAGCACCACATGATGCGGCCCATGCGCCAGAGCGAGGTCGCCGGCCGTGGCGCCATAGCTCATGCACAGCCGCTCCAGCGCCGTGCGGGCGAGGGGATTGCTGCCATCCAGAGCGGCGGCCCACAGGTCCGCGTCGTTCATCAGCGTGACCGGCGCCTGGCTGATCGTCGCCAGCGCCCGGTAGAGTGTATTGAGCCCCGGTCCGGAGACGATCCGCTCCGTCGAGACCCGCACGAGATCGGTGCGCAACTGCGCGAGAATGCGGCCCTCCAGCGCGTCGAGCGGCGCGAAATCGACATGACCGCCCTCGGTCGCGACGATATGCGGCACGCCCTCGTCAAACGCGATCATCGCCACGCCAAGACCGGTGCCGGGGCCGAGAATCGTGACCGAGCCATTCTCGGGAAAGGCCTCGTCTGGCCCGAACAGCAACGGTAGATCGCTGAGCGGCAACCGCGCAATGGCGTGCGCAACTGCTTCGAAATCATTGACCAGCCGCACCGCCGCAACGCCGAGGTCATCGGCCAACTGGGCAGGACGGATGATCCAGCTGGAGTTGGTGAGCTTGATGACCTCCCGCCCGATGGCCGTGGCGAAGGCGATGGAGACCCGCTCGGGCGCCGGCCCGTCGTCATCGGCCAGAAAGGCCTGCCAGCAGCTTTGCAGGCTGGCATGATCGGCGACCTTGTACTTGCGCACGGTGCCCAGCGTGGGCACGCCGCGCGCATCGAGCGTGGCACGGGTGAAGCGGGCATTGGTGCCGCCAATGTCGGCGGCGACAAGATCGGTCATAGTTCCGCATCCATGGCTGCCAGCAGCGGCGAGGCGCCCGCTTCCGCCAGATCGCTGTTATGGCGGAACAGGGCGAACAGTTCCCGACCGGTGTCATAGGGCGGCGGCGGCGCTTCGGCCTGATCGCGCGCATCCCATTCCGCGGCATCCACCTTTGCTTCCAGCGTGCCGCTCTCGGCGCAGACGCGGACGATGTCGCCATCGCGCAGCTTGCCGATGGGGCCACCGCCCAGCGCCTCGGGCGAAAGGTGAATGGCCGCCGGCACCTTGCCGCTGGCGCCGGACATGCGCCCGTCGGTCACCAGCGCGACCTTGAAGCCCTTGTCTTGCAGCACGCCGAGCGGTGGGGTGAGCTTGTGCAGTTCCGGCATCCCGTTGGCGCGCGGCCCCTGGAAGCGCACGACAACCACGACGTCCCGATCCAGCTCGCCCGCCTTGAATGCGGCCATGACCTGATCCTGATCGGAGAACACACGGCACGGCGCCTCGATGGTCCAGCGTTCGCGGTCCACGGCGCTGGTCTTCATGATGCAGCGGCCGAGATTGCCGGCGAGCAGCCGCATTCCGCCATCCGCGCTGAATGGGTTGGAGAGGGGGCGCAGGATCGCCTCGTTGCCGGGCGCGGTTAGCGGTTCGTCCCAGACGAGCGCGTCATTCTCCAGCGTCGGCATCCGCCCGTAATCCGTGAGATCAGCGCGGGCGACGGTCATCACGTCCCGGTGCAGCAGGCCGCCGCGCAGCAATTCGGTGATGATCCAGGCCATGCCGCCTGCGGCATGGAAGTTGTTCACGTCATCCGCGCCATTGGGGTAGACGCGCGCCAGCAGCGGCACCGCGGCGGAGAGATCGGCGAGATCCGTCCAGTCGATGACGATCCCCGCCGCGCGCGCGATGGCGGGCAGGTGGATGGCATGATTGGTCGATCCGCCAGTCGCCAGCAGGCCCACGGCGGCATTCACGATCGCCTTCTCATCGATGCACTTGCCGAGCGGGCGATAATCATCGCCATCCCACCCTATGGAGGCGACACGATGCACGGCGGCGCGGGTCAGCTCGCTGCGCAGCTTGGTGCCGGGATTGACGAAGGCAGCGCCGGGCATGTGCAGGCCCATTACTTCCATCATCATCTGGTTGGTGTTGGCCGTGCCGTAGAAGGTGCAGGTGCCCGCCCCATGATAGCTGGCGCTCTCGCTCTCCAGCAGCTCCTCGCGCCCCACCTTGCCCTCGGCATAGAGCTGGCGGATGCGCTGCTTCTCCTTGTTGGCGAGGCCCGAAGGCATCGGCCCGGCGGGGACGAAGATGGTGGGGAGGTGGCCAAAGCGCAGCGCGCCCATCAACAGGCCGGGCACGATCTTGTCACAGATGCCGAGCATCAACGCGCCCTCGAACATCGCATGGCTGAGCGCCACGGCGGTCGCGAGCGCAATGGTGTCCCGCGAGAAGAGCGATAGCTCCATGCCGGCCAGGCCTTGCGTCACGCCGTCGCACATGGCCGGCACGCCGCCCGCGACCTGCGCCGTGGCGCCGACTTCCCGCGCCGCGATCTTGATCGCCTCCGGGTAGCGGCCATAGGGCTGATGGGCCGAGAGCATGTCGTTATAGGCCGTGACGATGCCGATGTTCATGGCATTGCCGGCGCGGATCACCGGCTTGTCCTCGCCGCTGGCGGCAAAGCCATGGGCGAGGTTGCCGCAGGAAAGCCGATCCCGGTTGGTGCCGGCATCGCGCCCGCGCTCGATGAGGTCGAGATATTTGCGGCGACTGACCGCGCTGCGCTGGACGATGCGCTGCGTGACGGCGGCGACGGTGGAATTGAGATCAGTCATACCAGCTTGCTCCATCGCGCTCGATCAAGGCAATGCCAGCGGATGGCCCCCAGGTGCCGGCGGCATAATGCACGACCTGCTGGCCGGATTCCTGCCAGCTCTGCGTGATGGAATCGATCCAGGTCCACTGCGCTTCCACCTCGTCGCGGCGCACGAACAATGTGGTGTCGCCCTCCAGCAGATCCAACAGTAGCCGCTCATAGGCGATCCGTCGGCGCTCACCGGCAAAGGCGTGTGTGAGCGAGACGTCGAGGCCGACTTCCTGCAGCTTCACGCCATCCCGGTCGAGCCCCGGCCGCTTGGCCATGATGCACAGGCGGATGTTCTCGTCCGGCTGCAGGCGGATGATCAGCGAATTGGGCTCCAGCGCGCGATCATAGCCGTTGCGGCGGAAAATGCTGTGCGTCACCGGCTTGAACTGGATGAGAATTTCCGACTGGCGGTTGGGCATGCACTTGCCCGTGCGCAGATAGAACGGCACGCCGGTCCAGCGCCAATTGTCGATATGGGCCTTCAACGCCACGAAGGTCTCGGTATCGCTGTCCTTGCCCAGTTCCTCGGCATAGCCGGCGATGATCTTGCCCTTCACCGCGCCGTCGCGATACTGGCCGCGCACGCTGTGGGTGCGGACCGTTTCGGGCGTCATCGGCCGCAGCGAGCGCAGCGCCTTCACCTTCTCGTCGCGCACCGAGGTGGAATCCATCCGCGCGGGCGGCTCCATGGCGATGATCGAGAGGATCTGGAGCATGTGGTTTTGCACCATGTCCTTGAGCGCGCCGACGCCGTCATAATAAGAGACGCGGCCCTCCAGCCCCACCGTCTCGGCGACGGTGATCTGGACATGATCGATCGCCCCGCCATTCCACAGCGGCTCGAACAGGCGGTTGCCAAAGCGCAGCGCCATCAGGTTCTGCACCGTTTCCTTGCCCAGATAATGGTCGACGCGGAAAATCTGCTCTTCATCGAGCAGGTCGCCAATGGCGTCGTTCACCACCTTGGACGAGGCGAGATCCTTGCCGATGGGCTTTTCCATGGCGATACGGGTGTGCGCATCGACCAGACCAGCGGCGGCGAGACCCTGGGCGGTGGGCGCAAAGAGCGAGGGCGGGGTGGACAGATAGACTGCGATGGGACCCTCGCCCAGCGCCTTCGCCCGTTTCGCCAGCGCATCGAAATGCGCCTGCTCGCCGGCAGACACGGCGCAATAGCTGATCTTTTCGAGAAAAGCAGTGACGCGCGCCTCATCATGATGCTCATCGGCGAGATAGGTCGCCAGCGCCTTGCGGATGGTTTCACGAAAGGCCGCGTCATCCATCTCGGACCGGCCGGAGGCGAGGATGTTGAACGGCTCGGGCAGCAGCCCGTCGCACAGCAGATGGTAGAGCGAAGGAAACAGCATCCGGTGCGCCAGATCGCCGGTGGCGCCGAACAGGATGAGTGTCGCGGACTTTTCGAACAAGACTGGGGACCCTTCGTGGCCTGATGAATTGCGCACCTGAGCGGGACATTACAGGCGCACGACTTTGGTGCAACCGCACAATCGGACCCGTTTTCGATGAAAGCGCAGCGGAGCGCTCTACCTTTACGTGATCGCGAAGGGCCAGAATTCCTTCAACCGGCGCTATGGGAGGCAGCCGCAAGGCATTGTTCGCCGGCGCAAAATCTTGCTTCGCGCGCGGTTGGTCACGGTGAATTCTGGCTTGCCAGACGGGCAGCGGTTCCGCAGGAGCGCACATGCGGCGGGGGCGGTTCTCATCATTCGACCCTCGAATACAGACCGACCAGCCTTCGGGGGAGAGATACATGGCGCAGTCCCATGCAGACGGGCAGCGGATCGACATCGAGGCCATTCTGGACCGGCCTTACGGGGCCTGGCGGTGGTACATCTTTGCGCTCTGCGGCATCGCCATGGCGATGGAGGGCTTCGACATGTACATGCTCGGGGCCATCGTGCCGGCTCTTGCTGCGGGTCTTGCTGTCGAGCCAGCCGCGATTTCCGCCGTGTTCGTGGCGCAGGGCATCGGCCTGGCCCTGGGCTATGCCTTCATCGCGCCGCTGGCAGATCGGGTTGGACGCAAGCCGATCGTCATTTTGTGCGTGCTCGGTTTCGGCCTCGTCACGCTCGTCACGGCCCTGGCATCGACCCTGACGGCGGTCTCGCTACTGCGGCTGGTCGCCTTTGCGTTTTTCGGCGGCATCACGCCCAACATCATCGCAATGGTGGCGGAGATTTCGCCGCGCCACATCCGTCCCCGCCAGATCATTCTGGTCACCGCCTGCTTCGCATTCGGTTCGGCGATGGGCAGCGCGCTTGCGCCTCTCATTGTTCATCGGCTCGATTGGTGGGGCGCGTTTCTGGCGGGTGGCGCCGCACCGCTGCTGCTCCTGCCAGTGCTGATCTTCACTCTGCCTGAATCTCCGCGCTTTCTCGTCACCGCCGGGCGCAGCACTGCACAGGTCAACCGCGTCCTGCGGCACATCACGCGCGACGTCAGCGACACAGCCCATTATTTTCTCGATGAGCCGCCAGCCGGGCGGGCGTCACTCAAGTCCGTCTTTGCCGAGGGGCGGCTGGCCATGACCCTCTTGTTCATGCTGGCGGGAGGCATGATGATGTTCGTCGGCAATGCCGTTGCCTCCTGGGCGCCGACCTTCTGGCACATGCAGGCCGGCTTCCCGATGGCGGATGCGGCGGCGCTGTTTGCCCTCTCCTCCGTCGGCGCAATCGTTTGGCCGTTCATCATGATCGCGCTGGTCGGCTGGATCGGCGTCAAGCGCACCCTGCTCTTCTGCTATTTCGCGGGCGGCACCTCGATGCTCGTCTACATGGTACAGCCGTTCACGCCGGCACTGGCCGCGTTCATGGCGATTGCCTTCGGCGCCTTCGTGGTCGGCTCGATCAGCGGGCTCTATGCTTTCATCTCCGCGGCCTATCCCACGCAGATCCGCTCCACGGCGCTTGGCTGGACGGCCGGGGCGGGGCGACTGCTGGCGATCATCGGGCCGGCGACCGGGGGCTGGCTGCTGGCGCAGGGTGTTGGACCGTTCGGCGTGGCGCTGGCCTTCGGGTTGCCGCTGTTCATCGCCGGCATCGCCGTGGCGTTCGTCCGCAGCAAGGCATAGGTCCACCACAGTGTTCCTGCGAAGGCAGGAGCCCATGGCTCAGATGCCGGGCCTTGCCGTCCTAGGCTCCTGCCTTCGCAGGAGGACTTTGTATGATGTAGAGCGCCTCAGCCCTCCTGCAGGCGATCGAACCGCTCCCGATGCGCGTCGATCTCCTCGCGATGCATCTGCGCCCATCTGCCGAGGCGGATCGCCTCGCGGGCCAGCGAATGGCCGAGCGGGGTGAGGGCGTAATCCACCTGCGGCGGTGTCGTCGGGTGGACGGTGCGGTTGACCATGCCGTCCCGCTCCAGCGCGCGGAGGGTGCGGGTGAGCATCTGCTGCGAGATACTGCTCACCTCCCGGCGGATCTGGTTGAAGCGCATCGTGCCATCACCCAGTGCTGCCACCACCGGCAATGTCCACCGGTCGCCGAAGCGCGCGAGGGTCTGCGTGATGCGCATGCACTCCTTGTGCGACGTCACGGTGAGGCGGGTGGTGGTCATATCCATGTGACTAGGTCTCGAAAAAATGCGTTCTTGTTGGTTCTAGAGGTCCACCCTAGCTGGTTGCAAACAGAAACTGATCTTCCCGATCCGTCTCTCAACAGCAATTTTACGAAAGGGCCGACCATGACCGTGTTGCATATCGATTCCAGCATTCAGGGCGAAAACTCCATCACCCGCCAGATTTCGGCAGCCATCGTCGAGCGCCTCAAGGCGGAGCAGCCCGGCGCGGACGTGCGCTATCGCGATCTCGCTGCGCAGCCCTTGCCGCACCTGACGCTGCCCGGCTTCGGGACGGACGAGGCGGCGGCCGTGCTGGCTGAATTCCTGGATGCGGACACGGTCGTGATCGGCGCACCGATGTACAATTTCACCATTTCCACCCAGCTCAAGGCGTGGATCGACCATATCGCGGTGGCCGGCAAAACCTTCCGCTATGACGAGACTGGCAATGCCATCGGCCTGGCGGGTGACAAGCGCGTGATCGTCGCCCTCTCGCGCGGCGGCTTTTACGGCGCGGGCACGCCTGCCGCCGCTGTCGAACATGCGGAGAGCTATTTGCGCGCCGTCTTCGGCTTCATCGGCATAACGCCCGAATTCATCGTGGCGGAAGGCGCTGCCGCCGGCCCCGAACATCGCGCGGCCGGTATCGAGGCGGCGCTGGCCGCCGTCGATCAGCTTGAGGTGAAGGTGGCGGCCTGACCGGCCGCCTTACCCTTACCGCTCAGACAGATAATAACGGTCCTTCGCGGAAAGATCGTCGGCCAGCTCATAGACAATGGGCTGGCCGGTCGGGATTTCGAGGCCCGTAATCTCGTCGTCGGGGATGTTCGAGAGGTGCTTGACCAGCGCGCGCAGCGAATTGCCATGCGCTGAAATGAGCACGCGCTTGCCGGCCTTCAGCTCGGGCGCGATCCGGCCCTCCCAATAAGGCAGCACGCGCGCGATGGTATCCTTGAGGCTCTCCGTCGCCGGGATGGCGATGCCGGCATAGCGCCGGTCCTTGCTCAGGTCGAATTCGCTGCCAGGCTCCAGTGGCGGCGGCGGCACGTCGAAGCTGCGGCGCCAGATCTTCACCTGCTCATCGCCATGCTTGGCAGCCGTCTCGGCCTTGTCGAGGCCGGTGAGGCCACCATAATGCCGCTCGTTGAGCCGCCAGTCCTTTTCCACCGGTAGCCAGAGCCGCTGCATTTCCTCGAGCGCCAGATTGAGCGTTTTGATCGCGCGGGTCTGCAGCGAGGTGAAACACTGGTCGAAATCGAGGCCCTTGTCCCGCATCAGCGCGCCGGCCGCTTTGGCTTCGGCAGCGCCCTTCTCGGTCACGTCGACATCCCACCAGCCGGTGAAGCGGTTCTCCAGGTTCCAGGCCGACTGGCCATGGCGGATGAGGACGAGGGTGGGCATGAGGTCTTATCTCCCGATCTTCGGCGGTTTTACCGTTATCGGGCCTGATAGCGGGATTTGGTGTGAGCGCAATCCGTTCGGGCGGGTCTTGAAGACGCGCAGAGACGCTTCAGGCGTGCTCGAGGGTCGCGGCGTGGCCACGCGCTTGAAGCGCTTTCAGCATCGTCTGATAATGCTGCACATAGCTCTGATAGGCGGCTTTCTCATCCGGGTGCATCGCCGTTGTGGCCTGCGCTTCGAATTGCTGGATCTGGCTCTGGAGAAAGCCCGGATCCCACAACGTCTTCATCTCGTAAACTCCCATATTGCTGGCAGAAAACTGCGCCGGGGCCGGTTGGTTCCGGCAAAAGCGACCGGCTGCGTTAAATGTTGAGAAACCACCGGCGCGGGCTGTCTTTTCGGCCGGGATCACTGCCGCAAGCGCCCTTGTCCGCCCGAGCACAATTCGCCATGGATGAGCGCATCATCCCATTGCAGCAAAGGAGCAGGAACCATGGCGATCACCCGCACTGTCCACCTTCATGAAGGCCCCGGCGGTCCCTTTGAATCGATGTTCGTCGGCGATGCGGATGCAGGCGATCAGCCAGGTGTGCTGCTGTTCCCCAACTTCATGGGCACCAAGGAATGGGATTTCGCCAAGGCCGAGACGCTGGCGGCACAGGGCTACAAGGTGCTGGTCGTCGACTATTACGGCCAGGGCAAGCGCGGCACGGACATGGAGAGCGCGGGTAAGCTGCTGCATGATTTCATGGCGGATCGCCAGGCGGTGAAGGCCCGGCTGCTCGATGCCCTTGCGGAGCTTCGTGCGTTGCCGGGCGTGGATGGCAGCCGGATCGGCGCCATCGGCTTTTGCGCGGGCGGCAAATGCGTGCTCGATCTTGCGCGCGCCGGGGCGGACATCAAGGCCGGTGTCTCCTTCCACGGCGTCTACGACGCGCCGCCATTCCCCAACGCGCCGATCACCGCCAAACTGATGATCTGCGACGGTTGGAACGACAATCTCTGCCCGCCCGATGCCAAGCTGGCCCTGTGCAAGGAGCTGGCGGCGGCGGACGTGGACTTCCAGTTCACCACCTATAGTCGCACCGGCCACGCCTTCACCGCAGACGATGTGCCGCTGAATGCGGACCGCAGCTTCGGCTTCGAGCCGGAGACCAACCGGTGCAGCTGGCGCGCTGCGATGGCGTTTTTGGGCGATGAGCTGGGGTGAGGTGAGAGCGCTGATCGCTCCCAGCATCCGTCACCTCGGGTCAAGCCCGGGGTGACGGCATATTAATCGGTCGCCTCGTGTCGACCGCTCTCAAATATCCCCGACCATCTCCGCCAGCGTGGCGAGGCAGTCGCGGGCGAGTTGCATGGAGCGCTCCGGGCTCCAGCCCTGGGCGGTGTCCGGCAGGTCGTGATTGTCCTTGAACGGCATTTCCAGCGTCATTGCTACCGCGCCGAAGCGCTCGGCGATCTGTGCCGTGGCCATGGAGAGATTGGCCTTGCCGGGGCGTGCCTCGGGATAGCCCAAGCGGGTCTGGAAGTCCGGCGTGCGGACGGCCAGCGTATCGCGATACCGCCGGAACAGCGCAAGCTGCGCGTCCTTGATCGAGGGGACGCCCTCAAACCCGGCAAGGAAGACGGCGGGGATCGCCTCGTCACCATGCACGTCCATGGCGAAGGCGACGCCGGTTTCGTCCATGCGATTGCGTACGCAAAGCACTTCCGGCGCGCGGTCGGCCTGCGGCTCGTGCCATTCGCGATTGAGATTGATACCCCGGGCATTGGTGCGCAGATGGCCGCGAAAGGCGCCATCGGGGTTCATGTTCGGCACGATGTAGAAGCGGCAGGCGGCACGCAAGGCGCGGGCATGGGCGTTGGTGGGGTCGGTCAGCATGTCGAGCGCCCCTTCCATCCACCATTCCGCCATCGTTTCGCCGGGATGCTGGCGCGCGATCAGCCAGATCGGCTTGTCACCGCTCCCCAGTTCCAGGCAATCGATCGGTCGGCCGTCGAGGCTCTCGCCCAGTTGGCGCACCGTTACGCCCTCGCAGGCTGCCGCCTGCGCCACGAGATCGTGATGCCGCTCTTGTGAGTAAGGCGCGAAATAGGCGAACCATGCGGCATCGCCGACGAGCGTGTAGTCGATGGTGAGGGTGCCGCCATCGACGCCCGGATCATAACGGCTGGCGGCACGGCCCCAGCGCTCGCGATCTTCCGATACGCAGGCGGCATAGCCGGGCCAGCCATCGGGATAGGCGGATTGCGCAAGTCCGGTGATGCGCAAGGTCAGGCGCGTGCCCGCCGGCGCGGCAGCGCGAAAGTGGAACCACTGGAAGAAATCGCTCTCATGGTCCTTGTGGATGGAGAGAGTCGCGGTGGTGCCGTCGATCGCCTCGACACGGATGTTGCCGCTATCGAAGCTACTGTTGATGCGAAGGGGCGGGGTGCTGCCTGTCTGCTGTGCGGTCATGGCACCGTGATAGTCTCGCCCGACGTGCCGGGAAAGCCCTTGAACAGCGCATCGGCGAGACGACCGACCACGAGGCCGGGCTGGGCGGCCGGCGTGCCTTCCTTGGCCTGCGTCTCAGCGCGACCTTCCCACACAACCACCTTGTCGCCCGCGCGGCGCAACTGCACGCGCATCCGGTTCACGACCACTGGCTTGGGTTTGCCGGAGAGATTGATCCCGATGCCAAGGCCGACTCCGCTGCCATAAGAACCGGTCGATCCGCCCACGCCGACGCTCACCGGGGAGCGTGCGGGCAGGGGCGCTATCGTTTCCCGCCCCATGTCCACAACCGCCTCATATTGCGCTGCGCCTGCACCGGACGCGCCGGACTGGAGAGGCGAGAAGCCCGCCCGCGCCAGCGCCGCGCTCACAGCATTGGCGGCGGTGCGGAATTCGAGGCTGGCGCTATCGTCCGGATTGCCGGGCACGATGAGCACGGTGCCCTGCCGGGCGACGTCCGGCTGATGGAATCGGGTGACGTCGACAGGCCCGGTGGATGTGGCGCAGCCACCCAGGGCGAGCGCGCCAAGCAAAATGGCCGCGACGCCGGCCTTGCGCGCGCCGAATCGCGGACGACCCTCGATGTAGGGAGTCGCCCGCCCATGGAGCGGCGGCATGGGAAAACTGCTCGTCATGGCCTTGCATCCCTTATCATCTGGCCATCTCTCTGAAATGGCGTCTCATCGGTCGAGTTTGCACCGGAAATGCTGCATGATGGCTTAACGATTGTTCAGGAAAGCGGTTGCCGGCATGAGGGGACGGGGCTGCGCAAAACTTGCACCGCCGCCTTGACTTTCCGGAGGCTGACCCATAGAGGCGCGGCTTCGAATTTTCCGTCACGCAAGAATCATTTGGACCCGATCATGAAGATCCGCAACTCGCTCAAGTCGCTCAAGGACCGTCACCGGGACAACCGCGTGATCCGCCGTCGTGGGCGCACCTACGTCATCAACAAGACGCAGCGTCGCTTCAAGGCCCGCCAGGGCTGAAGACGCGCGGCGGGGCGCTTTCGCCCTGCCTCTGCCGATCAGGCGCCCGGTCAGTTGCTGGCCGGGCGTTTTGGCGTGTCCGTCACGGCTGATCCGCTGCTGCGCGTGTTCGCCAGCCGTCGATGAGAACATCCAGCGCCAGGATGAAGCTGTCCCGGTCCGCCTCGACCTGAACCGCGCGCAGCGTCGTCCAGCCCGTGACGAGCGCCTGGACGGACCGCTGCGCGACGGCGGCCCTCTCTGCGTTCAGGCCGAGCGCGGTCAACTCCTTCACGATTTGCCCGATCAGATGGTTGCCAGCCCCCCGCTGCGCGCGGGTGACGGCAATGAGCTGACGCGCATCGCGTATGGATGTCTGCGCGTCCCATAAGGCGATGCCGAAATCATGCAGCCATGCCCACCAGCTTTCTGCCGGCGGCACCGAGTCGAGGCAGGCCTTGAAAATGGAGATGGACATGAGTGCGTGGAGGGCCTGCTTGTCCTCCACATGCCAGTAAAGCGATGAGACGCTGACGCTGAGCCGGGTGGCGATCTTCCGCAGGCTGACTGCCCCCAGCCCTTCTTCCTTCAGCAGCGCAATGGCTTCCTCGACGATCCCGTCCTGATCCAGCTTCGCGAATGACATGCTGCTCCCTTGACAGTTTGCCGGTGAAAAAGCATCAATCGCTAAACGAACGATGTTCGATTAGGAGCGGACCCTATGTATCCTTTCACCCCTGGCAGCTACGCGCCGCGCAACGGCTGGTACGTCGCCGCATTTGTGCGCGAAATCGGCGAGGATTTGCTCAGCCGGTGGATCCTCAACGAGCCGGTTGTTCTCTATCGCAAGGAAGATGGCACCGCCGTGGCGGTGGAAGGCCGCTGTCCGCACCGGCATTATCCCCTGGGCGCGAGCAAGCGCGTCGGCGATGCGATCCAGTGCGGCTATCACGGCATCACCTTCGATTCTTCGGGGGCCTGCACGATGGTGCCGAGCCAGAGCACCATTCCCGGCGTCTACCGGATCAAAAGCTATCCCCTGGTCGAGCGCGGGCTATGGGCGTGGATCTGGCCGGGCGATCCCGACAAGGCGGATGAGTCGCTCATCCCGACGCTGGACGAGATCGGTTTCAACATTCCCGGCATGATCCCGGATGCCTTTTATTCCATGCATGTCGATGGGCGCTATCAACTGCTCAACGATAACCTGCTGGACCTGAGCCATCTTGGCTATCTCCATGCTACATCGATCGGCACGCCCGACGATGCCGCGACGCCCGAAGTGCGCGACCTCAATGACCGTCGCCTGTCGAGCCGGCGGATCATGCGCGATACGCCGATGCCGCCTTATCATGATCGCAGCGTGCACGACGGGCTGGTCGATCGTATCTCCGGCATGGATTTCTTCTTCCCCGGCTTTCACGCAGGGATTGGGGAATCCCGCTATCCGCAGGGTCATGAGAAGGCCGGCGAGGTGCTCCACACGAGCCGGGTCTGGCATGCCGTCACGCCGGCGAAAAAGACCAGCTGCAACTACTTCTTTGCGATGAGCGCGCCGTCACAGGCGCGGGTGGACGACGCTCGTCGGCGTCTCGAGCCTGTGCTGGATGAGGACAAGTTCGCGACTGAGGAAATCGAGAAGATCATTTCCACGCTGGACGTCCTCCCGCCCGAGCTGATGCTCAAAAGCGACGGAACCGCGGTGCAGGGGCGGCGTATCCTCCAGGCGATGATGGACCGCGAGAAGGCCGAGCTAGAGGGGGCCTGACCGTGAGCGGACGGCCCGCGCGTCAGGCGGCGAGCAGGTCGCGCTGATCGGGGTGGCGCTCGAAATAGGTGACGACGTAGCTGCACACCGGCTGGATCTTGAGGCCGCGTGCGCGCGCATCGTCGAGCAGCCCGGCGACCAGATCGGCCGCGACGCCCTTCCCCCGCAAAGCCGGTGGGGTGAAGGTGTGCGTGATCGCCAGCGTGTCGCCATCGCGCTCATAGGTGGCGAAAGCGATCTCGCCGTCCACTATGATCTCGTAGCGGTTGCGCTCGGCATTGTCCTGAACCGCGTGGGCCATGACCTGCTCCTTATTCTGCTGCCTCGGCAAAGGTGCTGCCGGGTCTTTTGGCAGCATACATCGCCATATCCGCGCGAGTAAGGGCGGAAAATTCCGTGTCGCCCTGTTCGAGGGCCGTCCAGCCGACAGAGATGGACAGTGGCAGCAGCACGCCTTCGTGCAAGCAGGCCGATTCCGCGATCATGCGCTGGAGCCGCCGGGTGGTTTCCTCGACGGCCTCAGGGTCAAGATCGTCCAGCAACAACGCGAACTCATCGCCCCCCATGCGGGCCGCGACATCTGTGGACCGCAATCCATTCGCGAGAAGGCGCGCCATATGCACCAGAGCGGCATCACCGGCGCCATGGCCAAAGCGATCGTTGATCCGCTTCATCGAGTTCACATCGATGAACACCAGTGCGCATTTGCCTTCATGCCGTTCGAGCCGGTCCAACCGATCCCGAAGGCAGTTCATGAAATGCCGCCGATTGTAGAGCGGGGTGAGCGTATCGCGAATGACGAGTCGTTCAAGTTCCTTGTTGGCGGTTTTAAGAAGGGACAGCTCCCGGCGGAGTATATCCAACTCCTGCTCAAGCGCTGAAATGTCAGGTGCGGGAAGATCGAGTGCGACCGTCCGCGCAGTGGCTTCCATCAAAGCTCTATCTCCTGTGCGCGACCGCAGCATGTAACCCTGTGAGCTGGGTATAGTTCCAAGCTTTGCCTTTGTGCACTGCGGAACCCGCGTTCCGCCGTATGATCAGAGCGTTTTGACCGGTTGTGCGCCATGGCGCTGGTGTCTATGGGCTGAGACTTAAAGAGAAGTTTCCGGCCGGCGTTCCCGTTGACGCCAGGCAGCACGAGGACGGGGCGGCGAAGAATGGCGAAAATCGGTGTGATCATGGGCTCGCAGTCCGACTGGGACACGATGCGCCATGCCGTCGATGTTCTGCAAGACCTTGAAATTGAATGCGAAACGCGGATTGTTTCGGCTCACCGCACCCCGGATCGACTCGTCGATTATGCCAAGACGGCAGCAGGCCGAGGTCTGCACGTCATCATCGCCGGAGCCGGCGGAGCGGCCCATTTGCCGGGGATGGTCGCGGCCATGACTCGCGTGCCGGTGCTCGGTGTTCCGGTGCAGTCGGCGACCCTCTCCGGGCTTGATAGTCTGCTTTCCATCGTACAGATGCCCGGCGGCGTTCCGGTCGGGACGCTGGCCATCGGCAAGGCAGGCGCCAAGAATGCCGGTTTGCTCGCAGCTGCAATATTAGCCAATAGCGACGCGGCGCTGGCCGATCGACTGGATGCATGGCGTGCGGCGCAAACGGATTCGGTGGCAGGCAGCCCGCAATGACCTCCCCCATGACGATTGCGCCCGGGTCGACCATCGGCATCGTCGGCGGCGGCCAGCTTGGCCGGATGATCGGCATGGCCGCGATCCAGCTTGGCTATCGGGTCCATATTTTCGCGCCTGAGGAGAGCGGCCCCGCGTCTGACATTGCCAGCGCGTGGACGCAGGCGCCCTATGAGGATGACGCCGCGCTCACCGCCTTCGCAGACGCGGTCGATATCATCACCTATGAATTCGAGAATGTGCCGAGCAACGCCGTTGCCTTGCTCGCCAAGCTCGGGCACGTCCGGCCCAATGCCCGCGCACTGGCGGTCGCGCAGGACAGGTTGCTGGAAAAGAGCTTCGTCGCCGGCCTTGGCGGACGGACGGCTCCCTATGCGCCCGTCTCCAGCGGCGCGGTGCTGCAGGATGCAATCGCGCGGATCGGCGCGCCCGCCATCCTCAAGACGACGCGCTTTGGCTATGACGGCAAGGGCCAGGTCCGCCTGATGGATGCGGCGCCCGAGACTCTGGACACCGCCTGGGAGGCAATCGGCTGCAATCCGGCGGTGCTGGAAGGGTTCGTCACCTTCGACCACGAGTTTTCGGTCGTGCTCGTGCGCGGACAGGATGGCACCGTGCGCTTCTGGGATTCGCCGCATAATGTGCATGTCGACGGCATTCTCGCGACATCTACGCTGCCGGCTCCGGCGGTCGTGCTGGCGCAGGTGCCCGAAGCGCGGGCCATTGCCGCGCGCGTCGCCCAGGCTCTGGAATATGTTGGCGTGCTTACGCTGGAGTTCTTTGCCGGGGCCGCCGGGCCGATCTTCAACGAGATGGCGCCGCGTGTCCACAATAGCGGGCACTGGACCATTGAGGGCGCTGTCACCAGCCAGTTCGAGAATCACGTCCGCGCCATCTGCGGCCTGCCGCTCGGATCGACGGCGCTTGCCGCGCCGGCCGTCTCCATGCAGAACCTGATCGGAGACGAGGCCAATGAGTGGCAGGCGATTCTGGCCGACGAGACGGCGCATCTCCATCTCTACGGCAAGAACGAGGCACGCCCCGGCCGCAAGATGGGCCATGTAACGCGCGTGCACATAAGCGATAGCGCGGCATGACGATGGACGCGCGTCCAGAAATCGTGCTGCTGCTCGCCCGCGCCGACAATGGCGTGATCGGCAGCGAGGGCGACATTCCCTGGCGGATCCCCGGCGATCTCAAGCGCTTCAAGGCCATGACCATGGGCACGCCCATGCTGATGGGGCGCAAGACCTTCGATAGCCTGCCCGGGCTGCTGCCGGGCCGTCGCCACATCGTGCTGACCCGCGACCGCGCGTGGCAGGCGGACGGCGCAGAGGTTGTCCACAGCGTCGATGAAGCCCTTGCCGCCGCGCAGGCGCCGGTGCTGTCGGTGATTGGCGGTGCGGAAGTTTATCGGCTGTTCGAACCGCTGGCCGACCGGCTGGAGATCACGCAAGTACATCTCTCGCCGCCCGGCGACGCGCGCATCGATGCGCCCGATCCCGCCCGGTGGGATGAGACGATGCGCGAGGATCACCCGGCGGAGGGCGCAGTCGCCGCCTTCAGCTACCGCACATTTCTGCGGCGCGGAGCCTGATCGCGGTGCGCATGCGAGCCGCCATCGGGGCTGGCGCCCGCGCGTCGCTCCGCCTATAGGCGCCCGCCATGGAACGGATCAGCAGCGATCAGCCGATACCGGCACATTTGCGCGGTGCCATCATTGCCCTCGGCAATTTCGACGGTTTTCACCGGGGCCATCAGGCCGTGGTCGGCCGCGCCGTGGAACTGGCCCGTGCGCAGGGCCGTCCGGCCATTGTCGCGACCTTCGATCCGCATCCCATGCGCCTCTTCCGGCCGGATGCGCCCTTCTTCCGCCTGACCACGCTCGATCAGCGCGAGCGCCTGTTCGGCGAGGCGGGCGCGGATGCCATGCTGGTCTTCCACTTCACGGCTGAGCTGGCCTCGCACAGCGCGGAGGACTTCGTGGCCATGCTGGCGACCGAACTGGGCGCGGCGGGGGTGGTGACCGGCGAGGACTTCACCTTCGGGCGCGGGCGCTCGGGCAACGTCGCCGCCTTGCGCACGCTTGGCGCGGTGCACGGCCTGGCCGCCGAGGCCGTGGCGCCGGTGCGCGACGAGCAGGGCGAGATCATCTCCTCCAGCCGCGTGCGCGAGGCCCTGCTGGCTGGCGACTGCGTCACGGCGACGGGCCTCCTCACCCGGCCTTTCGCGATTGCCGGTGAAGTCATCGATGGAGATAAGCGCGGCCGCACCATCGGCTTCCCGACCGCCAATATGGAGATGGGCCATTATCTGCGCCCGGCTTACGGCATCTATGCCGTGCGCGCGCGATTGCCCGATGGCCGAATCGTCTGCGGCGCCGCCAATCTCGGCATCCGCCCGACCTTCGTGCCGCCGCGCGAGCTGCTGGAGACCTATTTGTTCGATTTCTCCGGCAGCCTTTACGGCCAGACGCTGGAGATCGCCCTCATCGAACGGCTGCGGGGCGAGCGCAAGTTCGACAGCCTGGATGCGCTGGTCGAGCAGATGAGCGCCGATGTCGTGCGGGCGCGGATCATCCTCGGGGCCTAATCATGCCTTGTCACCGCGCAGGTCTCCGGCAAGACTTGCGCTGACAAGGAGAGGCCACGGATGACCCAACAGAACTGCACTGCCCCAACCATCGACCGCGCACCGACTATCGAAACGTCCAGGCTGATCCTGCGAGCGTTCCGTGCGTCTGACGCCGAGCCCTTGTGCGCGGCCATGGCGGACGATGACTTCGCGCGGTTCATCACCAAGGAAGGGCGCGGCCTCACCTATGGCGAAAGCTGGCAACGCTTCTGCAGTCTCGCCGGCCATTGGGTGGCGCGCGGTTATGGCAATTTCGCGGTGGAAGAGAAAGCGAGCGAGGCATTCATCGGCCATGTCGGGCCGATGAACCCGCCCGGTTGGCCGGCGTTCGAGATCGGCTGGTGCATCTTCCCGTCCGCGCAAGGCAAGGGCTATGCAGCGGAGGCGGCAGCCGCCGCCTTCCGCTGGTCGCACGAGGCCCTTGGCCAGAGTGAGACGCTGCACATGATCGCCGATGACAATGTGCCGAGCCAGAAGGTCGCCCAGGCCCTGGGCGCCGAGCCGGGCGAGATCTGGACGCCGTTCTGGCCGGATGCCAAGCCGGTGCGCCAATGGTGCACGCGCTGGGAGGCTTTTACCCACTCGCCTGCCTACGCGCGGCTGAAGGGGCGATAGGGCGCCCCGCGCGGATTAGCGATTGCCCCACCAGAAGGTGTAGCCCAGCGCCAATCCGCCGGAAAACTGGTCGCGCGCGCCATAGGCCCGCACGACCGGCGAATCAGCCGCATCGCCCATCAGGCGGTCGTAACGCGCATAGCCATGGAGGCTCCAGCGTGCGTCGAGCTGGCGGATGAAGCCGGCGGCAGCGCCGATGGACTGGACGCCGCCGTTTGCCTCATACACTGGCAAGTCCGAGGCCGCAGACTGCGCGGGCGACACGCCAAACCATGTGCGCTGGTGCTTACCGCTGCCGAGCGTGACGCGCGGGCCGAGCGACACCAGCCAGCGGTCGCCATCGCGCATGACCCAGTCCGCGCTGACCGATCCGACGAGCGCCTCGTGCCCGGTCACGCCCTGGCGCACGTCGGCGCGCAGGCGGAAGGACGGGATCGGGAAGACCTGCACGAACCCGCCAAGTTCCAGCGAGCGGTTGACCTTGACGAAGCCGGGAACCTCGTCCGCCTTTCGCTTGCCTTCAACGGCCATGGATGGGCCGACCTCAAAACCGCCCACACTCACCACCGGGATGCCGAAGCTCTCGTCCGGTGCCTCGAACTCGAAAGGTTCATTCCCGCGCGCAATGTCGCCTTCCAGAAAGGGCCGGACGGACAGGCTGTCGGAACCGGGGAAGCTGGGCTGGATTTCCGGCCCGATAGCGATGCGCACGCGGCGCGGTTCCTTCTCCTTGGCCGAGGCGGTCGACGCGAAGGCGCCGAGCGTGAGCCCGAGCGTCAGCGCCAGCGCGACAGGACGGGCGAAGGGTGCAGATGGCGGGCAGAAAGGCATCAGGCGCAGGCCTCCGGTTTTGGGTTGACGGTCAGTCTGGCCCGGCCATGCGCCGGATCAAAGCCGTTTCGACCTCGGGTGAATGGTCGCGGCGGTCGTTTGGTTGCGGCCTGCCTCGTGACAGCCTCTAGCGGCTCGTCTGCGGGTTGGGCAAGCGCAGGAACAGCAGGATGGAAACGCCAAGGCCGGCAGCGGCCACCCAGAGCGGGGCATTATATCCGCCAGTGGCGTCGGCCAGCGCGCCGACCCAGAGTGGGCCAAGCCCCGCCAGCAGCATGAAGCTGGCATATTGCACGGCGTACAGCGCACCATAATGGGTGATGCCAAAGTAGCGGGCGGTCAGATAGCCGATGAGGTCGGCTTCCGCGCCCATGGCCGTGCCAAGCGCGATGGCGCCGACCCAGGCGAGCGTTGCGCCGCCGGTTGCCAGCGCGATGCATCCCAGCGCACACAAGGCGCAGCAGGCCGCGGCAATGCGTGGCGCCGGCACCCGATCTGCCAGCCAGCCGACGACGACCCGGCTGACGATCACGGAGCCGCCGATAAGGCCCGCCAGCGATCCGGCGGTGCGGGCATCCAGGCCGGATTCTCGCAGCATCGGGACGAAATGGGGCAGCAGGCCGGCAAAGGAGAGCGCCATCATGCCGAAGGATGCCAGCACCAGCAGGTAGAGCGGCGAGCGCATCTGGGCGCGGGCCATGCCGCCTGCGCGATCGGGCGTCCGGGGGCTGCGGAGGTTGGGCAGGCTGAGCGCCGGGATGACGCCCATCGCGGCAATGGCGGCGAGCGCCAGATAGCCGGCCTGCCAACCCCGTTCTGCCACAATGATGGCCAGAGCAGGCGGCACGACGGCGGCGGAAATGCCGATGCCCACCTGCGTCAGGCCGAGCGCCAGTCCGCGTGCGCGGTCGAAGACGGCATTGACGGCGCGTGTGTAGGCTACGGGCGACGAACAGGCGGCCAGGAGGCCTATACCTGCCATCACGCTCATATAGCCGGCGACCGAATGGACGACGGTCCCGAGCAGCGCGAATCCGCCGCTCAGCGCCAGTGAGCCGGCGACGGCAGGCCAGCGCGGGCCGACGCGGTCGATCAGCCAGCCGGCGATGGGCAGGGCGATGGCCAGCGCCACCGTCGCCAGGAAGAAGGCTGCGCCCAGCGTCGTGCGGCTGAGGCCGATCGCGCTCTCGAGATCTTTCGCGAAGATGCCCGCCGAGTAGGTCAGCAATCCGGCAATCCCCAGTCCCGAGCCGCAAGCGGCGGCGAGGACCACCGGCCAGCCATGGCGGAACTCGGACGGGGATGCTGGCGTGCTCACGCGGTGGCGGTCTCAGCCATGGCCGTCGCGCGGGCGCGGCGATAAGCGAGCCAGAGGAAGACGCAGCCCAGCAGCGGAGCCACCGTCACGGCAGACATGGCATAGCGCAGCGATTCGGTGCCGAACTGCGGCGTCAGCGCATCACTGGCCGCACCGACCACGAGCGGCGCCAGCGCCGAGCCGATGATGCCCGACGAAGCGAGCAACAACATCGATGCAACCGCGCGGGTCTGCGGCGTGGCCAGCCCCATGGCTGCGGAGAAGCAGGGGGTGATGCCGCTGGAGAGCAGGAAGTTCATGATCGCCGCTGCGCCCAGCGTCAGGGCCAGCGACGGCGCGAAGCAGAAGGCTATGAAGAAGGGGATGGACAGGGGCAGTGCAATCAGGGGCACCATGAGGCTGTCGATCTCCCGCCCGTGCTTCTTGGTGAAGTAGCTGGCCATAAAACCGGATGCAATGGCGCCGGCGATGCCGCCAAGGCCGACCGAGGGCGCGATCAGTGCGCCCACCTCGGCAAGGCTCACGCCATGGCTGCGCAGCAGGAACGCCGGCGCCCACACCGGCAGCACGCCCGCGCCCATCGCCGAGATCCCCATGCCGACCGCGAGCATGCGGAAACCCGGCACATCGAGCAGGAAGCGGATGGATTGGGGCAGGTTGCGCATGCCCATATCCGCCGCATCCGGCTCGTCATGCATGCCACGCTGTGGCTCCTTCATGGTCAGCGCGAGCAGCAGCACGAAGGCGAGGCCCGCGCCGCCGCAGATGAAGAACATCGTCCGCCAGCCGAATATCGCGGCCAATATCCCCGCCGCGATCGACCCGCCGACGATGCCGACGAAGGCGCTCGACTGATAGATGCCCAGCGCGCGCGGCCGCCGATCCTTGGGATACAGGTCGGCAATGACGGAGATGGCGACCGGAAAGGCCGTCGCCTCGCCGACGCCGACCAGAACCCGGGTGAGCGCCAGCGACACGAAGCCTTCGGCAAGGCCTGTCAGCGCCGTGGCGCCGGACCAGATGGCGACGCCGAGCAGCAGGATTTTCTTGCGATTGCCATGATCGACCCAGCGGGCGATGAAGATGCCGACGATGAGGTTGAACAGCACGAAGGCCGTGCCGGACACAAGGCTCATCGCCGTGTCGCTCAGCTGCAGATCGGCCTTCACCGGATCGACGACGATGCCGAGCAGCGCCCGGTCGGCATAATTGAACACATTGCTCACGAAAAGCAGGAACAGAGTATAGCCGGGCACCCAGGCCCCGCCGTGCTGCGTCTTCGTCACCGTCTTCTCTCCTGATCGGTCCTGCCTCTTATGGGAGGTCTGCTTCGTGCGGCGGCCTTGGTGGTGGTCGTATGTAGCTGGGTCAGCTCTTGTCGGCAGTCTCCAGTCCCAGCAGTTCAGCGGCGTTGAGGCCGAGGATCTTGCGCTGCTCCTCGTCGCTCAGGCGGGCATGGAAGCCCAGCGGATCGGGCTCGGACATGTCGAAGGGATAGTCGGTGCCCAAGCACAGCTTGTCGGCGCCATGGGTGCGCACGAGGCTGTCGAGCTGGTCCTGATCGAACACGAGCGTATCCAGCCACAGCTTGCGCAGATAGCTGGAGGGCTCGTGCTGGCAATGCTCGCTGCAATCGCCACGCGCGCGCCAGCCATGGTCCATCCGGCCCCAATAGCCGGGCACATAGCCGCCGCCATGGGCCACGCAGATGCGCAGCCCCGGATAGCGATCCAGCACGCCACCGAAGATCAGATGACCCACGGCCAGCGTCGATTCGAGCGGATTGCCGATGAGGTTGTTGAAATAATATTCGCTCATCCGGTTGGCATGGGTGAAGCCCAGCGGGTGGATGAAGAGCAGGATGCCCAGTTCTTCGGCGGCCGCGAAGAACGGCCGAAACTCCTCGGCATGGAAGTCGCGGCCGTTGACGTTGGAGCTGATCTCGATGCCGCGCAGATCCAGATCGCGCACGCAGCGGCGCATTTCCTCGACGGCAAGGCCGACATCCTGCAGCGGCACCGTGCCCATGCCGACCAGCCTGTCAGGGTGCTGTGCGACCGCGGCGGCCATGCCGTCATTGACGGTGCGTGCGGCCTCCCGCGCGACATCGGCATCGGCATAATAGAAATATTGGCCGGGGCTGGGGCTGATCGCCTGCACGTCGATGCCGAGCCGATCCATGTCGGCCAGCCGCTGGTCGAGCGTGTTGAGGGTGCGGCCCATCGTGGCGAACTGGGCGCGGTTGACCTCACTCGTTTTCGCACTGGTGAAATCGTTGATTCCGGGCGGCGGGCCGGGGTGGCGCGCCTGCACGATGGCGTCGGCGGCGGGAATGCCGAGGTGGCAATGGATGTCCACCACCAGATGCTTGCCGCGCGCGGCGACCTTGATCGGCTGGCGGTCGCCACAGGTGGTGATGGTCATGCCTTTGCTCCTGCCGGGTGGATGGTGCCGCTGCACGGGCCGAAGCCGATGGGCACATAGCCCTCCGCCACTGCGCGGCCCTTGAGGGTGAGGGTGTCGCCATCCTCCAGCCAGCGGCGTGTCGTGCCATCCGGCAAATCGATGGTCTCGCCGTCGCGCAGCACGATCTCTGCGAGGCAGCCACGCGCTTCCTGCGCGGCGCCCGAGACGGTGCCGGTCGCGATCAGGTCGCCCGCTTCCAGCGGTGCCCCGTTGGAGGCCTGATGCGCGACCATCTGTGCCAGCGTCCAATAGAGTTCGGCGAGATTGCTGCGCACGATGCGGGCGCTCGATCCCGCCGCATTGGCGAAGTCGGCGGTGAGTTCGATGTTGATGCCGCCTGCCGCGCGATCCTGCGCGTCGAGCAGATGGGCGGCGACCGCCGGCTCGTCGCCCGGCCGACCGCGCGCGGCCACGCGGAAGGGCGCGAGCGCTTCCATCGTCACGATCCACGGGCTGATCGTGGTG